>CAVRDV010000005.1:0-5241 GCA_963719955.1 uncultured Actinomycetota bacterium | reverse complement strand
GCTCCCGAGCGGGAGCTGGCCTGGCGGAAGCGGCTGGCCGCGGTGCACGGCGTACGGCAGGATCGGGCGAGCGCGAGCCCTTCGACCGCTGTCGCCCGCGCGCTGGTGACCGAGCTGGTCGCCGCGGGGGTGCGGGAGGTCGTGGTCTGTCCTGGCTCGCGGAACGCGCCCCTCTCCTTCGCGGCGTACGACGCCGCCGAGGCGGGCCTGCTCCGGCTGCACACGCGGCTCGACGAACGGTCGGCGGGGTTCCTGGCGCTGGGGCTGGCCAAGGTGGGCCCGCCGGCGGCCGTGGTGTGCACGTCGGGGACGGCCGTCGCCAACCTGCATCCGGCGGTGCTCGAGGCCGCCCACGAGGGGTGACGCTGGTGGCGGTCACCGCCGACCGGCCGGCCCGGCTGCGCGGCACCGGGGCCAACCAGACCACCGACCAGGTCGGCATCTTCGGGCCGCTGGTGCCGACGGTCGGCGTGGCCGAGCCGGTAGGCCCGCTCCCGCTCCGGCCCGGGCCGCTGCACCTCAACGTGCACCTCGACGAGCCGCTGGTGCCGGACGACCGTGGGTGCCGGACCCGGCACTGGCGCCCGGCGTGGGCAACGGGGATACGTCGATTGGGCAGAAACGGCGGCCCGCGGGGGCGGGATCTGCACGTTTGGACCCAAACAGCATGAACGACGGCCCCCGCACCGTGGTCGTCGCAGGAGACGACGCGGGCCCGCCGCCGAGGGTGCTGGCGCAGGCCCGTGGCTGGCCGCTGTTCGCGGAGCCGACGGCGGGGTGCCGCACGGGGGACCACGTGATCCGCACCTACCGGTTGCTGCTCGACACCGACCTCGGGCGCAGCATCGAGCGGGTGGTGGTCGCCGGTCATCCCACGCTGTCGCGGCCGGTCACCCGGCTGCTCGGCCGCGACGACGTCGAGGTCTGGTCGGTGGAGCCGCGCGGCGTCTGGTCGGGGCGCCCGTTCGCGGTCGACCACGAGCTCGACCTCCAGGGGCCGCTGGGCGACCTGGCTGACGGGCAGGCCCGCGACCGCGACGACTGGCTCGCGCAGTGGCGCTCCGCCGACGCCGAGGTCTCCCGGCGGCTCGACGGGTTGCTCGCCGCCGAGCCCGGGCTCACGCCCCACGAGGTCGCCGGCGCCGTCAGCCGGGCGGTCCCGCCCGAGGGGCTGCTCGTGGTGGGCGCCTCCAGCCCGATCCGCGACCTGGACCTGATGGTGGCGCCGTACGCCGTCGGCGACCGCCGCAAGGTGATCGCCAACCGAGGCCTCTCCGGCATCGACGGTGTCGTCTCCACCGCGGTGGGCGCGGCGCTGGGCCGGCCGCGCAGCTCCCGCGCCCTCGCGCTGGTCGGCGACGTGACGTTCCTCCACGACAGCAACGGGCTGGTCATCGGGCCCGACGAGCCGACGGCCGACCTCACCATCGTCGTCGTCAACGACGACGGAGGTTCGATCTTCAGCATGCTGGAGCAGGGTGCGCCGGAGTACGCCGACCGCTACGAGCGGCTCTTCGGGACGCCCCACCGGGTCGACCTCGCCAGCCTGTGCGCCGCCACCCGCACGCCGCACTGGCGCGTGGACTCGCTCGCCGAGCTCGAGCACGCCTTGGCCAGCCCCAACGGCGGGATCGAGGTGGTCGAGGCCGTCGTCGACCGCGCCGGCCGCCGCGACCTCGACGCGCGGATCCGCGCGCTCGCCTGACGCCGGCGTCAACCGCTCCGTCCACCGGCCCCTCACCACGGCCGGTGGAGATCGCCGCGCGTCGGGCTAGAACACGGGAGGGTGCGTCGGCGGCGTCGGAGGAGCACCCGGCGGCGGCGCGGCCGGGGGCGCGGCCGGGGGCGGGTGCGGCGTGGTGTGCAGCACGAACGTCCCCAGCGCGCCCTGCGCCTCGTACCCCTTCAGCGCGCCCAGCACCCGGTGCCAGTCTGCCTGGTCGACGCTGCGGCCCGTCTCCTTGAGATAGGCCAGCATGCCGAGGTCGCGGTAGTGACGCTCGGCGTCTCGCCCGGCGTTGGTCGACGTCAGCTGCCCGTCGACGGTGTCGGTGAGGTCCTTGGCGGCGGCCTTGACGTTGTCGAGGAATCCCATGGGGACTCGCCTCCCTCTGTCGGTACGGCCCGAAGGGCCGATGCCTCCAGTCTAGTGACGCCGACCGAGAGGGACGACGGCCCGGTGCCGTCGATTCACGACTGCTGCGGGGTGAACCGGATCGGGAAGCGCAGCGCGCCGGTGTTGCCCGACACCGGCAGCCACTCACCGGGTCCGTCGGCAACCGCGCCAGGCAGCCGCCGAGCCAGCAGCGGCAGGGCCACGGCCATGTCGGTGCGCGCCACGAAGTGCCCGAGGCAGTGGTGCACCCCGCCGCCGAAGCCCAGGTGCGGCGGCCGCTCCTCCGCGCGGAGCAGGTCGAACGCCGGCTCGGCGACGGCGGCCGGATCGGTGCCGGCGGCGTGCGAGAGCACCTGCACGATCGAGCCGGCCGGAAGGTGCAGCCCGGGCAGGTCGACGTCCTCGACCGCCTCGCGGGTCACCCACGTGACCGTGGGGTTGACCCGCATCACCTCCTCGACGGCGGCGCGCCCGAGCTCGGGCCGCTCACCCAGCAGCCGCCACTGGTCGGGATGGCGCAGCAGGGTCTGCACGGCCAGACCGATCTGGTTGCGGGTGGTCTCCATGCCGGCGAACGCGAGGAACACCAGCGAGACGACCAGCTCGTCGCGGCTGAGCCGACCCTCGCTCTCCTGGGCCCGCAGCAGCGTCGTCACGAGATCGTCGCGCGGACGGGCGGCTCGCTCGTCGACGACCTGCTCGACGTACGCCGTCAGCCCCGCCAGCGCCGCCTCGATCCGCGGCAGGTCCTCGTGGACCCGGATCCCGAACGACTTGCCGAGGTCGTCGGCCCATCGGGCCACCTGCGGCCACTCGTCGGCGGGCAGACCGAGCAGCAGGCAGAGGATGCGGGCGGAGTAGGGCTCGGCGAACTCCTCGACCAGCTCCACCTCACCGCGGGGTGCGAACGCGTCGATGAGCTCGGTAGCCAGCCGCTGGAACGCCGGCTGCAGCGCCTCGATGCTCCGCCGCCGGAAGGCCGGCATCAGCAGCCGCCGCAGCCGGGCGTGGTCGTCGCCCTCCAGACTCAGCAGCACCTCCTGCCACCAACGCAGGAACGGCCCCTCGTGGATGCCGTTCTGCTTCGGCCACCGGGCGTTGCCCTGGCGGAACCGGCGGTCGGTCAGCAGCGCGCTCGCCTCGGCGTAGCGGAGCACGGCGTGGCCGTAGGGCGTCTCGGCGTACCAGTCGTCGTCACGAGCGGCGTGCACCGTCGCCGAGGTGACGTCGAAGGCCGGGTCCGCCAGGTCCAGGAACCGCCTCACGGCTGCCTGCTGTCACGCGCCGGTCCCCGCACCATGCGCACCTCCCAGGCGTCCAACGGCTCGAACCGCTCGCGGGCGCCGTCGGTCCGGAAGCCGGCCTTCTCGTAGAACGCCCTGGCCCGGGCGTTGCCCTCCAGCACCCAGAGGTACGCCGGCCCGGCGCCGAGCACCCGGTCGACCAGCGCCCGGCCCAGCCCGGTGCCGTACCACGCCGCCCGCACGTAGGCGGCGTACAGCTCCAGCGGGGCGGGCGGATCCTCGCCCCGCGACGGACCGGCGACCGCGAACCCGACCAGGTCGCCCTCGTGCTCGGCGAGCAGCCGCGGCACCCGGGCGGTGTGGTCGCGCCAGCGCTGCGCCCAGGAGGCGGGGTCGGCCAGCTGCGCCTCCAGCAGCCCGCGGTCGACCAGTGGGCCGTAGGCCTCGCGCCAGCAGTCGAGATGCAGGCGCGCTCCGGCGGCCGCGTCGGCGAGCGTCGCCCAGCGCAGCGCCACGTCGTCGGGTGGGGCGGGCGCGGTCACCCGACGATTCTGCGCCGGGCCTGGGTGCCCGGCCAACGGATTAGTCTCGCAGGCATGCGGATCACCAAGTTCGGCCACGCCTGCGTCCGGATCGAGCACGACGGCCACGTGGTGGTGGTCGACCCCGGCATGTGGACCGACGCCGACGCGGTCGACGGCGCCGACGCGGTGCTGGTCACCCACGAGCATCCCGACCACCTCGACGCCGAGCGGCTGCGAGCCACCGACGCGCCGGTCTTCACCGTCGACGCCGTCGCGGCGGCGCTGCGGTCCTCCGCCCCCGATGTCGCGGAGCGGGTGACGACGGTGGCGCCGGAGCAGGCGTTCACCGCCGGTGGCCTGCGCGTCCGGGCGGTCGGCGAGCGGCACGCCGTGATCCACCCCGACCTGCCGCGCGTCTTCAACAGCGGCTACGTCGTCACCGCGGGGGAGCAGAGGGTCTTCCATCCCGGAGACGCGCTGACTCCGCCCGGCGAGCCGGTCGACCTGCTGCTCCTGGTCGTCTCGGCCCCGTGGATGCGGGCCGCGGAGGCGGTCGACTTCGCGCGTCTGGTGGGCGCCCCGCGCAACCTGGCGATCCACGACCGGGTCTACTCCGAGGCCGGGCTCGGCATCGTCGACGGCCACCTGGGCCGGCTGCTGCCCGACCACCAGAGCTACACCCGCCTTCCCGACGGCGCCGACCTCTAGCGCGACCCGCGCCTTGCGGTCCCCCCGCAAGCGCGTAGCGGTCCCGCGACCTGCGCGTCGCGGTCGCCCCACGTGCGGCTCGTGGCGCGACGGCCGGCGTCGTTCGCCTGACAGCACGCGGCCGGCCCGCCATCATGGCCGGGTGAGCCGCCGCCTGCTGGTCGTCGCCCCCGTCGTGGGGGCGCTGCTGGTCCCTGCGTTGGCTGCCGCCGGCACCGACGCCGGCGCGCCGGCCCGCGGGACCGCCACGATCGCCACCGCGGCAGCGCCGGCCGCCGAGACGGCGCCCGCCTCCACCGCCCTCGCCGCGAAGGTCCACCGGGTCGGCGGCTGTCAGGTGTTCCCGGCCGACAACCCGTGGAACACCCGCGTCGACAAGAGGCGGGTGTTCGCCAACTCGGGCAAGATCGTCGCCGCGCAGGCCAAGGGTCACCCGATCCACCTCGACCTCGGCACGACCGAGACCTACTACGGCATCCCCGTCAACGTCGCGAAGGCCGACCAGCCGACGCTCCCGCTGCGCTTCGGCGTCGAGGGCGAGAACTACAAGAGCGAGAGCGACACCGGCCAAATTCCATCGCCCCAGCGTGCCCGCATCGAGGGCTGGCGGAAGAGCCGCCCCGACCCTCGCTCCGGCGATCGGCACCTG
>CAVRDV010000004.1:0-42072 GCA_963719955.1 uncultured Actinomycetota bacterium | reverse complement strand
TTCCCCGCCCCGGGTCGATCTCGGCCCCGCCGGCTCGACGGACGCCTCACCTCCGGCGCGCGACGAGCGGCCGGGCCACCATCGCCAGCACCAACAGCGCACCACCGGCGAGCGCCCACCAGCCGGCCGCCTCGCGGACCTCCGGCAGCGGGGAGTACGCCGGCTCCGGCGCGGTGGCGGGCGGGGTGTCGTCGGCGACGACCGGATCGCCGGGGACCGCGCCGTCGCGCGACGGCGAGAGGGGGCGGGTGAGCGCCTCGACCGGCTGGACCACCCCGGCCCCGGTCGAGCGGGTGCGGCCGTCGGGCCTGCCGTCGGCGGTGTCGACCAGCCGCGCCACGATCTGCGGAGCCGTGTCGTCGGGGAAGCGCTGCCGCAGCAGGGCCACGACGCCGGCGACCTCGGCGGCCGCCCACGAGGTGGCGACCTGCGGCAGCACGCAGGTCTCGCCGTGCAGCCCGACGCTGACCGCACCGAACGTCGGCGCCGCCACCACCACGGCCGAGCTCGCCAGCACCTCGTCGCGGGCGTCGACGCCGGGCGCCCCGTCCGCCGTCGCACTGACGGCGACGACCCCTGGGTAGCCCGCCGGGAACACCGTCTCGGCGGCGTCCTCTCCCGGCCGGCGCTGGCCGAGCTCCGCGAACAGCGGGTCGCTCTCCTCCCGCGGCCGGTTGCCCGAAGCCGCGACCACGACCACGTCGGAGCGCACCAGCCGCCGCACCACCCGCGCCAGCCGAGACGAGTCGGGCACGGCCACAGCGACGACCGCGACGTCGATCGACTCCTCCCGCCGGTGCCGAAGCACCCATGCCAGCCCGTCGGCGACCGACGCGGACGTCGGCCCCGCCGCGCCCTCGAGCGTCACCGGCCACTGGTCGTAGACGCGCACGTCGAGCAGGCGCGCCGCCGGCGCGGCCCCCACCGGCGCACCGCCCGGCTGCGGCGCCCCCGCGACGAGGCCCGCGACCGCGGTGCCGTGCGGGTCGACCACGGGCGCGGGTCGGTAGGGGTGTGCCACCTCGGCCAGCCACGGCGACCCGGCGATGCCGGAGTCGACGACCGCCACCGTCTGGCCGGCACCGGGCCGCCCGGGCACCAGCTCCTGGGCTCCGGCGAGGTCGAGCAGCCCGGCCGGCACGCTCGCCGACGTGGCCGGCCCGGTCGCCGCGTCGGCGGTCACGGACGTGCAGTCCGCGTCGACGGCGTACGCCGGCCCCGCATCCCCCGGCACCACGGGGACCACCGTCGCGGCCGCCACCACGGCGGCAGCCCCGGCCAGCCGCGGCCTCAGCCGCACGACGAGCCACCCTCAGGGTCGGGCGGGCAGAGCGCGGCCTCCTGGGAGAGCACGACGCCCTGCTCCAGCAGCGCCAGCCAGCTGTCGGGGACCACCGGCACGGCCGTGTCGGCGTAGCCCAGCAGGGCAGCGGCGTCGGCACCCTCGAGCGGGGAGGCCCGCCCCTTGCCGTCGACGAGCACGACGCTGCCACTGGCGGTGCGACCCCAGTCGCCCGAGGCCACGAGCGCCCCGCGCCCGGGGTCGACCGTCACCGCGCGGCGCCCCTCCGGCACGTCGGCGGAGCCGGCCGCCTCGCCAGGGTCGCCGACCAGGACGGCGTACGGCGCGCTGCCGGCCGCCGTCACCAGCTGGAGGCAGCTCTCGCCGGTCACCGGCTCCAGCGCCTCGGTCGGCCACCGGGCGGCCGCGAACGGCGGCGCGAGGTAGCGACTGTCGGGCAGCGACGCCATCGACCGCACCCGCGGTGTGCGGGGCGGGGGCAGGTTGGCATAGACGGCCGCCGCGAACGCGTCGAGCGGGGCCGGACCGCCGGCGAGCAGCACGAAGTCCTGCCCCGGCGCCCGCACCAGGTCGCCGACCCGGGCCCCGGGATAGACGGCCTGCTCGTAGTCCACCCGGTCCCCCGCGGCGTCGACCTTCGCGCTGTCCCAGGTCAGCGCCCCGCCGGGAGGCACCAGTGCGAGCCACTGCGGGGACACCGGCGTCGCCAGCGCGCCGATCGGCAGCCCCAGCGTGCTCAGCATCTTGTCGCGCGCGGCGCCCTGTCCGGGGAGCGCGTAGCGCCGCACCGACGCCGGCCCGTCGGCGGCGTCGTCCTGGGCGACCAGGTGGACCGCCCCCGACACGACGTCGCGCACGACCAGGGCGCCGCCGGGCTGCGCGGTGACCGGCGACGACGCGGTGACCGACAGCCGGACACCCGTGGTCGCGGAGGTGCAGGCGGTCCACCCCGACGGCACCAGCAGGGCCGGCGACGGCACCGTCGGCGGCGCCCCGACGATCCCGAGGTCGTCACCGACGACCTGCTCGTCGATGACGTCCTGCGGCACCAGCGTGGGCTCCCGTGCGGCGTCGCCTGCGATGAGCAACGCGGAGGTGTTGTTGAGGACCGGGTGCAGCACGACAGGGTCACCGGCCTCGGTGATGACGTATGCCGCCCCGGTCTGCTTCGACACCACCAACCCGGGCTGCTGCCAGTCGTCGGCGACCCTCGGCGAGAAGATGCCGGCGATCAGCGCCCCGGCCACCAGCAGGACGGACAGGGCGAGCCCACCGACCAGCGCCCGCCCCGGCCGGACCGGCTCGACCTCACGGCCGCCGGGCGCCCCCGAGACGAACGCCGTGACGAGGCGACGGCGGGAGAACGCGTGAGCCTCGACCAGGTCGCGTTTGGTGGCCATCGGCGCTCACCCGCGGACGGCGGCGACGACCCCCGCCGCGATCAGGAGAGCGGGCAGCAGGGCCAGCAGCGCGACCAGCTCGGCCACGTCACCCAGCCGCCCACCCCGCACCGAAGCCGGCATCGGGACCACGGTGAGTGCCAGCAGCAGACCGCCGGTGACCGCCAGCGCCAGCGCGGCCCAGGGTCGCCAGTCGGGGTGCAGCCAGAGCACGGCCACGGCCACCGCCAGCAGCCCGGCCACCCCCGAGACCAGGCCGACCAGGACGGCGGACCGGGTGCGGTACTGACGGGTGCGCAGCAGCACGATCACACAGCAGAGCAGCGCCAGCACCACCCCGGAGAGGCCCAAGGACACGACCAGCGGGCTGAGCAGGACCAGCAGGATGCCGACGGTCGCGGTCACCCCGACCAGCAGCTCGTGGGCCAGCCGAGCGTCACCGGCCACCTGTCCCGCGTCGACCGGCTCGGGGTCGGCGACGATGTCGGCGGTGGTGTAGAGCTGCTCGACGCGGGTGGTCGTCGCGCCCAGCGCCAGCCAGGGGAAGGCGCTGCCGGCGGCGACGACGAGCGCCAGGGTCGTGGCCAGCACCGCACCCGCGTCGAGGCCGGCCGGCCCGATCAGCGACCCGGCCGCCACCAGCACCGCGCCCACGACGGTCGGAGGCACGGCCAGCGTGCGGCCCTCGCCGAGCCCGACGAGCGCGACGAGGCCGACCACCAGCACCCCGCCGCCGGCGGCAGCCGCGGGGACGCCGAGCAGGTCGGCCGACGCCTCCGCGCCGTCGGCGAGCAGGAGCCCGGACACGGCGGCGTAGCCCGCCGCCATCCAGGTCAGTGCCACCGCCGCCTGCGGCTCGGCGTAGACCCGCGACAGCACGATCGCCCCGACGACCAGGGTCAGCGCCACCAGAGCCGCTGCGACTCCGGCCAGCAGCGACCCGTGCAGGAACAGCGCCGCCGCGCCGAGCGAGAGCAGCAGCGCCGCCGCCCCCAGGGCGGTACGCCGGCCGGCCGCGGGCTCCCACGGCCGCAGGTCGCGCTCGACCACGTCGGTCATCGCCTCGACGACGTCGTCGTAGACCCGCGGGCTCTCGTCGTCGACCCGCGCGGAGACGGTCAGCAGGCCGCCGTCCTCGACGCCCTGGATGATCAGCCCGCCGTCCTGCACCAGCTCGCGACCGTCGGCGGTGACCACGCGGTAGCCGGCGTAGACCGTCGACGGGTCCAGCAACCCGACGCTGCGGGCCAGCTCGGGCAGCAGCTCGGCCAGCGGCACCGACCCCGGGAGCACCAGGTCGACCCGACGGGTGGCCGAGGCAACCGTCACCCGCAGCAGGCTGGAGGCCGTGGACCCCTGGCTCATCGCGCTCGCTCCCCGCATCGTCATCGAGCTCGGACGGACAGCGGCATCCTAGTGAGGCCTGCGCCCCGCCCCGACCCGGCCGTGCCGCGTGCCCTGCCCCGGCTGCCCCGGTGCGGCACCGTCAGTCGAGCACGCCGGGCGCGGCGCCCTCGTCGTCGACCCAGTCATCGCCCTCGTCGTAGAGGTCGACATCGGGGCGGCGGTCCTTGCCACTCCTGCCGCGGCCGGCACCGGACCCCGCGGTCGCGGCCCCGCGGCGCCCCCCGGCGGCCCCCTGCGAGCCGGTCGCCGCGATCGGGCGGCCGGCGGCTCCGCGCGCACCCGCGCCACCGGCGCGCCCCGCGCCGGCCCGTCCGGCGGTCTGTCCGCCTGCGGCATAGGCCGCGCCACCGCGTCCCAAGGTCGAGGCGGCCCCGCTGCGCGGGGAGCCTCCGAGGGCCCGCGACCCACTCCCGCCGGTGGCACCGGCCACGGCGGCCCCGCCGGGGGGCTGCCGGACGCCGGCGGCCCAGGCGCCACCGGCCGCGGCGGCGCCTCCGGCGGCCGCCGTGACCCCCAGACCGCCGGCAACCCCGCCCGGGGCGCCCACCGAGCCGCCCGCCGCGGCAGCAGCGACGCCGGGTGTCGCGACCTGGCCGCTCACGGAGCCCCCGCCCTGCGAGCTGCCCGCTCCGCCGGGAGCGCTGCCGGGGGTCGACCCCCCGGTGGCGCCGCCGGTGCCCCCACCGGTCGAGCCACCTCCGGTCGAGCCCACGCCCGAGCCACCGGTGGACCCGCCGGTGCTCCCACCGGTCGAGCCGCCACCGGTCGCGCCGGCGCCGCCTCCGGTCGAGCCCCCGCCCGAGCCTGCACCGCTCGAGCCGCCCCCGGTCGCGGTGCCCGCGGTGGTCGCCAAGGAGGCCGACGCCGGCGGGTCGGGCTCGCCGTGAATGGTCTTCATCACCGCGATGGAGTCGGCGTAGGTGGCGTCGAGGCGGGTCAGCGCGCCGTTGGCCTTGGCCTCGCGCGCGGCCATCGCCCCGTCGTAGCTGCCGACCTGGCGACTGAACTGCACCTCGGCGCGGGCCGCCTCGACGTCGGACAGACCGGCGATGGTGGGCGCGGAGGGCGCCATCGGCACCGGGCCGAGCTCGGCCAGCGTGGTGGACGCGGAGGAGTACTGCACGGCGGCCAGCCGCAGCGCCTGCTCGGCCTGCTGCATCTGCTCGGCCCGCTTGCGCACGTTGACCTGGGCCTGCTCGAAGGCGGCGATCACGGCCGGGCGGGTCTCCGCGCCGAAGTTGGAGTCGACGTAGCGCTTGGCCGCCTCCAGGGCCATCTCGACGTCCGTCAGCTGCCCATGGCCACGGCTCCAGGCCGAGGCGGCGTCCTGGACCGAGGCGTCGTCGCCACCGGTGACCGCACGGCGCAACTCGGTCTCCCGCGGTCCCATCAGCCGCCACCTCCCGGCGGCGCGCCGAGGTCGGGCGAGCCGGGCGGCGGCTCGGCCTCGGGCGGCGCCTCGTCGGCCTGACCCGGGGCCCGGCCCTCGTTGGCATCGGAGTTGCGGGCCTCGTCGTAGGAGCTGTCGGCCTCGGAGACCGCCGTCGCCTGCTGCATGATCGAGGCGACCTCCCCCTCGGCGCGGGCCCGGTTGCGGTCCATCGAGTCGGCGCTGCCGGTGTCAGCGAGGTCGAGCAGCCGCTCGGCCTGGACGACGCCGTCGCGGTAGCGGTCGAGGTCGGCGACCACGCCCAGGATCGTCTCCACGATCACTCGACGGGCCCGGCCGTGGTGGTCACCGAGCTGCAGCCCGAGCTCGGAGCCACCGAACTCGTGGCCCCTGAGGGTGACGTTCTTAATGTCGGCGCCGTCGAGGTCCTCCGCGCGCTCCAGCAGGCTCTGCTTCAGCGCCTCGAGGTCGGCCTCGTTGGTCCGCGTGTCGCCCTCGGGGAGCCCGGACGGGAGCCCGGAGGTGAGCGCGTCGATCGCGGCGACGAGCTGCTGCGTCGCCGCGGTCACGGTGATCGGCACCGGTCATCCCCTCTCGGACGGCGTCAGGGGGCCGGATCGTGGGATGCCCACGCCCGGCCCCGTGACGGGACTCCTGCTCAGCCGCCGAAGGCGCTGGCCCCGCGGCGGTCGGCCGAGAGGTAGTCGCTGTTGGACTGCGCCACGTTGGCCGAGGTCCGCGCGAGGATCGACCGCATCTCCTGCATGGCGCCGTCCCACTGGGCCTTGGCGGCGAGGTAGGACTGCTGGGCCTGGCCGTTCCAGTCGCTGCGCAGCGGCTCGAGCTCGGCCTCCAGCCGGTTGAGCCGGTCGTCGATCGCCTTCACGGCCGCCGCGAGGTCCTGGGAGGCGACGTCGAGGCCGCCGTGGTTGACGCGAAGCTCTCCGGTCATCACTGTTCTCCTTGGTCCGGGCGGCTCAGCCGAGCCGGTTCTGCAGGGCGGTGTGCGTCGACGACTGCTGGTCGTCGGTGCTCATGAAGTCCTTCTCGGTGGAGCGCAGCGACGCCTCGAACTCGTCGAGCGCACGGTTGATCACCCGCTGACGCTCGGTCCAGGCCGCTTGGAGGGCCTGGAAGGCGCTGCCGCCGGCCCCGACCCACTGCCCGGCCATGCCGGTGATCTGCCCCTCGAGGCGGCTGCTGAGCGCGTCGAAGTCGCGCTTGGCCTCGGACACCAGGCCCGCTGCCCGCGTGAGGGTGCCCGCACCCTGGCCCATCTGGTTCTGCGACATGGTCGCCGTTCCCCCTTTCGCGGCTCGCGCCGCCGGGTTGTCGCTGTCGTCTGGTCGTCGGTGTCGCTGACGGTGGTCGCCGCTCCCGACTCCGAGAGGTCCAGCCCCTCGGGCTCGAGCAACGCCGACAACCCGGGTCTACCCGGTGCGCTCAGCCACCAAACCTCACCGAGGCGATTTCCCACAACTGCCGGAAGCCGCCTGTGGACACGACGGTCGCAGCAACCGCGCCGCCGAGGCTCAGGGTCTCGGCCACCTCGGCGCGCCGGGCCCACCACGCCGAGCGCCACCCCCGCCCGGTGGCCACCGCGCCGACGACCGTGGCGACCGCGACCGCGAGCGCGACCGCGGCCACCGCCAGCTGGGTCGCGGGCGACCGGGCGGGGAGCAGGTGAACGGCCAGCGCGATCGCCGCCCCGAGCCCACCCAGTCGCAGTGCCCACCGCGCGCCGGGGTGCCGGTGGTTGCGCGCGGCGAGCAGCAGTCCGACGGCCGCCAGCCCGACGAGGCACTGCGCGCCCACCCGGTCCAGCGGCCGGTCGGTGCGCAGCAACAGCGCCGAGGCGACCCCGACCAGCAGCCCCGAGGCGACCGCCGCCGCGGTCACCCCGCGACCGGCCCGGTGGGCCAGCTGCGCGACCGCCGCCGACGACACGACGGTCCGCCCCCGCCGTCCGGGCGCCGCGTCGCGGGCCGACCAGGCGGTGACGGCCAGCCGCTCGAGGTCGACCAGCAGCTGGTCGGGGACGTCGACCGCGAGCGCTGGCGAGATCCGGGCCGCGAAGAGCGCGAGCAGGAGCACCAGCGACCACACCACCACCGGCGGTAGCCCGGCCAACGTCGCCACCCCGGAGACGACGAACAGCGCGACGCCGGCGACCATCCACACCACCAGCGGCTCGTCGCGGGGTCCGCGCCGGGCGCGGGCCACCGACGCGGCGGCCGCGGCGGCCAGCCCGCTGAACCCGAGAACCATCGGCAGCGCCTCGGGCTCGGGTCGCCAGGTCCACGCCAGCACGGCGGCGGCGGCGAAGGCCGGGGCCACCGCGGAGCGCGCGGCGGCGTACCGGCCGCCGTCGACGACGCCCAGCAGCGACGCCACGGCAAGCAGGCCGACCACCCAGGCCGCCGGTGCACCGTCCGCACCCGCGACCACGGCTGCTGCGGCCAGCAGGGCACAGCCGGCCGCCACCGCCAGCACGGTCCGGACCAGCAGGCCGTCGGCAAGCACCCCGCTGGCGGCAGCCTCGCGGGCGCTCCGTGCGGTCGTCGGCCGGGGCACGGCGTACGCCGCCACGACGACGTCGCCCGGCTCGACTCCCAGCTCGTCGAGCGTCCGGTCCGGCGGGAGCACGGCTCCGGTCAGGGAGAACATCAGCGGCAGTGCCGCGGACGCCACCTCGTCGCGGTAGCGCGCGGCGAGGTCGCCGGCGCTCGACCCCGACGGCACCAGGACGTCGACGACGCCCTCGGGCCCGGACAGGCTGAGGGCCACGGCGTCCTGCACGCGTGGCTCGCTCATCGACGCTCCTCCGCCGGGTGCGGAAGGCCCGGCCAGACAGCAGGGTACCCACGCGACCCGGACCCGCGGCCGGAGCGGGCGGTACCGTAACCCCGCACACGGCGGTCGTCGGATCGGGGGCGGAGTGACACGCAAGGCGGCGTACGCCCGCTCCGCGGCGACCGCGGTCGTGCTGGCCGCGGGCCTCTCGCTGTCCGCCTGCGCGGGCGATGCCGCCGAGCCGCCAGCGGCCTCCGGGTCGACCGAGACCGGTGGCTCCGCCGAGCCCTCTGCGTCCCCCACCGCCGACCCGACGCCCACGGTGACGCCGGCGACCGGCCCCCGGATCGCCACCCCGATGCTGACGATGCGCTTCCCCCGCGGGTGGGAGCTCTACGACGGCATGGCGCCGCGGCAGTACGACGCGCGCCTGCCGGACGGCGAGCACACCGTCCTCTACTCCAGCATCGACCTGATCGCGCCGGTCTCGTTCGCCGAGCTCACCGAGCTCTACGCCGAGCGGCTCGACTGGGACGAGACCCCCCGGGAGCTCGATCCCGTCACCGTCGACGGCGTGCGCTGCTTCCGGCTGCGCGGCCGGCGGCTCGGCGTCCCCCGCGACGTGGTCGGCACCCAGCGGGGCGAGACCGCGGTCCAGATCGTGTTCGAGATCGCCGACCGGCCCGCCGCGCGCGAGCGCACCATCGACTCGGTGCTCGCCACCGTGACCTGGGAGCCGCTGTGACGTCGCCCCCCTCGGCCCAGCCCTCCGTCGCACCGACCGGCGGCGCGCACGCGGCACCGACCCTGCGCGGCCGGCGGCGGGAGCGCCCCGAGATGCCCTCGGGGCAGCTGGTGCTGCAGCCGCCGCCCGAGATCGAGCCGCACGAGGGCGCCAGCGGCGTGCTGATGAACGCCATCCCGATGCTCGGCAGCGTCGGCTCGATCGTGCTGGTGGCCACGATGACGCAGGCCGGTGGTGGCAACCGCGGCTTCATCGCGGCGGGCATGTTCCTGTTCGCGACGCTCGGCTTCGTGATCGTCCAGATCGACCGGCAGCGCAAGCAGCGCACCCAGCAGGTCACCGGCTCGCGCACGTCGTACCTCCGCTACCTCGGCAGCGTCCGGCAGGTCGCCCGGGAGGCCGCCGACCAGCAACGGCGAGCGCTCTCGTGGGACCACCCGGCGCCGACGGCGCTGCCGGCGCTCGCGGAGGAGCGGTCGCGGGTGTGGGAGCGCACCGTGAACGACGAGGGCTTCCTGCACGTGCGCTACGGCGTCTGCGCGCAGCCGCTGGCCCTCGAGCTGGTGCCGCCCGACAGCGCGCCGATCGACCAGGTCGACCCGGCGGCCGCCTCGGCCCTGCACCGGCTGCTCGTGGTGCACCGGGTGCAGCCGCGGCTTCCGGCCAGCATCGACCTCCGGGCCTTCGACCGGGTCGAGGTCTGCGGAGAGGAGGAGCAGGCCCGCAGCCTCGCGCGGGCACTGGTCTGCTCGGCGACGACGTTCCACTCCCCGACGCACCTGGTCGTCGCGGTGCTGGCCTCCGAGCGCACGCTGGTCCACTGGGACTGGCTGAAGTGGCTCCCGCACGCCGCCAGCGGTCGCGCCTCCGACGCCGCCGGGCCGGCCCGGATGGTGACCACCTCGTTGAGCGACCTGTCGGCGCTGCTGCCCGCCGACCTCGGCGACCGGCCCCGGTTCGGCGCCGACGACCGGCCCGCGACACCGCACATCCTGCTGGTCACCGACGGCGCCCTGCTGCCGCCCGGCAACCACGTCGTGCCTCCCGACGGGCTGCACGGCGTCACCGTGCTCGACCTCCCGGAACGCTGGGACGAGCTGGACTCGCCGACCTCGTTGCGGCTGCATCTCGAGGAGTCCGAGGGCGACGACGACGCAGTGCCGATGCGCGCACTCCGGCTGCGCGAGGAACCGGTCCGGGCGTACGGCGACCAGTGCACGCTGTCGACCGCGGAGGCGTCCGCCCGCCGGCTGGCGCCGCTGCCGACGGGCGCGGCCAGCCCCTCCGCCGAGGCGACGGCGGGCGGAGACCTGGTCGGCCCGGTGGACGTCATGGACCTGCTCGGGCTGGGCGATGTCGGCTCGTTCGACCCCGCGGCGGCCTGGCGCCCCCGCCCGGCGCGCGACCGGCTGCGCGTCCCGATCGGGCTGGGCGAGGCCGGAGCCGTCGTCCCCCTGGACCTGAAGGAGTCGGCCCAGCAGGGCATGGGCCCGCACGGCCTGGTGATCGGCGCGACCGGGTCGGGCAAGTCGGAGTTCCTGCGCACGCTGGTGCTCGGGCTGGCGCTGACGCACAGCTCCGAGCAGCTCAACATGGTGCTCGTCGACTTCAAGGGCGGCGCGACCTTCTCCGGCATGTCCCGGCTGCCGCACGTGTCGGCGGTGATCACCAACCTGGCCCAGGAGCTGACCCTGGTCGACCGGATGCAGGACGCGCTCTCCGGCGAGATGGTGCGCCGCCAGGAGCTGCTCCGCGAGGCCGGCAACTTCGCGTCGGTGCGCGACTACGAACGGGCCCGGGCCGCGGGGGAGCCGCTGGCGCCGCTGCCCTCGCTGCTGATCGTCGTCGACGAGTTCTCCGAGATGCTCTCCGCCAAGCCGGAGTTCATCGACCTGTTCGTGGCGATCGGCCGGCTGGGCCGCTCGCTCGGGCTGCACCTCCTGCTCGCCTCGCAGCGGCTCGAGGAGGGGCGGCTGCGCGGGCTGGAGTCGCACCTGTCCTACCGCGTCGGGCTGCGCACCTTCAGCGCCGGCGAGTCCCGCGCGGTGCTCGGCGTGCCCGACGCCTACGAGCTGCCGCCGGTGCCGGGGCTGGGCTATCTCAAGCCCGACCCCTCGACGCTGGTGCGCTTCAAGGCGGCCTACGTCTCCGGCCCGCCGGCCGGACCGCGGCCCGTCCATCGCGACACCTCGGGCCAGCTGCAGGGGATCCTGCCGTTCAGCGTGGCGCCCGTGCGGTCGCGCGAGGTGCCCCGAACGGAGGCCCACCCAGCGGCCCAGGCGGAGACCGAGGTCGCCGACGTGGGGGTGGAGACGGAGGTCGTCGGCCGAGCCGGCCAGGAGAAGGACTCGCTGCTCGACGTGGCGGTCGCGCTGATGGTCGGCCGCGGCCCGGAGGCGCACCAGGTCTGGCTGCCGCCGCTCGACGTGCCCGACACCCTCGACGAGCTGATGCCCGACCTCACCGTCGACCCGGTGCTCGGGCTGACCTCGCCGCGCTGGCGGGCCGCGGGGGAGCTGGCGGTGCCGCTCGGCACGGTCGACCGGCCCCGCGAGCAGCGCCGCGACGTGCTCACCGTCGACCTCTCCGGCGCGGCCGGCCACGTGGCCGTCGTCGGCGGGCCGCGCAGCGGCAAGAGCACGATGCTGCGGACGCTGGTCGCCGCGCTCTCGCTCACGACCACGCCCGCGGAGTCGCAGTTCTTCGTGCTCGACTTCGGGGGCGGGACGTTCGCCCCGATGGCCGGGCTGCCGCACCTCGCCGGCATCGGCACGCGGTCCGAGCCGGACGTCGTACGCCGGATCCTGGCGGAGGTGCAGGGGATCGTCGACCGACGCGAGCGCTACTTCCGGGGGCAGGGGATCGACTCGATCGAGACCTACCGGTCCCGTCGGGCCGAGGCGCGGGCCGACGACGGGTGGGGCGACGTGTTCCTCGTCATCGACGGCTGGGCGACGCTGCGCGCCGACTTCGACGACCTGGAGATGGAGCTGCAGCAGCTGGCCACCCGCGGCCTGACCTTCGGCGTGCACGTCGTGGCCGGGGCCGCCCGGTGGGCCGACTTCCGCGCCGCGATGCGCGACGTCTTCGGCACTCGCCTGGAGCTGCGCCTGGGCGACCCGATGGACTCCGAGATCGACCGACGGGTGGCGGCGCTGGTGCCCCCGGGGCGGCCGGGTCGCGGGCTGGTGCAGGGCAAGCTGCACGTGCTCGGCGCGCTGCCCCGCGTCGACGGCGACGCCTCGGCCGCCTCGCTGGGCGCCGGGGTGGACGACCTGGTGCGGCAGGTCGCGGCGGCGTGGACCGGCCCGGCCGGGCCCAAGCTGCGGCTGCTGCCGGAGCGGATCTCGCTCGACACGGTGCGGGCGCAGGCGGCCGAGCGAGGCATGCCCGCGGGCACCCTGCTGCTCGGCGTCAACGAGCGGGAGCTGGCCCCGGTCGGCCTCGACCCCGACCACGAGCCGCACCTCCTGGTGTTCGGCGACAGCCGGTCCGGCAAGAGCTCGCTGCTGCGGGGCTACGCGCGCGAGGTGATGCGGACGCGCTCGGCCCGGGCGGCGCAGCTCGTCGTCGTCGACTACCGCCGGTCGCTGCTGGGCGAGGTGCCCGACGACTACCGGCTGCACTACCTCACCTCCGCCACGCAGGCCGCGCCCGCGCTGCGCGAGCTGGCGTCGTACCTCGAGAACCGGCTGCCGGGCCCCGACGTGACTCCGGAGCAGCTGCGGCAGCGGTCGTGGTGGACCGGCGCGGAGGTGTTCGTGGTCGTCGACGACTACGACCTGGTCGCGACCGCGCAGGGGTCGCCGCTGCTGGCGCTGCAGCCACTGCTGGCGCAGGCGCGCGACGTCGGGCTGCACCTGGTCGTGGCTCGGCGCTCGGGGGGTGCCTCGCGGGCGCTCTACGAGCCGGTGCTGCAGTCGCTGCGCGACCTCGCGATGCCGGGGGTGCTGCTGTCGGGCAGCCCCGAGGAGGGTCCGCTGCTCGGCACCCTCAAGCCGGCACCCGCTGCGCCCGGCCGCGGCCGGCTGGTCACCCGCGACCGCGGGGTCGACGTGGTGCAGCTGGGCTGGACCGAGCCGACCGACTGAGCCGAGGCGTCGCCGGTTCCACGCCGACGCGTCGCTGTTTCCTCGCCGAGGCGTCGCCAGTTCCACGCCGACGCGTCGCTGATGTCGCCGACCAGCACCAGGAGCCTTGCTTCCACGAAACGAACGACGCCTCGCGCCGCAATCAACGACGCCTCGGCCAGAAAACCGCGACGCGTCGGGGTCGGTCAGGGGGTGCGGTGGACGTCGAGGAGGGCGATCGTGGCGGGGTTGCCGAGCAGCTCGATCTCGTGCACCAGACCATCCTCGACGGTGAAGGAGAAGACGACCTTGGCGGCGCCGCGATGCCACCAGGCGACGGCGGGGTAGCCCTCGCTGACCGCCTCGAAGGCCGCCTTCGCGCCACCGGCGAACCGCTCGGCGACCGCCTGGGCTCCCTGCAGCCGGGCAGCCGCCCCCAGGTCGACGGCGGCCGGGTCGGCCACGATCGTGGCCCCAGGGTCGAGCAGCGCGATCAGTCGCGCGAAGTCACCCTCCCGCGAGGCGGCCAGGAAGGCGTCGACCACCTCGCCGTGCCGCCGCCGGTCCTCCGCGACGCTGTCGGGCTCGCGCAGGCGGCGCCGGCCCCGACTGGCCAGCTGGCGAGCGGCGGCCGGCGTCCGGCCCAGGATCTCCCCGACCTCCTCGAACGGCGTGCCGAACAGGTCGTGCAGGCAGAAGGCGAGGCGCTCGCCCGGGCTCATCGTCTCCAGGACGACCAGCATCGCCAGGCCCACGGAGTCGGCCAGCTCGACCTCCGCGGCCGGCTGCGCGACGGCCGGTGCCGGAACCTCGTGGCCTTCGAGGTCGTCAGGTGCGGGCCTGCGACGGCGAGCGCGGAGCAGGTCGAGACAGGTCCGACCCACGACGGTCGTCAGCCAGCCGGGCGGGTTGTCGATCTCGGTGGTCGGTGCCGCGGCGACGCGCAGCCAGGCCTCCTGCAGGGCATCGTCGGCCTCCGCGGGCGAGCCGAGCATACGCAGGGCAAGGGCGCGCAGGCGGGGACGCTCGGTCTCGAAGGCGGCGGTCAGGTCGGTGTCGGTCACGGGCTCCTCCTGGTCGGGTCACCTGCGGGCGCCGGCGGGCGTCGTACCTCGATGACGTCCGAACGGCCGACTCCGTGACAGGAAGGGACAGCGCCTGAGTCAGTAGGACTTGGGCAGCCCCAGGGAGTGCATGGAGACGTAGTTGAGGATCATCTCCCGCGACACCGGGGCGATCCGGCCGGCGCGGGCGGCGACGAGGAGCCCGGCCATGCCGTACTCCTGGGTGATGCCGTTGCCGCCGTGGGTCTGCACCGCGGCGTCCACGGCGTGACAGGCGGCCTCGGCGGCGGCGTACTTCGCCATGTTCGCCGCCTCGCCGGCACCGGTGTCGTCGCCGTCGTCGCAGAGCGCGGCCGCCTTCTGGGTCATCAGCCGGGATAGCTCGACCTCGATGTGGGCCTGCGCGAGCGGGTGCGCGATCGCCTGATGGGCGCCGATGGGGGTGTCGAACACCTCCCGCTCGCGGGCGTACGCCGACGCGCGCGACAGCGCGAAGCGGGCGAGTCCGGTCGAGAATGCGGAGGCCATGATCCGCTCGGGGTTGAGCCCGGCGAAGAGCTGGACCAGGCCCGCGTCGGGGTTGCCGACCAGCGCGCCGGCCGGGAGCCGGACGTCGTCGAGGAACACGGTGAACTGCTGCTCGGGCGACACGATCTCCATCGGGATCGGCTGCGCCTCGAAGCCGTCGGCGTCGGTCGGGACGACGAAGAGGCACGGCTTGAGCCGACCGGTGCGGTCGTCCTCGGTGCGCGCGACGACGAGGACGTGCTCGGCCTCGTCGACGCCGGAGATGTAGATCTTGCGTCCGCTCAGCAGCCAGCCCTCGCCGTCCCGGCGGGCGGTGGTCGTCAGACGGTGGGAGTTGGTGCCGGCGTCAGGCTCGGTGATCGCGAACGCCATCGTGCCGGTGCCGTCGGCGATGCCCGGGAGCCAGCGCTGCTTCTGCTCCTCGGTGCCGAAGCGACTGATCACGGTGCCGCAGATGGCCGGTGAGACGACCATCATCAGCAGCGGGCACCCCTGTGCCGCGAGCTCCTCGCAGACGGCGGCGATGTCGCCGATGCCGCCTCCCCCACCGCCGTACTCCTCGGGGATGTTGACGCCGAGGTAGCCCGCCTTGCCGATCTCCAGCCACAGGTCGGTGGTCTTGCCGCCGCTGCGGGCCTGCGCGGTGAAGTAGTCGCGGCCGTAGCTTCCGGCCAGCTTGGCGACCTCGCGACGCAGATCGCGCCGCTCCTCGGACTCGGTGAACGCGCTCATGCTTCCTCTCCTTCGGATACGACGGCGAGCAGGTCGCCCGCGGCGACCTGTCGGCCCGGCTCGACGGTGATCTCAGCGACCGCGCCGGCGGTGGGCGCGGTGACCGTGTGCTGCATCTTCATCGCCTCGAGCACCAGGACCGGCTGGCCGGCCTCGACGGTGTCTCCCGCTGCGGCGAGCACGGACACCACGGTGCCGGGCATCGGGGCCAGGAGGCTGCCGGTCGCATGCGCGGCGGCCGGGTCGGTGAAGCGGGGCGGCACCAGCACAGCGGCGGACCGATCGGGGGTGTCGACGAAGACCCGCCGCGGGCGACCGGGCGGCGCCGGCTCGATGAGTCCACCGGTGTGCTGGGTGCGGCCCTCGAGGGTGACGGCCACGCGCCAGCCTGACGCGCCGCGCGTGGGCCTGGCCCGCCCCCCGAGCTCGGGGAACTCCGGCGGCCAGCCGCGCCAGCCGACCTCGTGCGCCTCACCGCCCACTTCGAGCCGGACCCGGTGGAGCCGGCTGGGCACGTTGCGCCAGCCGGGGGCGACGCCGTGCTGGATGGTTCGGGCCGCGGCGACGTCGGCCAGGTGGGTGGCAGCGGCCGCCATCAGCACGACCGGATCGGTCGTCTCCTCGGGCAGGGCGATCTCGTCGAGCAGGGCCGTGGAGACCTCTCCGGCGGCGAACCGCTCGTCGGCCAGGATCGCCAGCAGCTGGTCGCGGTTGGTCGGCACCCCGTGGATGCGAGCGCGGCGCAGCGCGCCGGCGAGCTGGCGGATCGCCTGCTCGCGACTGGGCGCCCACGAGATCACCTTGGCCAGCATCGCGTCGTAGTGCGGCGAGACCTCGTCCCCGGAGACGAAGCCCGCGTCGACGCGGACGCCCGCTCGGTCGAGGGGGCCGAACGCCGCGTCGTGAGGGAGGTCGAGGGTGACCACGCGGCCGGTCTGGGGTTGGTACGCCGCCGCCGGGTCCTCGGCGTAGAGCCGCACCTCCACGGCGTGGCCCTGTGTCACCTCGGCGTTCTGCCACAGGACGGGGAGCTTCTGCCGCTCGGCCACACCGATCTGCAGCTCGACGAGGTCGACCCCGTGCACGAGCTCGGTGACGGGGTGCTCCACCTGGAGCCGGGTGTTCATCTCGAGGAAGTAGAAGGAGTCGCGGAGCTCGTCGTAGAGGAACTCGACGGTGCCCGCACCGACGTAGCCCACGGTCAGCGCCGCATCCATGGCTGCGTCGCTCAACGCCTCTCGCGTCGACTGTTGCAAGCCTGGGGCCGGGGCCTCCTCCACGACCTTCTGGTGGCGGCGCTGGAGCGAGCAGTCGCGCTCACCGATGATCTCGATGAAGTCGAAGTGGTCGCAGACGACCTGCACCTCGATATGGCGTCCGTTGATCACCACCGGCTCGATGAACACGGTGCCGTCGCCGAAGGCCGAGAGCGCCTCCGCACCCGCCGACTCGATCGCGGCGGCCAGGTCGGCGAGCGACCGCACGATCCGCATGCCGCGACCCCCGCCACCGGCGGAGGCCTTGACCAGCACCGGCAGATCGGTCTCGGTGACCGCGTCGGGATCGAGGGAGTCGAGGACGGGCACGCCGGCGTCCCTCATCAGTGCCTTGGCCCGCACCTTGTCGCCCATCGCCTCGATCGACTCCGGCGGCGGTCCGACCCAGGTCAGCCCGGCGTCGACGACGGCGCGGGCGAAGTCGGCGTTCTCGGCGAGGAAGCCGTAGCCGGGGTGGACCGCGTCGGCCCCGGTGGCCCGTGCCGCCTCGAGGATCGCGTCGATGCGGAGGTAGGAGTCGGCCGGCGCGTCGCCCGGGAGCACGACGGCGTCGTCGGCCTCGGCCACGAAGGCCAGGTCGGCGTCCGCGGGCGAGTGGACGGCGACGGTCCGGATGCCGAGCCGGCGACAGGTGGCGAAGACCCGCGAGGCGATCTCGGCCCGGTTGGCGACGAGGAGTCTCCTGATCATGCGGCGGCCCTACATCCGGAAGACGCCGTAGCCCTCGGCGCCCTTGATCGGTGCGTTCTCGATGACCGAGAGGCAGATGGCCAGAACCGTGCGGGTGTCGCGGGGGTCGATGACGCCGTCGTCGTAGAGCATCCCGGAGAGGAAGAACGGCAGGCTCTGCTCCTCGACACTCGCCTCGACGAGCTCCCGCATCGCGGCGTCGCCGGCCTCGTCGTACTCCTGCTCGCGCGCCGCGGCGGCGGCGCGCGAGACGATCGAGAGGACGCCGGCGAGCTGGGCCGGCCCCATCACCGCGGACTTGGCCGAGGGCCAGGTGAAGAGGAAGCGAGGGTCGTAGGCGCGCCCGGCCATGCCGTAGTTGCCGGCGCCGTACGACGCCCCCAGGATCACGCTCAGGTGAGGCACGGTGGAGTTGGAGACCGCGTTGATCATCTGGGCCCCGTGCTTGATGATGCCCCCCTGTTCGTACTCCGCGCCGACCATGTAGCCGGTGGTGTTGTGCAGGAACAGCAGCGGGGTGTCGGCCTGGTTCGCGAGCTGGATGAACTGCGCGGCCTTCTGCGCCTCCTCGCTGAAGATCACGCCCTGGGCGTTGGCGAGGATGCCGATCGGCCGGCCGTGGATCCGTGCCCAGCCGGTGACCAGGGAGGGGCCGTAGAGCGGCTTGAACTCGTCGAACGGTCGCTCGTTGCCCGGCCCCGACCCGTCGACGACGCGGGCGATCACCTCGCGCGGGTCGAACGGCTCCTTGAGGTCGGTCGGGATCAGGTCGAGCAGCTCGTCGGCGTCGGCGTCGGGCTGGGCGTACGTCGTGGTGGCCGGGGTTGCAGCGGGCTTGCCTCGGTTGAGCCGGGCCACGATCCGCCGCCCGATGCGGATGGCGTCGCGCTCGTCCTCGGCGAGGTAGTCGGCGAGCCCGGAGACCCGGGCGTGCATCTCGGCGCCGCCGAGCGACTCGTCGTCGGACTCCTCGCCGGTGGCCATCTTGACCAGTGGCGGGCCGCCGAGGAAGACCTTGGCCTGCTCCTTGACCATCACGACGTAGTCGCTCATGCCGGGAACGTAGGCGCCGCCTGCTGTCGAGTTGCCGAAGACCAGCGCGATCGTCGGCTGGCGGCGCTTCGACGCACGGGTGAGGTCGCGGAAGAGCTTGCCGCCGGGGATGAAGATCTCCTTCTGCGTCGGCAGGTCGGCCCCGCCCGACTCGACCAGGGAGATCATGGGGAGGTGGTTCTCCTCGGCGATCTGCGCCGCCCGGAAGATCTTCTTCACCGTCCAGGGGTTGGAGGCGCCGCCCTTCACCGTGGGGTCGTTGGCGGTGACCATGCACTCGACTCCCTCGACCACGCCGATCCCGGTGACGACGCTGGCGCCGACGGTGAAGTCGGAGCCCCAACCGGCCAGCGGCGACAGCTCGAGGAACGCCGACCCCTCGTCGAGGAGCAGCTCGATGCGCTCGCGGGCCAGCAGCCTGCCGCGGGCGTGGTGCCGGTCGACGTACTTGTCCCCGCCGCCGGCCACCGCCTTCGCGTGCTCGGCCTCGAGGTCGGCGAGCTTGGCGAGCATCGCCTCGCGGTTCGTCGTCGAGGCACTGACCCCCTGCTCGGCGGTCACAGCAGCTCCTCCGGCACGTCGACCAGGCGCGACCGCGCCCACTCGCCGAGGCCCTTGGCCTGCGGGTCGAACCTCGTCGACGCCGCCACGCCCTCGCCGAGCAGCCCGCGCAGGACGATGTTGACGCCGCCGAGGTTCGGCAGCGGATGGAGGTCGACGTCGAGCGCCGCCGCCTCCGGCAGCAGGGCCCGCACCCACTCCTCGGTGACCGTGGCCAGCAGCCAGCCCACCCTTCCGTCGCGGCGAGCGTCGAGGTCGTGACGCACCCAGAGCCCGAGGTTGGCGTCGCCGCCCTTGTCGCCGGAGCGCGCGTGGACGAAGGTGCCGAGCGGCACCCGCGCGGTCGTCCCGCCGATCGCCAGCCCGACGCCCGCGGGCACCACGACCTCGGCTGCCGGTCCGGGCTCGAGGTCGGCGACCACCTCACGCCGCCCGTCGGCGTGCACCACGGAGTGAGCGACCAGCGACCGGTCGGCGTACGCCACGCGGAACCGGGCGTACGGCGCCCCCGGGGCGGGCGGAGCGGTCATCGTGAGGCCGGGGTACGACGCCAGGGCGAGCTCGACCGCCGGCCCGGTGAAGCCCTTTCCCACCGGTTCCGGCGCGGGGTCCATGACGGTGCAGCGCAGCAGACAGGACGCCGCCTCCTCCGACGACGCGTCGGCCGCCGCCGTGTCGGTGCGCGTCCACGTGACCGATGTCGCGGCCAGCGCCGGCTCCAGCTGGGCCCGCAGCCAGTCGGCCTTGGCATCGAGGTCGAGCCCGGTCAGCACGAACTCGAGGGAGTTGCGGAAGCCGCCGAGCTCGTTGACGCCGACCTTCAGCCGCTCGGGCGGCGCCTCCCCCCGCACCCGGGCGACCGACACCCGGTCGGGCCCGGCCTGGCGAAGCTCGAGGGTGTCGAGGCGGGTGGTGACGTCGGGGCCGAGGTAGCGCTCGGACTGGATCTCGTACATGAGCTGTGCCGTGACCGTGTCCACCGTGACCGCACCCCCGGTGCCCGTCGTGCTTGGTGATCACGGAGGTCCCGTCGGAGGCGATCTCGGCGAGGGGGAACCCGAGCGGCCGCTCGTCGCGCGGCAGCTCGAGGAAGCCGGAGAAGTTGCCGCCGGTCGCCTGCGGGCCGCACTCGAGGATGTGCCCGGCGACCGTGGCGCCGGCCAGGGCGTCGTACGCCGTCGGTGCCCAGCCGAAGTGCGCGACCGCCGGCCCGACGACCAGGGATGCGTCGGTGACCCGTCCGGTCACAACCACGTCGGCGCCTCCCGACAGCGCCGCCGCGACACCGAAGCCACCCAGGTAGGCATGGGCCGTCAGTGCTCCCGGGAAGCCCAGCTCCGCAGCCCGGGGGCGCAGGTCGTCGCCCTCGACGTGGGCGACCGCGACGTCGACCCCCAGGCCCCGGGCGACCTCGCGCACCCGCTCGGCGAGCCCGGCGGGGTTGAGCCCGCCCGCGTTGGACACGATCCGGACCCCCTGCTCGAGGGCGAGGCCGAGGCAGTCCTCGAGCTGGCGGACGAAGGTGCGCGCATAGCCGAGCGAGGGGTCCTTCAGCGTGTCCTTGCCGAGGATCAGCATCGTCAGCTCGGCGAGGTAGTCGCCGGTGAGCACGTCGAGCGGCCCACCCTCGAGCATCTCGCGCATCGCGGACAGCCGGTCGCCGTAGAACCCCGAGCAGTTGCCGACCCGGAGTACGCCGGCCACGGAGGGCACCTCAGCCACGCGGCGCCCTCCCCGCACCGGGCGGCCCGGCGAAGCACTGGGCGACGGCAAGCCACGCCTCGGCGCCGTCGCCGACCGCCACCAGGTCGGCGTCGTCGCGGTGGATGCGCTGGGTGACCAGCAAGCAGAAGGAGTGCGCCGACCCGGTCACCTGCTGGGCGGCGTCGTCCGGCCCCCACGTCCAGGTCTCGCCGGAGGGCGCGACCAGCTCGACCCGCGGCTCGGCGTCCGGCGCCTCGCGTCCGTGCGCGGCGAAGGAGAAGCGGCGGGTGCGCACCCCGAGGTGGGCGACGTGGCGGATCCGGTCGGTCACCGCCGGCGCCGACCCCAGCGCCTCGAAGACGTCGAGCGCGTGGGCCCAGGTCTCCATGAACCGCGCCGTCGCCATCGACGTCGCCGACATCGGCGGCCCGAACCACGGCATCCGCTGCCCCTCAGGCAGTCCCTGCAGCGCATCGGCCAGCCGCGACCGGCCACCCCGCCAGCGGTCGAGCAACGCGGCCGGCGCACCGGCGCCGCCCTCGCGGGCAGCGCGGTCGACGATGCCGGTCGGGTCGTCGAGCGCCTCCAGCACCAGGGCGTCCCAGCCGGCCCGGTCAGTCGCCGCCAGCACCGCCGCCTCGTCGGTCCACGCCAGGTGGGCGACCTGGGTGGCGACGTCCCAGCCCTCGGCGGGCGTGGGCGTGCGCCACGCGTCGGCGCTCAGCGGGGCGACCAGCGCGTCGAGCGCGTCGCCCTCGGCAGCGAGGTCGGCGAGGATGCCGTCGAGCAGCGCCGTCACCTGGCCGCCGCCAGTCGCTCGTCGAGAACCTCGGCCCAGCGGTCGAGGATCCGCCCCCGGCGCCGACGGTCGTCGGTCACCGTGTCGGCCAGGCCCAGCCCCCGCACCAGGTCGAGCGTCGCCTGCACCAGCTCGCGCACCCCCGGGGCAGCCTCGTCGGCGCCGAGCGCCTCGACGGTGAGCCGGTGCGTCTCGCGGCCGACCCGCTTCTCCAGCGGCCCGACGGCGGCCAGCAGCGTCGGGTCGGTGCGGGCCGCGACCCAGAGCTCCAGCGCCGCGGTGAAGGCCGGCGAGGTCACGTGGTCGGCCAGCACCTGCAGCACCGGCGGGTCCGCCGCTCACCGGGCGGTACGCCGGCCACGGCGGTGCGCAGCTCCTCCGCTCGGAGCATCGTGACGTGCTCGACGGCGGCGACCACCAGGTCGTTCTTCGTCGGGAAGTGGTGGAGCTGGGCACCGCGGGACACCCCCGCCCGCTCGGAGACCAGCGTCGTCGTGGTCCCCGCGAAGCCCCTCTCCACGAGACAGTCGACCGTCGCCTCCAGCAGGCGGGCCCGCATGGCGCGCGAGCGCTCCTCCTGGGGCACGCGGGTCGTCGTACTCACGACCACGAGCGTGCCGCCCGACAAACAAACAGTCAAGCCTGACTTTTTGTTCGGACGCGAGCTCAGTGCTGGCGGAGCATCTCCTCGGTCTCCGCGTCGGCGTGGTCCTGCTCACGGGACAGCCGGCCCGGCCACCAGATCCAGCGGCCCACGTCGTAGGACAGGGCCGGCACCAGCAGCGAGCGGACGACGAGCGTGTCGAGCAGGACGCCGAAGGCGACGATGAACCCGATCTGGGCCAGGAACAGGATCGGGATGATGCCCAGAGCGGCGAACGTCGCGGCGAGGACGACGCCCGCCGAGGTGATCACGCCGCCGGTCGCCGACAGCCCCTTGAGGATGCCCGGGTGGGTGCCCTGGCGGATCGACTCCTCGCGCACCCGCGTCATCAGGAAGATCGAGTAGTCGATGCCCAGCGCGACCAGGAAGACGAAGGCGATGAGCACCGTCGAGGGGTCGCTCGCAGGGAAGCCGAAGACGTGGTTGAACACGAGCGCGCTGATGCCCATCGTCGAGCCGAACGACAAGACGTTGGCCACCAGCAGCACCGCCGGGGCCACGATCGCCCGGAGCAGCAGCATGAGCACCAGGAAGATGACCACCAGGATCACCGGGATCACCACCGCGCGGTCCCGGTCGGTGGTGTCGCGCACGTCCATCTGGATCGCGGTCGCGCCTCCGACCAGGATGCCGGGGTCGATCGCGTCGAGGTCGGTCCGCAGGCTGCGCACCGTGTCGATGGCGGCCGAGGAGTCCGCGGGGTCGGCCAGCGTGGCCAGCACGATCGCCCGGCCGTCCCGGACCAGCGGCTGGGTCGGGTCCTCGGGTGAGGGGATCGGGAAGACCGGGGGCGGCACCTGACTGTCGGGGGGCGCCTGCCCCTGGGAGGTGGCGATGCCGTCGTGGCCGCTGAGCAGGGCGACGACCGCACCCACCTCGGCGGCCGGGACCACGACCTGCACCGGGCTCGCGGAGTCGGCGGTGAAGTGGATGTCGAGGATGTCCTGCGCGACCACCGAGTCCACCTCGGTGAGGAACAGGTCGGTCTGCGGGACCTGCTCCTCGTTGAGCGTCACGATGAACGCCGCGGCGGTGAGGAGCACCGCGAAGGTGACCGACCAGACCAGCCGCGCCCGGCGGCCGATCAGCCGCGCCATCTTGCCCCACAGACCCTTGGTGTCGGTGTGCTCCGAGCCGTAGCGCGGCCGCAGCGGCCAGTAGGCCCAACGGCCCAGCAGCACCAGGGCGGCCGGCAGCAAGGTGAGCGAGCTGAGCATCGCGCCGGCCACCCCGATGGCGCCGACCGGGCCGAGCCCGCGGAGTGAGGCCAGGTCGGAGAGGAGCAGGCACAGCAGGCCGAGGATCACCGTCACGCCCGAGGCGAGGATCGGCTCGAGCGCCTGGCGGTAGGCGATCCGCATGGCGTCGTACTTCGACTCGAGGTCGCGCAGCTCCTCGCGGAACCTCGCCACGATCAGCAGCGAGTAGTCGGTCGCGGCGCCGACCGCGAGGATGAACAGGATCCCCTGGCTCTGCCCGTCGAGGGTCAGCAGGTCGGCCGTGGCCAGGGCGTAGATCACCGCCGAGGCCACACCCAGGGAGAGCACAGCGCTGACCAGCACCACGATCGGCAGGATCGGGGTGCGATAGACCACCACCAGGATCAGGAAGACCACGGACAGCGCGACGAGCAGCAGCAGGCCGTCGATGGCCCCGAACGCCTCGATGAAGTCGCCGAGCACGCCACCCTGCCCCCCGACCAGGGCGGTCAGCCCGTCGGGTGCGTTCTCGAGGACGACCCGGAGGTCGACGACGGCGGACTCGACCTGTTCGCCGTCCTCCGCCAGCACCTGCACCACCACCTGGGCGGCGGTGCCGTCGTCGGACTCGATCAACGGGCCGACCCCGCCGTCGACCACGCCCTCCACGCCGGCGACCTCGGCGCTCAGCTCCTCGATGGCGGTCAGGTCCTCCGGGGTGAGCCCGCCCGCGCGCTCGAAGACCAGCGAGGTCGGGATCGTCTCCTCCTCCTGGAAGTCGACCAGCACGTCGAGCGCCTTCGTCGACTCCGCGCTCGAGGGCAGGAAGGAGGAGTTGTCGTTCTCCTGGACCTCGGCGAGCCGGCCGGCGAAGGAGCCGAGCGGGCCGCCCACGAGCAGCCACAGCAGGATCACGATCAGGGGCAGCACCCAGAGGCGCGGTCGACGCGACATGTCCCCATCTTCGCCGGTGCCGGCCGGAAGGGTTGCCACGCCCCCCTCCCCCCGCCCCGACCGGCACGTCGTGGAGCCGCCATCGGCAGGTCGGGGCGCCACGCGGCGCATGTCGGGGCGCCACGAGGGGCAGGTGGCGGTCAGTCGAGGCGGGCCACCAGCGGGAGGCGCGAACGGGTCGTCGCGGCGACCATCAGGCCGGTGAGCAGCGGCAGCGCGATGACCAGGGTGCCGATCAGCAGCCAGGGGATCTCCAGGAACGGGCCCGACTGCGGGAACTGGTCGAGGTTGAAGCCCCCTGACACCAGGCCGCCACCGTCGCCACCGCCCTCGACGGCGTACGACGGCCCGGTCGACGTGAGCGGGTAGGTCACCGCGATGCCCGGCACGAAGCCGACCACCGCACCCACCACGCCGCCGACCAGCGCCACCACGACGGCGAAGCACCCGGCGACCGCGCGCCGGGTGCGCGGCGCGGCGCCGACCGCGCCGAGCGTGGCGAGGTCGGGGCGGGCGTCGGAGAGGGCGAGGTAGGTCGTGGTGAGCGTGCCGCCGAGCATCAGCACCCCGCCGAGCACCCCGAGGATCCACAGCAGGATGCGGGCATCGTCGCCGGCCTGGAAGCCGCGCTCGACGTAGAGCCCCGCGAAGGGAACCACCGCTCCGATCGCCTCGTTGACCGTCTGCTCCTGCTCCGCCGTCACGGTGGTGCCGGTGACGAACAGCCCGACCGTGCCGACCTCGACGTCGAGCTCGCGGGCGGCGGCCGGCGACAGCACCGCCTGGGGCACGGACGCCGAGGTCGGGACCGTGACGAACGCAGCCGGCAGGTCGTGGCGCTTAATCTTGTCGCTGGGCTCCCCGTCCTCGTCGTAGCGCTCGCCGGAGACCCGCGTCGAGGCCGCCTCGACCACCTCGTTGACGAAGACCGCGGCGCCGCCGGCCGATAGCGCCCGGTCGGCCGCTGCTCGCTGCTCGGGCGAGACCGCCGGCAGGGCGGGCATCTGCTCGGCGACCAGCACCGACGCGCCGAGGTTGCCGCCGTAGGTGTAGAGCAGGTCGCGCCGGTCGTCCACGCCGAAGGTCAGGAAGGTGCTGGCACTCACGACGCCCTCCGGCACACCCTGGACGTCAACCACCGTTGCGTCGGGCAGCTCTCGCTCCACTGCCTGGCGCATCGGCGCCCAGTCCGCCGGCCGCGCCTCATAGGAGGTGACGATGCCGTCGCCGGCGACCAGCGTCGGGCGGTAGGTCTCGCGGTTCTCCTTGGCATCGCTGGCGCTGGCGATGCCGAGCGCCACCACGCCGGCGACGGTCGCGGCGACCGCGGCGACCGCCGGCACGGTGCGGGAGCGGTGGCGGGCGGCGTCTCGAACGGCGAAGCGCAGCGCCAGCGGCAGCCGACCCGACCCCCGGGCGAGCAGCGCCAGCGCCACGGGCACCAGCAGGATCATGCCGAGCACCGCGACCAGCGCGGAGAAGCCGATCAGCAGCTCGCCGTTGCCGCTCGCACGGGCACCGTACGCCGACCCGGCGACGCCGCCGGCCAGCAGCACCAGCCCGACCAGCGGAGAACGCAGGCCCGCCTTGCGATCGCCCCGGCGGCCGGCCAAGACCGCCACGACGTCCTGACGGGACGCCAGCCACGCCGGCACCATGGAAGCCAGCAGCGCCGAGAGCAGCCCGAAGGCAGCCACCACCCCCACCTGAGCCCACGACACGTCGTAGGGGCCGAACCAGGTGCGGGTCAGCCGCTGCGCCAGCGGCTGGGTCGCCCACGCGGCCAGCAGACCCACGGCGACGCCGAGCACGGCGCCGAGCGACCCGAGCACGAGAGCCGAGCTCAGCACCGCCCGTCTCGTCTGCGCAGGCGTGCCTCCGGTCGCGGCCATCAGCGCGAGGCTGCGCGACCGCCGCCGCGCGCCCACGGCGAACGCCGGCCCGGCCAGCAGCACCACCTCGAGCAGCACCATGGCCACGATCAGCCCGGCGATGGCCAGCGTCTGCGACTGCTGTTGCCCGGCCATCTCGGCGAGCTGCGGCGCGACGTCGGCGTCGGCCGGCGGATGCAGCAGCACGTCACGGGAGGTGACGACGACGCCCAGCTCGTTGAGCCGCTGCACCTGCGCCCAGGTGATCGGCCCGCCGGCGTCGACCAGCCAGGTCGCCGACCCCGGGTCCTGCCGGAGGCCGAGCGCTTCGGGGAGGCCGACGACGAGCGGGTAGCCGTAGGTCGAGGTCGACTCGCCCACGCCCACCACGGTCAGGCTGGGACCGTCGGCGATCTGGAGGCTGTCGCCGAGGCCGGGCCCGCGGTCGGCGAGCTCGCCGTTGACCACCACCTCGTCGGCCGCGATCGGCGCCCGCCCCCGCTCGACGGTGAACAGACCGCGGGTGAGCGGGTCGCGCAGGTCGAGCTCGTCGGCCTCGACGGCGGAGACCCCGCCCGCGGTCTCGACCCGCACCTCGCCGCTCTGCCGCTGGATGCCACGGAAGCTGCGGCCCACGGCGGCTCCCAGGACCTCGAGCGACGGCACCTGCTCCACGCCCTCGCCGCCGCTGGGGGTCCAGCCACGCTCGGGGTCGGGCCACTGGAGCACCCGACCCGCCCAGGCGTAGACCTCGAGCTCCGCGTCGGCACCGCCGAGCCGTCGGTCGAGCGCCTCGGCGCCGGAGATGTCCTGGGTCTGGTAGAGCACGTCGGCGGCCGTCACGGCGGCCACCGGGAGCGCGATCAGGGTCAGCACGAGGGCGGCCCGGGCCTTGTTGCGGACGGCGTCGCGCCAGGCGAGCCGCAGCAGCGGTCGCCACCGGCGTACGGCGTTCATCGCCGCAGGTCCGGCTCGAGGAGCGTGTCGACCGGGTCGGTGCCCGTCTCGTCGACCACGACCCCGTCGCGCAGGAACACCACCCGGTCCGCCCAGGCGGCGTGCCGGGCCTCATGGGTGACGAGCACCCCGGCCGCTCCGTCGTCGCAGCGACCCCGCAGCAGGCGGAGGATCTGCTCTCCGGTGTCGGTGTCGAGGGCGCCGGTGGGCTCGTCGGCGAGGATCAGCCGGCGCTCGCCGACGACGGCGCGGGCGATCGCCACCCGCTGCTGCTGGCCGCCGGACATCTCGTCGGGGAACCGGTCACCCAGGTCGTCGATCCCCACCTGCGCCAGCGCGGCGCGGGCCGCCGCCCGGGCGGCGCGGGCCGGGGCGCCGTCGAGCTCGATCGGGAGGGCGACGTTCTCCGCCGCCGTCAGCGCGGGGATCAGGTTGAAGTCCTGGAAGACGTAGCCCACCGAGGTGCGTCGCAGCCGCGCTCGGCCGCGCTGGCCCAGCGGCGCGAGGTCGCGCCCCTCGATCAGCACCTCGCCGGAGGTCGGAGTGTCCAGGCCGCCGGCCAGCGTCAGCAGGGTGGACTTGCCGGAGCCCGACGGGCCCATCACGGCCACCAGCTCCCCGGCGTGCGCCGCGAACGAGACGCTCCGCAGCGCGTGCACCTCGGTCTCGCCCTCCCCGTGGACGCGGCTGACTCCCCGCAGCTGCAGCACCGGGCGCGCCGGGTCGGCCGTCATCGGGTCACCTCCGGCGAAGGCGAGGGAGCCTCAGCCGACTCGGCTCGATCGACGGCGCCGACCGTGCCCTCGGCCGCAGCCCGACGCAGCCGCGCCTCGCAGTGGTCGAGCCAGCGGACCTCGGCCTCGGCGTCGAAGACCAGGGAGTCGAGGACCAGCGACCAGGCGAGATCGGCCGGCTCCGTGGGCGCCGCGGCCCGCCCGGTGCGCTTGAGGCGGGTGTAGTCCTGCAACGCCGCGATCGTGGCCATCCGCTGTTTCTGGATGACCGCCCCGATGTCGACGCCCGCGACGGTGACGGCCAGCGCCAGCTTGATCGCCAGCTCGTCACGAGGGGGCTGGGTCCGAGGCACCGGCGTGGTGAACCACGCCGACACCTCGGCCCGCCCCGCGTCGGTGACGCGGTAGTGGAGATGGCCCTCGTCGTCGGCCCCCGTGCCTTCGACCAGACCGTCTCGCTCGAGCCGGGCCAGGGTGGTGTAGACCTGGCCCACGTTGAGAGGCCAGGTCGCCCCGGTCCGCTCCTCGAACTCCGCACGGAGCTGGTAGCCGTACATCGGCCCCTGCTCCAACAGCGCCAGCAGCGCCAGCTTCACCGACATCCGCGCGCCCCCTTCGTGGGTGTCCTACCGATCCCCCGCGCCGGTAGATACGCGGTATGTATACCACGTATGCATTGCCCGGGGAAGTCCCTTCTGCACTAGCGTGCGGCCGTCAACCCGTCTTCCCCGCGCCACCTCCAGGAGTCCACGTGTCCGACCAGCAGCCACCGCAGCCGCCCCAGGGTCAGCCCGGCCAGCCCGGCGAGCCCGGCCAGCAGCCCCCGACGTACGGCGCCCCGCCTCCGACGTACGGCGCTCCGCCGCCGCCGACGCCGTACCAGCAGCCGGGGCCGGTGGGCGGCGTCCAGGTCGCCTCGTGGGGACAGCGGGCCGTCGGCACCCTCTGGGACTTCGTCTTCCTCTGGCCCGGCTGGGTGACCCTGATCGTCGGCTACGTGATCCTCGGGATCGGCGCCGGCAGCGAGTCCGGCGCGCTCGCCGCGCTCGGCGGCCTGGTGGTGCTCGTCGCGATCGGGCTCTTCCTCTGGCGGCTGATCGTCAACTACATCCTCGACCAGGGCCGCACCGGCTGGACCTACGGCAAGCGCAAGGTCGGCATCCGCACCGTCCGGATCGCCGACGGCCAGCCCACGGGCGTCGGCAGCTGCGTCGCCCGCTACTTCCTGCACGGCCTGATCAACCAGGCCTGCTACATCGACTACCTCTGGCCGCTGTGGGACCCGATGCGGCAGACGCTGACCGACAAGATCCTGAGCACCTACGTCGTGCAGCAGCCGGACCCTGGCGCCTGACCGTCCGCCGAGCGGAGTCGGGCCGGTCACCCCAGGTCGGCGCGGCAGGCGTCCTCCACGACGCGGTAGCCGAGGCTGTCGTAGAGCGCCCGCGCGCGGGCGTTGTGGCCGAACACGTTGAGGCCCAGCGCCGGGGCGCCGTGCGCCACGCACCAGGCCGCCGCGGCGTCCATCAGCGCCCGGCCGAGGCCGCGCCCGCGGTGCTCCTCGTGGATCTCGACGTCGTAGACGAAGGGCACCGCGGAGTCCGTCGACAGCCAGAGCAGCCCGACCTCGGCGCCGTCGAGGACGGCCACGAAGAGGTGCTGCTCCGGGGTGGCGAGGCCTGCGGGCAGCAGCTCCACCATCTGCTCCTCGGCGACCTGGCGCGCCTCGTCGGGATGCTCGCCGGCGGCGATCCGATCCGCGGTGTACTCCACCGTGGAGCGCTCCGCATAGTCGACGTACGCCGGCTCCGACATCGGCTCCAGCCGCACGGGTGTGGGCGGCGCCCCGGTCAGCTCCAGGCACATGTTCGTCGAGAAGACCGAGAACCGCGGGTCGTCGACCAGGGCTCCGGAGACGGGCAGCTCCGGCCGGGCCGACGCCCTCATGCCGACAAGCCCGGAGTCGCGCGCGTGCTCGCACAGCCAGTCGCGCACCTCGGCGACGGCGGGAAGCGATGTCAGGTCCAGGTCCCGCACGCCCAGGTCCCGTCCGCGCGGGCCGATCCAGCACCAGCCCTGCTCGCGACCGGCGATGCCGATGCGGTGCAGCTCGCTGCCCTCGAGCAGCGCGTCGACAGCGGTCTCGGCGGCGGCTCGCGCGGCCCCCGCCTCGCGGTGCCAGACCTCCAGCCGCGCCGCGGCCCGGGCAACCAGCACCTCTCGCCACGCACGCGGGTCCTCCACCACCGTCTCGAGCACGGGTCAACGATAGGTGCGCAGGGGCCCCGATAGGTGGTCGTGCTCGTTGAAGGTGAGCAGCCGGGGACCGGTCGAGCCCACCACCACGCGCGAGCAGGAGGCGTTCAGGATGACGGTGTTGAGCCGCACCCACAGGGGCCCGCGCTGCGCGGTGGGCCGCTCCGGCTCCAGCAGGGCCGCGCAGGCGGCTGCGATCGGGCCCCCGGAGGACGACACCACCACGGTGCCGCCCGGCCCGGCCCCGGCACAGGCACGGGTCAGCGCAGCCGCGGCCCGCTTCGCGAACTCGGGGAAGGACTCAGGCACCTCACCGGCCTCGCCGGCGATCCAGCGCTCCAGCGCCCCGGTGAACGCGGACTGGAAGCCCGCCCGATCCACGGTGTCGGGCACCCCGCCGAAGGCGGCGACGACCGCACGGTGGTCGAACTCGTTCCACCCGGGGTCGACCGCGGACCCCACCGTCCACCCGGCTGCCTGCGCCATCGCCTCCGCCGTCTCGCGCTGGCGGCGCATCTCGCCGTGCAGCACCGCGTCGGCGACCACGCCACGCCCGGCCAGCCATCGGCCCAGGGCGCGCGACTGCTCCCAGCCGGTCTCTGACAGCACGTCGTAGTCGTCGGCCCCGAAGGACGCCTGTCCGTGCCGGACCAGCAGCACCTGCCCCATCAGCCCGCCACCTCGCCGAGCGCCTCGCCGACGATCCGGCGGCAGCGCGACTCGAGGTAGCCGACGGCCGGGCCGAAGACGGCGTACGCCTCGTTGTGTGGTCTGGCCGTGGACGTAGCGGTACCAGATCTGCTGGGCGATCACCGCGAGCCGGAACAGTCCGAACACCTCGTAGAACCGCCACTGCTCCGGGGTCACCGCGAGGCCCATCCGGTCGGCAGTACGCACGCCACGATCTCCTCGCGCGGCCACATCCCCGGCGGCGCTGCGTCGGCTGTCGGCGGAAGCCCTGGAAGAACTCGTCGTCGTCGGCCTGCACCCAGTAGGCCAGCGCACCGCCGAGATCCATCAGCGGGTCGCCGACGGTGGCCATCTCCCAGTCGAGCACGCCGACGACGCGCGGGGCCGTCGGCACCCTCGGCCAGCACCAGGTTGTCGAAGCGGAAGTCGTTGTGGATCAGGCACGTCGCCGACGTCCCGCGGCTGCTCGGCGGCGAGCCACTCGGTGACGACCGACCAGTCGCCCGTGTCATCGGTGCGAGCGCGGGCGAAGCGGTCGGTCCAGCCCGGCGACCTGGCGCGCGACGTAGCCCTCGCCGTGCCCGAGGTCCGCCAGCCCGGCCGCCTCGACGTCGACGGAGTGCAGCCGCACCAGCACGTCGTACGGCGTCGTCGCACAGGCGTCGCGGTCTGCTCCGGCGTGAGGTCGAACGGGCAGGTCCCGACGCGGGATCACGCCCTCGAGCCGCTCCATGACGTAGAAGTCCGAGCCGAGCACCGCGGCGTCGTCGCAGAAGGCGACCATCGGTGGCGACGAGCGGGAAGACGGGGCGCGAGCGCCGCCTGGATGTCGTACTCGCGGCGCATGTCGTGGGCGCTCCTGGCCTTGGTGCCGGCCGGCGGACGCCGCAGGATCAGGTCGCGCGGCCGGGTAGCGCAGCAGGTAGGTCAGGTTGGAGGCGCCGCCGGGGAACTGGCGCACCTCCGGCTCTCCGGACACGACCGTCGCGAACTCCGGGGCGGCGTGCCGGCGCAGCCAGGCCGCCACGGCGCCGACGTCGAAGGCGTCCTCGTCGCGGACCTCGCGGGCCGGGTTGCCGACATCGCGAGCCGCGTCGTCGGGCCGACTCACGTCAGCTGCTCCAGCTTGGCCGCCTGGTCGCGCATCAGCGGTCGTAGGCCGGGCGGTCGGCCCACCTTGAGGGCGTACGCCGCGCGGGCCGCCTCGTCGGGCAGCGATCAGCTCGTCGCCGCGGTCGATGCCCGCGAGCACCGCGGTCGCGATGTCGTCGGCGGTCGATCGGGGACCGCTCGACCAGCCGCGCCGACCACCGCGCCGACCGCCTCGTCGCGTGCCGTGTCATCGAGTCGATCAGGTTGGTGCGGAAGTAGGACGGGGCAGACCGCGTCGCGCGGATGCCGTAGGCCGCCAGCTCGTGGCCGGTGGTCTCGGTGAGCGCGACCGACGCGCGGCCTTCGCGGCGTTGTAGGACCGCCATGCCCGCCGGGTGCACCAGCCCGGCGAGCGAGGCGACGTTGACGACGTGGCCCGAGCGCTGCCGCTTGAGCAGCGGGGTGAACGCGCGCATCCCGCGGACGATGCCGAAGCAGGTTGATCGTCGGTGATCCGCTGCCACTCGTCGATCGTCGGCGACGTCGAGCCGGCCGCCGCCGGCCACCCCGGCGTTGTTGACCAGCACGTCGAGCCCGCCCCACCGTCGCTCGACCTCGGCCACGGCCGCCGCCCAGTCGTCGTCGGACGTCACGTCGAGGCGCAGGTCGATGCCGCCGCGTCGACGAGGTCGGTCGCCAGCACCTCGTCGCCGCGAGCCCGGAAGGCTGCGCGTCAGGGCGGCCCCGAGCCCGGAGGCGGCGCCGGTGACCAGCACCCGCGGCCTCATCGAGCGGCGCCGTACTTGCCGAGCTCGAGGCGGGCGACCAGCCGCGGTGCACCTCGTCGGGGCCGTCGGCCAGCCGCAGCGACGCGGGCGCCGACCCACGCCGCCGCGAGCGGGAAGTCGTCGGACATCCCGCCGCCGCCGTGCAGCTGGATCGCCATGTCGATCACCGTCGATGGCCATCGCGGGGACGGCGACCTTGATCTGCGAGACCTCCGAGAGCGCCGCCATCGGACCACCCCTGGTCGAGCTTCCAGGCGGCGTGCAGCACCAGCAGCCGGGCCTGCTCGATGCGCGATCCGGGCGTCGGCGATGCGCTCCCGGTTGCCGCCGAGGTTGGCCAGCGGCTTGCCGAAGGCGGTGCGCTCCAGGCCGCGCCGGCACGGCCTGCTCCAGGGCCGCCTCGGCCAGCCCGATCAGCCGCATGCAGTGGTGGACCCGCCCCGGACCGAGCCGGCCCTGGGCGATCGCGAACGCCTCGCCCGGGCCCGACAGGATGTTGCCGACCGGCACGCGGACGTCGGTGAAGCGACACCTCGCCGTGGCCGAGCGGCTCGTCGTAGTAGCCCATCGTCGGCAGCATCCGCTCGACCTTCACGCCCGGGGTGTCGCGCGGGACCAGCACCATCGTGTGCCGGTGGTGCCGGTCGGCCTCGGGGTCGGTGAGGCCCATGAAGACGAAGATCTTGCAGTCGGGGTGACCGACGCCGGTCGACCACCACTTGCGCCCGTTGATGACGACCTCGTCGCCGTCGACGACCGCGGTGGCGGCCATGTTGGTCGCGTCGGAGGAGGCGACCTCCGGCTCGGTCATCAGGAACGCCGACCGGATCCGGCCGTCGAGCAGCGGGTCGAGCCACCGGTCGCGCTGCTCCTGGGTGCCGTAGCGCAGCAGCACCTCCATGTTGCCGGTGTCGGGCGCGTTGCAGTTGAAGACCAGCGGCGCGATGGCGGAGCGACCCATCTGCTCGGCGAGCGGCGCGTAGTCGACGTTGGTCAGGCCCTCACCGCCGTCGGTGCCGTACTGCGCGGCGTACTCCCCGGCGTGCTCCTGCGGGCAGGAAGAGGTTCCACAGGCCCTGGGCCCGGGCCTTCGCCTTCAGCTCCTCGATGACGGGCAGCGGCTGCCACGGGTCGCCGGTGCGGCGGGCCTCGGCGAGGTCGCGGTGGTAAGCCGGCTCGATCGGGTCGATCTCCTCGGCGACGAAGGCCGCCACCCGCTCGGTCAGGTCCGCGGCCCGGGGGGAGGGGGAGAAGTCCATGCTTCCGACCCTAGCCCCGGGGGCCGGGCCGGCGGCGGCGGGCCGGGGACGCCGGTCCAGCCGCTGGCGCCCTCGGTCAGGCGGCGACGGTCATCACGATGCGGGCCCGCTCGACGGGGTTGCTCCAGGCCTGCTGCGCGAACACCAGGCGCCCGAGCGACCAGGCGACGAACGGGATCGCGACGGCGATCGACAGCGACCAGTACGGCAGCCGCGCCATCCCCGAGAAGACCAGCCCGGTCATCGTGGTGGCCACGGCCAGCCTCGCGGAGTAGCCCAGCATCACGACCGGCGGGGCCGGGGTGGCGCGGGCCGAGCGCATGTCCACGGAGAAGGGCCGCTTGGCCGACCAGCGCAGCGAGGCGCTGACGACCTGCACGGTGACGACCAGCCAGGTCGCGAGCAGGGCCGCGAGCTCGTGCGGCGCGGGCAGCCCGGCCCGGAGCGACGCGAGCACCAGCGTGATCCCTGAGGCGACGAGCAGCCACTCGCTGAGCACCAGCACGCGAGCGGTGAACACGGTGCGCGCTCGCGCCGGCAGGCTCTCGCGCCACAGCGCGCCCCGGGCGTCGAGGCACCACACGTTGACCCCGAACAGCAGGGCGGCGCCGGAGGCGACGAGCCCCGGCAGGATCGTCATGGTGTTCCACTCCAGGCCACCGGCCAGGGCGACCAGCCCGGGCCCGACCGCCAGCACCATCAGGCCGCGGCGCATCGGCACCGAGCGCCAGATGGAGCCGCGGTCGATCCGCACCAGCGCCATCAGGTCCGACCCGACGTCGCGGCGGGCGGGCCGGGCGCCGGTCTCGGCGCTGAGCTCGTCGCGCGGCGTACGCCGGGCCGCCAGGTGGGCGGGCACGGCGCCGAGCACGATGGCGCCGAGGGCGACGGCGAGCAGGGTCGCCACGGTCGCGAGCAGCCGCCACCACTGGCCCTCCTGGCCGGACAGCATGCCGATCAGGACGCGGGTGGTGGGGATGTTGTCGAGCACGGTCGTGACGTTGCCGGTGAGCTGGAGCAGCACGACGGCGACGCCGGTGCCGATCATCAGGCCGCGGACCACGAGGATGCCGTGGGTGCGGCGCCGGATCGACTCCATGGTCCAGGCGACGACCTGGGCGACCGAGGTGGCGGCGACCACCCAGAGCAGCGCGACGAGCTGGACCGCCCAGAGGTTGCGCGGGCCGAAGGTGTAGGCCGCGATGCCCAGCAGGGTCCAGGTCTGCAGCAGCCACGCGATGTTGAGCGGCGAGAGCAGCAGAGCGCCGAGGTGGTCGGTCGTCGGGCTGACCGGGTAGGCGACGCCGTGCTCGCGCGACAGCAGCTCCCGGCCGCCGCCCGACGACACCGACGAGACGACGGCCAGCACCAGCAGGCCGGCCAACAGCGTCGGCAGGACGACGAGGAACTCCTGGGCCTGCGACCCGGCGCCGGCCTTCAGCTCACCGGCACCGTCCAGGTACGCCGGGACGATCGCGACCGCCGCGGTGAACAGCAGGAGGAAGCCGAGGGCCCAGGCGGCGACGTGACGCCGGCGCACGGCCACGGAGCGGAACCACAGCAGGTGACGGACGTCGGCGACCGCGCGGCGAGCCGCGGCGACCGGTCCGGGCTGCTGCGTGGGGAGCTCAGTCGAGAAGGGCGCGGTAGGCACGCGCGCCCTCCTCTCCGGCCATGTCGCCGGCGGTCACCGTGGCGACCCGCTCACCGCCGCGCAGCACCAGCACGGTGTTGCACGCCTCGATGGCGAGCTCGCGCAGGTGGGTGGAGACCAGCACGCAGGCGCCGCGGGCGCGCGCGTCGGCGATGACGTCGAAGGTGGCCTCGACCCCGATCGGGTCGACGCCGTCGAAAGGCTCGTCGAGGAGCAGCACGAAGGGCTCGTGGAAGGCCGCCAGGATCACCGAGAGCCGGCGGCTCATGCCGTGCGAGAAGCCGGCCGTCACGCGATGGGCGACGTCGCCGAGCTCGAAGCGCTCCAGCAGGTCGCGGGCGCGCTCCTCCCAGTCGTTCATCCGGCGCAGTCGCGCCGCGAGCTGGAGATGCTCCCACGGGGTCGCCCGCGGGATCAGGCCGCCCACGTCGGGGCAGTAGCCGACCGCGTGCTTGACCCCGAGCGGCTGCCGGGCGATGTCGAGCCCGGCGACGAACACGTGGCCCGCGCTCGGGGGGACCACGCCGGCGATGCACGCGCATGGTGGTCGACTTCCCGGCGCCGTTGCGGCCGAGCAGGGCGCTGGCCTGGCCGGCGTACGCCTGCAGGTCGACGCCGGCGACAGCCTCCACCTCGCCGAAGCGCACGTGCAGGCCCCGGACGTCGATGACGGGCTGAACCTCGGGGGCGATCACGCGCTTCAGTCTCCCCGCTGCGCTCGGCGCTGTCAGAGGAATCAGTGGATCGAGCTCCTGCCTGGTGACGGGGCCGATCGTTTGCTGCAGAAGGCCCGCGACACGCCGCGCCGGGGTGCCGAACGCAGCAAACGTTCGGAGTCCGGAAGAGACTGCTCCCGTGAAGGTCACCGAGCCCCCGCGGCGACCTGCTGCCGGAGCGATAGCCCGGCGACCTCAGGCGGGGAACGACTCCCCGGAGGCGGCCATCTGGCGGAGCCGGTCGGTGGGCCGGAAGCGGTCGTCGTACGCCGTGGCGAGCTCGTCGGCGCGGGCCACGAACGCCGCGAGCCCGATCTCGCCCGATGCCGACTCGTAGCCGGTCATGAACTGCGCCGCGCCACCGGTCGCCGGCGGGAAGCCGATGCCCATGATCGACCCGATGTTGGCCGCGGCCGCCGAGGTGAGCACGCCCTCCTCGAAGCACTTCGCCGTCTCCAGCGCCTCGGCGAAGAGCATCCGCTCCTGCACGTCGGCGAACGGGATCGGCTCGCTCGCCACGGGGAACTCCTCGGCGAGCCCCGACCACAGCCGGGTCCGCCGCCCGTCGGCGTAGTCGTAGAACCCCGCCCCCTTCAGCCGCGACGGCCGGCCCAGCTCGATCATCCGGTGCACGACCTCGGTGCCCGGGTGCGGGGCGTACGGCGTCCCGTCGCGCTCGGCGGCCGCCGCCGTCGCCCGCTCGATCTTGCCGAACAGCTCCATGTTGAGCTCGTCGGTGAGCTGCAGCGGCCCGACCGGGTAGCCCGCCTGCATCGCCGCGCGCTCCAGCGACATCGGGTGCACGCCCTCGGCGAGCATCGCGAGCCCCTCGTTGACCATCGTCGAGATCACCCGCGAGGTGTAGAAGCCACGGCTGTCGTTGACCACGATCGGCGTCTTCTTGATCTGCCGCACCACGTCGTAGGCCTTCGCCAGCGCCTCGTCGGAGGTCTCCTTGCCGACGATGATCTCGACCAGCGGCATCTTGTCGACCGGCGAGAAGAAGTGCAGCCCGATGAAGTCGGCCGGCCGGTCGACCCCCGTCGCCAGCTCGGTGATCGGCAGCGTGGAGGTGTTGGAGCACAGCAGCGCGTCGGTCTCGACGTGCGGGGCCACCTCGGCGAAGACCTGCTTCTTCAGCGACGGGTCCTCGAAGACCGCCTCGATCACCAGGTCGCAGCCGACCAGGTCGGCAGCATCGGCGGTCGGGGTGATCCGGGCCAGCAGCTCGGCCTTCTTCTCCTCCGTCGACCGGCCGCGCGCGATCGCCTTGTCGAGCAGCCCGGCGGAGTAGTCGTGGCCGCGCTGGGCCGCCTCGGCCGACACGTCCTTGAGCACCACGTCGATCCCCGCCCGCGCACAGGAGTAGGCGATGCCGGCACCCATCATCCCGGCGCCCAGGACGCCCACCTTGCGAGCGGTGTACGGCGGCACGGCGGCCGGCCGCAGCGACCCGGAGTTGATCGCCTGGAGGTCGAAGAAGAACGCCTGGATCATGTTCTTGGAGTTCTGACCGGTGATCAGCTTGGTGAGGTAGCGCGACTCGATCCGGGACGCGGTGTCGAAGTCGACCTGCGCTCCCTCGATCGCCGCCGACAGGATCGCCCGCTGCGCGGGATAGACCGCCCCCTTGCTCTGCTGCCGCAGCAGGGCCGGGAACGCCGGGAGGAACGCCGCCAGCGCCGGGGACTTGGGCGTGCCGCCGGGCATCTTGTAGCCGGCCCGGTCCCACGGGTTGGCCGCCACGTCGTCGTCGCCCCGGTGCTCGAGGATCCACGCCTTCGCGGTCGGCACCAGCTCGTCGACCGACCCGACCAGCTCGTCGACCAGGTGCTTCTGCAGCGCGACCGCCGGCTTGAAACGAGCTCCCGGCAGCAGCACGTCCATCAGCGCGTGCTGCAGCCCGAGCATGCGGACGACGCGCGTCACGCCGCCGCCACCGGGGAGCAGGCCGAGCGAGGCCTCCGGGAGGCCGACCTCGGCCCGCGGGTCGTCGACGACGATCCGACGGTTGGCAGCGAGCGCGATCTCGAAGCCGCCCCCGAGGGCCGCGCCGTTGATCGCGGCCACGACCGGCCGTGGGTAGCGCTCCAGCCGGCGCAGCGAGTCCTTGATCGCCTCGCCCATCGTGAAGATCGCCTCGGCGTCGTCGGGGCCGGCCTGGACCATGGAGCGCAGGTTGCCGCCCGCGAAGAACGTCTTCTTGGCACTGGCGATGACGACCCCCTTCACGTCGTCGATCTCGGCCTCGAGCCGCGCCACCGCCTCGGCCATCGACCGGGCGTAGAGCTCGGTCATCGTGTTGGCGCTGGAGGTCGGGTCGTCGAGGGTGAGGGTGACGACGCCGTCGGAGTCGCGCTCGTAGCGGACGGCGGTGTCGGTGGTCGTGCTCATCGATGGTCCTGTCTTGTCGGGGGTGTCTCGAGACGGCCGCTGCGCGGCCTCCTGGACCGGCGGGTCACACGCGCTCGACGATGGTGGCGACTCCCATGCCGCCCCCGACGCAGAGCGTGGCCAGGCCACGGCGCAGGTCTCGGCGCTCCAGCTCGTCGACGAGGGTGCCGAGGATCATCGCGCCGGTCGCGCCGAGCGGGTGCCCCATGGCGATCGCCCCGCCGTTGACGTTGGTGATCGCGCCGTCGATGCCCAGGTCGCGCATGAACCTCAGCGCCACGGCCGCGAAGGCCTCGTTGATCTCGAACAGGTCGATGTCGCCAACCTCGAGGCCGGCCCTGGCCAGTGCCTTGCGGGAGGCCGGCGCCGGCCCCGTGAGCATGATCGTGGGGTCGGCGCCCGACACCGCGGCCGACACGATCCGGGCCCGCGGGGTCAGCCCCAGCTCCTCGCCCACGGCTTCGGAGCCGATCAGCATCAGCGCGGCGCCGTCGACGATGCCCGAGGAGTTGCCGGCGTGGTGGACGTGGTCGATCGCCTCCACCCAGTGGTACTTCTCGAGGGCGACCGAGTCGAAGCCGCCCTCCGCCCCGATCTGGGCGAACGAGGGCGTCAAGCCGGCCAGGCCCTCGACACTGGTGTCGGGCCGGACGAGCTCGTCGTGGTCGAGGATGGTCAGCCCGTTCATGTCGCGGACCGGGACGACCGATCCGGTGAAGTAGCCGTTGGCCCAGGCCTTGGCCGCGCGGTGGTGCGACTCCGCCGCGAACGCGTCGACGTCGGTGCGGGTGAAGCCCTCGACCGTGGCGATCAGGTCGGCCCCGATGCCCTGCGGCACGAAGCCCGTGGTGAGCGCGGTCGCCGGGTCCATCGCCCAGGCGCCGCCGTCGGAGCCCATCGGCACCCGGCTCATCGACTCCACGCCGCCGGCGAGGATCAGGTCCTCGAAGCCGCCCCGCACCCGCGAGGCAGCCTGGTTGACCGCCTCGAGCCCGGAGGCGCAGAACCGGTTGAGCTGCACCCCGGCCGATCGTCTCCGGGTAGCCCGCGGCCAGCGCGGCGGTCTTGGCGATGTCGCCGCCCTGGTCACCGATCGGCGTGACCACGCCGAGGACCACGTCGTCGACCCGCTGGGGGTCGAGCGACGGGTTGCGGCGGCGTACCTCGTCGAGCAGGTCGACCACGAGGTCGACCGGCTTGACCTCGTGGAGCGCACCGACGTTCTTGCCCTTGCCGCGCGGCGTGCGCAGGTGGTCGTAGACGAACGCTTCGGTCATCGTGGCTCCTCGCTGGACGGGCGTACGGCGGGCCCTCCTGCCATGGTGCCACGGGCCCGATCGGCTTCAGGAAGGTGACCCGAGGATCGCGACGCCCGGCGTGAATAGGCCGTTCGGGCCATTTCACGGCTGGCCCAGCCGGCTGACAATCCAGGCAACCGCACCGGTGGGCCATGGGGGGCTCGTCAGGCGGGACTCACTCCTGGGGAAGCCCATGGCCACTCCATTGCACAGGGTGGGCGCGATCGTGACCGCCGCCGCCGTACCACTGATCTCGCTGATGGCCGTGCCGGCCGCCACGGAGGCGGCGGCACCGCTGCCACCGGCTCCACAGGTCAGCTTCGAGATGAACGAGCCGGACGGGGCCACGGTGATGCTCGACTCCTCGGGCAACGGCTGGCATGTCCCGATCGACCAGAGCGGCCTGGACACCGGTGCGACGTACGACGGCGCCACCGCCTACTTCTGGACGCGTCGCAACCCCAACGAGCCGCCCGCCTCGCCCGAGCGCGTCATCCAGGTGCCCGACAGCGACCTGGTCGACCCGGGGTCCGACACGTTCACCGTCGAGATGCGCTACCGCACCAAGGAGAAGTTCGGGAACATCACCCAGAAGGGACAGGCGCGCAGCCGCGGCGGACAGTGGAAGATCCAGAACCCCAAGGGCCGGCCTTCGTGCCTGTTCAAGGGCTCGCTCGGCCGCGCCGCCACCCGCTCCAAGGTCGCGCTCAACGACAACGAGTGGCACACGATCACCTGCGTGCGCGAGCCCAGCCGGGTGACGATGTACGTCGACGGCGTCTTCATGAACCGCAAGAACGGCTCCACCGGGTACATCGACAACAGCATCCCGATGACCATCGGCGGCAAGATCAACTGCAACCAGGTCAAGATCACCTGCGACTACTTCTCGGGGATGATCGACTACATCCGGATCACCCGGGGCTGACCAGGCGGCACGCTGGAGCGAGCCCGACCGAGCCACGGCCGACCGCACGCGGGTCCCCGATGGGGGCGTCAGACGACCCGCGCTGCGGTCGAGCCGCGTCCGGACGGCGTCCGGGGCGGCGACCCTGGCCCTGGTCGACCCTGGCTAGGGTGGCGGCATGACCGCGGGGGAGACGGACCGAAGCAACGTCACCGTCCTGGTGACGGGCGCGACCGGTTTCGTCGGCCGGCGGCTGACGCCGGCACTCGTCGACGCGGGCTACACCGTCCGCGCGATGACCCGGCGACCCGACGAGTACGCCGGCCCCGGTGAGCCCGTCGGCGCCGACGTCCACGACCCCGAGACGCTGGCCCGGCCCTGGACGGGATCGACGTCGCCGTCTACCTGGTGCACTCGCTGGACTCCGACGACTTCGAGCAGCGCGACGCCGCGGCCGCGCGCGCCTTCGGGCAGGCCGCCGCGGAGGCCGGCTGCCGCCAGATCGTCTACCTGGGCGGGCTCGGCGCCGACGGCGAGGACCTGTCGGCGCACCTGCGCAGCCGGCGCGAGGTCGAGGGCCTGCTCGGCGAGGCGGGCGTGCCGGTGACCGTGCTGCGGGCGGCGATCGTCGTGGGCCACGGCGGCATCTCCTGGGAGCTCACCCGCCAGCTGGTCAAGAACCTCCCCGCCATGGTGGTCCCGCGGTGGGTCGGCACGCTGCACCCAGCCGATCGCGATCGACGACGTGGTGCGCTACCTCGTCGGCGTGGTCGACGAGCCGCGGGCGATCGGCCGGGTCTTCGAGATCGGCGGGCCCGACCAGCTGACCTACCTCGAGATGCTGCAGATCGCCGCCGAGGTCCGTGACGGCCGACGGCTGCCCATCCTCGCGCGTGCCGGTGCTGACGCCGCGGCTGTCGTCGTACTGGCTGGCGCTGGTCACCGACGTCGACGTGACCACCGGCCGCAACCTGATCGACTCGATGGGCACCGAGGTGGTCGTGACCGACGACTCGATCAAGCGAGGTCGTGCCCGGCGAGCCGATGTCCTACGCCGAGGCAGTGCGCCGGGCGCTGGAGGAGCGCGGCCGCGAGGACAGCTGAGGCGTCACCCGACCCGCGG
>CAVRDV010000003.1:0-1008293 GCA_963719955.1 uncultured Actinomycetota bacterium | reverse complement strand
CGGCGAGAGTAATGGGGTTGTTGGTCGAATACGCGTAAGGATTGAGCGTTTGGGGATCCGCGAGGTCGAGGAGGGGGTCGGGGGTGGTGAGGAGGTTGAGGTTGGGGTTGTAGGTGCGGTGGTCGAGGCGGATGTCGCCGCCGGGGTCGTGGGTTTGGTTGAGGTAGCCGTGTTCGCCGGGGAGGCCGGCGGGTGCGGTGGGTTGACCGTAGGGGTAGTAGTTGTGTCGGTTGGTGGTGCCGGTGGTGTCGTCTTGGGTGAGGCGGATGCTGTCCTGGGGGTCGGTGTGGAGCCAGGTCCATGTCCCGAGGCCGCCGGTTCCGGTGGCGGATTCTTGTTGGGCGAGGGCGGTGCCGCCGGGGGTGGTGATGGTGCGGCGACTGGTGATGGTCGGGTTGGCCGAGCCGACCTTGGTGTGGGTGATCTCGACGTCGCCGACATAGACCACGGTGGTCTGGGTGGCAGTGGCGGTGGTGCGGTTGTCGGTGGTGCGGGCGATGCGGATGCCGTCGGCGTCGTAGTGGTGGACGGTGTCGATGCCGCTGGTGGTGAGCGGGGTTCCGTTGGCGTCGACGGGGAGGGTGTGGGCGAGGCGGCCTTGGTTGTCGTACTCGTACTTCAGCCGGGTGCCGGAGTCTGGTTTCCAGTACTCGATGCGGCCTGACCCGTTGGTCTGGTAGTCGATGTCCCCGAGGGTGGGTAGGGCGGGGTCGGTGTCGCCGTCGATGGCCTGGGCTTGGTGGTTCTGTGCGGTGGCGGTGGGGCCGGTTCCGTTCATGGGGTAGCCGTAGGTGGCTTCCTTGTCGCCGCTGCTGGTAGTGGCGGTGACGCCGGTGAGGTGGTCGACGTCGTAGTCGTACTCGAGGTCGTAGGGTGCCGCCCCGGTGATGGCGGTGATGTCGGCGGTCGTGGTGACGCCGTCGACGGTGTTGCAGCCGAGCGCCGTGGTGGCGGTGGCGAGCCGGTTGGCCCAGTCGTAGCTGTAGCACCAGCCGGCGGTGGTGCCGCTGGCCCCGTTGATGGTGCCGGTGATGGTGGTGGGGTTGCCGAGCTTGTCGTAGGCGTAGTCGTAGCTGAGGTACTCGGTGTAGCCGTTGGCGTTGGTGTCGGGGTTGTTGCTGGCGGTGAGGAGGGTGAGGTTGTTGGTGTACTCGTCGAAGTCGTAGGCACGGTCGAGCTGGCTGGTGCCGGCGGAGGTGAGGTGCCGGGGCCGGTTCTTGGGGTCGTAGTCGGCCAACCCGAGGGTGAGCAGCCCGCCGGCCTGGGTGCCGTTGGTGTCGGTGGTGGTGCTGTTGTAGGCGCCGCCGGTGGTGTAGCTGGTGTCGAGGGTGACCGCGTTGAGTCCGGGGGCGGCGCCGAGGGTGATCTGGGTGGGCTGGTCGGCCTTGTTGTAGGCGTCGTAGGTGACGTTGTAGGTGTGCGGGGTGCCGGTGCCGAGCCAGGATTCGGGCCAGTCATAGGTCACAGCGGTGGGGTAGCCGCGGTTGGTGTACCCGGTGACGCTGGTGGTGAAGGTGTTGCCGGTTCCGAAATGAGCAGTCGTAGTGGCTGGTCTGTACTTGCCGCCGGAGGCGGTGTCGTAGGTCCATTCGGCGAGCAGGGTGCTGCCGGCGGGGTCGTTGAGGCGTCGGTCGGTGGGGCGGTTGAGGTTGTCGTAGTTGGTGTAGATGGGGTCTTCGCCGATGGTGTCGACCTTGGTCTGGTTGCCGTTGCCGTCGTAGCCGTAGCTGGTGGCTCCGACGTCGGGGTCGTCGGCGCCGATACGGCGACCGGCGAGGTCGTAGCTGTAGGACCAGTCCATCGGGGTGCCGAGGAGCGCGTCGCCGTCAGCTTTGGAGGAGTGGATGCCGGTGAGCTGCCCGAGGCCGTCGTAGTCGTAGGTGACGAACACACCCCCGACGGTCGGCTCGCTGCCGTCTGCGTTGGTGGCCTCGTGCTGCCGCAGCCAGGTGGTGCGGCCGTGCGCGTCTGCGGCGGTGGTGGTGTAGCCGAGGCTGGTGCCGGGGGCTTCGACGGTGGTGAGGTTCCCGTCATAGGCGTACTTCGTGACCGCGTCCACGTTCTCGGTGTACCTGCTGGTGACCTTCGTCGGGCGTGGGCGGCGTCGTAGTCGGTGGTAATGCGGTTCTTGACGCCGTCGGGGTCAGCGTTGAGCGGCACGAACGACGGGCCGGACCCGGGGTAGCCGGTCTGCATGAGGGGCATCGAGTAGCGGACCAGGCCTTGTTCGTCGTAGGCGGTGCCCGCGACCAGCCGGAAATTGCCGTTGACGTTGGGGACCTGGGTCTCGATCGTGCGGCCCCACCCATCGTGGAAGGTGTAGGACTCGTCGAACACCCCGCGGCTCGCTGGACGCGGGTCTTCACCTTCGACGGGGTGGTGGGGGTGACGGTGTAGGTGTACTCCACCGACGGGTCGCTGGTGGCCCCGTTGCCGGGATAGCGAACCTGGGTGAGGCGGCCCAACGGGTCGTGGGTCAGGCGGGTGATGTTGCCGTTGGGGTCGGTGACCAGGGTGGGGGTGCCGCGGCGTGGGTCGAGCTCGGTGGTGATGACGAACCGGGTGGTGGCGGAACTGGTGGCCTTGGGGAGCTTGACCTTGGTCTGGGTGACGAGGTCGTTGGTGATGCTCGAGATCGAGGTCATCCCGTTGTAGAGGGTCTCGGTGGTGTTGCCGTTGGCGTCGGTAACCGAGGTGACCCGACCGTAGTCGTCGTAGGTGGTCGAGGCGTGTGACCACTGGGAGCCGCTGGTGTTGGTGGAGACCTTGGTGAGCAGGCCCTTGGTGAGGTTTGGGGCATCGTTGTCGTACTGGTTGGACTTCCTCGACAGCAACGGGGCGGAGGCAGCGCAGTGCTCGCCGTCGAAGACGGTCCCGGGACCGCTGTAGACCTTGGTCGACAAGGGGGCGCGGATCCAGGGGTTGGTGTTGTTCTTCCAGGTGGTGTCGGTGCAGGTCTTGACGCCTTCCCAGTCGGTGTCCATCACCGCGGTCACCGCACCGATCAGGACGTCGCTGCCGTTGGCGTCCTGGAACTTCGTGGTCACCGTGCGGGTGTTCTTCCCCACCCGCCCGGCTTGCGGGTGTGGTACAGCGTCTGGGACTCGTGGATGTGGCGGGCCTTGATACCGGCGGCGTCCTCGGCGGTGGGCCAGGAGTCGAAGTCGTGGTAGGTGCGGGTGATCCAGTCGCCGTTCTCGTCCTCGAGAGTCTCCTCGGCGACCATCCCCTGCTTGAAGCTGGAGTCCGACGGCTCATCCGTACTCGAGGCGAACTGGACGGTGTCGATCTTCACGTTCCAGGTGCCGCCGCTAGTTGTTCTTCTTCGACCCGTCCATGCCGCGGTAGACCACGAACCGCTGCTGGGACTCGTTGCCGTCCTTGATCGTCTGGTTGTCGGCGATGTCGCGAGTCTTGACCACCGTCGTTTGGTAGCCGCGCCAGTCGTTCCAGGTCTCGTTCGACGACGGGGTGTTCCGGGAATGGGAGTACCGCCAGGCCGGCGTGTCGAGGTAGGTGTAGTCATACACGCGCAGCTTGCCCAGGTACACGTTGTTCGTGGCCCCCTGCCCGAGGCCGTAGCCCAGGGCGTCGTCGCCCAGCCCGATCCGGGTCACCACGTACTTGTGGAACCACTCCCACGCCGCGGACTGGTTCGGGGGGGCGTACTTCTGCGGGAAGCACTCCTTCTCCGACTGCCACTTGGTCGATCCGTCGACGTAGGCGGCGTCGCATTCCTTGCCGTCGTCGTGGCCGTACTCGACCGCGACCCGGCCGCCGGTCTCGGTGCGCAGGCTGTCGATGCGGAACTTGAACAGCTTCCGCTCACTCCCACTGGCCACGACCCGGTTGCGCAGCGCGACGCCGTTGAAGTTCACCGGCGGCAACGTCTCGTCGAGGACCCGTTGACGCCCTTGCGGGTGATCTGGTTCAGCCACAGGTCCGGCTCGTCGTTCCCGGACCCGTCGGGGTCGGGCATGGTGTGGTCCAGGGTCCACTCATCCACCACCCGGGGCTGTTGGTGCCCTCCACGGTCTTGGTGGTCACCCGGTAGTACCGCTTGGTGGAGAAGAACGACGGGGCGGCGTTGTCGCAGGTGCCGTTGTTGTCGCAGATCAGGTCGCTCGGGACGTCGGGCCAGTGGTTCGGCTTCGCGCGGGGGCCATTGGAGCCGCTGCAGTTCGCCGAGGGGTTGGTGAGCTGGTCGGTGCACCGGTCCAGCACGTCGACCGCGACCACCTGCCGGGCCAGGTCGGTCTCGTTGCGGGCGAACCCGTAGCGGATCTTGGTCAGGTAGCCGCCCCGGTCGTACTGGGTGCGGTTCGCGGTGTTCGACACCGCCCACCGCGAGTAGTAGTTGGTCTCGGTCGCGTACTCGTACTTGACCTTGTTGCCCAGGGCGTCTTCGACCAGGTCCAGGTTCCACCGCCACCCCTGCTGACACCACGACGACGCCGTGGTCGTGTCGTGGCACTGCTCGCCGGTGTCGTTGCCGTACACCGGGACCGTCCACACCGAGTCCGTCGCCCGACCCCACCCAAACCAGTAGGTCGTCCCGTCGGGGGTCTCGACCTTGAACGCCTCGTTGTTGTTGTCGTCGTTGTCCGGCACCCCCGGGTCGGTGTTGGACCCGATCACCCGGGTCACCTTCCAGTTCGGGTCGTTCTGCAACCGGAACGAGTGCTGGGCCCCGTCGATGTTGATCAGCCGGTCCGACTTCCCGTTCAGCATGATCGACATGTCCTCGACCTTGCCCGACACCGTCGGTCTTCCAGCACAGGTCGCCCTTGCCGGACTGCCCGTCGTCATCACACGCCGCATAGCTCCGCGAGATGAACCCCGGCGACATGTCCCAGCCCAAGACCGGCCATCGAGGCCTGCCCGTTCTCCGACAGGCTCATCCCGTCCACCGACCCCGACGAGTACGACAACCCCAACCCCGGTGCCGACCCACCCAACGCGGCAGGCAGCTGGAACGGGTAGGAGTAGGTGAACGCACCCGACCCCGGCGCCACCTGCCACGCCGCCGACGGGTTGATCCCCGACACCCCATAGTTCCCAGCCCCACCCGAGACCGCGTACACGTTGTTCCCCGTCCCCGACAACGGCAACGCCACCGGCTGCACCTGCGCTGCCTCCAGCGCCGGGCGCAGCCGACCACGCCGGGGGCGGGCGGTCGGGTACGAGGCACCCTTGACGCCCGGCGGGACACCCGGCACCGGATCCAGCGGACCACCACTCGGTCGGCCACCGGGTCGACCGTGGTGAACCTCAACGTCTGCGCCGCCGGGTTGTTCACCGTCTCCACCGCCACCCCGGCCGAGCACTCCTCCAGCTCCGGGGTCTCCGCATAACAAGCCGGATACGCGGTCACCGTCAACCGCTCCCCCCACGCACCACCGAACATCTTCGCGAAACCCGCATAGGAGACCTTCACCTCCACCGGCACCTCCGGACCCCGCTCCCCGGGCCCGGGCTGCTCGGCCGGAGCCCCCGGGTCAGCTGAGTCGGTCGGGTCAGTGGCCGGCGGTGAAGGGTCGCTCGGCGCCGATGACGGCGCCTCCGTCGCCCCAGGCGTCGCCGAGGCCGACGGGTCCACAGGCTCCGGCGCCTGGCGACGGGTCCGCCGACGGCGGCAACGGCTCCGACGGTGATGTGGGCGACGGCGACGGTGAGTCAGACGGGCCTGTGTCGGTGCCGACATCCGGGATCCGGGACAACTCGATCAACAAACCGGCGTCGGCTGGATCCGGAGCCTTGCGCAGGCGCAGCTGGACCGGCTTGGAACCGACCGGGTCCGGCGCCGAAACGGCCGCCGGCCCGGACGCCGGCACCACAACCAGACCTCCCGGGTCCACCGATGCAGGCGGTGTCACCGACTCGTCGGGCACCGGCGGCTCCACCACCTCCGGGACGTCCCGCACCTCGACCGGCAGTTCCGGTACCCGGGCCCAGTCAGAACCTGGGTCGACCACCGTGGTCGCGGCCGCGGGAAGATCCCGAAGATCCCCGGCAACAGGTCGACCGCGTCGGCGGGGTCGTCGCCGACGACTGCTGCGGGAATCGGATTCGACTCCACCACATCGTCATCAGGAGCCGCCGCCTCAGCCGGCGTCACGGCGCCCAGCGGAGCACCAAGCTGCGATGGCGAAACCCACCCAGTGACCGCCACCGCCAACGAAACAAGCCCGACCAGAATCGAGCGGCCGACCACGGTCCGCGAAACCCGAGACGCAAACATGACACGGGAACCTAACCCGAAAGGGTGACCCTGGCTACCCCCGACCACACTCCAGCGATGCCTCGGTGCCAGCTCGATCAACTGCACCGGCCGGCCTCAACCGACCGACAACGAGCCGACTCCTAGGCCGGCACTCCGCGCGGCCAGATTCAGAGAGAGCAGGCGCCGTCCCGCCCAAGGAACCCCCTGCGGGACACGCCGTCGGCTTCGCCGACCGGCTGTGGCCGCCCGTCCCGCATGCCCCGTCCGGCTGCCGTCTCCGGGGAGGGGGCCTGGTGCGGCCACAAGGGTAAGCCGATGATCATCGACCAGTTGCAGTCCCCTTCCGCAGACTTGATCCTGACCCCTTGATCATTGATTCTCATTGGCTATTGCCGGCACCAAGAATTCTCTCCGAATTGCTCCCTCGCCGGCTCTCCAAACCCTTCCTTCAAAGCGGCACGCATGCTACGAAGGACGTAGATCGGTCCGCCCCAGTGGGGCGGGCCGAGCGGCATTTCCAGGGTAGTTGTTGGACGTTGCTCGCAGTTGTTGACGGCCGCGTCCGGCGCTGGGATCGAGGTGGGTGGCATGCACGGTGGGATGAAGTTCTACCGCGGCTCGGCTGCTGCGGCACGTGCCTATGTCGAGGCCGACCACTCCCGCGCCGATGACTACTACCTCGCTGAGGGTTCGGGTGTCGCGACCCGGTTCGTGGCCGATGTGAGCGACTCGGTGAGCCTGAGTCACGGTCGGCGAGCTCGACGGCCAGACCTACGAACGGTGGGTGGCCGGGTACGACGTCGACGACGGGCGCGGCCAAGGGTCGGCTCCGGGATGACGCGAACGCGTTGCGGTTCGTCGAGGTGACGGTGAACGGGCCGAAGACGTGGTCGCTGGCTGCCGCGTTGTATCCCGAGGTCTCGGCTGCGTTGGATGCCGCGCAGGACCGGGCGGCCGGGCAGATCATCGGCTGGGTCGCCGAGCACGCGACCACACGGGTGGGTCCGCGGGGCCGGCAGGTGCAGGTCCCGGTCGAGCAGGTCGAGGCGGCGGTGATCCGGCACTACACCTCGCGTGCCGGTGACCCGCATCGACACCTGCACCTGCAGCTCAACGCCCGGGTCTTCGCCGCCGGGCAGTGGCGAGGGCCTGCACTCGGTCGGGGCGCGGGACTACCTGGAGGCGATCAACGGGATCGGCCACGCCGCGGTCGCCACCGATCCCGCGCTTCCGGCACGCGCTGGCGACCCACGGTCTGACGCTCGACCCGGTCTCGGGAGAGCTGGTCGAGCTGGCGCCGTATCGCGGCGCGGTTCAGTGCCCGGGCAGCGCAGATCAGCCGCAACATCGAACGCTTCGAGGCCGAGTGGCGAGCCGCCCACCCGGGCGAGGAGCCGGGTCCGCGCCTGCGGCAGTCGTGGGACCGGCGGGCGTGGGCGCAGGCCCGTCCGGACAAGGTGGTCCCGACCGACGGTGCCGCGATGGTCGCGGCGTGGAACGACGAGCTCCGCACCCTGGGCTACGACGACCCGGCCGGTCCCGCCACCTTCACCTCGCCCCAGCCCGGTGCACTGGATCGTGACGAGCGCGGCCGAGGTGGTGCTGCTCCGGCTCGGCGTCGAAGCGGTCGGCATGGAACGCCGCCGACATCCGTGGTCAGGTCGAGCGGTGGATCGCCGAGACCGGCCTCGTCGCCGAACGCGGCGGTCAGGATCGAGCTCGCCGAGGACCTGACCGCCCGCGCCGTCGCCGCGTGCACACCGCTGCTGCTGGACCGCGACGGACGTTCCGCAGCACGTCAGAGCCTTGACCTCGCCGCAGGTGATCGCGGTCGAGGACCGGATCACTCGGCTCCTCGGCCTCCTGGCCTACGCCGGTGGCCGCGACGCCCAGCTCGACGCGCGTACCGCCATCAGCCTCGACCCGGCGCAGCGAGCGGCGGTCGCCGCGCTGGCGGGGGCGAGGCACCTTCTCGTGGTCGAGGGCGCCGCCGGCGCGGGGAAGACCACCACGCTCGCGACAACGACGGACATGCTCCAGCGGCGTCGGGCATCGAATGCTGGTGGTCACGCCGACCCTGAAGGCGGCCGAGGTCGCGGCCGGGCAGATCGACGCACGCGGCATTCTCGGCCGCCTGGCTGGTCCATCAGTGGGGGTGGCGGTGGGACGACGACGGCCGCTGGACCCGCACCCGTGCCGAGCCGCTCGACCCGCGGGCGAGGATCGGCGCAGGTGACCTCCTCGTGGTCGACGAGGCCGGGATGCTCGACCAGGACACCGCCCGAGCCCTTCTGGAGATCGTCCACGAAGCCGGAGCCCGGGTGGCGTTCATGGGTGACCGCCACCAGCTCCCCGCGGTCGGTCGCGGTGGCGTGCTCGACCTCGCTGACCAACATGCCGGCCCCGAGGCGACGGTGTCGCTAGAGGTGGTACATCGATTCGCCGACCCCGCCTACGCCGAGATCAGCCTGGCGATGCGCCGCGGCCAGCCCGTCGAAGACACCGGCGAGACCGTGTTCGACGCCCTGTGGCGCCGCGGACAGATCCGGCTGCACGCCAGCGAACCCGAGCGCATCCACACACTCGCCCACGAGGCGTCACGAGGCGATCCTCGCCGGCCACACCAGCCGAGCGCTGATGGCCGACAGCCGCGACCAGGTCGCCGCCCTCAACGGCGCGATCCGCGACCGCCTCGTCGCTGAGGGGTTCGTCGACAACCGACAGGTCGTGGTGAACGAGTCCGGTGAACGGCTCGGCCTCGGGGATCGGGTGGCCACCCGCCGCAACGACTGGCGCCTCGGAGTCGCCAACCGGCAGACCTGGACCATCACCCACCTCAACGACGCAGACCGTGACGCTGCGCAACCACCGCGGCCGGACCCGCGAGATCCCGACCTGGTACGCCCACGGGTCGGTCGAACTGGCCTACGCCACCACCGTCTACGGCGCCCAAGGCGACACCAAGACCGAGGCACACCTCGTCGCCGGCGAGACCACCTCGGCCGCGTCGGCGTACGTCGGCATGACCCGCGGCCGGCACGACAACATCGCCCATCTGGTCGCCGACACCCCAGAACAGGCTCGCGCGATCTGGGAGCAAGCGCTCGGCCGCGACCGGGCCGACCTCGGCGTCGCCCACGCCCGCCTCCAGGCCATCGACGCCCTCGACAGGTACGGACCCAACGGACCCGCCAGAGTCCGCCAGACCGGCGCGCCCCAGCGAGCACAACAGCAGCGCCGGGCCGAAAACCGACACGCGTTCGAGAGACGGCACACCGAGCCACTGGAGCCGTCCCGCCCCAACCCGACGGGTCCAGGCATCGGCTTCTGATTACCGGCGTGCCCGTCCCCCTACGACGTCCGCCTGCCGGCGAATTCTGGTGCCCCGCTTCTCACCACCGGGGCACACGGAGATCCACGACGTCTCACCATTCGAGAAGTTCTCGACTTTCGGACGGGCGCCCCCCCACATGGCGCTGACCTGCACAAACACCCGCGCCCGTCCCATCGCCCGTCCCCCGCCCCTCCGGGACGGGCGCAGCCCAGGACGGGCGGAAATTGGTGCCTTCCATCCCGACACTGGGAAGCCAACGGTGTCCACTCGCCACCACTTCCGCGTTTGAAGTACCAGCACCAACCGACACGACGAACAGGAGAAGTCACCATGACCACCACACCCACCCACGGCCACCAGCACGACAGCCACGAACACGACGAGATGTTCACCATCACCGAGGCCGCCCAACTCCTGCGCCTCCCCGTCGCCACCCTGCGCTACTGGCGCCACACCGGCGACGGACCCCACAGCTTCCGCCTCGGCCGCCACGTCCGCTACTGGCGCACCGACCTCATCCTCTGGCTCACCGAACAGACCAACCGTCAACAGGGACCCCGGTAACCGGCGACAGCCCGTCGACCCGAGAGGCAGGATGAGACATGGCCAGCATCGAGAAGCGCCACCGCGATGGGCAGACCACCTGGCGGGCGCACTACCGCACACCGGCCGGCGCGCAACGCAACAAGACCTTCCGCCGGAAGGTAGACGCCGAACGCTTCCTCGCCGGCGTCGAGAGCGCCAAGGTCGTCGGAAGCTACGTGGACCCGGCGCTGGCGAAGGTCACCGTCGGCGAGTGGGCGCAGCGGTGGCTCGACGGTCAAGCACATCTCAAGCCGACCACGCGCTCCCGGTACGCCGGGATCCTGAGCAAGCACATCCGGCCGAAGTGGGACCGGGTCAAGCTCGCCAACGTCTCCCACAGCGACGTCCAGGCCTGGGTCAGCGACCTGGCGGGTCGCCACTCCCCCGCCACCGTCCGCAAGATCCACCGGGTGCTCAGCCTGGTCCTCGACCTGGCGGTCAAGGACGGTCGACTGGTCCGCAACGTCGCCGTCGGGGTGAACCTGCCCCGCACGGTCAGGCACGAGCACCGCTACCTCACGCACGACCAGGTCGAGGACCTGGCCTCAGCGACCGGCTACCCCTCCGCGGCGAGCAAGTTCAGCAGCCTGGACACCCGCGCGAACGAGACCTACCGGCTCGTCGTGCTGTTCCTGGCCTACACCGGCGTTCGCTTCGGGGAGATGGCAGCGCTCCGGGTCGGGCGGCTCGACCTTCGGCGCAACCGAGCGGTCATCGCCGAGTCCGTGACCCCGGTGCAGGGCCAGGGACTCGTGTGGGGCACTCCCAAGACCCATCAACGAAGGGAGGTGCCGATCCCGCGCTTCCTGGCGGCCGAGCTGGCCGCCCACGTCGCCGGTAGGAGGCCCGACGATCTTGTCTTCGCCGGCATCCGCAACGGCCAGCCGCTGCGAGTCAGCACGTTCCGTACGGCGTTCAGCGCCGCCGCCCGCGCCATCGGGGTCCCCGACCTGTATCCACACCAGCTCCGGCACACGGCAGCGAGCCTCGCGATCGCCAGCGGCGCCGATGTGAAGGTCGTCCAGCAAATGCTCGGACACGCCTCGGCCACCATGACCTTGGACACCTACGGGCACCTGTTCGAGGACCGCCTGGACGAGGTCGGGGACGCCATGGATCGAGCGCGCGAGGCCGCACGGCGGCGCCGAGAGCTGTTGCCCCGTGTTGCCCCAGTGTTGCCCGAGCCCGATTTCGGCGGAAATGGAGAAGCGGCCCATCCCAGCGTTTCCGCTGGTCAGGACCGCTTTTCGGATGCGTACCCCCGACCGGATTCGAACCGGCGCTACCGCCTTGAGAGGGCGGCGTGCTAGGCCACTACACAACGGGGGCCTGCTGCTCGCACTGCTGTGCGGCAACCTGCGGAACTCTAACGAAACCGGGAGTCCCACACAAAATCCCGTCGGCCCGAGGGCCTCCGGGATCTCTGGCTGGGATACTAGGACTCGAACCTAGACTAACTGGACCAGAACCAGTCGTGCTGCCAATTACACCATATCCCACTGGGCTTTCAGCCTCGCCCGTCAGCGCTGCGAAGCAGCGCTCGGGACCGAGGAGTCACGATACACAAGCCCGCGAGAGGCGGCCAAAACGGTCGGGTCGGTGCGGGTCGCCAGGCCCATCCGCCGGGCCAGCCACCACGCCAGGCCGAGGTAGACCAGTGACTGCGTGAGCGTCACCGGCACCTGCCACCAACTGCCGCCCGAGGGCTGCAGCGAGTTCGCGAGGGTGCCGGTCGCGAGCGCGACGCCGAACGCGAGGTAGTTGTTGAGCACGTGCATGGCGATGCCCGCCTCGAGCCCGCCGGTGGCGATGACGAGGACACCGGCGACCACGCCGAACGCGAAGCGGTCGAAGAACACCGGGAGGCTCTGGGCGCCGTGGGCGGCGGCGAACAGCAGCGCCGGCGCGAGCACGGCGACGCCGCGGCTCACCCAGAGCCCGCGCCCGGCGAACATCGAGCCGAACGCCTGGGTGAGGTAGCCGCGGAAGCCGTACTCCTCCCCCGCCGCCTGCAGCGGTGTGAACAGCAGCAGCACCAGCGCCAGGTCGCGGGTCTTCGAGTCGAACTCGACCACCGTGTCGGAGCCCACGGTGTCCTGGGTGCCCTGGAGCAGCAGCGAGACGGCGATGCTGGCCAGCAGTGCCAGGAACGCCGCCCCGGTGCAGGCGCCGAAGTAGCCCCACCGCATCCGCGGCCGCACCGAGGTCGACCAGCCCGGCTTGAGGTCGTGGACGACCCGCATCACCAGCCACACGAGCGGGATCAGCACCGCCAGGTTGAGCAGCAGGAAGGCCATCGAGCTGGCCGTCGGGTTCGAGAAGTCCGCGAGCGCCTGGACGGCCGTCGCCGGGTCCTCGCCGCGGGCCACGGCCACCGCGACGAACGGCAGCATGATCGCCACCTGCGCCACCAGGAACGCGATCACCAGGGCCGGCAGCCCGATCAGCGACCACCACCAGCCGCGGCGCCCGCCGAGCAGCGCCTGGTGGAACTCCAGGGGCTCGGCGGCAGGGTCGTGCGCCGGCGCCGGGGCGGCGTACGGCGGCGGCGGGCCGTAGGCCGGCTGGTAGCCGGTGCCGTACGGCGCGGGGTACGGCGGCGGCGCGACCGGTGGGTAGGTGGAAGGTGGAGGGGCCTGGGGCGGATACGTCGGCGGTGCAGCCGCGGGGTAGCCGGGAGGCGGGGGCAGCGGCACCGGGGCGCCGTAGGCCGGCGGGCCGGGGGGCGGCCCGGGATCGGGTCGGGGAGCCCGCGGCTTCGTCTGGCCGCTCTCCTCCGGCCTCGGGTCCTCGAGGCCCGACCCCTCGCGGCCCGACCCCTCAGGGCCTGACCCGTCAGGGCCCGGCTCCGGTCGCCCGCCCGAGGGCGGCACCCAGTCGCTCATCGCCGCTCAGTCCTCCCCGGCCTCGGCGAGCCGGCCCAGCGACCGCTCGCGTCCGAGCAGCTCCAGCGACTCGAACAGCGGCGGCGACACCTTGCGGCCCGTGACGGCCACCCGCACCGGCCCGAACGCCAGCCGTGGCTTGAGCCCGTGGCCCTCGATCAGGGCCTCACGCAGCGCCTCGTCGATCGCGGCGGTGGTCCAGGCCGACAACCCGGCGAGCGCGTCGTGGGCGGCCCGGACGACCTCGCGACCGGCTTCGTCGAGCGGCTCCTCGCGCGTGAAGGACTGCTCGTCGGCGAACAGGAAGCCCAGCATCGGCCCGGCCTCGGTGAGCTTGTTGATGCGCTCGTGGACCAGCGGCATCGCGGCCTCGAGCACCTCGCGCTCCGATGCCGTGATCGACGTCGACACCACACCGTCGCGCTCGAGGAACGGGACCACCCGCTCGGTCATGTCGGGAAGCGGGATCAGCCGCATGTGCGCGGCGTTGATCGCCTCGGCCTTCTTGAGGTCGAACCTCGCGGGGTTGGGGTTGACGTCGTCGATGTCGAAGGCGGCGTACATCTCCTCCATGGTGAACACGTCGTTGTCGGGCGCGATCGCCCAGCCGAGCAGGGCGAGGTAGTTGAGCAGCCCTTCGGGGGTGAAGCCGCCGTCGATGTAACCCAGGAAGCTGGCCTCGGGATCGCGCTTGGAGAGCTTCTTGTTGCCCTGGCCCATGACGTAGGGCAGGTGGCCGAACGCCGGCGAGCGCCGGGCGACGCCGATCTCCTTCAGGGCTTCGTAGAGCGCCAGCTGGCGCGGCGTCGACGACAGCAGGTCCTCGCCACGCAGCACGTGGGTGATCTCCATCAGCGCGTCGTCGACGGGGTTGACCAGGGTGTAGAGCGGGTCGCCGCCCGCGCGGCAGAGCGCGAAGTCGGGGACGTTCTCGGTCCGGAAGCTGATCTCGCCGCGCACGAGGTCGGTCGCAGGTGATCTCGCCGTCGGGCATCCGGAAGCGCAGGATCGGCGCCCGCCCGTCCGCCTCGAAGGCGGCGCGCTGCTCGTCGCTCAGCGTGCGGCAGAAGCCGTCGTACCCCTGCAGCTTGGAGCCGCTCGCCCTGCGGCGGGCGTCGACCTCCTCGTTCGTGCAGAAGCAGTCGTAGACGTACGCCGTCGCGCGCAGCCGCGCCAGCACGTCGTCGTAGATCTCGCGCCGCTCGCTCTGGCGGTAGGGGCCGTGCGGCCCGCCCTTCTCGACGCCCTCGTCCCAGTCGAAGCCGCACCAGCGCATCACGGTCGAGCACGGTCTGCAGCGACTCCTCGGAGTCGCGAGCGGCGTCGGTGTCCTCGATCCGGAAGACGAAGGTGCCGCCGTGGTGCCGCGCGAACGCGCAGTTGAACAGCGCGGTGCGGGCCAGGCCGACGTGCGGCGAGCCGGTGGGGCTCGGGCAGAAGCGAACGCGGATGTCGGAGCCGGTCGCCGGCGCGTCGAGGGTGTCAGTCACGGGCCACGACCCTATTGGTGAGCGTGCCGAGACCCGCGATCGACACCTCCACCTCGTCGCCGACCTGCATCGGCCCGACTCCCTCGGGGGTGCCGGTCAGGATGACGTCTCCGGGCAGCAGCGTCATGGCGCCGGAGATGTGGGCGACCAGGGTGGGGATGTCGAAGACCAGGTCCGCTGGTCGTGCCGTCCTGGACGAGGTCGCCGTTGAGGTGGGTCTGCACGGACCGACCCTCCGCGAAGTCGTGCGGGTCGAGGTCGGTCTCGATCCACGGCCCGAGCGGGCAGAACGAGTCGAAGCCCTTGGCGCGGCTCCACTGTCCGTCACTGCGCTGCAGGTCGCGGGCGGTGACGTCGTTGGCGATCGTGTAGCCGAGGATCACGTCGGTCGCCTTCTCGGCCGGGACGTCGCGGCAGATCCGGCCGATCACGACGGCGAGCTCGCCCTCGTAGTGGAGCTCCTGGGTCTGCCGGGGGTAGAAGATCGCGTCGCCCGGGCCCGACGACGCTGGTGTTGGGCTTGAGGAACATCAGCGGCTCGGCCGGCAGCTCGCCGCCCATCTCGGCGGCGTGGGCGGCGTAGTTCTTCCCGATCGCGACCACCTTGCTGCGCGGGATGACCGGGCGCCAGCAGCCGCACGTCGGCGAGCCGCAGCTGCTGGTCGGTGGGCTCGATGCCGGTGTAGAGCGGGTCGCCCCGGAGCACGGTCACGACCGACTCGTCGGCCGGCTGGCCGAGGTCGTCGATGTCTCCGGTGATGATGCCGAACTGCGGGTCCTCGCCCGTGGTGAACCTCGCGATGCGCACGGGGGGAGCCTATCGAGCCGCCCCAGGGGACGACGTTTGGCCCACAACGTCGAGGATCCGGACGGAGTGCCTGTCGTTCGTGACCAATAGACGCTCCTCCGGGCGACCCACCTACCCTGTCTTCCGTGGAGACGAGACTGCTCACGGAGCCGGAGTGGCGGGCACGAGCGGCCGCGCACGCCGCTCGGGTCGACGCCTACGTCGCACCACACCTCGCCCGCCGGGCCGCACGGGTCACGCATCCCGTCTTCGACTTCCTCTTCACCTACTACTCCCAGCGCCCTGCCCAGCTTCGCCGCTGGCACCCCGGCCTCGGCACGGCGCTGACCGGCCCCGCGGCGAGCGGGGAGTACGCCGACCTCCCGGGCTACGCCGTGCGCGACGACGGGACCGTCGCCGTCACCGCCGACCACGCCGTCACCCAGCGGCCGCTGGTCGAGCGGACCCGCACCCTGCTCGCCTCGACGGCCGCCCGCGCCCCTTCCTTCGGCTGCTTCGGGCTGCACGAGTGGGCGATGGTCTACCGTCTCGGCGAGGGCCAGACCCGCCACGCCGCCTGGCCACTGCGCCTGGGCCCCGACGGCACCGACGCTGTCGTCGAGTCGCACCGGATAGCCTGCTCCCACTTCGACGCCTTCCGCTTCTTCACCCCTCCGGCGCGGCCGCTCAACACGCTCCGGCCGGGCCGCGACGACCGGCCGGCGTACGAGCAGCCGGGCTGCCTGCACGCCACGATGGACCTCTACAAGCACGCCTTCCGGCTCACCCCGCTCGTCGACTCCGACCTCGTCGCCGAGGCCTTCGAGCTCGCCTGGGACGTGCGGGTGCTGGACATGCGCGCGGCGCCCTACGACCTGAGTGACCTCGGTCTCGAACCGGTCCGGATCGAGACTCCGGAAGGAAAGCAGGAGTACGCCGACGCGCAGCGCAGGTTCGCCGACCGGGCTGCGCCGATCCGGCGCCGCCTGCTCCAGCGGTGCGAACGCCTGCTCGCCGACCCGGACGCCTCCCGGCGCCGCGCAGCCGTCAGTTGATCGACCGCAGCTCGCCGTTGTAGCGCTGGGCCTCGCGCCAGCGCATCCGGCTGTCCAGGAAGAGCGCGTGCGCGACGATGCCGAGCCCAAAGGCCACCCACACCGTGCGCGTGTGGTCACCGACGACGGCCACCAGCAGCAGGATCACGGCCAGGCAGCCCAGCACAGTGGTCAACACGATCTCGGCCACGAGGGACATGCGGGTCTCCTAGGCAGAACGGCGCTTGCGACGCGGGGTGGACGAGGCACGACGACCGGGCGCGGCCGGACTGCCCCCGGGACTCGACAGCAGCGAGGCGTCCCGGGCGTCGCGCGAGAGTCGCGAGCGGCGGCTGACCTCGGCGAGGAACAGCATCGGGTCGACGTCGAGAAGGCCTGCGATCACCTCGAGGTCGGCGACGGTCCAGGCGCGATGCCCGGTCTGCCGCTCCGAGACATAGCTGGGAGCGCGGTCGAGGGCCTCCGCCAGCCGAGCGCCGGAGATCTGGTGCTCGGCCAACAACCCACGGACCACGCTGGCCACCTCGCCTGTGAAGCCGCTCGCCACGACACGAGACCCTACGGCTCAGCGAAGTGAAAGGCCCGCGATTTGAAGAACCTTCGATCTTGTGCATATTCTTCGCATATCCGATTGTCGTGACAGACAATCCCCACATCGCCGCCGGGTTGAACCCCCCCGTTGTCAATTCCCCGGTGGACGCTGCCCCGCCGTCCTCCGGGGCGGCGGGGTGGCGGGGTGGCGGGGTGGCGTGGAGGAGTCTCCGCGAGACGGTTCACGGCCGGTCGCCTGGGCTACCGTGGCCGCGATGAGCGATCCCCGACCAACCGCCCGGCGATGAGGCCCAGCGAGCGTTCGTCGCGCTCGGCTTCCCCGCCCGAGTCGCTGCCGTTCCCGAACCCCGAGGACGCGGCCCGGATCATCGCCGCCTTCACCAGGGCCAACGCAAGCTTGCACACCATCCCCACCCGGCACGCCAAGCGGCTCGTCGTGCTCGACCGGATCGCCCAGCGGTTCGAGCCCGGGCGTCGGTATCCGGAGCGCGAGGTCGACGAGGTGCTCACCCGCTTCCACCCCGACCACGCCGCGCTCCGCCGCTACCTCGTCGACGAGGGCTTCCTGGGCCGCAACGACGGGGTCTACTGGCGAACCGGCGGCACCTTCGATGGCTGAGGTCCCCGAGGGCGAGGTGGAGGGCCGTCGGTTCACCGGCGACGACTGGTACGCCGAGGAGCTGGTCGACCTCGTGTTGCGCGACTGCACGCTCGTCGACGTCGACCTGACCGAGGCGACGTTCGCAGGGGTCACCTTCGAGCGCTGCCGCTTCGAGCGCTGCCGCTTCAACGCGACCCGGCACGCCGCGACCTCGTTCGTCGCCTGCGACCTCGCCCACACCAGCTTCTTCGGCGCGGAGCTCGACGGCTGCCGGTTCCTGGGCTCGGTGCTCACCGAGTGCACCCTGCGGCCGATCACCCTGGTCGGTGGCTCGTGGCAAGGCGCGACGATCCGCGCCGCGACCCTGACCAAGTCGCGGCTCGACGGGCTCGACCTGCGTGACGCCGACCTGGCGATGAGCGACCTGTCGGGGTCGTCCCTGCGCGGCGCCCGGCTCGACGGGGCGTCGTTCCACGAGGCCGACCTGTCCGGGGTCGACCTCCGCGGGGCCTCGCTGGCCGGCACCGACCTCTCGGGTGCCCGGCTGGACGGCGCCCGCGTCGACATCGCCGGCGCCGTGGCGATCGCCGAGCAGACCGGGGCTGTGGTCGACCTCACGGAATGACCGAAGCCGTCCCACGGTTCACCGGCTAGGCGGTCAACCCCGACGACCGTCGCCCCCCGGCAGCAGCCCCCGAGCAGATGGAGCCTTCCGTGAACACCCTGACCGACTTCTCCGCGACCACCCTCGAGGGCGCGCCGCAGGACCTGTCGGCGTACGCCGGCCAGGTGGTGCTGGTCGTCAACACCGCCAGTCAGTGCGGCTTCACGCCCCAGTTCGCCGGCCTCGAGGAGCTGTCGCAGACCTACCGCGACCAGGGCATGGTCGTGCTGGGCTTCCCGTGCGACCAGTTCGGCGGCCAGGAGCCCGGCTCGGAGGAGGAGATCGGCGCGTTCTGCCAGAAGAACTACGGCGTGACCTTCCCCATGTTCGGCAAGGTCGAGGTCAACGGCGACGACGCCCACCCGCTCTGGCAGTGGCTCCGCTCGGAGAAGGGCGGCCTGCTCGGCGACAGGATCAAGTGGAACTTCACCAAGTTCCTGGTCGGCCGCGACGGGCGGGTGATCAAGCGCTACGCGCCCACGACCGAGCCCGCCACGCTGGCCGACGACATCGAGGCGGCGCTCGCCGCCTGACCTCAGCCGTGGAGCGGACCGTGCTCCACGCAGTCGGCCGACCAGCCTCGCGGCGTGACCTGGACCTTCATCCGCCGCCGGCAGTGGGCGCAGAACCGTGGCGGCTCCAGCGCGATCCGCTGCGCGCAGCCGGCGTGATCGCCGGAGACGACCGGCTCGCCGCAGTGCCCGCAGTAGGCCCCCTGGTCACTCAGCCGCGACTCGCTCACAGCGTCTTCGACAGCTCCTTGATCGGCATCTTCAGCTCCGTGAGCAGCGCGAGGTCCTCGTCGGCGTCGCGACCCAGCGTCGTCAGATAGTTGCCGACGATGACGGCGTTGATCCCGCCGAGCAGACCGTCACGGGTGCCGAGGTCGCCCAGGGTGAGCTCGCGCCCGCCGGCGTAGCGGAGGATGGTCGTCGGCATCGCCAGCCGGAAGGCCGCGATCGCCCGCAGCGCGTCGGCGGACGACATCACCGGCAGCTCGCCGAACGGCGTGCCCGGCCGCGGGTTCAAGAAGTTCAGCGGCACCTCGTGGGGTCTCAGCTCGGCCAGCTGGGCCGCCAGCTCGGCGCGCTGCTCCAGCGTCTCGCCCATGCCGACGAGACCACCGCAGCAGAGCTCCATGCCCGACTCGCGCACCATCTCGCAGGTGTCCCAGCGCTCCTCCCAGGAGTGCGTGGTCACGACCTGCGGGAAGTAGGAGCGCGCCGCCTCGAGGTTGTGGTTGTAGCGGTGGATGCCCATCTCGCGAAGGTCGTCGACCTGCTCCTGGGTGAGCATGCCCAGCGACGCGGCGACGTTGATGTCGACCGCGCCGTGGATAGCCCTGACGCCGTCGCGCACCTGGCTCATCAGCCGCTCGTCTGGGCCGCGGACCGCGGCCACGATGCAGAACTCGGTCGCCCCGGTCGCCGCCGTCTCCTCGGCGGCCTTCACCAGCTGCGGGATGTCGAGCCACACCGACCGCACGGGGGAGGTGAACTGGCCCGACTGCGAGCAGAAGTGGCAGTCCTCCGGGCAGCCTCCGGTCTTCAGGGACACGATCCCCTCGACCTCGACGTCGGGGCCGCAGTGCCGCAGCCGCACCTGGTGGGCGAGGTCCAGCAGCTCCGGCACCCGCTCGTCGGGGAGGCCGAGCACCGCGACGAGGTCGTCGTACCCCAGTCCCTCACCGGCGTCCAGCACCTGCGCGCGGGCTCGCTCGAGGACGTCGGTGTGCGCAGGGCTCACGGGCTCGATCACGCCGCCCAACCTAACGCGTGCGGGACAGCTCCCAGATCACGGCCCGGTCCGGGAGACGGCCGCCGGCTGCCCGGTGGGGTCGAGCTGCACGGTGTCGAGCCGGCGGCCGACAGTGCCGGGCGTGTTCCAGGCGACCAGAGCCACGTCGTCGACCCGCAGCTCCGCGGCCAGGTTGACGTCGTGGCGGGGCGAGAGGCGCACGTAGGGCTGGGCTGCCACCATCCCCTCCGGGACCGTGAGGTCCAGGCGGACCGGCGAGCAGGGGCCAGACAGCCGGTGCGGCACGATCGCCACCGCCTCCGCGCCGCTGGAGCGCTGGCTGGGGTCGAGGGAGCGATACCAGCGCACCTCCAGCGACGCACCCTCGCTGGCGAGCCGCACGTTCGCGGTCAGGCTGAGCCGGGTGCCGGGGGTGACCGGCTGGCGGTACTGCGGGGAGATCACCACGTCCTTGGCGCTCAGCGGTCCGCGCCGCAGGCGCAGCCCCTGGGCGCCCTGGCACCCGGCCTCGAGCGAGGTGGTGACGTACTTGCCGAGCGCCCACAGCGTCGATCCGCTGGTCGCGTCGTCGGTCTCGAGGTCCTCGAAGGAGCCGGTCCCCCACAGCAGGTCGCGCCCGGCTCGGGCGTCGAGAGTGAGCGACTCCAGCGTCCAGGCGTTGCCGACCTGCACCAGACCGCCCGGCGCTCCGGCCCGCGAGTCCTCCACGGCCTCTCCCACAGCCGGCCAGAAGACGGTGCCCTCCCCCAGCGTCGTCAGGCCGGCCACGGTGCCGCGCATCTGGCGCGCGATCGAGGCGGCCAGCGTGCCGGCCACCGGCACCGGCCGGTCCGCGACCAGCGCCATCGGGTCGACGGTCAGCGTCGCTGCTCGCCCGTCGCGCACCGTCACGCGGGTGACGGACGATCGCAGCGCCGACCAGTGCTGCTGGTCGGTGACGAGGTCGCCGGCGCCCTGGACCCACGGGACGCCGTCGATGCCGAGGATCTCCTGCGGCCCCTGCGCGAAGCCGCCCACGACCACCGAGGCGCCTGCCTCGGCGGCCACCCCGGCCATCCGACGGACGCCGGCCCGGAGCCGGGTGTCGCGCTCCGTGCCGCCGCCCCGCGCGGCGCCGTCGAGCACGACCACCACGGCGTCGGCCCGCGCGGCCGCCGCCCGGACCTCGTCGGTCAGGCGCGGGGGGTGGCAGTTCGCCACCCCGGCTCGGTCGGGGCCCGCCGCAGGCGAGGCGACCCGGCCGGGCTGGCCCAGCGTCGTGCAGCCGATCACGGCGACGGTCTGACCGTGGGCGGCGACGTACGCCGGCTCCCAGGCGGCCTCCACGTCGACCCCGGCCCCGGTGTGCGCGATCCCGGCCTCGTCGAGGGCAGCGAGGGTCGAGGCCAGCCCGTCGTCCAGCGCGTCCATCACGTGGTCGTCGGCCAGGCTCACGACGTCGACGCCCGCCCGGGCCAACGCCCCGGCGACCGCGGTGGACTGCGCCAGCACCAGACCCTTGTCCTGCTGGTAGCCCGCCGGCAGCTCTCCGGTGACGTAGGGGTCGGCGACCAGCGGCGCGGCAAGACCGGCGACGGTGACGTCGGCATCGGACAGCACTGGAGCAGCGGCGGCCAGCACCCGGTCGTGACCCAGGGCGTCCTCCGGCCCGGCCAGCCGCGGGGCGCTCCCGTCGGGCGGGGAGAGGAAGAACCGCCGGCCCATCATCACCTGGCCGGCCAGCCGCACCGTGACGGCGTCGTCCGCCGCCGGCGCGAGCGGGACGGTGACCGGATCGCCCGGGCCGACGGCCAGCAGCCGGTCGAGGTAGCCGTCAGCACTGACCCGGACCAACAGCGGCGAGCCGATGTCCACCTCCAGGGAGCCGTCGTCGAGGGGCAGTGGGCTGCCCAGCGGGGTCGCGTCGTCGAGCAACCGGACTAGCTCACCCCCCGGCACCCGCTCGCCGGTCGTCGCGTCCACGACGGTCACCGAGGTGGTGACCGGCGGCGCCTCCCCGCCCGCCTGCAGCGGGGCATGCCAGAGCAGCTCGACCACCACTGTGAGGGCGACGAGCAGCGCGAGGTAAATCGGGAGTTTTCGCACGATCCTCCGAAGTTGCGACTACTGTCCGTTCACAGTAGAGACAGGCCACCCCGCCCGCTGCGTTTCCGGACGGAACCCTGACCTACCGCCCCTTCTCTCGGGACATCGCAACGACCACCGTCCATCTCGGGACAGCTCTTGTTGTCGGACTTGTATCCCGAGGAGGACCGCCATGTCGGCCGCGCTGACGCACGGTGTGCTGAGTCTTGCCGCCTTCGCCGGTGTCCTGCTGCTGGCTCACCTCCGTTTCCGGGGAGGTGAGCAGGGTGTTGGGTCGACTGACCTCGGTCTGGACTGACGCGCACGCCGCACTCATGGCGAGCGGGCTGATGCTGAGCATGCTCGGCGCGCTGTCGGTCGCCGGCTCCTTCGAGGGCATCGAGGTCGCGCTGGCGACGGTGGTCGTCGCGCTGGCCACCTACGCCGCGGCCTCACTGACCGACACGTTCGGGGGCATGCTCACCGGCCTGCTCGGTGGTGCCGCGCTGACCGCCCTGCACCAGTACCTCCCGGGTGCGCGTTCCCTCAGCTTCACGACCCAGGCCGCGATCATCGGGCTCCTGTTCCTGGTCGGCATGTCCACCGGGCTGGTGGCCGACCGGGTGCGCCGCGCCCACCGGATCAGCGCCCGCACCGCCGACCACGCGATCCTCCCCGTCGAGGGGTCGCTCGGCCTGCTGTCCAACACCGACGCGGCGGCGGCCCTCGACCACGAGCGGGCCCGCGCCGAGCTCCACCGGCGACCGCTGACCGCGGCCACGGTGCGGATGCGGATGACCGACGACTCGCTCGGCGCCGAGGAGGTACGCCGCGCCCGCCGCGCCGTCGCCCGCAGCCTGGAGACCGAGCTCCGCGTCACGGACCTGGTCTACGTCGACGCCGAGGGACAATTCGGCGCGATCCTGCCGGAGACCACCGCTGCCGGCGCCCTCGACGTGGTCGAGAGCGCCCTGATGGTGGCCCGCAACGCCACCTTCGCCGACCGCAAGCTGGGCCGGCGTACCCCCGTCGCCGAGGTGGCCGAGCTCGAGATCGAGCTGACCGCCATCGTGCAGCCCGTCGCCTCCACCTCCACCTACTCCGGTCCGATCGCCGAGCTGAGCTCCCTGCGCTCCGGCGACCCACACTCTCGGCGCACCAGCCGCACCCGCTCGCGCAAGCCACGCCGTTCCGGCGAGGCGCCGACGGAGCGCGCCGAGGCGGTCTGAGGAGGGGCTCGGTGGCCGGTGCCCTCGTCAGCATCTCTCTGCTCTGGATCGTCACGTTCGCGCTGATCGCGGTCTGGGGCACCTCGGTGCGCCAGCACCAGAAGCGCCTGGAGCAGCTCGACGTGCGCGTCCACGTCAACGGCATCCGCGGCAAGAGCACGGTGACCCGCCTGGTCTCCTCGGTGCTGCGCGAGGGCGGCTTCGTCACCGTGGCCAAGACCACCGGCAGCGCCGCCCGGGTGATCGGTCCGCTCGGGGAGGAGTCGCGCATCGTGCGGCACGGAGCGGCGACGATCAACGAGCAGATCGACATCGTCAAGGAGCACGTCACCAGCGGCGTCGAGGCTCTGGTGATCGAGTGCATGGCCGTGCGCCCGATCTACCAGGAGTACTCCCAGGAGTACATCGTCCGCTCCGACATCACCGTCATCACCAACGTCCGTCTGGACCACCAGGAGGAGATGGGCGAGACGCTGGAGGAGATCGCCGACTCGCTCGCGCTGACGACGCCGCGCAAGGGGATCCTGATCACCGCCGAGGAGCGTCCCGAGCTGCGGGCCCGGCTCGCCGAGCACGCGGCGGCCCGCGAGTCGCAGTTCGTCTACGCCGACCCGGCCGCCGTGCTCGACGAGGACATGAAGGGCTTCGACTACCTCCAGTTCAAGGAGAACGTCGCGATCGGGCTGGCCCTGGCCGACATCCTGGGGGTGAGCCGGGAGGCCGCGATCCGCGGCATGTGGAAGAGCGTCCCCGACGTCGGCGTGGTCCGGCTGCGCACCTATGACATCCGCGGCAAGCAGGTGGTCTGGGTGCCGATGTTCGCGGCCAACGACCAGGAGAGCGTCGTGATGACGCTGCAGACCCTCCAGGCCCAGTGGCCCGACGACGCCACCGTCATCGGCATCCTGAACAACCGCCGCGACCGGGGCCGCCGCGCCGAGCTGTTCGCCTCCATGTCCACCGACGAGCTCCGCCCCTTCCTCGACCACACCCTCCTCTTCGGCGCCTACGAGGACACCGTCGAGAAGACGATGCTCGACGGGGGCGTCCCCCGCGACCGGGTGCACAAGATGGGCGACACCGTCGACCCCAGCCTCGACGAGATCCTCGACACGATCGCCTCGCTGATCCCCGGCGAGCGTGGCGTGCTGATCGGCATGGTCAACATCCACACCCACCAGGCCGAGGTGCTGATGGAGCACTTCGAGCACGAGGCCGGCGAGGAGCACGTCGACGAGATCGAGGCCTCCCTCGACCCCGAGCGACAGCCCGAGTCGCGACGCCGGCTGCGATGGGCCGCGGCCCGTGGTCTGGCCGCGCACGCGAGCGCCGAGGTGGAGACAGCTCGGTGAACGAGTACCTCTACTCCCCCGACGTCGTGCGGGTCACGCTGGTGATGGGCGTGATCACCTCGATGCTGTTCTACGAGCGCCTGCACCTCACCACCGGCGGCGCCATCGTGCCGGCGTACCTCGCCCTGGGGCTGCAGGCGCCGCTCACCGTGGCGAGCACGGTGCTGGCGGGCTTCGCGACGCACCTCGTCGTCGAGCGGGTGATCACCAAGAAGCGGATCCTCTACGGTCGTCGCAAGTTCGAGATCGAGGTGCTGGTCGGGCTGGCCCTCGTCGGCAGCGTGCTGCTGCTGCGGCTGCTGGTCGACGACCTGACCGGCTGGGACCTGACGGTCAGCACCATCGGCTTCCTGGTGCCGGGCATCATCGCGCACGACATGACCCGCCAGGGCCCCGACCGCACCGTGCTCGCGATCGCGTCGACGGCCCTGATCCTGGCCACCTTCCTCTACGTCTACGTCATGATCCTGCCGCTGGCGGGCGCCGAGGTCGCGCCGCCCCAGATGCTCGCCCCCGTGCTGGGCTACGACCGCCGGCTGATCCTGGTCGCGGTCGCCGCGAGCGTGCTGATCGGCATGCTCGCGTTCAGCAAGATCGGGCTGCGCTCCGGGGGCTTCATCACCGCGGCGTACGTCGCGTTCATGCTGCCGCGCTGGTGGGACGTGCTGTACGTCGCCCTGGTGGCGGTCCTGACCTGGGTGGTCGTGGTGCGGATCATCATGCCGCGACTGATGCTCTTCGGACGCCGCAAGCTCTCGGTGATGGTGCTCTTCGGCGCCCTGATCGGCTGGACCATCGAGCTGGCCGCGGTCTATCTCACCGACGGGCTCTGGGAGCCGGCGCGCGGGCTCACGGTGATGACGGTGATGCTGCCGGCGCTGATCGCCAACGACGCCCACCGCCAGGGCTGGGAGAAGACCACCTGGGGGGTCGGGCTCACCACCTTCGGCGTCTACGGCGTGGTGAACGTCGTGGCCGCGGTCCTGTTGTTCACGGGCGTCATGGCACCCGAGGTCCCCGGCTGCAACACCAGTTGCGGGGCGCCCGCCCAGACCGCCTACGCCCAGCCTTAGCCCCGCGCGGGACCAGCGGGCGAGCGCGGGATCGGCGCGACCGGCCCGGCCTCCTAGACTGCTGCGGTCATGTCCCCCTCCCACGACGGGGCCGCGCTGCTCGCCCTCGACCGCGAGCACCTGTGGCACCCCTACACCTCGATGACCCACCCGACGCCGGCGCGGCTCGTGGTCGGGGCGGACGGCACCCGGCTGCGGCTCGCCGACGGCCGCGAGGTGGTCGACGCGATGTCGTCGTGGTGGGCGGCGATCCACGGCTACCGCCACCCCGTGCTCGACGCGGCCCTGCGCGAGCAGGCCGGCCGCTTCTCCCACGTGATGTTCGGCGGACTCACCCACGAGCCGGCCGTCCGCCTGGCGGAGCGTCTCGTGGCGCTGGCTCCGGACGGGCTGCGGCACGTGTTCCTCGCGGACTCCGGGTCGGTGAGCGTCGAGGTGGCGCTGAAGATGACGCTGCAGTGGCAGCGCGGCCGGGGTCGGCCGGAGCGCACCCGGATGCTCACCGTGCTGGGCGGCTACCACGGCGACACGTTCGGCTGCATGAGCGTGTGCGACCCGGTCGGCGGCATGCACAGCATGTTCTCCGACGTGCTGCCCGCGCAGGTGTTCGCCCCGCGGCCCCCGGCCGACGAGGACGGCGTGGCCGCGTGGGCCGACGACGTACGCCGGCTGGCGCGGGCGCACGCCCACGAGCTGGCCGGGATCATCGTGGAGCCGCTGCTGCAGGGGGCCGGCGGCATGCACTCCTACCCCGCCGCATGCGTCCGGGTGCTGCGCGAGATCGCCGACGAGCACGACCTGCTCCTCGTCCTCGACGAGATCGCCACCGGCTTCGGGCGCACCGGGACCCTCTTCGCCAGCCAGGCCGCCGGCGTGACGCCCGACATCCTCTGCGTGGGGAAGGCGCTGACCGGGGGCTACCTGAGCCTGGCCGCAGCCCTGTGCACCGCCGAGGTGGCCGCGGGCATCGGGGCGTCGGAGTCCGGCGTGCTGATGCACGGACCGACCTACATGGGCAACCCGCTGGCCTGCGCCGTCGCGCTGGCCAGCCTCGACCTCCTGGAGAGCCAGGACTGGAAGGGCCAGGTGTCCCGGATCAACTCCCGGCTCTCCGAGGGACTCGCCCCCTGTCGCGAGCTCGCCGGGGTCTCCGACGTGCGCACCGTCGGCGCGGTCGGGGTGGTGCAGCTCGACCACCCGGTCGACGTGGCGGCGGCCACCGAGGCGGCCCTCGACCGAGGCGTCTGGCTGCGACCGTTCCGCGACCTCGTCTACACCATGCCGCCCTACGTCTGTGACGACGACGACCTGGCCACGATCACCGCCGCCGTCCGTGCCGCCGTGGAGTCCGGATGAGCGACCACGCGTGGGAGCGCTGGCTCGCCGCCCAGGCGGCGCAGCGCCGGGAGGCGGGCCTGGTCCGGGCACTGCACCCTCGGCGTCCTGACGACCACACCCTCGACCTGGCCGGCAACGACTACCTCGGGCTCGCCCGGCACCCCGAGGTCACCGAGGCGGCGTCGGCCGCGGCGAAGGAGTGGGGCGCCGGGGCCGGGGCCTCGCGGCTGGTCACCGGCACGCTCGGCGTGCACGCCGACCTCGAGGCCGAGCTGGCCGCCCACCTCGGGCAGCCGGCGGCCCTGGTCACCTCGACCGGCTACCACGCCAACCTCGCCGCCGTCACCGCGCTCGCCGACCGCGACACGCTCCTTGTCTCCGACGCCCATAACCATGCCTCGCTGATCGACGCGGCCCGGCTCTCCCGCGCCGAGGTGGTGGTGGTCGACCACCTCGACGTCGATGGCGTACGCCGTGCGCTCGCCGCCGCGGACGGGCGCCGAGCGATGGTCGTCGTCGAGTCGGTCTACTCGGTCCTGGGCGACGCGGCACCCCTCCCCGAGCTCGCGTCCCTGTGCGCCGGCGCCGAGGCGCTGCTGGTCGTCGACGAGGCCCACGGACTCGGCGTCGCGGGCGCCGGAGGACGCGGTCTGGTGGCCGAGCTCGGTCTGGCCGGGCTCCCGCACGTGGCCGTGACCGCGACGTTGTCGAAGGCGCTGGGCGCCCAGGGGGGCGCTGTGCTGGGCCCACCGCAGCTCATCGACCAGCTGATCAACCGGGCCCGGCCCTTCATCTACGACACCGGGCTGGCTCCGCCGGCCGCCGGCGCCGCGATCGCGGCGCTGCGGCACCTCCGGAGTCATCCGGGACTGCCGGCGGTCGTGCAGCGCCGGATCGCCGACCTGGCCGACTCGCTGGGGGTGCCCGCCCCCGGTGGCGCCGTCCTGTCCGTGCCGATGTCCTCGCCCCGCCGTGCGCTCGCGGCACAGGCCGAGGCCATGGACGCGGGGGTCCGCGTGGGCTGCTTCCGGCCACCCTCGACGCCCGACGGCATCTCGCGGCTGCGCGTCACCGCGTCGGCCGGGCTCAGCGACCCGGAGTGGACGCGTGCTGCCGGCATCGTTGCCGATGTGGTGGAGGGCACGCGGTGACCGGGCGGATCATCGTGGTCACCGGCACCGACACCGACGTCGGCAAGACCATCGTCACCGCAGCCCTCGCCGTGCGCCACGGCGACGCCGGCAGCACGATGGTGGTCAAGCCGGTGCAGACCGGCGTCGGGCCCGGCGACCCGGGCGACGCGGGCGAGGTGCACCGGCTCACCGGCTGCGCCACCCAGGAGTTCACGGCGCTGCTCGACCCGCTGGCACCGGACACGGCGGCCCTGCTGCGCGACGTGCCCCTTCCTCCCATCACGGAGTACGCCGACCGGATCCGGGTGCTCGCGGAGTTCCACCACACGGTCATCGTCGAGGGCGCGGGCGGGATCCTGGTCCGGCTCGACGGGGACGGCGGCACGCTGCTCGCGCTGGCCGGCGAGCTGGCGCAGACCCATCCGGTCGAGGTGGTCGTGGTCACCTCGCCCCGTCTCGGCACGCTCAACCAGACCGAGCTGACGGTCCGGGCGCTCCGAGAGGGGGGCCTGGAGCCGGCCGGCCTGGTCATCGGGTCGTGGCCCCACGACCCCGGGCTCGCCGAGGAGTGCAACGCCGACGACCTGCCCCGGTTGACCGGCGTGCCCGTGCTCGCGACCGTGCCGGCCGGCGTCGGCGCTCTCGACCGCGACGCCTTCCGAGCAGCTGCGCCGGGGTGGTTCGTCTAGACCACGCACCGGTCACGTAGTCCGAGTCGTTGCCGGACACCACCCGAGCGGGCCATTTCCGACCACGATGGTGTGGGCCTCGTCGGATCTCCTCCGCGTCGCCGGGAGGCGACCGACGATGTGTCCATGCCCGTCAGCATTAGCGCCCTCGCGCGCGCCTCCGCAGCCACCGCAGCCGCCGCTCTCCTGTCCACGTCCTGGACCGCGCCTTCGCAGGCCGCCATCGACGTCGACGCCCAGCCCGAGCCCACCTGGATGGTGGACGGCCCCGTCTACTCCTCCGTCGTCATCGGCGACACCGTCTACCTCGGTGGACGCTTCAGCCACGCCCTCTCCAGCGACGGCGACCGCAAGCCTCGCAACGGGCTGGCCGCCTTCTCCCTCAGCAAGGGAACACCGACCTCGTGGAGCCCCGGCACCAACGGCACCGTGTGGGCGCTGGAGACCGACGGCGACTCGGTCTGGGCCGGTGGCGACTTCACCAGGATCGGCGGGGAGAGCACCGAGCGCATCGCGCGGCTGTCGGCGACGACCGGAAGTGTCAGCACCAAGTTCGACGTCGGGGTGAACAACACCGTCCGCGCCCTGGAGCTCAGCGGCGGTCATCTCTACGTCGGCGGCATCTTCACAGCGACGGAGGGCGCCAAGTCGAAGAAGGGCAATGGCGCCTACCTGGTCAAGGTGAACGCCACCTCCGGTTCCGTGGCGAGCGGCTTCGACCCGGTGCTGGACACCAACGTCCGCGCCATCGTGGCCCCGAAGAAGGGCAGCGACCTCTACATCGCGGGCAACTTCCGCAAGGTCAGCGGGACGTCCCGGCCTCGGGTGGCAGTGATCAACGGCGGCAGCGGCAAGCTGGACAAGCTCGTCTTCGCCAAGCCCGAGAAGGCCACGGTGCGCGCCCTGGACCTGAGCCCCGACGGAAGCGTTCTCTACGCCGGCATCGGCGGCAGCTACAACTCAGCCGTGGCCTGGTCGACCGACAGCGGCAAGCAGCTCTTCCGGCACCAGGTGGTCGGCGACGTGCACACCGTCAAGTACCACGAGGGCTCCCTGTGGATGGGCTTCGCCGAGGGAGCGCTGGACGACGCCGGTGCCCGGGTGCGGGCCGTCGACGCGCTCAACGGGGCGCCCGAGCCGGACTTCGCCCCCCAGATCAACAGCCGGTGGGGCGTCCGCACCCTCGCGGTCGGCGACCACGGGGTCGCGATCGCCGGCAACTTCACCCGGGTGGCGGGAGAGGTGCACCGCTACCTCGCCTTCTTCGCGCAGGACCTGTCCCCGGCGACGGAGTACCTCGCCGCGGGCACCACCTGGCGCTACGACGACGCAGGCACGACTCCCTCCGGGACGTGGACCGCGGCCGACTACGCCGACCGCTCCTGGCGGTCGGGCGCCGCGCAGCTGGGCTTCGGCGACGGCGACGAGGCCACGACCATCAACGGCGGGACCGCCCAGGCGCCGCGGGTGACCTCGTACTACCGGACCACGTTCTCCGCCGCCGAGCGGCCGTCGTCGCTGACGCTGCGCCTCGCTGCCGACGACGGCGCCGTGGTCTACCTCAACGGCGTGGAGGTGCTGCGCGACAACATGCCCTCCGGAGCGATCACGGCCGAGACCCTGGCCACGAGGTTCCGCGCCGGTGCCGACGAGGACTGGCTGCGCACCTTCACGCTGGACCCGTCGCTGCTGCAGGTCGGCAACAACACGATCGCCGTGGAGGTCCACCAGGCCAAGGGCGGCCTCACCGACGGCAGCTTCGACGCTCGGTTGGTCGGCCGCTGAGCGCAGGTGTGATCCTCCGGCCACCACCTCACCGCGAGGAGATGCTCAGCGTCCTGCCCACGGTGGCTCGCTCCGCCACCACCGTGACCGCCGCGCGCGCCACCTGGTTCCGGGAGACCCGCATGCTCACCACGGTGTCGTCGTCACGCACGACCGTCGGCTGGTCCGCGGGTCCGTCGTGGAGCGCCACCGGGCGCAGGATCGTCCAGTCGAGTCCGGAGCCGCGCACCACGGCCTCCTGACGCTCGGAGTCGTCCACCTGGGGCCGGATGACCAGCGAGAAGAACACCTTCAGCGTCGGCGAGAGCCGCGCGTAGGTGTCGCCGATGCCGTAGGTCGACTGCACGACCAGGCGGCGTACGCCGGTCTCCCGCATCGCGCCGACGACGGCCGCCGTGCCGGCGGAGCGCACGTCCAGCGGTGTCGAGGCCCGCTTCCGCAGACGGACCCCGATCGGGTTGTCGCTGATCCCGAGGGTCACGACCACGGCGTCCTGGCCCACCACCGCCTTGCCCAGGGCCTCCGGGTCGAGCACGTCGCCCCGCACGTGGTCGACGTCCGCCTCCGGCTTCTCCGGAACCGACCTCGCCAGGGCCGTCACCTCGTGCCCGGCCCCCGCCAGCTCACGCACCATCGCGGCACCACTGCCGCGGCTCGCTCCCACCACCAGCACCTTCATGGGTCTCGCTCCTGTCCCCGGCCTTGCCGGGCGTCGTGGCCGGCGTCATCCGGCCTGCTCCCCACCGTCTCGAACCGGGACAGGACGATCAATGCCCGTTTCGCCACATCTCTTGCTTGATCGTCCAAGACCCTGCAAGTCTGAGGCGGTGACCGACCTCCTCGACCGCACCCTGGGCGACCTCGGGATGAGCGGCGTCTTCTACGCCGTGTCCGAGCTGGCCTCGCCGTGGGGCATCGCGATGCCCCCGCTTCCGGGGACGATGGTCTTCCACCTCGTCACCCGCGGGTCTGCCGAGGTCGTCGTCGGCGACCGGCGCGCCGCGGTCACCCCCGGGACCGTGCTCCTGGTCCCACACGGCCAGGGGCACGCCATCACCGACGGGACCGATCCGGAGCCGACCCCGCTGTTCGACCTTCCTCGCGTCGAGACCGGAGACCGCTACGAGCGGATCGTGCTCCCAGGGCCGGGCGAGGTGACCGAGCTGGTCTGCGGAGCGGTCAGGTTCTCGGGGCTCGCCGCCGCGCGGCTCGTGCGCAGCCTGCCTCCGGTGCTCGAGGTCAGCGAGGGCCTCGACCCCGGCTGGGTGAAGGCAGCCTTCGCCCTGCTCGCTGCGGAGTCCTTGGCGGGTCAGCCGGGCACGGACGCGGTCACCGCGCGGGTCGCCGACGTCCTGGTGATCCAGGCGGTGCGGGCCTGGCTGCGCGGATCGCCGACGACCGGCTGGGTGGCGGCGCTGCGCGACCCGCGGCTCGGGGCCGCGCTGGACGCCGTCCACGCCGATGCTGCGGCCCCGTGGACGCTCGCCTCCCTCGCCGCACACGCCCACCTGTCACGCTCGGCTTTCGCCGCGCGGTTCGCAGACCTGGTGGGTGAGCCGCCCATGGCCTACGTCACCGCCTGGCGGATGGACCTGGCCGCGCGGCTGGTGCGTGAGACCGACTGGTCGCTGGCCCGGGTCGCCGAGCGAGTGGGCTACCGGTCCGAGGCGGCGTTCAACCGCGCCTTCCGCCGCGCCCACGGCGTGACGCCCGGTGCCTTCGCCCGCCGTGGGCCGGCCTTCGCCGACCAGGTGGATGTCGGCTCCCTGGTCGGGTGAAGGCTCCCCCGGTGCGCCTCCGAGGAGCGAACGGCACCCTGCGGGGGGCTTTCGGGTGCGGACGGCTCCTCGGAGGGGTCAACCCACCCCCGGCGGCACCCGATCCGCCCACGGCCGGGCGGCCTCGATCTGGGCCGCCGCGGACAGGAGCAGCGCCTCCTCCCCCGGCCGGGCGGCGAGCATCACGCCCACCGGGAGCCCGTCGGGGGTCCAGTGCAGCGGCAGGGACACCGCGGGCATGCCGGTGACGTTCCACGCCGACGTCCAGGGGGTGAACGCCTTCTGCGCCTCGAAGTCGCCCACCGGGTCGTCGTCGTCGCGCAGCGCGCCGACCGGGAGCGGCGGCTGCGCGAGCGTGGGGGTCAGCACCAGGTCGTACGCCGCCAGCGCAGCCAGCGCCCCCGCGGCCAGCCGGCGCAGCTCGCCGATCGCGAGCCCGAACTCCGGGCCGGAGACCGCCCTCCCCCGGTCGCCGAGCCAGCGCGTCAGCGGCCGCAGCAGCGACTCCCGTTCGGGCGGCACCGTCGACAGCGCGGTGAGCACCGACCAGACCGTCTCGAACACCGGCACCGCAGCCTCGGGCAGGGGCACCGGCACGTCCTGGACCTCGTGGCCCAGAGCGGCCAGCAGCGCCGAGGCGTCCTCGTAGGCACGCACCACCTCCGGGTGCACGGTGGCAGGGGCGATCACGGGCTCGGCGAACCGGGCGACGCGCAGCCTCCCCGGCTCGCGGTCGCAGGCCGCCAGGAACGGCGCGGCGTCGGTGGGCGCCCAGAACGGGTCGCCGACCGCCCGGCCGGCCAGCACGTCCAGCAGCGCAGCGGCGTCGCGCACCGTGCGCGCGATCGGCCCGTTGGTCGCCAGCCCGACCGGGTCGCCGTACATCGGCGCGCCGGAGATCCGGCCCCGGGTCGGCTTGAGCCCGACCAGCCCGCAGCACGACGCCGGGATCCGGATCGACCCACCGCCGTCGGACCCCTGCGCGACCGGCACCAGCCGCGCGGCGACGGCCGCGGCGGCGCCGCCGGAGGACCCACCCGCCATTCGGGTGCGGTCCCACGGGGTCACGGCCGCCGGAAGCCCCTCGGGCTCGGTGTAGCAGGGCGAGCCGAACTCCGGGGTGCTCGTCTTACCGAGGCTGGGCAGGCCCGCCCGCTCCAGGCGGAGCACCACCTCGTCGGACACCTCGGGCACGAAGTCGGCGAACGCCGCCGAGCCGAACGTCGTGCGGATGCCGGCGGTCAGGTTGAGGTCCTTGACCGCCGTCGGTACGCCGCGCAACGGTGACGCCGGGCCGTCGGACGGGCGTGGCGCCGGGTCGAGCGAGCGAGCCGCGTCGAGCGCCTGGTCGGTGGTCCGGGTGACGAACGCACCGACGTCGTCGACCCGGGCGGCGTAGTGCTCGACCAGCTCGGCCGGATCGATCTCGCCCCGGCGTACCGCCGCTCCCTGCTCCAGGGCGCTCAACTCGTGCAGCTCGGCCATCGGGCGCCTCCTCGCTGCTCAGGCTAGCCGTGGCCCTCGAGCCCCGAGACATCGCGGTATCGCCAATACGGGCACAAACGGGCAGATTCGGGCCGAATTGAGACCCAATCGTTGTCCCAAAACCACAGCCTGACTCGTGGCTCAGGGCACGCTCCCGCTATGTTCTAGGGGCTCAGCAGTGACCCGGGCCGCGTCCGCGCGGTGTCCGGCGCCTCGTCGTAGGCGTTCGTCGCTGGCCCGGCCCGGCCGGGTGACGTCAAGAGAAATCGAAGAGGATGAGTTGATGCGGAATCGAAGAAACCTGTTCGCTGGCGCGGCTGCGGTCGCGCTGCTGGGGTCGACCCTGGCCGCCTGCGGAGGAGATGACGGAGGGAGCGACTCGGGCAGCGACTCCGGTGGCGGGGCCGCGCTCGACGGCGTCTCGCTCACGGTCGGGTCCAAGGACTTCACCGAGAACATCCTGCTCGGCGAGATGTTCGCCCAGGCCGCGGAGGCCGCCGGGGCGTCCGTCGACAACCAGGTCAACCTGGGCGGCACGTCGGTCAACCGCGAGGCCCTGATCAGCGGCAACATCGACGTCTACCCCGACTACAACGGCACCGGCTGGACGGTTCACCTCGGCAACGAGGACCCGAGCCAGGACCCGCAGGAGCTCTACGACGTGACGGCCGCGGCCGACCTGGAGCAGAACGACATCAAGTGGGTCGGCCTCTCGCCGTTCAACGACACCTACGGCTTCGCGGCCAACGGTGACCTGGCGGCCGCGGAGGGTGGCTTCGACTTCCAGTCGATGGCCGACTACCTCAAGGCCACCCCGGACGCCACGGTGTGCATGGAGACCGAGTTCCCCGACCGTCCCGACGGCCTGGTGCTGTTCGAGGACGCGACGGGCTACGAGGTGCCCCGGAGCCAGACCAAGATCCTCGACACCGGTCTGATCTACACCGAGACCGACAAGGGTGCCTGCGACTTCGGTGAGGTCTTCACCACCGACGGCCGGATCCAGGCGCTCAACCTCGAGCTGGTCGACGACCCGGGCGTGATGATCCTCTACAACGTCTCGTTCACCATGCGCAACGAGGTCTACGACGCCAACGCCGACGCCTACGACGAGATGGCCAACACCATCCTCGAGCCGCTCGACGAGACCAAGATGGCCGAGCTCAACGCGATGGTCGACGTGGACGGCCAGCCGGCCGAGCGCGTCGCCGAGGACTACCTGAAGGAGATCGGGCTGCTCTGAGGCCCCTCCCCGACGCACGACGCCGCCAGGTCAGCGACCTGGCGGCGTCGTGCTGTCCGGCGGGCGTGGCGTCAGAGACCGCGCGGGTGGAGGTACTTCTCCGCCACCGCGCCGACCCAGTCGAAGCTGAGCGCCACGATGGCCACCAGCCAGGCGCCGACGATCAGCACCGGCTCCTGGTTGAGCTTCAGGCCCGAGTTGATGGTGATGCCGAGTCCGCCACCGCCGATCAGGAACGCCAGCGTGGCCATGCCGATGTTGAGGATCATGGCGGTGCGCACGCCCGCCACGATCACCGGCACCGCGAGCGGCATCTCGATCTTCGCGAGGACCCCGCGCCGGGTCATCCCCATCCCGCGCGCGGCCTCGATCACGCTGCGATCCACGCCGTCGAGGCCGACCATGGTGTTGCGCAGCACCGGCAGCAGCGCGAACAGCGCCAGCGCCCAGATCACGGTCCACTTCCCCTGCCCCATCATCGTCAAGAAGATCACCAGTAGGCCGTACGCCGGCAGCGCCTGGCCGGAGTTGGCGACTGCGAGCACGGCCGGGCTGATCCGGCGCAGCCCGGGGCGGGTGAGCAGGATGCCCACCGGCACGGCGACCAGGATGACGATGACGGTCGACCACGCCGCGATCTGCAGGTGCTCCAGCAGCTGAGGCCGCAGGTTGCCGCCCCAGCTCAGCGCGGAACGCTGCTGGATGTTGGCGTTGGCCAGGTCGAGGCTCTGGACGTAGACGTAGAGCGCGACCGCCAGCCCTGCGATCAGCAGGGGCGCCATCCAGAGCCCGAGGTTGCTGAACCGGGCGACCGGCGAGTCCGCCGATTCTGCACCGTCCGGCTCCGCACCGTCGGGAGGAGGCGGCACCGGACGGGTCCGCTCCATCGACGGGCCGTAGGTGACGTCGCTCATGCCTGCATCGCCTCCAGCTCCTCGTAGTGCAGCTGGGCCTCGCGCTGCGCGCGGCGGATCGCCGTGGAGAGGGCGGGCATCTCGACGCAGCTCTGGAACGCGCCGGCGTCGTCGACCACGACGCTGCACCCGCTGGCGCTCTGCACCATCTGCTCCAGGGCGTGGAACAGCGTGTCGTCGGAGCGCAGCTGCTCGCCGATCTCCTCGCCGCGCTGCTCCAACGGAGCGTTGCCCTCGGTCAGATGGCGCTGGTGCAGCCAGCGGATCGGCCGCCGGTGCGCGTCGAGCAGGACCAGCCACTCGGCGCCGTTGTCGCGCAGGTGGCGCAGCCCGGCTTCCACGCTCTCCTGCTGGGTCATCACGGGGTAGTCGGAGGGCGTCAACGAGCTGACCTTGAGGAAGTTGAGGCCCTTGATGGTCGAGCCGGTCCCGATGAAGTCGTCGACGAAGTCGTCGACCGGGTAGGCCAGGATCCTCTCGGGGGTGTCGATCTGGCGGATCACGCTGCGCTCGCCCAGGATCGCGATCCGGTCGCCCATCTTGATCGCCTCGTCGATGTCGTGGGTGACGAACACGATGGTCTTGCGCAGCTGGCTCTGCAACCGGAGGAACTCGTTCTGCAGCCGGTCGCGGGTGATCGGGTCGATGGCGCCGAAGGGCTCGTCCATCAGCATGATGTCGGGGTCGGCCCCCAGCGCGCGGGCGACGCCGACCCGCTGCGCCTGGCCGCCGGAGAGCTCCTTGGGGTAGCGGTCGCGGTACTCCTCCGGGTCGAGCCCGACGGTCGTCAGCAGCTCGTCGACCCGCGCGGCGATCGTCGCCTTGTCCCAGCCGAGCATCTTGGGCACGGTGGCGATGTTCTCGGCGATCGTGTGGTGCGGGAACAGGCCGATCTGCTGGATGACGTAGCCGATCCGACGCCGCAGCTTGTCGGGGTTGGCCCCGGTGACGTCCTCGTCGTCGAGCAGGATCCGTCCGCTGCTCGGCTCGATCATCCGGTTGATCAGCCGCAGCGTGGTGCTCTTGCCGCACCCGGACGGCCCGACGAGCACGAGGATCTCGCCCTCGTGGACGTCCAGCGTCAGCGCCTCGACCGCGGGGACGGACGTGCCGAGGTAGGTCTTGCCCACCTGGTCCAGGTGGATCTTCGCCTCGGAGCTCATGGTTTCCTCTCGATGTCGAGGTCGAACGTCGGTGACGGAAGTAGTCGCGGGTCAGATGCGCAGACCACGGGAGGTGGTCAGCCGCTGGAAGAGGGCCAGGACGGCGTCGAGGACCAGCCCCAGCAGCACGATGAAGACCACGCCGGTCCACACCGAGTTCTCGGCGTTGGGAAGGCCCAGCCGGGTCAGGCCGGCCTGGATGAAGGAGCCGAGCCCGTCACCCCCGACGAGCACCGCGATGGCAGCGATCCCGACGGTGATCAGCGTCGAGATCCTGACGCCGGCCACGATGACCGGCCAGGCCAGCGGGATCCGCACCCGGAGCAGCTGCTGGACGGAGTTCATCCCCATGCCCTTGGCCGACTCGACGACCGCGGGACTGACCGAGTCGAGCCCGGTGACGGTGTTGCGCAGGATCGGCAGGATCGCGTAGAGGAACAGGGCGAGCATCGCCGGCGGGTTGCCGATCCCGAGGACGGGGATGAACAGCGCGAAGAGTGCCAGCGAGGGGATGGTCAGGAAGATCCCCGCGATCGACAGCACGATCGCCCGGGCCATGGGGTGCTGGTGGACGACGACCCCCAGCAGTACCGAGAACACGGTCGCCAGGACCACGACCACCAGCACGATCCTGGCGTGGTTGAAGGTCTCCTCGAGGATGAAGTCGAGGTTGTCCTGGACATAGGTGAACCAGCTGCTGAGTGCTTCCACAAGTGCCTCTCGTCGACTGCCTAGACCCCTACCCTACGCAGATGGCTTGCTCATGGGGGGTCGCCAGGCTCGACGGGGCCTGGCGAGTGGCCTCTGCGGAGGCCTAGCGGTGGTGCTTGCGCAGCCCGAACGTCAGCCCGTCGAGCAGGGCTCCCCAGGAGGCCTCGATGACGTTGTGGCCCACCCCGACGGTGACCCAGGTCGACTCCCCGTCGGAGGTCTCGATCAGCACCCGGGTGATGGCGTCGGTGCCGTGCCCCTGGTCGAGGATCCGCACCTTGTAGTCGATCAGCTCGAACTTCGCGACCTCCGGGAAGGCCATCCCGATCGCTTGGCGGAGCGCCTGGTCGAGGGCGTTGACGGGCCCGTTGCCCTCGCCGGTGACGACGTAGCGAACCCCCTCGGCCACGAGCTTGACGGTCGCCTCCGAGACGGCCTCGTCGCCCGGCCGGGAGTCGGTGATCACCCGCCACGACTCCACGTCGAAGTACGTCGGCCGGCGGCCCTCGACCTCCTCCACCAGCAGCAGCTCGAAGGAGGCGTCGGCCGCCTCGAAGGTGAAGCCGGTGGCCTCTAGCTCCTTGACCCGCGCGGTCACCCGGGAGACCAGCTCCTTGTCGCCGGAGAGGTCGAAGCCCAGCTCGCGGCCCTTGAGCTCGATCGAGGCCCGGCCGGCCATGTCGGAGACCAGCAGCCGCATGTCGTTGCCCACGCTGACCGGGTCGAGGTGCTGGTAGAGGGCGGGGTCGACCTTGATCGCCGAGGCGTGCAGCCCCGCCTTGTGCGCGAATGCCGAGGTGCCGACGTACGGCTGGCGGGAGGCGGGCGGCACGTTGGTCACCTCGGCGACCGCGTGGGCGATCCGGGTGGCCTCCTTCAACAGCCCCTGCGGGAGCACCTTCTGGTCGAGCTTGAGCTCGAGGTTGGCGACCACGGCGACCAGGTCGGCGTTGCCGGTGCGCTCTCCGTAGCCGTTGATCGTCCCCTGCACGTGCGTGGCGCCCGCGTCGACCGCGGCCAGGGTGTTGGCCACGGCGCAACCGGTGTCGTTGTGGCAGTGGATGCCGACCCGCGCGCCCGTCGCGTTGACCACGTCGTCGACGACGTCCCCGACCCACCCCGGCAGCATCCCGCCGTTGGTGTCGCAGAGCGCGGCCAGCTCCGCCCCCGCCTCCGACGCGGTGCGGATGACCTCCAGGGCGTAGTCGCGGTTGTCGCGGTAGCCGTCGAAGAAGTGCTCCGCGTCGAGGAAGACGGTCTGCCCCTCAGCGACGAGGTGCGCCACCGTGTCGCGCACCATCGCGAGGTTCTCCTCCAGCGTGGTGCGCAGCGCCATCGCGACGTGCTTGTCGTGGGACTTGGCGACCAGGGTGACCACCGAGGCTCCGGAGTCGCGCAGCGCCGCGACCAGCGGGTCGTCGGCCGCCGCGACCCCGGCCCGGCGGGTGGCCCCGAAGGCCGCCAGCCTGGCGTGGCGCAGGTCGAGCTCCTCGCGGGCTCGCCGGAAGAACTCGGTGTCCTTGGGGTTGGCGCCCGGCCAGCCGCCCTCGATGAACCCGACCCCCAGGCCGTCGAGCTGCTTGGCGATGGTCAGCTTGTCGGCCACCGAGAGGTTGAGGCCCTCCTGCTGCGCCCCGTCGCGCAGCGTCGTGTCGTAGACGTGGAAGGCGCCCTGCAGGTCCCTGGCCGGGAGGTCGAGCTGGTCCATCGGTGGGTCTCGCTTCTGGGGTGTCGAGCTGCTGGGTGTCAGCAGCTCTCGGGGGTGGGTGACCGCACGAGAGCAACAAAAAACCCCTCGTGAGAACGAGAGGTCGGCGCGTCGAGGGGGCTCGACGCGCTAGGCGATGATGATCTCGAGACGGTGCACGCCTCCATGGTGCCACGGAAGTGCCCGGAGGGTGGACGTTCGGTCTCGCGATGCGGTCGCCCGGCGTCGTCTCGGGGGGGTCGTGTGCCTGCGCCGTCACACCCCCCGCGGGGCGAGGCACACGACCCTCAGACCACTCAGAGGCCTTGCAGCGGGCCCTGCTGGGCGGGGGCCCAGTCGACGCCCCGGTCGGTCGCCAGGGCGCCGAGACCGGCGGCGAGCGCTCCCCACAGCAGCATGCCGACGAACCAGGCCACCGGGCGGGCGGCCAGCGGCCGCAGCACTCGGTCGACGGGTCCGCGCACCCGCGAGCCCCCGGGGCCGAGCAGCAGCGCCCCGGTCAGCGCAGTGCCGGCGATCGCCAGGGTCACCTCGAGGGGGGCCGCCGCGGCATAGCCGATCAGGGCTCCCGCCACGGCCAGCCCACCGGCCCACAGGACGAGCATGGCGGTGCCGGGGATCGAGCGGAGCAGGTGCCACGGGGTCGACAGCAGCAGCTGCGGGCCGTCGTACCAGCGAGCACCGCGGAAGCGGCGCCGGGTGCCCGCGGCGCTGCCGGCGAGGGAGCCGCTGCGCAGCAGCCAGGCGACGGTGACCAGCGCCAGCGTCGCGAGATAGGGGTACGCCGCCACGGCCGCGCCGCCCACCAGCACGAGCAGCGTCAGCAGGACGCCACGCCGCGCCCGGCTGGGCCACGGGTCGCGGACAGGCTGGTCGGGTGCCTCGCCGACCCAGCCTCTCGCCAACGGCACGGGGGCAGGCGCGGGCGCCAGGCGGGGCCGGACGGGCGCCGGGGCAGGTGGCGGCGCCGTCGACGCGACGGGTCGCACGGCGACCGGGGGCGACGCCACGACCGGCGCCTGCGTCTCCGTCAGCGTCTGCGGTGGCGTGACCGGCGCCGTCACGTGGTGGGCAGGAGTCAGGACGGCGGCCGCGAGCGGCTGCGTCATCGGCGTCGCCGGCCCCGAGGCAACGGGCCGCGGGCGGGTCGGCTCGGGAGCGTGCAGGGCCTTGATCAGCGTGGCCACCGTCGGCCGCTCGGCCGGGTCGGGCCGCAGCGCCGCCTCGACCAGGGAGTGCAGCGGGGCGTCCATGCCCGCCAGGCGGTGCTCGCCGCGCCGGACGCGGTCCATCACCGCCATCGCCGGGCCGCGGCCGAACGGCGACTCCCCCGAGGCCGCGAACGCGACCGTGGCCGCCCACGCGTGCAGGTCGGAGGCGGGGGTGGCGTCGTCGCCGAAGAGGATCTCCGGCGCGAGGTAGCCCGGGGTCCCGAGCAGCCACCCGGTCAGGGTCAGTCGCGGGTCGTCGGCCACCCGGGCCAGCCCGAAGTCGATCAGCACCGGGCTGCGGCCCTCCATCAGCACGTTGGAGGGCTTGATGTCGCGGTGCAGCACGCCGCAGGCGTGGACGGCCGCGACCGCCTCGGCCAGGCAGCTGGCCAGGTGACGCAGGTCGGCGCCCTGCACCGGGCCCTCCTCGGCGACGTGGTCGTGCAGCGACAGCCCCGGCACGTAGCGGGTGGCCACGAACGGCACCGGACCCCACGGGTCGGCGTCGACGATCTCGGCGATCCGCGGCGAGCGGATCCGGCGCAGCGAGCCCACCTCGCGGGCCAGCCGCGCCCGGGCCTCGTCGTCGCCGACGATGTTGGGGCGCAGCACCTTCAGGGCCACCCGCTGCTGCCCGGGCTTGCGGGCCAGGTGGACCACGCCCATGCCGCCCTCGCCGATCCGCGTCAGGAGGGCATATCCCCCGACGGTCAGCTGCGGCGGCGCCTCCTGGCGCGGCGTACTCGACACCCCCGCAGAGTACCCGTGGGCGCCGCGAACCCCGGCCTCCGCGCAGGGTAGGGCGGGCCGGGGCGGCGGGACGGGTGCTGAGAGACTCGGCGCGTGACCGACCCGCAGTGGCGCCCGCGCCCCACCGGATGGCGACGGACGCTGTTCCGGCTCCCGATCTGGCTCTATCGCGCCCGCCTCGGTGGGTTGCTGGGCGGCCGCTTCGTGCTCGTGCACCACACCGGCCGCACCTCGGGCCTCGCCCGGCGGGTCGTCGTCGAGGTGGTCGAGCGCGAGCGGGCCACCGGCGCGGTGGTCGTGGCCGCCGGCTTCGGCCCGCGCACGCAGTGGTACCGCAATCTGCAGGCCACCCCTGACGCCCGGGTGGAGCTCGGCTGGCGGCGGTACGCCGTCCGCGCCGAGCCGCTGACCCGCGACGAGGCGGGCGCCACCATGCTGCGCTACGCCCGGCGCCACCCCCGGGCGGGACGCACGCTCGCGCACTACATGGGGTTCCCTGCCCCATCCGACGAGGAGGACTATCGGGAGCTCGGCCGGGCGCTGCCGATGCTGCGTCTGATGCCCCGAGCCGATCACACGCGGAGCGTTGCCAGCCCGGGATCGAGCTCCGGTGACGTGATTGGATGAACCGTGAGGTGGAGGACGGAAGACCCGATCCTCGCCGGGCAGCCGCGGCAGGCGACAGTGGGGCTGAGCGACGCAGAGGCGCAGCAGCGTACGCGCCACGGGGAGACCAACGCGACCAACCGAAGCGCGACCCGCAGCTACGCCGCGATCCTGCGCACCAACGTCTTCTCGTTCTACAACACGATCCTGTTCGCGATCGGCGCCGTGCTGTTGTCACTGGGGCGCTACAACGACACCTTCATCACCGTCGGCATCGGGGCGACGAACGCGGTGATCAGCTCGGTCCAGGAGCTCCGGGCCAAGCGAAAGCTCGACCGGCTGCACCTGCTCGACCAGGACCACGTGGTCGTCGTACGCAGCGGACGGGAGCTCCCGATCGCTCCGGCGGAGGTCGTGCGCGGTGACGTGCTGCGCGTTCGGCCGGGCGACCAGATCGTCGTGGACGGACCCTTGCTCGACGGCGACCGGGTGGAGGCCGACGAGTCGCTGCTCACGGGCGAGTCCGAGCCCGTGGTCAAGCTGCCCGGCGCGGACCTGCGATCCGGCAGCCTCTGCGTCGCCGGCGGCGGGCTTCAGCTCGCTCGCGACGTCGGCGCCGCCAGCTATGCCGGCCGCCTGACCATGGACGCCCGGCGCGACACGACGGAGAAGACTCCGCTGCAGCGCCAGATCGAGTTCACCGTCCGGCTCATCATGGTCCTGACCGTCCTGATGAGCGCGGCCATCCTGGCGCAGGCAGCCCTGGAGGGCTTCAGCCTGCTGAGCGTCGTGCAGATCACGGCCGTGCTCTCCGGTCTCATCCCCTACGGGTTGTTCTTCCTCATCGCGGCGGCCTATGCGGCCGGCGCCGTGGCGATCGCGGGACAGGGGGCGCTCGTCCAGAAGGTCAACGCCGTGGAGTCGCTGAGCAACGTCGACGTCGTGTGCACCGACAAGACCGGCACGCTCACGACCGGGCGACTGACCCTCGAGGGGCTGGAGGCCGGTGGGGGACGGTGAGCTGGTCGAGATCAGAGCAGTGCTGGGAGCGCTGGCTCACCACGCCAGCATGCCGAACCTCACCACCCAGGCGCTGGCCACGGCCCTGCCCGACCCTGGCGCCGCGGTGAGCGACGAGGTGGTCTTCAGCTCCGCGCGACGCTGGTCGGGCGCCTCCGCCCTCGGTGGGACATGGGTGGTCGGGGCGTCCGAGGCCCTGGCTCCGCACCTGACCGAGCCCGTCCCGGCCGACGTCGTCGCGGACCGCGTCCGGCGCGGCCTGCGGGTGCTGTTGCTGGCCCGGACCGCGAACCCGGCGTCGACGCTTCGAGGTCCCGAGAACCACCCGACGCTACCCGAGCTGCTGCCGGTCGCGCTGGTCGTCCTCGCCGACGAGCTGCGACCCGAGGTGAGGAAGACCATCGAACGGTTCGACGACGAGGGCGTGGCGCTCAAGGTGCTCTCCGGGGACGACCCGAGCACCGTCGCCGCGCTGGCCACCCAGGCCGGCCTCGACGCTGCCGTCCCGGTCTCGGGGGCGAGTCTCGACGACCTCGACGACGGCGCTCTGGACCGACTCGTCGACCGGACCACCGTCTTCGGCCGCGTGCTGCCCGAGCAGAAGGAGCGGATCGTCGCCTCGCTCCGTCGACAGGGCCGCTATGTCGCCATGATCGGCGACGGGGTCAACGATGCCCGCGCTCTTCAGGCGGCACAGGTCGGGGTGGCCATGCGCAGCGGCAGCGCGGTGACCCGTGGTGTCGCCGACATCGTGCTCGTCGACGACTCCTTCGCCGCTCTGCTGCCCGCTCGACGAGAGGGCCGCCGCATCATCAACGGCCTCGCCGTGTCGACGTACGTCTACCTCACCAGGGTGGCGATCCAGGGCCTGGTGATCGTCGCCGTCTCCATCCTCGGGCTGGGCTTCCCGTACTCGCCGACCCAGGTCGGGCTGACGCTCCTCACGGTCGGGGTCCCCACCCTCTTCCTCACCTTCTGGGCCAAGCCGGAGCCCCCCGACCAGCACCTGCTGCAGAACCTCGCCCGCTTCGTGATCCCTGCCGCGGTCATCACCGCCGGATTCGGCAGCGCCGTGTATGCCTTCCTCTACGAGACCGTCGCCGCGGGCTTCGACTCCGGCCGGACGCCGGCCCAGGTGATCGCGGAGTTCGAGAGCTCGACCGGGCTGACCTACACCGACGCCGACTTCGCGACGGCCTCGTCGACGGTCGCTGCCCAGACGGGGCTGTCGACCTTCGTCTCGGTGACGTCCTTCCTGCTCATCCTGTTCCTCGCACCCTCGACCCGGATCTTCGCGAGCTGGACCCGGGCCACGCCAGACCGCCGACCCACCCTGCTCGTGATCGGGCTGCTGGTCGCCCTGACCACCGTGATCTTCGTCCCGGCGCTCTACACGTACTTCGGGCTGACCGGGCCGTCCCCGCAGATCTTCGCCTCGGTGCTGCCCGCCACGGCGCTGTGGTTCCTGACCCTCAGCGCCGCCTATCGATTCCGGCTCCTGGACCGGGTGCTGGGGCTCGGCTCCCTCCCTGCGCCCCGGCGCAGCGGCGGATGAGGCGCGGATCCAGCACGAGGAGCCGGGGCAGGAGTGACAGATGCCGGTGGACGCTGTGTCACAGTGGGCGCGTGGTGGCCGACGTCGACATCGCTCGTTGGCGACTGCGCAGCCAGTCCCTGGTGAGGTCGCCCGGTTCCGGTTCCGGTTCCGGTTCCGGTGCCGGTGCTGGTACCGGTGCTGGTGCTGCCGCCGTCGTCCGGAGCTTGCTCGGGGTGCAGGCCGAGAACCAGTCCCAGTCGGCGTGGGCGGTGGCCGCGCGAACCTCCAGCCCCGATCCGGGGGATCTCGCTGGTCTGCTCGACTCCGGCGCGGTGCTGCGCACCCACGTGCTGCGACCCACCTGGCACTACGTGAGCGCGACGGATGCCCGGTGGCTGATCGAGCTGACCGCTCCCCGCGTTCTCGCCACGACCGGCCGCAGCCTGCGTACGTCGATGTCCGAGGCGGCGATCGAGGCGGCATCGACAGTGATCCTCGACTCGTTGGCCGCCCGAGCGGATTTCACCCGGCCATCCCTGGCCGACTGCCTGGCCGAGGCGAGCTGCGCGCTCGGTGGCCACGACCTGATGTTGCTGCTCGCCGAGCTCGAGCTTCGGTGCCTGGTCTGTAGCGGTCCGCCGGCAGGCGGCGCGCACACCTACGCTCTCTTTGCCGACCGGGTGCCTGAGTCGTTGCCGCTCGAACGCGACGAGGCGCTCTCCCGGCTGGCATGGCGCTACGTCAGCGGCCATGGCCCCGCAACAGATCGTGACCTGGCGTACTGGGCGACGCTCCCCCTGGGCGACGTGCGGCGCGGTCTGGCGGCTGCCGCGGACCGGCTGGAGTCCTTCGAACACGACGGCCGGACGTTCTGGCACCTTGCCGGTCAGCAGCCGCCCACCGAGCCCGGAGAACCGGTCGGCCACCTGCTCCAGGTCCTCGACGAGACCTACCGCGGCTACCAGGACTCCCGCTGGGTGCTCGACGCCGCGGCTGCCGTGGACAGGGGGCGGGAGGCCTCCGTCGGGATGGCCCTGGTCGACGGGCAGCTGGTCGCCTCGATGAAGCGCCGCATCGGAACCTCCACTGTGGAGTTCACCCTGCGGCCGTACTCGTCCTGGACACCGGCCGCCGAGCACGCGCTCCAGACGGCCGCGGCCAGATACGCCGACTTCCTAGGGCTGGCACCCGTGGTGACGATCAGCTGAGGCGGGCGCACCATACGCGCCCGCTGGGGGACCCGGTGGGCCGGCACACCCCGGCCACCCGGACCAGCACGTGCTCAGCAGACCTGGTGCATCCAGCCGAAGGTGTCGTCGGCGCGGCCGTACTGGATGTCGACCAGCGCCTGGCGCAGCGCCATCGTCACCTCGCCGGCCTCGGCGACCTCGGGCGTCGCGCCGCCCTCCCACTTCAGGGAGCCCACCGGCGTGACCACTGCGGCGGTGCCGCAGGCGAACACCTCGGTGATCTCGCCCGACGCCACCCCGTCGCGCCACTCGTCGACGGAGAACGTGCGCTCCTCCACCGCCATGCCCATCTTGCCGGCGAGCTCCATGATCGAGCTGCGGGTGATGCCCTCGAGGATGGTGCCGGTCGCGGGGGTGACGATCCGGCCGTCGCTGTGCACGAAGTACATGTTCATGCCGCCGAGCTCCTCGACGTACTTCCCCTCCTGGGCGTCGAGGAAGACCACCTGGTCGCAGCCCTGGGCGGTCGGCCTCCTGCTGGGCGACCAGGCTGGAGGCATAGTTGCCGCCGGTCTTGGCGGCCCCCATCCCACCGCGGCCGGCGCGGGTGTAGTCCGTCGACAGCCACAGGTTCACCGGCTTGACGCCCTTGGCGAAGTAGGCGCCCGCCGGGCTGAGCGATCACCATGAACGTCACGTGCTTGGCCGGCCGCACGCCGAGGAACGCCTCCGAGGCGAACATGAACGGCCGGATGTAGAGGCTCTTCTCCCCCGCCGCGTCGGGCACCCAGCGCCTGGTCGACGGTGACGAGGGCGTCGACGGCCTGCACGAAGTCGTCGGCCTCGAGCGCGGGCAGCGCGAGCCGCTGGGAGGAGCCGACCATCCGGTGGGCGTTGGCCTCGGGGCGGAAGGTCCAGATCGAGCCGTCGTCGTGACGGTAGGCCTTCATGCCCTCGAAGATCTCCTGCGCGTAGTGCAGCACGGCGGTCGCGGGGTCGAGGGAGATCGGGCCGTACGGCGTGATGCGGGCGTCGTGCCAGCCGCGCTCCGGCGTCCACTCGCGCGGTGAACATGTGGTCGCTGAAGTGGGTGCCGAAGCCGGGGTTCGCGAGGATCTCGGCGAGCCGGTCAGCGGCGAGCGGGTGGTCGCAGAGCGTGGTCGAGATCTCCATAGAGGGCACGGTAGCCCACCTTCCGTGCGGGTGCGCCAGGGCCGCCGGAGCGCTGCGAGGAGCGCTCGGCGAGAGGGAGGATCGGGTGGCGGGGCCGGATCAGCCGGACAGCCGGGCGGCGATCGCGTCGCCGACCTCGGCGGTGGTCCGGGACCCGCCGGCTACTCGTGCGCCGCGAGGTCGTCGAGCACGGCCGTCTCGACCGCGGCCGCGGCGTCGGCGTGGCCGAGGTGGTCGAGCAGCAGCGACACCGACAGGATGGCCGCCGTCGGGTCGGCCTTCTGCTGGCCGGCGATGTCGGGGGCCGAGCCGTGCACCGGCTCGAACATCGACGGGGCGGTGCGGTCGGGGTTGATGTTGCCCGAGGCCGCCAGCCCGATGCCACCGGTGATGGCGGCGGCCAGGTCGGTGATGATGTCGCCGAACAGGTTGTCGGTGACGATCACGTCGAAGCGCGCCGGGTCGGTGGTCATGAAGATCGTCGCCGCGTCGATGTGCAGGTAGTCGACGGTGACCTCCGGGAACTCCTGGCGACACCTCCTCGACGATCCGGCTACCACACGGCGCCGGCGTGCACGAGCACGTTGGTCTTGTGGACCAGCGTGAGCTTCCTGCGGCGCCGCATGGCGCGCGCGAAGGCGTCGCGGACCACGCGCTCGACGCCGTACGCCGTGTTGACCGACACCTCGGTCGCGACCTCGGCCGGCGTACCGACGCGCAGCGCGCCGCCGTTGCCGGTGTAGGGGCCCTCGGTGCCCTCGCGGACGACCACGAAGTCGACGTCGCCCGCCGATGACGTGGTCGGCCAGGGGCGAGGGCACGCCCGGGAAGATCCGGGACGGCCGCAGGTTGACGTAGTGGTCGAGCTCGAAGCGCAGCCTCAGCAGCAGACCGCGCTCGAGGATGCCGGGCGGCAGGTTCGGGTCGTCCGGGCCTGCCCCCGACCGCGCCGAGCAGGATCGCGTCGTGCCCGCGGATCTCCTCCAGCACCGAGTCCGGGCAGCACCTCGCCGGTGGCGAGGTAGCGCTCGGCCCCGAGGTCGTAGCGCGTCTGCTCGATCTTCGCCGGCGCGACCGCGTCGAGCACCTTGAGCGCCTCGGCGGTGACCTCCTGGCCGATGCCGTCGCCGGGGATGACGGCGAGTCGGAGCTCTGACGCGGGCCCAGCAGAGGGGGTCGAGGAGGAGACGGTCATGGGGCGAAGGCTAGTTGTCGTCGGGGCGCTGGCCGCCGTTGTCTCGCAGGTCAAGCGCGGCCTGGACCGCCTCGGTGCTCTGCGGGTTCTCGGGGTTGTGCTGGGCGGGGCCCCACTCGGGGTACATGTCGTACATCGGTAGCTCCTGTGTTCGCCGCGGGACGGCGGGTGTCTGGTGCGGATGCGGGTCGGGTTCGGCGCCCCCCGCGGCGGAGAGATGGGAGCGGGGTCGCGGATCGCGCGGCGCCTCGCGTTCGGCCTCATCGGCCGGCCATCGCCACCGGAGCTGCGGATCACGCTGGTCTGCGAGGGACCCGCCGCGGGGGCATCGAGGGTTCTCGAGGAGAGGTGTCCGACCGGTGGGTCGGAGGGGAGATCTCGAGGATCGGTAGGGCCGTCAACGCCGAACACCGCGGCGAGGTGGCCTTACCTGATGTAGGCCTCGCCGCGGCAGCCGATGAGTACGAAGACGCTCCGCATGGTCCGGCCACGGTACGCCGCGCACCGGCCGACTGTCCCCGCTTTGGTCCGAACATTTCACCATGCGAGACGAGAACTCCGAGATGCAAGACTCTCGGCATGAGCGCCCCACCCGAGCTCCCCGAGATCGTGTCGCGCGCCTTCGACGGCGCGCGCCGGGCGGGCTACGTCTCCTTCTGCCGCAACGAGACCGGCCGGCTGCTGGCGACGCTGGCGGCCACCCGCACCGGCACGCTGGCCGAGTTCGGCACCGGCTGCGGCGTCGGCACTGCCTGGCTGCGTTCGGGCGTCACCGGCGACGCCCGGATCGTCACCGCCGAGCTGGAGCCGCGGCTGGCCCGGGCGGCGGCCGAGATCTTCGCCGACGACCCGCAGGTCGACGTGCGTCGCGGCCGACTGGTCGACCCTGCTCGACAAGGGCCCCTTCTCGCTGCTGTTCCTCGACTCCGGAGATGCCGAGGCCGCACGCGTCGACGCGGTGGCCGACCTGGTGGAGGACGGCGGCATCGTCGTGCTCGACGACTTCGCGCCCTGCGAGATCTGGCCGCCGGTCGCCCACGGCCGCGTCGACACGCTGCGCGAGGAGTGGCTCACCGACGAGCGGTTCACCGCCGTCGAGGTGATGGTCGCCTCCGACGCCTCCGCCCTCATCGCCACCCGCCGCCCCGGTATCTGAGCCGAGGCGTCGCAGATTCACCGCCGAGGCGTCGCAGACTCCCGCACCGGCACGGTGAACCAGGGCAGCAGCTGCTGGGTCAGCGGCCCGATCGCGACCGCGTACAGCACGGTGCCGAGGCCGACCACACCGCCGAGCAGCCAGCCGAGCGCCACGACGACCACCTCGAGCGTGGTGCGCACCAGTCGCACCGAGAGGCCGGTGCGGCGCACCCAGCCCGGTCATCAGGCCGTCGCGGGGACCGGGCCCGAGCTGGGCGCCGATGTAGAGCGCGGTGGCCAGCGGCGTTGAGCAGCACGCCGGCCACCATGAGCGCGCTCCGGACCGCCCACGAGCCGGGCTGGTCCAGCACCGCGAGGGTGGCGTCGGCAGCGAGCCCGATCAGGACCGCGTTGAGCACGGTGCCGAGCCCGGGCGCCTGACGCAGCGGGATCCACAGCAGCAGGACGACGAACGACGTCACGATCACCACCTGCCCGATGGTGAGCGGCAGGTGCAGCGCGAGCCCGAAGTGCAGCACGTCCCACGGCATCTGCCCGAGACCGCTGCGGATCATCAGCGCCATCGAGACGCCGTACAGCGTGAGCCCGACGAGGAGCTGCCCGACCCGACGGCCGAGCCGCCCGGCGCGTCAGCTGCGCGACCGGGCCGATCGCGGCGAGAGGAGTGGCGGTCATGTCGACGATTCTGACTCGCGATTGGCCTTGGTGTGAAATAGCCAATCATGGGACAGTGGCCTGATGGCAGCCCAGCTCAGCGCCGCCCGCGTCGCCGTCCTGGTCGGCGACTTCGACCGCCGCCCGGCGTACGCCGGCCTGGCCGCCGCCCTGCGCCGTCGCCGTCGGCGACGGCCGGATCCCGGTCGGCACCCGCCTGCCCAGCGAGCGCGAGCTGGCCCACGCCCTCGACGTCTCCCGGACCACCGTGACCCGGGCCTACGCGGAGCTCCGCGAGCGTGGGTACGCCGAGGCGCGGCGCGGCTCCGGCACCTACGCCCGGCTGCCCGGTGGCCGCGCGCGCACCCTCGACCGCGCGCTCGCGCCCCGCGCTGCGGGCGACGACTCGGTCATCGACCTCAACTGCGCGGCCGCCTCCGCCCCGCCCGGCCTCGCCGAGGCGTACGCCGCCGCGGTCGACGCGCTGCCGGCGTACCTCTCCGGCCACGGCTACTTCCCCGCCGGGCTGCCCGCGCTCCAGGCCCGGCTCGCCGACGCCTTCACGCCGGCGCGGGCTGCCGACCGACCCCGAGCAGATCATGGTCACCGCGGGCGCGCTCGCCGCCGCCGCCGTGGCCGCCCGCGCCACGCTCCGACCCGGCGACCGCGTCGTGGTGGAGTCGCCGGGCTACCCCAACGCGCCGCAGAGCTTCCTGGCGCCGGAGCCCGGCTTGCTCCCGTGCCCGTCGACGAGGACGGCTGGGACCTCGACCTGCTCCGCAGCCGACTGCGCGGGCGACCCCGCGCGGCCTACCTCGTGCCCGACTTCCAGAACCCCACCGGCCACCTGATGACCGATCCCGAGCGCGCCGAGATCGGGCGCCGCCCTGGCCGCGCTCGGGCACGGTCGCCGTCGTCGACGAGACGCACCAGGCGCTGGCGCTCGAGGGCCAGCGGATGCCGCGCCCGCTCGCGGCGACGATCGCGGAGGCCGGTGGCGAGGCGCTGACCGTCGGCGGCGCAGCAAGGCGTTCTGGGGCGGTCTGCGGGTCGGGTGGCTGCGCGCCCCGCGGTCCTGGCTGGAGACGCTGACCCGGGCCCGGCTCACCCTCGACCTCGGCGCCCCGGTGGTCGAGCAGCTGGTGCTCGGACACCTGCTCGGCGCACCCGACCCGGTGCTCGACGTGGCAGCGCGCACGGCTGCGCGACCAGCGCGACGCGCTGCGGTCCGCACTGGCGTCGCGGCTGCCCGACTGGCAGGTGCCGCGTCCCGGCCGGCGGGCTGGCGCTGTGGTGCGGGCTTCCGCGACCGGACGCCGTACGCCTTGGCCGCCGAGGCCGAGCGCCGCGGCGTCGTCGTCGCCCCGGGGCCGGTGTTCGCGCCCGGAGGTGGGCTACGCCGGCCGGGTGCGGATCCCGTTCACCCGCCCGGCCGGCGAGCTGCTCGCCGCCGTCGAGGTGCTGGCCGAGGCGTGGTCGGCGTCCGGCGATGCCGCCGGCGCGCAGCCAAGCGGTCGCCCGCTGGTCGCCTGACCCGCCAGCGACGCCTCACCGCGCCGTTCGCGACGCCTCACCGCCCCGTTCGCGACGCCTCGGCGCGAAATCTGCGACGCGTCAGCGGCAGGTTGACCGCGCGCACCGACGGTGGCGTCGATGGCCTGCTCGATCTCGGCGAGCGTCTCGGCCGGGATGGCGGAGTCGACCGACAGCGCGACCAGCGCCTGGCCGCCCTTGTCGTCGCGGGAGACCTGCATGCCGGCGATGTTGACCTCGGCGTCGCCGAGGATCCGGCCGACGAGTGCCGACCATGCCCGGGCCGGTCCTCGTAGGTGCAGGAACGCCAGGTGGTCGGTCGGCTCGATGTCGACGTCGAAGCCGTTGACCTCGACCAGCCGCTCCGTCTGGGCGATGCCGATCAGGGTGCCGCTGACCGAGACCTGCGAGCCGTCGGCGAGCGTGCCGCGGATGGTGATCAGGTTGCGGTGGTCGGGGCTCTCCGGGTCGGTGACCAGCCGGACGGCGGTGCCGCGCTCGGCCGCGAGCAGCGGCGCGTTGACGTAGGAGACCTGGTCCTCGACGATCGTCGGGAAGACGCCCTTGAGGGCCGCCAGCTCGAGCACCTTGACGTCGTACTCGGTGATCTCGCCGCGCACCTCGACGTCGATCTGCTGGGCGACCTCGCCGGCCAGTGCCGTGAAGACCCGGCCGAGCTTCTCGGTGAGCGGGATGCCGGGCCGCACGTCCTCGGCGATCACGCCGCCCTGCACGTTGACGGCGTCGGGCACCAGCTCGCCGGACGAGCGCGAGCCGCACCGAGCGCGCGACCGCGACGCCGGCCTTCTCCTGCGCCTCGTCGGTCGAGGCGCCGAGGTGCGGGGTCGCGACGACGTTCTCGAGCTCGAACAGCGGGCTGTCGGTGCACGGCTCCTTGGCGAAGACGTCGAGGCCGGCGCCGGCGATCCGGCCCTCCTTGAGGGCGGCGTAGAGCGCGTCCTCGTCGACGATGCCGCCGCGCGCGGCGTTGACCAGGACCAGCGACGGCTTGACCTTGCGCCAGCTGCTCGGCGCCGATCAGGCCGACGGTCTCGGGGGTCTTCGGCAGGTGGACCGACATGAAGTCGGACTCCGCGAGCAGCGTGTCGAGGTCGACCAGCCGGACGCCCATCTGCGCGGCGCGGCCGGCCTGGACGTAGGGGTCGTAGGCGATGACGTTCATGCCGAACGCGCTGAGCCGCTGCGCGACCAGCACGCCGATCCGGCCGAGGCCGACGATGCCGACGGTCTTCTCGTAGAGCTCGATGCCGGTGTACTTCGAGCGCTTCCACTCGCCGTTCTTCAGCGCGGCGTGCGCGGGCGAGATGTGGCGGGCGGCGGCGAGCATCAGCGCGACGGCGAGCTCGGCGGCGCGAGACGATGTTGGAGGTCGGCGCGTTGACGACCATCACGCCGGCCTGGGTGGCGGCCTTGACGTCGACGTTGTCGAGACCGACCCCGGCGCGGGCGACGACCTTGAGCCGGCGGGCCGCGGCCAGCGCCTCGGCGTCGACCTTGGTCGCCGAGCGGACCAGGATCGCGTCGACGTCGCGCGATCGCGGCCAGCAGCTCGGCCCGGTCGGCGCCGTTGCAGTGCCGGATCTCGAAGTCGGGTCCGAGCGCCTCGACGGTGGCGGGGCTGAGCTCCTCGGCGATGAGTACGACGGGCCGGTCGGTGGCAGTCACAGCGAGTCCTCTACGAGAGATCGGAAGGATCGGGGTCGGAGCACGACGCTGTGCCGGAAGAACTCTACCTCTGTGCCGGTCACGCCACCGCATTCGTCCGGAGAGCAGTCGCCGGCCAGCCCGAAGCCAGCAGCATCTCCTCGGTCACCGGCCCACGGCCTCCCCCAGTCGGCCACGGTCAGGGCTGCATCGTCTGCTCATCCCCGGGTCGGCTCGCGGCTGATCGGCCCCTTCGTCACCGTGGTCGATGATGATGTGAGGTCATGATGTAGCTGCGCGAGAACTGGTCGATCGCGAAGTTGCCGTAACCCTCCGCCTGGTTGGGTTGCTCGATCACGATCTTCTTGATGCCGATCCGGCTGTGCAACCCGACATAGGTGTCGCGGGCGTCGGGCGGTAGCCAGATCGGAGTGACGGTACCGTCCGACTCGACGACCCGGATCACGAACTGGTTCGGAGAGCCGAAGATGTCCAGCAGGAAGCCGAACGATCGGACCGACCCGCGCTTACGGAACGCGATCTTCATGTCGGCTGTCTCGTCGGGGTCGTCGCTGAAGGCCCGGTAGAGGCGGCACACCTCCGGGCACTGCACGGTGGCACCCGGGACCCCTCCGACGCGCCAGTACGGCGGGGCGGTGTCCTTGGACCTGAATCTCACGCCTTGGAAGTGGACGGTGCGCTGCTCCGGTGGGAACTCTGTCGGGTCGTCGAACGTCTGCGTCACACGTATTCTGTTGGCAGTGAGGAACGCGTCCTCGTCGTAGGTCACCGTGAGCCGGCCGGCGTGTCCACTGCTGGCGGCTGAGACCGAGACGGTCGCCCCCAGCGTCAGGCTCAACGCCACTCCGACCACCGCCAGCCCACGCAGGATGCTGCGGTTCGCACGTTCTACCAAGGTCATCGTCCGACCTCCTTGTCGAGGCTCGCCTCTTGCCTCGAGTGAAACACGAACGCCGGACCTGGACCAGGGGTGCCCGAGCCTGGGGCGCACGACCCCACCGACCTCAGCGGGTCGCGGTGCCCTCGACGTAGTCGGAGTCGTGGCTCTTCACCCAGGCCATCAGCTTGCGCAGCTCGCGGCCGGTGGCCTCGATCGGGTGCGCCTCGCCCTTGGCGCGCAGCGCCTTGAACTCCGGCGCGCCGGCGTCCTGGTCGTCGATGAAGCGCTCGGCGAACGTGCCGTTCTGGATGTCGGCGAGGACGGCCTTCATGTTCTCCTTGACGTGCGGCGTCGATGACGCGCGGGCCGGAGACGTAGTCGCCGTACTCGGCGGTGTCGGAGACCGACCAGCGCTGCTTGGCGATGCCGCCCTCGTACATCAGGTCGACGATCAGCTTCAGCTCGTGCAGGCACTCGAAGTAGGCGACCTCGGGCTGGTAGCCGGCCTCGGTGAGCACCTCGAAGCCGTACATGACCAGCTGCGAGGCGCCGCCGCAGAGCACGGCCTGCTCGCCGAACAGGTCGGTCTCGGTCTCCTCGGTGAAGGTGGTCTTGATGCCGCCGGCGCGCAGGCCGCCGATGCGCCTTGGCGTAGGACAGCGCGAGCGCCCAGGCGTTGCCGGACGCGTCCTTCTCGACGGCGACGAGCACGGGAACGCCGCGGCCGTCGACGTACTCGCGACGCACCAGGTGGCCGGGGCCCTTGGGCGCGACCATGAACGACGTCGACGCCGGCGGGCGGCGTGATGTAGCCGAAGCGGATGTTGAAGCCGTGGCCGAAGACCAGCGTGTCGCCCTCGGCGAGGTTGGGCTCGATGGCCTCGGCGTAGAGCGTCCGCTGCACCTGGTCGGGCGCGAGGATCACGATGACGTCGGCCTCCTCCGCGGCCTCGGCCGGCGTGAGGACGCGCAGCCCCTCGGCCTCGGCCTTCGCTCGCGAGCTCCGAGCCCTCGGGCAGACCGACGCGGACGTCGACGCCGGAGTCGCGCAGCGACAGCGCGTGGGCGTGGCCCTGGCTGCCGTAGCCGAGGACCGCGACGTTCTTGCCCTGGATCAGGGACAGGTCGGCGTCGTCGTCGTAGAACATCTCGGCCACGGTGGGCTCTCTCCTTCTGGTGGGGTGGGTCAGATCATCGCGGATCGTGCCGGGCGCGGCGCACCCGTCTCGAATCGGGTCGGCGCGGTCAGCCGGCGGCGACCGGCGGCGGGACGGGAACGGGGCGGACCGGGCGCTCGGTGATGGAGCGGGAGCCGCGGCCGATGGCGACCATGCCGGACTGCACGAGCTCGCGGATGCCGAAGGGCTCGAGCACCCGCAGGAAGTCGCCGAGCTTGTCGGCGTTGCCGGTGGCCTCGATGGTGACGGCGTCGGGCGCGACGTCGACGACCGTGGCCCGGAACAGCTGGACGGCGTCGAGCACCTGACCGCGGGCGTCGGCGTCCGCCTTGACCTTGACCAGCAGCAGCTCGCGCTTGACCGAGACCGTCGCCGTCGAGCTCGACGATCTTGATCACCTCGACCAGCTTGTTGAGCTGCTTGGTGACCTGCTCCAGCGGGGACTCCTCGACGTTGACGACGATCGTCATCCGCGAGACCTCGGGGTGCTCGGTCGGGCCGACGGCGAGGGAGTCGATGTTGAAGCCGCGGCGGCTGAACAGGCCGGCGATCCGGGCCAGGACGCCGGGCTTGTTCTCGACCAGGACCGACAGGGTGTGCTTGCTCATCAGGTCGTCCTCGTCCCACTGCGGAGCGAGGTCGCGGGCGTACTTGATGTCGTCGTTGCTGGTGCCGGCGGCGACCATCGGCCACACCATCGCGTCGCGGTGCACCCGGAAGTCGACGACGACCGGGCACGTCGTTGATCTCCATCGCCTTCTCGATGGTCGCGTCGACGTCGTCGGGCGAGTCGCAGGGCAGCCCGACGCAGCCGTAGGCCTCGGCGAGCTTCACGAAGTCGGGGATGCGCCGGTCGGGGCCGGTGTGCAGGTCGGTGTTGGAGTAGCGCTCGTTGTAGAACAGCGTCTGCCACTGGCGGACCATGCCGAGCGACTCGTTGTTGATGATCGCGACCTTGATCGGGATGTCGTTGATCGCGCAGGTCGCGAGCTCCTGGTTGGTCATCTGGAAGCAGCCGTCGCCGTCGATCGCCCACACCGTCGTGTCCGGGCAGCCGACCTTGGCGCCCATCGCGGCCGGCACCGAGAAGCCCATGGTGCCGAGCCCACCGGAGTTGAGCCAGGTGTGCGGGTGCTCGTAGCCGACGAACTGCGCGGCCCACATCTGGTGCTGGCCGACGCCGGCGACGTAGATCGCCTCGGGGCCGGACGATCGCGCCGAGCCGCTCGATGACGTACTGCGGGGCGAGCGACCGTCGGTCGGTGTCGTCGTAGCCGAGCGGGTACGTCTTCTTGACGCCCGGCGAGGAGACCGACCCACGCCTCGTAGTCGCCGGTGTGGCCGGCGTCGGCCGCGGCCTGCAGCGCCACGATCAGGTCGGTGATCACCTCGCGGCAGTCGCCGACGATCGGCACGTCGGCGTGGCGGTTCTTGCCGATCTCGGCCGGGTCGATGTCGGCGTGGATGACCGTGGCGTTGGGCGCGAAGGAGTCGAGGTTGCCGGTGACCCGGTCGTCGAAGCGGGCGCCGAGGCTGATGATCAGGTCGCTCTTCTGCAGCGCGGCGACCGCGGCGACGGTGCCGTGCATGCCGGGCATGCCGAGGTGCTGCGGGTGGCTGTCGGGGAACGCGCCGCGCGCCATCAGCGTCGTGACGACCGGGCATGCCGGTCAGCTCGGCCAGCGCGGCGCAGCTCCGCGCGAGGCGCCGGCCCGGATGACGCCGCCGCCGACGTAGAGCACCGGGCGCCGCGACTCGAGGATCAGCCGGGCGGCCTCGCGGATCTGCTTGCCGTGCGGCCGGGTCACCGGGCGGTAGCCGGGCAGGTCAGCTCGGTCGGCCAGGCGAACGTCGTCTGCGCCTGCAGCGCGGACTTCGCGACGTCGACCAGCACCGGGCCGGGGCGGCCGGTGGAGGCGATGTGGAAGGCCTCGGCGATGGTGCGCGGGATGTCGTCGGGGTCGGTGACCAGGAAGTTGTGCTTGGTGATCGGCATCGTGATGCCGCGGATGTCGGCCTCCTGGAAGGCGTCGGTGCCGATCATCGACGCCGCCCACCTGGCCGGTGATCGGCGACCATCGGCACCGAGTCCATGTGCGCGTCGGCGATCGGGGTCACCAGGTTGGTCGCGCCCGGGCCGGAGGTCGCCATGCAGACGCCGACCCGGCCGGTGGCCGAGGCGTAGCCCTGCGCGGCGTGGCCGGCGCCCTGCTCGTGCCGCACCAGGATGTGGCGGATCCGCGTGGAGTCCATCAGCGGGTCGTACGCCGGCAGGATCGCGCCGCCGGGGATGCCGAAGATGTGCTCGGCGCCCGCCTGCTCCAAGGACCTGATCAGGCTCTGCGCGCCGGTGATCCCGGTCGCGTCCTGCTCGGTCATCGCTCTTGTCCTGCTCCTCTGCGTCCTCGCGGACGCTCCGGCTGTCCTCCCGACCCGTGGGACGTGCTGCCCCAGGCGCGCGAGACCAACAAAAAACCCCTCGGCCCGGAGCGGGCGACGAGGGGATGACGCGTGGTGTCGGGGTCGTGACCCTCAGCCCACGCGTCAGGTGAGTACCAGATGCTCACAACACATGTGCCTACAGTCAGGGTACCGGCCCCGGCCAGTCAAGGCTGCCGCCGGGTTGTTCCACCATGCGATACCCGGGTCCGGTCGCGCGGGTAGTGCCTCGACTGGGGGTCAGCCCGCGGCGTCCTGCCAGGTGCACAGGCAGGCCTTGTTGCCCTGGGCGTCGGCGAGCACCCAGAAGCTGGGCGCCTCGCTGTCGTCGACCAGCCGCCCGCCGGCCGCGACCGCCTCGGCCAGCCGCTGGTCGACCACGTCATGGGGAACGAACACGTCGAGGTGGAACCGCTGCCGCGGCTCGTCATGGGGGTCGGTCTGCTGGAACCACAGGCCGGCGTGGGTGCCACCGGGATCGGCCAGCTCGTCGCCTCGGGCGGTGGGCTCCAGCCCCAGGACCGCCGCCCAGAACGGCAGGATCTCGGCCGTGTCGGCCGTGTCGAGCGCCAGGTCGGGCAGCCGGAGCGCGGACGGGTCCGCGGTCAGCCCCATCTCACCCGCGATCGCGCTGATCGTCCCGGCCAGGGAGAGGTCGCGCGAGGTCAGCGCGAACACGTCGTGGCTGAGCAGCCGCACCTCGACGTGGCCGTAGCGCAGGTCGAGGTCGGGATGGTGGTTGGCGAGGTCGGCCGCTTCCCCCACGCGCTGCGCGAAGCGAAGGCCGGTGGCCAGGTCGCCGGTGCGGAAGCGGGCATGCAGGGCACGCATCAGCAGCCGCCAGTCGGGCAGGCCGGCGGCCAGCACGCCGGCACCGGTGACGGGCCGCTTCGGGTCGGGGTTGTCGCTCACAGCAGGACCTCCTGTCCGATCGGGCCGGGGTTGAAGGCGATCTCCCAGCGGAAGCCCGCCGGGTCGCTGAAGTAGCCGGAGTAGCCGCCCCAGTCGCGCTCGACTCCGCCCCGCACGTCGGTGGCTCCGGCCGCCGTCGCGGTGGCCAGCACGTCGTCGACGAGCGAGGGGCTGGCGACGTTGTGGGCGAGGGTCAGGGGGGCCAGCCCGTCGCCACGCCGGATCGGCCCGACCTCGGCCTCGAAGCCCTCCTCGGACCAGAGTGAGAGCACCACGGTGTCGGCCACCTTGATCATCAGCACCTCTCCGGGCACGTCGAGCGCGGCCCCCCAGCCGAGCCCCTCGAGGTAGAAGCGCCGCACGGCGTCGAGGTCGGGCACCGCGAGGGTCACGAAGCTGAGCCGCTGGTCCATGGGCCCACCGTGGCAGACCCCGCCGACAGCCGCCAGGGCTGCCGGTCGATCGGCCCCGTGGTCGAGCCCTGGCCTCGCGACGCCGAGGCCACTGGGCCCGCGGACATGACAGGAGTCACCACCGAGTCGTGACAACCGGGGATGGGCAGCCACGCCGGGCCGCGGTGACGATGGTGCTATGGCATCCACATCCACCTCCGAGGTTCCCGTGCTGGCGCTCGGCGATCTCGCCAAGACCTTCAGGGGAACCGCCGGGCAGCCGGTGCGCGCCGTCGACCACATCGACCTCGGCGTCGGCTCCGGCGAGGTGGTGGCCTTCCTGGGACCCAACGGCGCCGGGAAGACCACCACGCTCGACATGGTCCTCGGACTCACCGAACCCAGCTCGGGCAGCGTCGAGATCTTCGGACGACCGCCCCGGGAAGCGGTGTCCGCCGGTCGCATCTCCGCCGTCTTGCAGTCGGGCGGGCTGCTCGTGGACCTCACGGTGCGGGAGACGATGCGGATGATCGCCTCGACCCTGAAGCGACCCGCAGACGTCGACGACGTGCTCGGACGGGTCGGGATCGCCCACCTCTCCGGCCGACGGGTATCGAAGTGCTCCGGAGGCGAGCAGCAGCGGCTCCGGTTCGCGCTCTCCCTGCTCCCCGACCCCGATCTGCTGGTCCTCGACGAGCCGACGGCGGGCATGGACGTGGCCGCCCGGCGTCAGTTCTGGGACACCATGCACCAGGAGGCGAGCGCCGGACGGACGGTGATCTTCGCGACCCACTACCTTCAGGAGGCCGACGAGTTCGCCGACCGGATCGTGCTGATCGCCCGTGGCCGCATCGTCGCCGACGGGCCGACCGAAGAGATCCGGGCGAGAGCGAACGGGCGCCGGGTCTCGGCGGACCTGCCGCAGCGAGGCTGGCCGTCCGCGCAGGCAACGCTGCGGGCCACGGACGGCGTGCTCGACGTCCGCGCCGCCGGCTGCCGGGTGACCGTGACGACCACGGATTCGGACACGGTGTCCCGGCTGATCCTCAACGACTTGGGCGGATCCGATCTCGAGGTGGCCAGCGGCAGCCTCGAGGACGCCTTCATGACCCTGACCGACGAACCGGCCGACGAACCGGCCGAAGAAGCGGCCGGCGACCCAGCCGGCGACGAGCGACAGGAGCAGCCGGCATGAGCGTGGTGAACCTGACCTACCCGGTCCTGGAGATGCGGCGGATCACTCGCGACCTACCCACCCTGTTCTTCACCGCCATCCTCCCGGGCTTCTTCTACCTCATCTTCGGCGCCGCTCAGTCCTACGGCAGTGAGGACGCCGGCAACGGCAACGTGGCGATGATGATCATGATCACGATGGCGGCCTATGGCGCGGTCACCGCGACCACGGGGATCGGCGGCATGGCGGCCATCGAGCGGATGCAGGGGTGGGGGCGGCAACTGGGGCTCACCCCCCTGACCGACCGTGGTTACGTCGCGATCAAGGCGACCGTCGCGATCGCCATCGCCACCATCCCGGTCGCTCTGGTCTACCTGCTCGGCCGCCTCACCGGGGCGGAGGGCACGGCCCGAGCATGGGCGCTGAGTGCGCTGATCGTGGTGGCCGGGTCGATGCTCTTCGCGCTCTACGGGCTGTGCTTCGGGCTGGCGCTGCGCTCGGAGGCGGCGGTGAGTGCCGCCGGCGGGTCGGTGGTGATCCTGGCCTTCCTCGGCAACATGTTCTTCCCGCTGTCCGGAACGCTGCTGACGATCGCCAAGTTCACGCCGCTCTACGGCTATGTCGCACTGGCGAAGTATCCGCTCACCGAGGGTTGGAACTTCGACCCGGGGACCGGCGAGCTCATCCACGAGGCGCTGTGGATCCCTGCGGCTAACGTGGCCGCGTGGACGCTGATCTTCGCGATGGCGGCGACGCTCCTGGTGCGGCGCGGCCGAGGACGACAGTGACGCCAGCCGTGGCAGGCGCCGCAGAGCACCCGCAGTCGATCTGGCAGCGGTACGGCTGGCTGTACAGCGGCATCTGGCTGGTGTTCCTGGTCTTCCCGTTGGCCGCGGCAGTGACCGCCCCGGTAGGCCCGGTCCAGCGGGCGGTCACGATCGGGTTGATGGTCGCCTTCGCCGCCGTCTATCTGCGTGGTTTCCTGCTCCAGGACCGGCTGTCGGCAGACGCCGTGGTGCCGATGGTCTGGCGCTACCTCGCCGCAATGGCGGGCTTGGCACTGCTCACCGTGCCCACCGTCGGGGTGGAGGCGCTCGGGATGGCCGCGTTCATGTGTTCCTTCGCCATCTTCGGGCTGCCGATCCGCCACGGGTTCGGGGTGCCGTCGATCTTTGCGGTCGTGGTCCTGGTCGTCTCGCTGTTCACGTCGTGGTGGGTGCTGCTCTATCTGCTGCCGATCGGCCTGGTCACCGTGGCGACCGGGATGGTGCGCGTGTTCGAGCAGGCCGAGCATGAGGCCGTCGACCTGCGGCTGCAGCAGCAGTTGGCGGCGGACCGCGACCGGGTCGCCCGCGACGTGCACGACGTGCTGGGGCATTCGCTCACCGTGGTCGCGGTGAAGGCCGAGCTGGCCGGGCGCCTGGTCGACGACGACCCGGAGCGAGCCAAGGACGAGCTGGCCGAGATCCAGACGCTCACCCGGACCGCACTGGGCGAGATCCGCGCCACGGTCGGCGGGCTGCGAGCCACCCGGCTGGCCGACGAGGTCGAGTCGGCCAGGGCCGCGCTCTCGGCCGCCGGTGTCCACCTGGACGCCCCCGACGACCCCGACGACGTGGAGCCACGAGCCCGGGTCGCTTTGGCATGGGTGCTGCGTGAGGCAGTCACCAACGTCGTCCGGCACAGCGGCGCGTCGCGGGTCGACCTGCGGTGGGGACCGAGCTGGCTGGAGGTGGTCGACGACGGCCACGGGCGCCGTGGCGCGCGTGAGGGCAACGGCCTGGCCGGCCTCCGAGAGCGGATCGCGGCCCTGGGCGGCCACCTGCAGATCGGTGACGGCCCCGACGGCGCCGGCACCCGGGTCCGGGTGGACCAGTCATGACCGAGGCCGAGAGCCCCCGCGGCGAGCCGGAGCCGACGCCCGGGATCCGGGTGCTGCTCGCCGACGACCAGGATCTGGTGCGCGGAGCGCTGGCGGCGCTGCTGTCCCTGGAGGACGACATCGAGATCGTGGGCGAGGTCGGTCGGGGCGACCAGGTCGTCGAGGCGGTCCGCCGTCACGGTGCGGACGTCGCCCTGCTCGACATCGACATGCCGGGGATGGACGGCATCGCGGCCGCCGCGGCACTGACCCGCGACGTACCGACCTGCCGCTCGGTGATGGTGACGACGTTCGGGAGGCCCGGCTACCTCCGTCGCGCGCTCGAGGCCGGCGCGCGCGGATTCGTCGTCAAGGACACGCCCGCTCGGCAGCTTGCCGACGCGGTGCGGCGCGTGCACGCCGGCCTGCGGGTGGTGGATCCCGAGCTCGCCTCGGAGTCGCTGTTGGACGGCGCCAACCCCCTCAGCGAGCGAGAGTCGGAGGTGCTGCGCGCCTCCCTGGACGGCTCACCGGTGCGGGACATCGCGGCGGCGCTGTCCTTGTCGCCCGGCACGGTGCGCAACTACCTCTCGACAGCGATCGCGAAGACCGGAACGAGCACCCGCGTCGAGGCGGCCAGGCTGGCGCTGGATCGCGGCTGGCTGTAGCAGCGCGGGAGCGGCCGTCCGGCGTCGATCTTCCCGACGGGACGGGCGGCCGGCGCGCGGCTCGCTCACGCGCGCGCCGCCAGCTCGTCTCGGACGGCGACCAAACCCGCGTGCACCTCGGCGAAGGACGTGGAGAGCGGCGAGAGCCCCAGCCGGAGCCCGCCGGGGTCGCGGTAGTCGGGGATCACGTCGCGCTCCCACAGCGCCGCCGTGACCTCGCGCATCCGCGGGTGGCGGAGGGTCACGTGGCCGCCGCGGCGCCGAGGGTCGCGCGGGCTGGCCACCGCCGCCCCGAGCGGGGCCAGCCAGGCGTCGGCCAGCTCGATTGCGTACGCCGTCAGCGCGAGAGACTTGGCGCGCACCGCCTCGATCCCGACCTCCTCCAGCAGGTCGAGCATGTCTTGCATGGCGAGCATGCCCAGGACCGGCGGCGTGCCGGAGAGGAAGCGGCGGACCCCGGGCGCGGGGGTGTAGCCCGGTCCCATCGCGAACGGGTCGGCGTGCCCGATCCAGCCGGTGACCGGCTGCGTGAGCAGGTCGTGGTGGCGCCCGGCGACGTAGCCGAACGCCGGCGACCCCGGGCCGCCGTTGAGGTACTTGTAGGTGCAGCCCACCGCGAGGTCGGCGCCCCAGCCGTCGAGGTCGACGGGCACCGAGCCGACGGAGTGGGACAGGTCCCAGAGAACCAGGGCGCCGGCGTCGTGGGCGACCGCGGTGAGCGCCGCGCCGTCGGTGAGGTACGCCGACCGGTAGGCCACGTGGCTCAGCAGCACCAGGGCCGTCTCGGGGCCGACCGACGCGCGCAGCTGGCCGGCGCCGACACCGCCGGCGTGGTCCATCGCCAGCCAGCGCAACCGCAGGCCGAGCTCCGCGGCGATCGACTCCGCGAGGTAGCGGTCCGTCGGGAAGTCGTCGTCGCCGACGACGATCTCCACCCGGCCGGGGTCGACACGCTGCTGGTGGTCGACCGCCGCCCGGGTCAGCTTGTAGAGCAGCACGGTGGTGGAGTCGCCGACGAACGTCTGGCCGGGCGCCGCGCCGAGCAGGGCCGCGCCGATCCGGTCACCGACGGCCAGCGGCAGCTCCATCCAGCCCTCGTCCCACCCGCGGATCAGCCGACCACCCCACTGATCGCCGACGAAGCCGGCCAGCCGACCCCCCGTGACGCGCAGCGGGCGGCCGAGCGAGTTGCCGTCGAAGTAGACGAGCCGGGTGTCGGCGCCCACGAAGCGGTCACGGTGGCCGGCCAGCGGGTCGGCGGCATCGAGCTCGGCCGCACGGGCGGCGTCGGTGACGGTCACGGGGACTGTCTATCGCAGGCGGGCGGGCCCGCGCCTCCCGGCAGTGCCCCTACTGATAGCTCACGAAGCTCACCCGGGGCCGGATGGCGCGAACCCGGCTGGGACGCATCAGGTGCCGATCCTCGTCGTAGAACAGCTTGAACCCCAGGTGGAACTGCCGCGGTCGGACGACGGCGTGGTAGGTGCCGAGCTTCTGTCCCGGGGTGCCGAAGCCGTCGACGTGCTGCACCATCGCCAGCCCGCGGTGCCGCCTGATCGCGCCGGGGTCGGTGATCATTCGACGTGCGGAACTGGTGGAGCACGAACAGCTTCTCGCGGCAGCCGATGCCGCTCGACCAGTCGCGAGAGCCAGTCGGCAGTTCGGTTGACCTCAGCGGCGCCGACACTGCCGATGCGCCGGCCCGGCACCTGCCGGGGACCCATCCGCCACTCGGGGTCGAGCGCCAGGCCGACGCGCGGGTCGCGTAGCGCCCACTCCCACCGGCGGGCGACGGTCGAGGAAGCCGCTGCGGCCGGGCTGGATGTCGAGCAGCAGCAGCGCGCCGTTGCGTTGGGCGGCGCGCGAGGTAGTCGCGCACCCGGGCCCGCGGGATGTCGTGGCTGTAGTCGCCGTCACGGCCGGGATGGGCGTCGGCGACGGTGACGATCAGCTCGTAGACCGGCTGGACCGGCTCGCCTCGCAGGCGGAACGGCGCAGCGGCGCGGCGCAGCCGTGCGTCGGCGCGGGCCGGTGGCGTCTCCCCGAGCACGCCCAGGGCGCCGGTGCCGGCGGTGCCGTAGTAGGCGACCAGGAACGTCTTGCCGTCGAAGACCCGCCGGCCCCCACCGGGCAGCGTCGGCGGCCGGCGTGCCCGCAGCGGCGGAACCGCCGCCTCGAGGACCAGCGGGTCTCCCGGGTCGTCGGCGGCGGCGGGCGGCGGCGCGGGCGGCGAGCCTCCTCGCCCCGCGAGCGCTGCGAGTCCCAGCAGCAGCGCCAGCGCCAGCATCCCCGCCAGGAGGGCGGTCCGGGTCTGCCCCAGGAGGGCGAGCCGGCCCGGCAGGCGCTCGCGCAGCCCGCACCGTCAGCCGCAGACGGCGCCGTGCGCGGCCGACTGCACGACCTTGGCGTACTTGCCGAGCACGCCGCGGGTGTACTTCGGCGGCAGCGGCTCCCAGCCGACCTGGCGCGCTCGCCAGCTCGTCCTCGTCGACGTGCGACCTCGAGGGTCCGGTTGGCCACGTCGAGGGTGATCGGGTCGCCGTCGCGGACGAACGCGATCGGGCCGCCGTCGACGGCCTCGGGGGCGATGTGGCCGACGCACAGGCCGGTGGTGCCGCCGGAGAAGCGGCCGTCGGTGATCAGCAGGACGTCCTTGCCGAGGCCGGCGCCCTTGATCGCGCCGGTGATGGCGAGCATCTCGCGCATGCCCGGGCCGCCCTTGGGGCCCTCGTAGCGGATGACCACGACGTCGCCGGCCTCGATGCTGCCCTCGGTCGAGCGCGTCCAGCGCCGCGCGCTCGCCGTCGAAGACGCGGGCGGTGCCGGTGAAGACCGAGTCGTCGAAGCCGGCCGATCTTCACCACCGCGCCCTCGGGGGCCAGCGAGCCCTTCAGGATCGTGAGGCCGCCGGTGCGCGTGGATCGGCCGGTCGAGCGTGCGGATGACTCGCCGTCGAGCGCCGGCGGGGCGAGGTCGGCGAGGTTCTCGGCCATCGTCTTGCCGGTGCACGGTCAGCACGTCGCCGTGCATCAGGCCGGCGTCGAGCAGCGCCTTCATCACGACCGGGATGCCGCCGACCTTGTCGACGTCGTTCATCACGTAGCGGCCGAACGGCTTGAGGTCGCCGAGGTGCGGCACCTTGTCGCCGATCCGGTTGAAGTCGTCGAGGGTCAGGTCGACCTCGGCCTCGCGGGCGATCGCGAGCAGGTGCAGCACGGCGTTGGTCGAGCCGCCGAGCGCCATCACCACGGCGATGGCGTTCTCGAACGCCTCCGGGTCATGATCTGGCGCGCGGTGATGCCCTGGCGCAGCATGTTCGACGACGGCCTCGCCCGACCGGTGCGCGAAGCCGTCGCGGCGCCGGTCGACGGCCGGCGGGGCGGCCGAGCCGGGCAGCGACATGCCGAGCGCCTCGGCGACGCGGCCATCGTGTTGGCGGTGTACATGCCGCCGCAGGCGCCCTCGCCCGGGACAGATCGCGCGCTCGATCTCGTCGACCTCCTCGCGCGTGATCTTGCCGGCCAGGCAGGCGCCGACGGCCTCGAAGGCGTCGATGATCGTGACGTCCCGGCCGTCGACCTGGCCGGGCATGATCGAGCCGGCGTAGAGGAAGACGCTGGCCAGGTCGAGGCGCGCGGCGGCCATCAGCATGCCGGGCAGCGACTTGTCGCAGCCGGCGAGCAGCACCGAGCCGTCGAGCCGCTCGGCCATCATCACCGTCTCGACCGAGTCGGCGATGACCTCGCGGCGAGACCAGCGAGAAGTGCATGCCCTCGTGGCCCATCGAGATGCCGTCGGAGACCGAGATGGTGCCGAACTCCAGCGGGTAGCCGCCGGCGGCGTGCACGCCGTCCTTGACGGCCTTGCGCGAGCCGGTCGAGCGACAGGTTGCACGGGGTGATCTCGTTCCAGCGACGACGCGACGCCGATCTGCGGCTTGGCCAAGTCGTCGTCGCCCATGCCGACCGCGCGGAGCATGCCGCGGGCGGCGGTCGTCTCGAGGCCGTCGGTGACGTCGCGCGAGCGGGGCTTGATGTCGGGTCCGGTGCTGCCGTCGGTCATGGGGGGAGCCTACTGGCCGGGCCGGTGCCTCCCGGCTAGTGTCCGAGCGTGCTGACGCTGGCGCACGGCCGGGCGGTCGCTGTGGCCTTCGGGCTCGGCGAGGGTCGGCTGACCGGTCCGGTGGGCCGGGGCGAGGTCGGCCGGGTGTGGCTGCTGGAGACCGCGTCGGGGCGGTACGCCGTCAAGGAGCCGCTTGCCGCCCCGGATGCCCACGACCTCGAGGCCTTCGAGCGGACCGCGGACTATCAGGAGCGGGTCGTCGCCGCGGCCGACGTCGTGGTCCCGCCGGTCATCCGGTCGGCGGAGGGAGGGGCGGTGGCGTGGGTGGACGGCGTCCCCGTCCGGGCCTACGGCTGGGTCGACATGGCCGCCGTCGACAGGCGCGTCGACCCGGCCGCCGTCGGACGGGCGGTGGCCTCGCTGCACCAGGTGGTCGTGCCGGCCCGGGGCGAGGTGGACGCGTGGGTGTCCGAGCCGCTCGGCGAGGACCGTTGGGCCGCGCTGGCGGAGCAGATGACGCGGGCTGGTGCGCCGTACGCCGGGGCACTACGAGCGCTGCTCCCCGAGCAGGCCCGCGTCGAGGCTCTGCTCGGGACGGTTCCGGCGGTGCAGACCTGCCATCTCGATCTGTGGGCCGACAATGTCCGACGCACCCCGGCCGGGGGGATCTGTGTGTTCGACTTCGACGGGGCGGGGCCGGGCGACCCCTCGGGCGAGCTCGGCATGCTACTGGTCGACTTCGGCGGCGGCGAGGTCGACCGGATGCGCCTGCTGTGGGCCGCCTACCGCGACGCCGGTGGGCCCGGGACCATCAGGGGGCCGGAGACGCTGACGATGACAGTGGCGCAGCTCGGCCACATCACGGCGTACGCCTGTGATCGCTGGCTGGCCACCGAAGACCCGGCCGAGCGGGTCCGGCTGGAGGCGCTGGTGCGCGAGTACGTCGACGAGCCGGTGACGCTGGCCCTGGTCGACGCGGTGCTCGCCGCGACGAGGTGACGCTCAGCTCTCGGCGGTGGCCTTGAGCCGGGCCAGGCCCCGCTCGAAGTCGCCACCGACCAGTTTGTCCATGCTGAACAGCTTGCCGAACACACCCGACAGGCCCTTCTGCTCCCCGGTCATCCGCCAGGTCACATCGGTGCCGCCGTCGGACGGCTCCAGCTCGAAGTCGATCTTGTTGTCGGCCTTGAACGGCTTGTCGAAGTGGAGGGCGACGCCGATGTGCTCGGGGTTGGACTCGGTGATCGCCATGCTCCCTCGGCCGGCCTTGCGGTTGCCGGACCAGGCGTAGTGGGCGCCCACCCCGGAGTCGCTGCCGGAGTAGTCGCGCTCCAGCCCCGGGTCGAGGTCCTCCCAGGGCGACCAGGACTGCCACCTGTGGAAGTCGTTGATCAGGTCGTGGACGCGGGCGGGATCGGCCGCGACGTGGGTCTCGCGCACCACCTCGAATGCTGACATGCCCGCATGGTGTCAGATCGACGCCGCCCGCACGACCATCACATCGGGGAGGTCGCGGACGATCTCCTGCCAGGTGTCGCCCTCGTCGGCTGAGGCGAACACCGAGCCGTTGCGACCGCCGAGGTAGAGGCCGAGCGGGTCACGGGCGTCGTGACACATGGCGTCGCGCATCACGGCGACGAAGAACGCCTCCGGCAATGCTCCGTCGCCGAGTGGCTCCCAGCTCTGCCCCGCGTCGCTCGAGCGCCACACCAGCGCTTTGCCCTCCACGGGCCAGCGCCCACCGGGGTCGCGGAGCGGGAAGAGGAAGACCGTGTCGGGGTCGCGCGGGTGGGCGACGACCGGGAACCCGAAATCCGACGGCAGCCCGTCGGCGATGTCGACCCACGAGTCGCCGCCGTCGTCGGAGCGGTAGACCCCGCCGTGGTTCTGCAGGTAGAGCCGATCGGGGTCGCTGCTGCGAGCCACCTTGTGGACGCACTGCCCGAACTCGGGGTAGTGCCGGTCGCCGGGCATGAACTCCGCCTTGACGCCCTGGTTGGCCGGCGCCCAGCTGGCCCCGTCGTCGCCGGTGCGGTAGACCCCTCCGGTGGAGATGGCCGCGAGCAGTGACCGCGGATCGCTCGGGTGGGGCAGCAGGGTGTGGAAAGCCTGGCCGCCGAACCCTGCGTTCCACTCCTGGCGGTGCGGGTGGTCCCACAGCGCACGCTCGAGCGCGAAGGTCTCGCCCCCGTCGGAGGAGCGGAAGACCGCTCCCGGCTCGGTGCCGGCCCACACGACGCCGTCCTCGATGCCCGGCTGCAGCTGCCACACCCGCGACACCGCGGCTCCGGTGTCCTCCGGGAAGGCGATCCCCCCGCCCGGCGTCTCCTGCCAGGTCTCGCCCAGGTCGTCGGAGCGCCGCACCTGCGGGCCGAGCCACATGCTCGACGCGCCGGCCAGGAGCCGAGGAGCGTCTCCCCGGGTGTCGACCATGCAGGAGTAGACCTCCTCCATCGCGAAGTGCGGGCCGGTCCAGCTCCACTCCTGCCTGGCCTCGTCGGACAGGCCGATCCACATGCCCTTGCGGGTGCCGGCCAGCACGATGGTGCGGCCCGACGAGCTGTCTGTGGCTGGTGCGGTCATCGTCTCTGCTCCTCTCCCGGCCCGGTGGGGCCGGAGCTGCGGTCGTCTCGTGCACGCTAGACCCGATCGGGGACAGCGCGCTGCCCCCGAGTCCGGTTCTCTGTGATCCGACCCGGTCGCGGCGGCAGACTCATCGGTCCTCGACGAGGAAACCTCCGGCTGGCCCGCGAGCGGGCTCAGAGGCGTGCGGCGCGAGCCCGCGCGATGATGGCCTCCACCACCTCGGACTTGGCGTCGGCGTAGTCCTGGACCTGGTCCCAGCTGCGAGCGGCGAGACGACGCTTCGTCTCGAGGTAGAGCGCCAGCTCCTCGGGGTGTGACCGGACTCTGTCCCGGAACAGCAGCATCCGCTCCGCCTCTTCCGAGCCCACCGCGAAGACATGGATCTGGACCTCCGGGTCCGTCGAACGGAAGAACCGGTGCTGGTGCCACTCCGGCTCTCGGACGTGCAGCAGGAAACCGGCCCCCTCGAGCAGGGGCACGTAGGCCTCCTCGTCGCTCGGGTCGCGGACGAGGAGGAGCACGTCGAGGAACGGCTTGGCGGCCAGTCCCGGCACCGAGGTGGAGCCGACGTGCTCGACGACCACCGCGGCCGGCCCCAGCGCGTCCCTGATCCGCGCTTCCACCTCGACGTACTGCTGCGCCCAGGCAGGATCCGGCTGTGCCAGCTGGACCGGGCCCTGGTGCACGCGGGGTGGACGGACGAACTCGGGGCCCGCGGACATGTCCTCCATGCTCGCACCGTCCGGTGCGCGACTCCGAGCATGCCGGTGACCCCGCCGGTCCGTGGGTGCGGCGGGGTGTGGGGCGGGGTGGCTACTGGTCGGGTGGGTCGACCGGGGTCGACCGGTCGGGGACAACCCGGCGGTGGTCGGTCGCGTCAGCGCGGGGTGACGTCGCGGGTGCCCGCATGGTCGACAACCAGCCGGTAGCCGTGGGGGGTGGTCCAGGCGTAGACGCCTGGTTCGATGATCTTGTAGCGCCAGGGCGTGTGGGTCTTCAACCGATGATGAGCCCGACACAACGGCGCCACATTGCAGGTGCAGGTCGGGCCACGGGCCGGGTCGGAGGCGTCGTAGGGGACCGCGTGGTCGTGGTCGCAACCCCGCGCCGGCATCGTGCAGTACGGGAACACGCAATGCCCGTCTCGCTGGTCGATGAGCTCCTTGAACCGGTCGGGCAGCTCGTACTGGTCCACCCGGACGTGCCCGCTCAGATCCAGGACCGGCTTGACGGTGACGACCGCGTCGGGGTGGCCACACCACGCCCGGATCGTCTCGGTGCTGATCGGGGTGCGGGTGTTCTCACACCGCCCGACCGGGTTGGCACCGGTGAGGGCGTCCTCGGCCAGGTGCAGGTAGAGCGTGACCGGCCGCACCGGCGACGTCGTGGTGGCCGTGCCGCTGAACGCCGACGGGCCTGCCTGCTCGAACGACAGGGCCAGCTGGTGGCGGGACATCTCGCCGAGCGCGGTGGCCCGGCGGGCATCGAGTGACTCCGCGGATCCGGCGCGCTTGAGCTGCTCCGCACCGGCCGCGAGGGCTTGGTCGAGGTGCAGGGCGTCGGCCAGGTCCAGCTCGCCGTGGACCTCGACGGTGCCGGTGAACGACACCTGCTCGGTGTCGACCTTCACGTGCCGGGTGTCGGGCACCTCCGGGGACGGGTTCTCGGGGTCCTCCCGCTCCAGGCCCTCGACCCGGTGCCGGGCCTCCGCCACCAGGTGCTCCAGCTGGGGCAGCGACACCCGTCCCGCGACCGCGGCGACCTGCCGGTCCACAACCCCGCCGCCTCCCGGCTCAGCGTCACCGTCGCCTCGGCGACCCGGACCGCGCGCCAGGCCGGCACCCGACCCGCCTGCACCGCCTCCACAGCTTCGGCAGCCGCCAGGCGATCTCCAGACCGTGCCCGATCAACCGACGCCCCGACGGCGGTCGACACCCCGAGCGCGGTCGCGAACTCCGCCACCGCGTACTCCGCGATCTCCGGGGCACCCTCCCCGGCCAGCGGGACCATGTGCCCCGCCTCCCACCAATAGGCCGCATCGCCGGTGCCGGTCGGCTCATGCAAGCCGCCCACTCCACCGCAGCGGTCAGCTTCGCCACCCGCAGCGGCCTGCTCCGCGATCGACGCCGCCCTGGCCGCAGCCAACACCTGATCCGGAGACCCCGGAACCGGGACCTCCTGATGGTGATGGGCTGCTGAACTCATACGACAACTCAAGCAGGGCCCACCGACAATCGGGCCTGGCCAGAGCCCTCTAATCCCGAATCCTGAGACAGTTTCAGAAGAAAGTTTCGGACAACTTGCGCGGCCCTTCGACGACGCCGCTTTTCCAGGCGCGCCCGGCGCGCCACCTCCTCAGCCAACAGGGACCTCGCCACAGCAGACCCGGCAGCTGCCAGCAAACGGCAACCCCAGACAACTTCCGGCTCATCACTGCCAACCACACCGACCACAGACCGCCGCAAGCCGCCAACGCGCCGGGTGTCGAGCCCGCGCTACGCGCGCTCCTCAACCAGCGAGGACACCGGCGGCCGCCAGGGGCCCCACGGGGCAACCGCGGATCACTCTGGGGCCGAGGCCCCTGCGGAAGGGCGACGGCCCGCCGCTTCGTTCCGTGAGGCGGGAGCAAATCTCCCGACCAGGTCGGCCCCACCTGCCGCGCGCGCTCCTCGTCCATCACGTCACCGAGCAACGCCACTAGATTGACCCGGTGCCACCAGCCACCAGCCGTCCGGCGATCTCGCCCGTGTGGCTGGTGCTGGCGGGGATCCTGTCGGTGCAGTTCGGGGCAGCGATCGCCAAGCTGCTGTTCGACGAGATCGCGCCGACGACCATGGTCTGGCTGCGGCTCGTCACCTCGACGATCATCCTCGGTGCGATCGCCCGTCCCCGGGTGCGTGGCCGGAGCGCGGCCGACTGGCAGGTGGCGGCGATGCTCGGGATCTGCCTGGCGACGATGAACTGGGCGATCTACCAGTCGTTCGCGCGCATCCCGCTCGGCCTGGCGGTGACGATCGAGTTCCTCGGGCCGCTCACCCTGGCGGTGGTCGGCTCCCGCCGCGCCCGCGACCTGGTCTGGGTCGGGCTGGCCGCGGTGGGAGTCGCGCTGCTGGGCATCGAGCCGGGCGACATCACCGCGGTCGGCGTCGGATTCGCCCTGCTCGCGGCCGCGGCCTGGGCGGGCTACATCCTCGCGACCGTGCACACCGGCGCCCGCTGGCCCGGCCTCGACGGCCTGGCGGTGGCGAGCGCGGTGGCCACCCTCCTCCTCACGCCGTACGCCGTCGTGCGCGGCGGCTCCGCGCTGACCGACCCGCGCCTGATCGCGCTGGGCGCGGCGGTGGGGCTGCTGAGCTCGGTGATCCCCTATTCCTTGGAGATGGTGGCGCTGCGCAGGTTGAAGGCCTCGGTGTTCGGCATCCTGATGAGCATGGAGCCCGCCGCTGCGGCCCTCGCCGGCGTCATCCTGCTGCGCGAGCTGCTGGCGCCGCTCCAGGTGCTCGCCATGGCGTGCGTGGTGGCAGCCTCCATCGGCGCCACTCGCCGGACGCCGACGATCACCGAGCCGGCGCCCGACTGACCGGATCCGCCGAAGGCGGAGCCGGTCAGGAGAAGCTCGAACACCAGCGATCCGCCGAAGGCGGAGCCGGTCAGGAGAAGCTCGAACACCAGCGATCCGCCGAAGGCGGAGCCGGTCAGGAGAAGCTCGAACACCAGCGATCCGCCGAAGGCGGAGCCGGTCAGGAGGCGACCGTCTCCCCCACGACCACCGCCCGGCGGGCCGCCCGTCGCAGCGTCAGCAGCACGGCGGGCCCGAGGACGACGAGCATCGCCGAGGTGGTGATCGCACGCCCGGTGTCCCAGCTGCCGGTGGAGGTGAGCAGCGTGTAGACGGCGAAGCGATGGAGGTTCTCGGCCAGCGGAGCCCCGGGCTCGAAGGACAGCGACCCGCTGCCGGCGCCCGGCACCTCGACGCCGAGCAGGAAGGGCCAGCCGGAGAGGTTCATCAGGATCCCGAAGGCGTAGGCCGACACCACGCCGTACGCCACCAGCATCGCGATCTCCGCCCGACCCGTCACCCGCCGCGGCAGCATCCCGGCTCCCATGCCGACCCACGCCGAGACGAGCATCTGGTAGGGCAGCCACGGGCCGACGCCGGCGGTCAGCAGCGCCGACGCGAACAGCGACGTCGCCCCGAGCGCGAAGCCGAACGCCGCCCCGAAGACCCGCCCGCCGAGGATCAGCAGGAAGAACACCAGCTCGACGCCCGCGACACCGGCGCTGAGGCCGCGCATCACGGCGTTGATCGCGCTCAGGACCCCGAGGATGGCCAGCACCCGCGCGTCGATGCCGCCCTCGCTGAGCTCGGCGAGCACCACGACGATCACCAGCGGCAGCAGCGCCAGGAACAGGAACGGCGGGTCGAGCCGCGCTCCCTCCGGCACCCGCACCAGCAGCGGCCAGACGAGCATCATCAGGCCGGCGAGCGAGGCGACGGCCAGGACGGCTCGGCTCCGCCACCGCAGGGGTACGGCGACCACGGCGGCGGACGGGCGGGAGAGCGCCGTCACGCCGTCTCCTGGGCGGCCAGCACCTCGTCGACCCGCAGCCACGGGGCCCCGAGGACCTTGGTGACCTGCGGCGCGAAGGCCGGCGACTCCGCGACCACCTCGCGCACCGGCCCCGACGACACGACCTCCCCGTCGGCGAGCACGACCACGTCGTCGGCGACGGCGGCGACGAACTCGACGTCGTGGGTGGCGACGAGCACGGCGCGCCCGTCGGCCGCGAGGTCGCGAAGGATCCTGGCGAGCTCGCGCTTGGCGGCGTAGTCGAGCCCGCGGGTCGGCTCGTCGAGCAGCACCACCGGTGGCGCCGAGGTGAGCACCACCGCCAGGGCGAGCGACAGCCGCTGCCCCTCGGACAGGTCGCGCGGGTGGGTGGACGTCGTCGATGCCCGGCGTCAGCCGGTCGAGCAGCGCGCGGCAAGGCCCCGGCTCCACCCCGCGGAGGCGTCGGCGGCGGCGCACTCGTCGGCCACGGTCTCGAGGTAGAGCAGGTCGGCGGCCGTCTGCGGGACCAGGCCGACCAGCGCCCGGCGGTCGGCCGGCGCGAGCCGGCCGGGTCGTCACCGGCGGACCCGGCGACCACCGAGCCGGAGTGGCGCCGCCCCGTGCCCTGGAGCGCCCACAGCAGCGTCGACTTGCCCGAGCCGTTGCGTCCCATCAGGGCGGTGACGCGCCCCGAAGCCAGCTCGAGGTAGACGGCGCGGACCGCGACCGATCGCCGTACGCCACCGTGACGTCGCGCGCTGTCAGCAGCGGCACTCCCACCGGCACGGCGACCGGAGGCGACGGCCGCAGGTCGGTCCCGCGCAGCCGCCGCCGTGCCTCGCGGACGGTGAGCGGCAGCGGCGACCAGCCCAGCCCGCGGCCGAGCTCGACGATCGGCGGGACGACCGGAGAGTCGGCCAGCACCTCGGCCGGCTCCCCCACTCGCAGCCGGCCCTCCGTGCAGCAGCGCGACCGGTCGGCGAACGGCACCACCCGCTCCAGGCGGTGCTCGGCCAGCACCACCGAGACGCCGAGGTCGTGGACCAGCCGGGTCAGCGTGGCGAGCACCTCCTCGGCGGCGGTCGGGTCGAGCGCGGAGGTCGGCTCGTCGAGCACCAGCGCTCGCGGGTGCATGGTCAGCACCGAGCCCGATCGCCACCCGCTGCTGCTGCCCGCCGGAGAGGGTGCGCAGGTCGCGCCGGCGCAGGTCGGCGATGCCGAGCAGGTCGAGGGTCTCCTCGACCCGGCGGCGCATCGTCGCGGCGGCCAGCCCGAGCTGCTCCATGCCGTAGGCCAGCTCCTCCTCGACGGTGTCGGTGACGAAGCCCGCGGCGGGGTCCTGGCCGACGTAGCCGACGAGGTGGGCGCGCTCGCGCGGCGGCGGGCCGTCACGATGCTCCGCCGTCGAGCGGACCCGCCCCGCCAGCACCCCGCCGGTGAAGCGCGGCACCAGCCCGGTCAGCACGCCGAGCAGCGTCGACTTGCCCGACCCGGTCGGGCCGGTGACGGCGAGCAGCTCGCCCTCGTCGACGTCGAGGTCGACGCCGTGCAGCACCGGCCGGTCGGCGTAGCTGAAGTGGATGCCGCGCAGCTCGATCATGCCGCCGCCTCCTGGGGTACGTCGGTGCGCGCCACGACCGCCCGCCACGGGTCCACCGGCGGCGGCGTGACCCAGGCGGGGAGCGCCGCCGCGACCACGGCCACCAGCAGGGGCAGCGTCACCCGGGGCCAGGCCTCCACGCCGGGATGCACCGCCACGAGGTCGGTCCGACCTGTCCACCAGACGAGAGCCGCCGCCGCGACCCCGCAGGCGACGGTCGCGGTCTCAGCGGCCAGCCACCGGTCGGGCCGGTAGCGGCTGCGCGACACCCGGCGGCCGGCGGCGCGCAGGCCCGCCACCGCGAGCAGCACCCCCAGCGCCAGCATCGGGCCGGCGAGCACCCGCGGGGCGGTCGTGTCGAGGACGGCGTACGTCCCGACGCAGAGGCCGACCAGGCCGCCGAGCAGCAGCGCCCCCGACAGCGCTCGCTCGACGCGAGCCGCCTCCCCCGGACGGCCGTAGCCGCGGGTGTCCATCCCGGCCGCCAGCGCCAGCGACCGCTCGAGCGCGTCCTCGAGCACCGGGCACCAGGAAACGTCGGGTGCGCGCGACCCGCCCCGTCGGGCCACCGCGCAGCGCCTGGGCGGCCCGCACCCGGCGGACGCTGTCGGCGAGCTGGGGGAAGATCGTCACCGCTCACGACCAGCGCGGTGCCGATCTCGTAGAGCGCGGGCGGCACCGAGGCGAGCAGCCGCTTGGGGTTGGCCAGCGAGTTGGCGGCGCCGACGCAGATCACGATCGTGGCCAGCCGCAGCCCGTCGTAGAGCCCGGCGAGCAGCGACTCGCGCGTCACCGGCCCGAGCAGCCGGATGCCGGCCACCCAGTCGGGCAGCGGGATCTCGGGCAGGTCGAGCAGCGACGTGGCCGGTGTCGACGCCGAAGACGATCCGGAACGCGACGCGCACCACCACGATCACCAGGGCCAGGCCAGCGTAGAGCCGGAACGAGCCTGCCCAGGCTGGCGCGGAGCGTCGGGAGACCACCACGACCGGCCGCGAGGCCGAGCCCCAGCAGCACCAGCGGGTTGGTGGTCAGCGATGCCGCGGCCGCCAGCCCGAGCGCCCAGCCCCACCAGGCCGCGGGGTGCAGGTCGCGGGGCAGCCGGCCAGGCACCGACGAGGTCACGGCGATGCCCCTCCCGCACGCCTCCGCAGGTACGCCGTCGTTCCGCCGAGGCCGGCGAGCGCCACCAGCACCCCCGGGAGCGCCCACCCGGGCAGGCCCTCGCCGCCCCTGGGCGCCGGCGGCTCGGCGGTCGGTGCCGCCACCGGGGACGCGGACGCCGAGACGGTGCTCGGGGTCGGCGTCGTGGACGTGCTGCGCTTGCTCTGGGCCTTCGCCCTTGCCTTCGCCTTCGCCGAGCGGCTGGGCCGCTGCTTCGCTGACACCTCACCGCTGGCGCCCCCGGCGCTCGTGGTCGGCGCCGCGGTGCTCGAGGCGGGCGCTGACGACGGCTTCGGGGTGGAGCTGGGCCGGGGCGTCGACGAGGGTCTCGGGCTGGGCGACGGCGAGGCGGGGGCGGTGGTCGGCGGCTTCACACCGGGCGGCGTGGTGCCGGCGGTCCCCTGCCACGAGAAGGCGACGGACTGGCCGTCCTGCACCGAGAGCCCGGAGACGCCGAGGGTGGAGTACTTCCACGACGAGGACGTGCCGTCAGCCCAGAAGAGGCCCCAGTAGGCGTCCTGCGGAGGCGTGGTGACGCACGCCTCGGCGTCGGTGCCCGGCTTGTTGTCCACCCGGCAGACGAAGCCGGGCTGGCGCTGCACGTAGGCCAGCGCGAAGCCGGCGTCCTGGAACAGGCTCCTGGCCGTCTTGCCGGCCCCGGCCGCGTCGCACCTCTGGACGACGCCACCCCCGAGCTGGTGGAAGTCCACGACCACGGTCACCCCGGATCCGCCGCTGCAGGCGGCCGCGGCCGCAGGCGCTCCCGGCAGCGCCGGCACCGCAGCCGCTGCCACCAGGGCTGCGGCGGCGACCAGGCGCCGGGTGCTGCCGGTCACGCCGGTGGTCACCGGCCCCGGCAGTCGGCGAGCACCAGGTGCGTCAGGGCCGGAGCGGCCTGAGCGCTGGCACGCCGCCACTGGTCGCGGGTGCCGACGGTGATGCCGTCGGTCTGCGCGGCGCTCCAGCCGGCCTTGTCGTAGGCGACCGCGCCCACCTCGCCCAGCAACGGCTCGGCGTCGTCGAGGACCTGCCACTTGGACACCCACTCGGCGGCGTCCTGGGCGGCGCCGCACGATCCGCTCGCGCCGAGCGCCCATCCGGCCAGGCCGGTGCTGTTGGTGTTGGGGCCCTCGGTGGTGGTGCCGCCGCCGAAGGCGCCGAACTTCTTCTGGGTGGACTTCAGCCAGCGGCCCGCCTTGGCGATGGCCTTCTTGGTCTTGAGGTTCTTGCCCGTCGTCGCCTGCAGCTGGAGCACCGCGACCGCCGTGGCGTCGGTGTCGGGGGCGCTCGGGGTCGCCGGGTTGCCGGCGTTGCAGCCCTGCTTGCGACTGGTCGTGCTCTTCTTGAAGTTCAGCCGGAAGTAGCCTTCGCGGCACTGCTGCTTGAGCAGGAACCCGAGGACCTCGTCGGCCTTGCCGGTGCCCGCCGTCTTCAGCGCGCGGGCCGCGAAGGCCTGGCCGATCACGTTGGCGTAGTCGCCGTACTGGCTCTTGTCCTGGATCCGGCCGCGGATCACGGTCTTGGTGCTGGCGCGCTTGTTGAGCTGCCTGACCAGGTCGGTCCCGCCGTACGTCGTCGGGTCGGCGCCGACGCTCTGGGCGAAGACGGCGAGCTTGGCGGTGGCGCCGGCATAGACCTCCGGCGCATGGCCGGTGTAGTCGGCGACGTGGCCCTGGAGCGCCGTGTCGACCTCGGCCAACGTCGGGTCGGCGGCGTCGACGGCCTGCAGGGCCAGGGCGACGTCGATCGAGAGGCCGTAGTCGTCGTAGTCCCACTCGTCGTTGTGGATCAGGCCGGAGGTCAGCTGGGTGGTCAGCCAGTCGGCGGTCAGCGTGGCCGACGGGTCGGCGGCGTGCGCGGCCGGGGCGGTGAGGAGCCCTGCGGTGAGAGCGGTCACGGCGGTGGCGGCGGCGAGCGCGCCACGGCGTACAAGGTGATGCATGGTGTCCTTCCCGCTGCGGCAGCGGGAGCACGAGCACGAGGCATCGTCACCCGCTGCTTTCCTCGACAGCGTGGGATCGGGACGCGACGCGGCGGGTATTCCGGCTCACGGCCGCCCGAGCGAGAGCTCGACTCGGGATCGGCCGCCTACGGTTGCGGGTCAGCGCCGGACTTGGACCGGCTTCCCCCAGCGACGGGCGTGGATGGATGGAGTTGGTCGAGCCCGCGCAGCGTACCAGTGGCCGCGGGTCTTTGACGTTTGGCCCACAACGTCAGCATTTCCGGCCCCAGGCCTGCAGTTTCTGCCCAATAGAGGGCCGTGCGCCGGGCGCCGGGCGCCGAGGCTCCTCCGAGGAGCGCTACGCACCCGAAACACCCCGAGCGGGTGCGGAGTGCCGCTCCGAGGAGCGTTTCGCACAACGCGGGCAGCACAGGGGTGCGGATCGCTCCTCGGAGGCGCGAACCCAGCGCTAGGAGAGCCTCTCGAGGATCAGCTCGCGCACCCGGCCGGCGTCGGCCTGGCCGCGCATCTCCTTCATCACCGCGCCGATGAGCGCGCCGGCGGCCGCGACCTTGCCGTCGCGGATCTTGTCGGCGACGTCGGGGTTGGCCGCGATGGCGGCGTCGACGGCGGCGCCCAGGGCGCCGTCGTCGGAGACGATCGCCAGCCCGCGGGCCGCGACGATCTCCTCGGGCGTGCCCTCGCCGGCGAGCACGCCGTCGAAGACCTGGCGGGCCAGCTTGTCGTTGAGCGTGCCGGCGTCGACCAGCGCCTGCACCTCGGCGACCTGGGCCGGCGTGACCCCGAGAGTCGGCGAGGTCGACGCCCGGTGTCGTTGGCCCGGCGGGCCAGCTCGCCCAGCCACCACTTGCGGGCGGCCTGCGGCGCGGCGCCGGCGGCGATGGTCTCCTCGACCAGCTCGAGCGCGCCGGCGCCGACGATGTCGCGCATCTCGAGGTCGGAGAAGCCCCACGTCCGCCTGCAGCCGCGCCCGGCGCTCGCGCGGCGGCTCGGGCAGCGTGCGCGCGCAGCTCCTCGACCCACTCGCGCGACGGGCGCGACCGGCACCAGGTCGGGCTCGGGGAAGTAGCGGTAGTCCTCGGCGTCGGACTTCGCGCGGCCGCTGGTGGTGACGCCGGTGTCCTCGTGCCAGTGCCGGGTCTCCTGCAGGATCGAGCCGCCGGCGGCGAGGACCGCGGCGTGCCGCTGGATCTCGTAGCGCACGGCGCGCTCGACCGAGCGCAGCGAGTTGACGTTCTTGGTCTCGGTGCGGGTGCCGAGCGCCACCGGCGCCTGCCGGCGCCAGCGACAGGTTGACGTCGCAGCGCAGCGTGCCCTGCTCCATCCGGGCGTCGGAGACGCCGAGCGCGAGCAGCAGGTCGCGCAGGTGGGCGACGTAGGCCGTGGCGACCTGCGGGCGCCTGCTCGCCCGTGCCGAGGATCGGCTTGGTGACGATCTCGATCAGCGGGATGCCGGCGCGGTTGTAGTCGACCAGCGAGTAGTCGGCGCCGTGGATGCGGCCGGTCGCGCCGCCGACGTGCGGTCGACTTGCCGGTGTCCTCCTCCATGTGGGCGCGCTCGATCTCGACCCGGATAGGTCTCCGCCGTCGACCTCGACGTCGAGGTCCAGCCGTCGAAGGCGATCGGCTCGTCGTACTGGCGAGGTCTGGAAGTTCTTCGGCATGTCCGGGTAGAAGTAGTTCTTCCGGGCGAAGCGGCACCACTCGGCGATCTCGCAGTTCAGCGCGAGGCCGATCCGGATCGCCGACTCGACGGCCGTGCGCGTTGACCACCGGCAGCGCGCCGGGCAGGCCGAGGCAGGTCGGGCAGACCTGGGTGTTGGGCTCGGCGCCGAACGCGGTCGGCGCAGCCGCAGAACATCTTGGAGTGCGGTGTTGAGCTCGACGTGGACCTCGAGGCCGAGGGCCGGGTCGAAGGCGCGCCAGCGCGTCGTCGAAGGCGAGCAGCGTCTCGGTCATGCCGGCACCGCCCCTCCGTCGAGCCCGGCATCGAGCTCGGGCGCCCGGTCGAGCAGCGGGCCGCCCCACTGGTCGGCCAGCAGCGCCTCGAGCGGCGGCGCCGACGCGGTAGCAGCCGGTCGTCGGCGAGCGCCGGGGCCAGGATCTGGAGGCCGGCCGGCAGCCCGTCCTCGTCGGCGAGGCCGCTCGGCACCGAGATGCCCGGGCACGCCGGCGAGGTTGGCCGGGATGGTCGCGAGGTCGTTGAGGTACATCGCCAGCGGGTCGTCGAGCTTCTCGCCGAGCTGGAACGCCGTCGTCGGCGCCGTCGGCGAGACGCAGCACGTCGGCCTGCTCGAAGGCCGCCTCGAAGTCGCGGCTGATCAGCGTGCGGACCTTCTGGGCCTGGCCGTAGTAGGCGTCGTAGTAGCCGCTCGACAGCGCGTAGGTGCCGAGGATGATGCGGCGCTTGACCTCGTCGCCGAAGCCGGCCTCGCGGGTGGCCGCATGACGTCCTCCGCCGACGGCACGTCGCCGTCGGGCCGCACCCGCAGGCCGTAGCGCATCGCGTCGAACTTCGCGAGGTTGCTGGAGGCCTCGGCCGGCAGGATCAGGTAGTAGGCCGCGAGCGCGTGCACGAAGTGCGGGCACGACACCTCGACGACCTCGGCGCCGGCGCCGACCAGCGCGTCGACGGCCTCGTTGAAGCGGGCCAGCACGCCGGCCTGGTAGCCGTCGCCGCCCAGCTCGGTGATGACGCCGACGCGCACGCCGGTCAGGTCGCCCTGGGCGCCCTGCCGAGCGGCCGCGACCAGCCCGCGCCACCGGCTGCGTCGATCGAGGTGGAGTCGCGCGGGTCGTGGCCGCCGATCACCTCGTGCAGCAGCGCCGCGTCGAGCACGGTGCGGGTGACCGGGCCGACCTGGTCGAGGGAGTTGGCCAGCGCGACGAGGCCGTAGCGCGACACGCCGCCGTAGGTCGGCTTCACGCCGACCGTGCCGGTGACGGCGCCGGGCTGGCGGATCGAGCCGCCGGTGTCGGTGCCGATCGCCAGCGGCGCCTCGAACGCGGCGACGGCGGCGGCCGAGCCGCCGCCGGAGCCGCCGGGGATCCGGTCGAGGTCCCACGGGTTGTGGGTCGGCGCCGTAGGCCGAGTGCTCGGTGGAGGAGCCCATCGCGAACTCGTCCATGTTGGTCTTGCCGAGGATCGGCAGCCCGGCGGCGCGCAGCTTGCGCGACCGACCGTGGCGTCGTAGGGCGGGACCCAGCCCTCGAGGATCTTCGAGCCGCAGGTGGTCGGCAGTCCCTCGGTGGCGAGCACGTCCTTGACCGCGATCGGCACGCCGGCGAGCGGCGAGGCGGCCTTCGCCGGCCGCGCGGCGCGCGTCGGACGCCGCGGCCTGCGCGAGCGCGCCCTCGGCGTCGACGTGCAGGAAGGCGTGCACCGCGCCGTCGACGGCGGCGATCCGGTCGAGGTGCGCCTGGGTGAGCGCGACCGAGGTGGTCTCACCCGCCGCGAGCGCCGCGGCCATCGGGCGGCGCTCGGTCACGAGTGACGTCCGCGTCTCCGGCTCCGGCCGGGCTCGCCGCCGTCACTGTTCCTCCCCCAGGATCCGCGGCACGCGGAACCGCTGCTGCTCGACCGCCGGCGCGCCGGAGAGCGCCTGCTCGGGCGTCAGGCTCGGCGTCACCACGTCGTCGCGGAAGACGTTGGTCAGCGGCAGCGGGTGCGAGGTCGGCGGCACGTCGTCGCCGGCGACGCCGCTGATCGAGGCGACCGACTCGAGGATCACCGTCAGCTGCGGGGCCAGGTGGTCGAGCTCGTCGGCGGTCAGGTCGATCCGGGCGAGGTCGGCCAGGTGGGCGACCTCGTCGCGGGTGATCTCAGGCATGCCGACCATCCTAGGGAGGGCGGGAGCCAGCACCTCAGCGCCCCGTCCGCGACGCCTCACCGCCCCGTCCGCGACGCCTCAGGTCGCGGGAGGCCCGCTCTCCAGCAGCGCCGTGAAGCCGGCCTCGTCGAGGATCGGCACGCCGAGCTGCTCGGCCTTGTCGGCCTTGGAGCCGGCGTTGTCGCCGACGACGACGTAGTCGGTCTTCTTCGACACCGAGCCCGCGGCCTTGCCGCCGCGGGCTGATGATCGCCTCCTTGGCGGAGTCGCGGGTGAAGTCGCTGCAGCGAGCCGGTGACCACGATGGTCAGCCCCTCCAGCGTGCTGCGGGACGGACTCGTCGCGCTCGTCGGCCATCGAGACGCCGGCGGCGGTCCACTTCTCGACGATCTCGCGGTGCCAGTCGACGCCGAACCACTCGATGACCGACTCGGCGATGGTCGGGCCGACGCCCTCGGCGGCGGCGAGCTGCTCCTCCGACGCCGCGCGGATCGCCGCCATCGAGCCGAACTCGTCGGCCAGCGCGCGGGCAGCGGTGGGCCCGACGTGCCGGATCGAGAGCGCGACCAGCACCCGCCACAGCGGCACCTGCTTGGCGCGGTCGAGGTTGGCCGAGCAGCCGCTCGCCGTTGGCCGACAGCACGCGGCCGTCGACCGCTCCTCGGCCTCTTCTTCGGCGGCGCGGGTGAACAGCCGGTGCGCAGCAGGCCCGCCTCGTCGAGGTCGAACACGTCGCCCTCGTTGGCGATCACCCCGGCCTCGAGCAGCGCGGCCGCCGCCTCGACCCGAGCCCCTCGATGTCGAACGCACCGCGACCGGCGACGTGGAAGACCCGCTCGCGCACCTGGGCCGGGCAGCGACCGGTGGTTGGGGCAGCGGAGGTCCTTGTCGCCCTCCTTCTGCTCGGCCAGGGTGGTGCCGCAGGCGGGGCAGTCGGTCGGCATCACCCACGCCGCGAGTCCCTCGGGGCGCAGCGCCAGCACCGGGCCGAGGATCTCGGGGATCACGTCGCCGGCCTTGCGCAGGATGACCGTGTCGCCGGGGCGGACGTCCTTGCGCTTGACCTCGTGGGCGTTGTGCAGCGTCGGCCGCTCTCGACGGTCGAGCCGGCGACCCGGGTCGGCTCCATCACGCCGAACGGCGTGACCCGGCCGGTGCGGCCGACGTTGACCTCGATGTCGAGGAGCTTGGTGTTGACCTCCTCGGGCGGGTACTTGAACGCGATCGCCCAGCGCGGCGCGCGGCGAGGTCGAGCCGAGCCGGCGCTGCAGCGCGACGTCGTCGACCTTGACGACGACGCCGTCGATCTCGTGCTCGACGTCGTGCCGGTGCTCGCCGTAGTAGGCGATGAACTCCCGCACCTCGGCGAGCGTCGGCAGCACCTGGACCTGGTCGCTGGTGGGCAGGCCCCAGGCGGCCAGCGCGTCGTAGGCCGCGGCTGGGTCGCCGGCTCGAAGCCCTCGCGGGCGCCGATGCCGTGGCAGACCATGCCGAGGTCGCGGGTCGCGGTGACCCGCGGGTCCTTCTGCCGCAGCGAGCCGGCGGCGGCGTTGCGCGGGTTGGCGAACATCGGCTTGCCGGCGTCGACCATCGAGGCGTTGAGCCGCTCGAAGGCCTCGACCGGGAGGAACACCTCGCCGCGCACCTCGACCAGCGCGGGCACCGGGACCTCGTCGGTGCCGGGCAGCCGGTGGGGCACCGAGTCGATGGTCTTGACGTTGGGGGTGACGTCCTCGCCGGTGCGGCCGTCGCCGCGGGTCAGCGCCCGCACCAGGCGGCCGCTGCTCGTAGAGCAGGTTGATCGCCAGCCCGTCGACCTTCAGCTCGCAGAGCAGCGCGGGGTCGGTCGAGCCCCTCGCGGGCCAGCCGGGCGTGCCAGGCGTCGAGCTCCTCGTCGGAGAACGCGTTGTCGAGCGACTCCATCCGCTGCAGGTGGTCGACCGCGGTGAACTCGGTCGAGACCGCGCCGCCGACCTTCTGGGTCGGCGAGTCGGGGGTGCGCAGCTCGGGGAACTCGCTCCTCGAGCGCCTCGAGCTCGCGCATCAGCCGGTCGAAGTCGGCGTCGCGAGAGCGTCGGGTCGTCGAGCACGTAGTAGCGCCAGCGAGCGTCCTCGACCTGCTCGGCCACCGCGCGGTGGCGCTCCCGGGCCTCTGCTGGGGCGGGCTCGACCGCGACCGGCTCGGCCACGGTCTCGCCGGCGGTGTCCGCAGAGGTCATGGGCACATCTTGCCCTGCACGGCGGACACCCGCGGCGCGGTGGGCCGGTGCGGAGGTCTGGACCACCGTCGGCCCGGTCGGGCTGGGCCCATCCGGTTGACTGGTGGCGACGAACCGTCCGTGTGACTGTCACCGCAGCTGCCACAGGAGTCCCCACGATGACCACGACCGCCGTCGGGCCGAGCCCCGCGCTGAGCCGGTACGACCCCCCGGGGCGGCCGCGCGCGGCCGTGCTCGCCCTGCACGGCGGCCGGCCGCGGTCCCACCGCCCGGTCGACGGGCGCAGCGCGTCGTGGCGGCTGATGCTCGGCGTCACCCGCCGCCTGGCCCGCCAGGCCCACGGGGAGGGCGTCAGCGCCTGGGCGCTGCGCTACCGCGTCCGCGGCTGGAACGGCGGCTCCGACCCGGTCAACGACGCCCGGTGGGCGCTCGACGAGCTGCGACGCGAGCTCGGCGACGTCCCGGTCGTGCTGCTCGGGCACTCGATGGGGGCGCGCACCGCGCTGCACGTGGCCGACGATCCCTCCGTCGCCGGGGTGGTCGCGCTGGCGCCCTGGATCGAGCCGGACACCCCGGTCGTCGGCCTCGCGGGACGGCAGCTGGTCGCGGCGCACGGGCGCCGCGACCGGATCACCTCGGCCCCAGCCACTCGCGCGTACGTCGAGCGGGCGACGGCCGTCGCCGCCTCCGCGCGGTTCGTCGACATGGGCGGTCTCGGGCACTACCTGCTCCGCGGCCGGAGCCAGTGGGTGGACCTGGCCCGCGCGGAGTCGCTGCGGGTGCTGCGCTGAGCCCTCTCCGCGAGCGGGAGAGCTCACGACTTGCCAGGGAATGGATGTCCCCGGCATCCTGTTCGATGAAACGAAACCGTTTCGTTCCATCGTCAGAGGAGCCTCCGCATGTCCCCCGCCGACACCGACACCCAGGTCCGACCACGGGTCGAGGGCGAGCGCGAGCAGGAGATCCTCGACGCCACCCTCGAGGTCCTCGCCGAGGTCGGCTACGACCGGCTCACCATGGACGCCGTCGCGGCCCGGGCGAAGGCGTCGAAGGCCACGCTCTACCGCCGGTGGACCGACAAGGTCACCCTGGTGATCGGTGCCCTTCAGTCGCCAGAAGCACCAGGCCCGGCGTCCCCGACACGGGGACGCTCGCGCGGCGACCTGCTGGCGTCGTTCTGCGGGGTCGGGGGGCTCGTGCGACCACGAGACCACCTCCACGCTCGCGGCCGTGATGACCGCGCTCGCCCACGACGAGGAGTTCGCAGCCGCCTTCCGGCGTGACGTCCTCGCCCCCAAGATCGGCGTCCACCCGCCGCCTCTTCGAGCGAGCGCGCGAGCGCGGCGAGCTCCGCGACGACGCTCGACCTCGACCTCGTCGCCCCCGCCCTCGCCGGCATCGTCCTGCACCGCATCTTCGTGCTCGGCGACCCCGCCGGACCCCGACACGGTCGGCCGCGTGCTCGACCAGATCATCCTCCCCGCCGTGCTCTCGACCGGACCGACGTCCGACACCGACGCCTGACCGTCCGCACCCCGGCCCCATCTCCGCCGCTCACTCCGAGGACCCCATGACCGACCAGACCACCGTCCAGCCGTCAACGGCCCCCGCGCGCCCCCACCTGTTGGGGCGCTGGTGCTCATCTCGCTCGCGCAGCTGATGGTCGTGCTCGACAGCACCATCGCCAACATCGCCCTGCCCTACATCGGCCGGGACCTCGACATCGGACCAGGCCAACCTGTCCTGGATCGTCACCGGCTACGCCCTGACCTTCGGCGGCTTCCTGCTGCTCGGCGGGCGTCTGGCCGACCTCTACGGCCGGCGGCGGATCTTCATGATCGGCGTCGTCGTCTTCGCCGTGGCCTCGCTGCTCGGCGGCATCGCGCAGACCGAGGTCGTGCTGCTGGCCGCCCGGGCCCTCCAGGGTCTCGGCGCCGCGATGGCCTCCCCCGCGGCGCTGGCGCTGATCACCACGACGTTCCCGGCCGGCCGGGAGCGCAACCGCGCGTTCGCGATCTACGCCGCCATGGCCGGTGTCGGCGCCGCCGTCGGCCTGATGCTCGGCGGCTGGCTGACCGGCCTCGACCACCCGTCTCGGCATCGCCGGCTGGCGCTACACCTTCCTGATCGTCGTGCCGATCGGGCTGGTCGCCGCCTTCTTCGCGCCCGCGCGTGCTGCCCGAGTCCGAGCGGCACGCCGGCCAGCTCGACGTCCCCGGCGCCGTCTCCGGCACCTCCGGTCTGCTGGCCATCGTCTACGGCCTCACCCGCGCCGGCGAGGCGCAGTACGGCTGGAGCGACGTGGGCACCATCGCGTCGCTGGTCGCCGGCGCGCTGCTGCTGCTGGCCTTCGTCCTGATCGAGACGCGGGTCGCCCACCCGCTGCTGCCGTTCCGGATCCTCCGCAGCCGCAACCGCGCCACGGCCTTCGTCGTGATGATGATCGTGCCCGCCGCGATGTTCGCGATGTTCTTCTTCCTCAGCCTGCTGCGTCCAGCTGGTCGTGGGCTACAGCCCGCTGCACACCGGCTTCGCGTTCCTGCCGTTCTCGGTCGCGATGATCATCTCGGCGACCACCGCCTCCAAGCTGATCAGCCACGTCGACCCGCGCTTCCTGTCCGGCATCGGCACCCTGCTCTCGGCGTCGGCGCTCTACGGCTTCTGCCGGATCACCGTTCCCGAGGACCCCGCATCGATCCTGACGGCCATCCCGGCGTCGGCCGGCGGGGCCGGCGTACCGCTGGGCGGGGACGTCAACTACTGGACCCAGATCCTGCCGTTCATCGTGCTGATGGCCTTCGGCATGGGGCTCAACTTCGTGCCGCTCACCCTGACCGCGGTGCACCACCTGCGCCGCGAGGACTCCGGCATCGGCTCCGGCGTGCTCAACACGATGCAGCAGGTCGGCGGCGCGCTGGGCCTGGCGACGCTGTCGACGGTGGCGCTGCACTTCAGCCAGAACAAGGCGGCCGAGCTGCTCCCCACCGTCACCGCCGCCGCCCAGTCAGCCGGCCTCGACAAGCAGCTGCCCGCCGACCAGTTCCAGGGCCTGGTCGCGCAGGTGACCAGCCTGGGGTCGTTCACCTCGGGCGCCACCACGGCGTTCCTCGTCGGCTCGGGGATGATGCTGCTGGCTTCCGCGATCGTGTGGGTCTTCCTCGACCTGCCCCACGAGGAGATGGCCCAGGACGCCGAGGAGCACCCCGACGCGGCCCTGCACATGGGCTGACCGGGCGCCCCCGCTCGCCGGATGGCCGCCGCGACCTGTCTCAGGAAAGGCTGGCGGCGGCCTTCGTCGTCGTGACCAGGGCGGCGCGCGCCCAGGCCCGCGAGGCGCCGGCGAGCCCACACGCCGGGCTGAGCAGCAGTCGGTCACCCACGGTCTCGGGATCGAGGCCGACCATGTCGAGCCACCGCTGCACCGTCTCGACGACCTCGGCGTCGGAGGGGTACGCCGCCGGGTCGCTCGCGGCGACCACCCCCAGGGCCACCGCCTCCTGGGCCTCGAGCGCGGCGGCAAGCTCGTCGTGCCCCGCGGGCGAGAGCGTCGACAGGTCGGCGGAGATCCCGTGCGCCCCCGCGGCTCGGACCAGATCCCAGGGCACCTCCGCCGCGCAGGAGTGCACCCAGGGCTCGGCCCCCGCGCTCGCCGCCGCCGCCAGGACCGCGGCCAGGGAGCCGGAGAGCTCGGGTCGGTCCACCGACCGGTGGCGTCCGAAGCCCGACGCCGTCGGCACCCTGCCGCCGAGCACGGCCGGCAACACCGGCTCGTCCACCTGCACCACCAGCCGGTCGGCGCCGCCCAGCCGCCGCCGGACGTCGTGGACGTGCGCGGAGACGCCCTCCGCGAGGGCCTGGGCCACCTCGCGGCGGGCACCGTGGTCGGCCAGCAGCCGGTCGCCACGCGGACGCTCCACCGTGGCGGCGAGGGTCCACGGACCGGCGACCTGGACCTTCAGCGAGCCGGCGTACCCCTGGGCCTCCTCCTCCAGCCGGTCGAGGTCCTGCGCCAGCAGCGAGCGGGCGCGCCGGTGGTCGGCTCCGGGAGCGTCGGTGAGCCGCCAGCCCGCCGGCTGCAGGTCGAAGCCCAGGTCGGTCACCAACCCGAGCGTCCGGCCGGTCATCGAGGCGGCCGGCCCGCGGCCGGGCACCTCCGGCAGGTGAGGAAGCCCATGGTCCTGCCCGAGCTCGCCCAGCACCACCCGCAGCGCCTCGTCGAAGGCCGCCGCGTCCTCGCCGGGCATCGAGCCCACCCCGGTCGCCAGCACCCGCCCATCCTGCCCGCTCCGGGGCGACGGGCTCGCGGCGGGGCGCCGCCGCCGGGCGCCCCGGAGGACGACGTGGGCGGGATCACCCGGCGGGCAGGAACAACTCCGGCCCGCCACACGTCGTACCACCTGTGCCCGCGATCCATCGACCCCGCACGAGTGAGCAGATGACCAGCCGTTCCCCCCGCACCACCGCCACCACGACGACCGACGACGCGGCGGCGGCCACGACGACCCCAGCCCCGAGCGGGCTCGGGGTGAGCGCGACGCAGGTGGCCGGCTCGGCCCTGGCAGCCGTGTCGGGCGCCTTCCTGGCCTCGTGGCTCGGCGTCACGGGCACGCTGGTCGGGGTCGCCGTCGGCAGCGTCGTCGGCACGGTCGGCAGCGCGTCGTACACCTACTCGCTGCGGCGCGGCCGCGCCCTGGTCGCCCGGCCGGGTGTGGGAGAGGGACACGACCTCACCCAGGGCTCCCCGGTCGAGAGCGAGGCCACCCAGGGCGACCCCGGTGCGGCGGAGCCGTCTCCGGCAGATCCCTCCCCCACGTCGAGGCGGACGCCGGTGGCAGTCCCGTGGCGACGGCTCGGCCTGGCCACCGTCGTGGCCGCGTTGATCGGTCTCGGCGGCCTGACCGTGCTCGAGGCGGTGACCGGTCAGCCCGTCGCGTCCGTGGCCGGCGGCTCCACCGGCTCGGGGACCACCCTGGGCTCGCTGCTCGGCCAGGACAGCACCGCCTCGTCCGAGACCGGGTCGACCGACACCGAGCCGACCACAGACCCGGCGACCGACTCGGCGACCGACTCGGGGCAGCCGACCGACACCTCCACCGGCACCCCGACCGACGCGCCCACCGAGGAGCCGGCGGCGGACCCCTCGCCGGCCGACCCGACCGCCGACCCGTCACCCACGGCCCCGACCACCACGCCCACGCCGGACTCGGGCGGCGCCACCGAGCCCGTCACGCCCTGAACCCGGTCGACCTGACGGGTCACCCCGAGAGGGCGGCGGAACGGGACGTCGCGCTGATGGTCGCCGAGCCGACGACGCGGGTGCCGTCGTAGACCACGGCCGCCTGGCCGGGGGCGATGCCCTGGGCCGGGTCGAGCAGCTCGATCTCGACGGTCCCGTCGGTGTCCGACGCGCACGACGCGGCGCGGTGCTCGGCGCCGTGGGCGCGCAGCTGGACGCGTCGCCTCGAGCGGGCGATCGGGGGCGGCACCGCACCAGCGCGGCCGGATGCCGGTGATCCGGTCGACGTCGAGACGCTCGCGCGGGCCGACCGTGCACGGTGCCGGACGACCGGCTCGATGTCGAGCACGAACCGTGGCTTGCCGTCGGGGGCCGGACGCCCGAGCCGCAGGCCGCGGCGCTGGCCGATGGTGAAGCCGTAGGTGCCCTCGTGGCGGCCGAGCCGCTCGCCGGTCTCGGCGTCGACGATGTCGCCCTCGTGGCGGGCCCGGTCGCCGAGCTTCTCGCGCAGCCAGCCGGCGGTGTCGCCGTCGGCGACGAAGCAGATGTCGTGGCTGTCGGGCTTGTCGGCCACCGGCAGGCCCCGCGCGGCCGCCTCGCGCCGGACGTCGGCCTTGCGCGAGTCGCCGAGCGGGAACAGCGAGTGGGCCAGCTGCTCCTGGGTCAGCACGCCGAGGACGTAGGACTGGTCCTTGGCCGTGTCGACGGCGCGGTGCAGCTCGATCAGCCGGCCGGCCCGTCCCGCAGCTGCGCGTAGTGACCGGTGGCGACCGCGTCGAAGCCCAGGGCGAGCGCCCGGTCGAGCACCGCGGCGAACTTGATCTTCTCGTTGCAGCGCAGGCACGGGTTGGGGGTGCGGCCGGCGGCGTACTCGGCCATGAAGTCCTCGACCACGTCCTCGTGGAAGCGGTCGGAGAGGTCCCAGACGTAGAACGGGATGCCGATCACGTCGGCGGCCCGGCGCGCGTCGTTGGCGTCCTCGATCGTGCAGCAGCCGCGGGCGCCGGAGCGGTACGACGCCGGGTTGCGCGACAGCGCCAGGTGGATGCCGGTCACGTCGTGGCCGGCCTCGACGGCGCGAGCCGCGGCGACGGCCGAGTCGACCCCGCCGGACATGGCGGCGAGCGACCCTCATCCGGCCACCTCGGAGTGCTCCACGCGGCCTGCCTCGGCCGGCCCGCCGCCGGTGCTCCGCCGGCTCGGCCGGCCTGCGCGGGGCGCCCGCACCGCGCGCTCGCTCCACGACCGGACCGATCGCCGCGACGAGCGCGGCCACGTCGGCGGCGGTGCTGGTGTGGCCGAGGGAGAAGCGCAGCGAGGGCCGCGCGGGCTCGTCGTTGCAGCCCATCGCCAGCAGCACGTGGGAGGGCTGCGGCACGCCGGCCGAGCAGGCCGAGCCGGTCGAGCACTCGATGCCGCGCGCGTCGAGCAGCATCAGCAGCGAGTCGCCCTCGCAGCCGGGGAACCTCAGGTGGGCGTTGCCGGGCAGCCGGTCGACCGGGTCGCCGTTGCAGATGCGCGTCGGGGACCGCGCTCTGCACCCCGCGCACGAGGTCGTCGCGCAGCGCGCTGACGCGGGCGGCGTGCTCGCTCTGGTGCTTGACCGAGTGCTCGACCGCGGCGGCGAAGCCGGCGATCGCCGGGGTGTCGAGGGTGCCGCTGCGGATGTCGCGCTCCTGGCCGCCGCCGTGCAGCAGAGGCGGTGACGTCGAGCTCGCGGCGGACGACCAGCGCGCCGACGCCGAACGGTCCGCCGACCTTGTGGCCGGTGACGGTCAGCGCGTCGACCCCGAGGCGCGCGAAGTCGACCGGGACCTGGCCGACGGCCTGGACGGCGTCGGTGTGCACGGGGATGCCGTGGGTCGCGGCGAGGGCGACGACCTCGTCGATCGGCTGGAGGGTGCCGACCTCGTTGTTGGCCCACATCACCGAGACCAGCGCGACCGAGGCCGGGGTCGCGCTCGATCGCGGCGCGCAGCGCGTCGACGTCGAGCCGCCCCCGGCGGTCGACGGGGAGCAGCTCGACCTCGGCGTCGTGCTGCTCGGCGAGCCACTCCAGCGGGTCGAGGACGGCGTGGTGCTCGACCGCGGTGGTCAGGATCCGCGTCGCCGCGGGTCGGCCTCGCGCCGGGACCAGAAGATGCCCTTGAGCGCCAGGTTGTCGGACTCGGTGCCGCCGGAGGTGAAGACGATCTCGCTGGGCCGGCAGTTGAGCGCCTGGGCGATCGTCTCCCGCGACTCCTCCACGACCCGCCGGGCGCGGCGGCCGGAGGCGTGCAGCGAGCTCGGGTTGCCGACGTCGCCCAGGTGGTCGGTCATCGCCTCGATCGCCACCGGCAGCATCGGCGTGGTCGCGGCGTGGTCGAGGTAGACGGTGGGGGGGCGATCGGACATGTCTGAACAATCGTACGACCCGGCCTGCACGGGTGGCCCCTACAGCAGCACGAGGTCGTCGCGGTGCACGACCTCGCGCTCGTAGCGCCGCCCCGAGCTCACGCTTGAGGTCGCGTGAGGAGCGCCCGAGCAGGGCGGGCAGCTCGTCGGCGTCGAAGTTGACCAGCCCGCGGGCGACCGGGCGCCGTCGGGTCCAGCGAGGTCGACCGGGTCGCCGGCCACGAACGACCCGTCGACCCCGGTGATGCCGGCGGCCAGCAGCGACGCGCGGCGCTCGACCACGGCGCGGACGGCGCCGTCGTCGAGGACCAGCCGGCCCGTGGCTCGGTGGCGTGGGCCAGCCACAGCAGCCGGGTGGGGCGCCGCCGCCCGGTGGCGTGGAAGAGGGTGCCGACGGCTCGCCCGTCGAGCGCAGCGCCGGCCTGGTCGGCCGAGGTGAGCACGACGGGGATCCCGGCGCCGGTGGCGATCCGGGCCGCGTCGACCTTGGTCGTGCATGCCGCCGGTGCCGACGCCCGGCGGCGCCGGCCTTGCCGATCCGCACGTGCGGACAGGTCGTCGTCGGAGCGAGACGTCGGAGATCAGCGGTCGCGCCCGGCCGCGCGACGGGGTCGCCGTCGTAGAGCCCGTCGACGTCGCTGAGCAGGACCAGCAGGTCGGCGTGCACGAGGTGCGCGACCAGCGCGGCGAGCCGGTCGTTGTCGCCGAACCGGATCTCGGTGGTGGCGACGGTGTCGTTCTCGTTGACGATCGGCAGCACGCCGAGCTCGAGCAGCTTGGCGAAGGTCTGGTAGGCGTTGCGGTAGTGCGACGCGGCGGGTCACGTCGTCGACGGTCAGCAGCACCTGGCCGGCGATGATGCCGTGCCGGGCCAGCTCCTCGGTGTAGCGGTGCACCAGCAGGCCCTGTCCGACCGAGGCGGCGGCCTGCTGGGCGGCGAGCGACCGCGGCCGCCGCGGCAGTCCGCAGCGGCGCCAGCCCGGCGGCGATCGCGCCGGAGGAGACCAGCACGACCTCGGCGCCGCGGCGCGCGGCAGCCGGCCAGCACGTCGACCAGCCGGCGCATCCGCTCCGGGTCGATGCCGCCGGCGGCCGTCGTCAGCGACGACGAGCCGACCTTGACGACCACGCGCCGGCGCGTCGGCCACGGCCTGACGCGACATCAGCGGGCGCTCCCGTCGGCGTCGTCGGCCGGCCCAGTCGGGGTCGTCGGCGGACGCCGATCTCGTAGGACATCGGCCCCGTGCGGCTCGCGCGGTCGAGGCGTCGGGCCACGTCGGCCCGGGTCTCGCCCTCGGCGCGCTCCGGCATCGCCTCGTCGATCGCGCGGCGTCGTCGGGCGGCCGGCCGGGACTCCTCGAAGCGCTGGTCCTCGCCGCGGCGGCCGAGCATCTCCGCGCCGGCGTCGATGCCGGGCTTGAAGTCGAAGACGACGGCGTTGTCCGGGTGCCGATGAGCACCGTGTCGCCCTCCTGCGCCCCGAGCTCGACGCAGCCGCGCCTCGACGCCGAGCCGGTTGAGCCGGTCGGCGAGGAAGCCGACGGCCTCGTCGTTGCTGAAGTCGGTCTGCCGCACCCAGCGCTCCGGCTTCTCGCCGCGCACCCGCCAGCCGTCGGTCGGTCTCGGTCGACCGTGAAGTCGTCGGCCGCCGTCGACCGAGCGCGGCCGGAGCACGATCCGCTTCGCCTCGGCGACCGGGCGGGCGCGTCGGGCCGCCTCCACGATCTCGGCCATCGCGAAGGTCAGCTCGCGCAGTCCCTCGCCGGAGGCCGCGCGAGACCGGGAAGACCCGCAGCCCGCGCTCCGCGAGCTCCTCGACCACCATGCCGGCGATGTCCGCGCCGTCGGGCACGTCGACCTTGTTGAGCGCGACCAGCCGCGGCCGGTCCTCGAGCCCGCCGTAGCGGCCGAGCTCGCCCTCGATGACGTCGAGGTCGTCGACGCGGGTTGCGGCCCGGCTCGATGCGTGGCGGTGTCGATCACGTGGACCAGCGCCGCGCAGCGCTCGATGTGGCGCAGGAAGTCGTGGCCGAGGCCGCGGCCCTCGGCGGCGCCCTCGATCAGGCCGGGGACGTCGGCGACGGTGAAGGTCGTGTCGCCCGCGGTGACGACGCCCAGGTTGGGCACCAGCGTGGTGAACGGGTAGTCGGCGATCTTGGGCCGGGCCCGCGAGATCGCCGCGATCAGGCGACGACTTGCCGGCGCTCGGGAAGCCGACCAGGCCGATGTCGGCGACCACCTTGAGCTCGAGGCGGATCTCGAGCTCGTCGCCGGGCTCGCCGAGCAGCGCGAAGCCCGGGGCCTTGCGCTTGGAGCAGGCCAGCGCGGCGTTGCCGAGGCCGCCGCGACCGCCGTGCGGCGACCACCATCTCGGTGCCCGGGCCGACCAGGTCGGCCAGCACCTCGCCGTCGGGCGTCGGTGACGACGGTGCCGTCGGGCACCGGCAGCACCAGGTCGGCGCCGTGGCCGCCGTTGCGGTGGCCGCCGGCGCCGTGGCCGCCGTGCTCGGCGCGGCGCTTGGGGCTGTGGTGGTAGTCGACCAGCGTGGTGACGTCGGGGTCGACGCGCGAGGATGACCGAGCCGCCCGGGCCGCCGTTGCCGCCGTCGGGGCCGCCGAGCGGCTTGAACTTCTCGCGGTGCACCGAGGCCACGCCGTTGCCGCCGCGCCCGGCGCTGACGTGCAGCGTCACGCGGTCGACGAAGGTGGGGACGGCCATCGGTGCTCCCGCGGGTGGACGGTGGTGGTTCGGGAATGACGAAGGGCGCCCCTGGTCAGGACGCCCTACGTGCTGGATCAGGTCTGCCGATCGGGTGGAGTGCTCACTCCCCGGCCGGGACGATGTTGACGACGCGGCGGCCGCGGCGGGTGCCGAACTCGACGTTGCCCGCGACCAGCGCGAACAGGGTGTCGTCACCGCCGCGGCCGACACCGGTGCCCGGGTGGAAGTGGGTGCCGCGCTGGCGGACGATGATCTCGCCGGCGTTGACGAGCTGGCCGCCGTAGCGCTTGACGCCGAGGCGCTGGGAGTTGGAGTCGCGACCGTTCTTGGTCGACGCCGCGCCCTTCTTGTGTGCCATGACTCAGTCCTTCGTGGTGCTGGAGCGGGCGTGAGCCGCGCTCAGAGGGAGATGTCGGTGACCTTGACCTGGGTGTACTTCTGGCGGTGACCCTGGCGCTTCTTGTAGCCGGTCTTGTTCTTGTACTTCTGGATGATGATCTTGGGGCCCTTGGTGCCGCCGAGGACCTCGGCGGTCACCGACGCCTTGTCGAGGCCGGTGGCGGTGACCGTCTCGCCGTCGACGACCATGACGACGGGGAGGGTCAGCGTGTCGCCGACGCCGGCCGCGACCTGGTCGATCTCGATGACGTCGCCGACGGCAACCTTCTGCTGCTTGCTGCCACTGCGCACGATGGCGTACACCGCGACTCACTCTCCTCGAAAACGTCAGATCCAACAGCTGGGTCCGGCCCGGTCGCGCACGCCGATCCCACGGTGAGGGACGACGGAAGCTGCGCAGACGCGCCAGAAGGTGTGCGGACACACCGACGGATCATGGTACGCGCGGGTCGCCCGTGCGGGCAAAACGGCGGGAGCGGACCGACGCGGTGTCCGCCGGCTCCACAGGTCGAGGCGGACGGCACCACCGTCGCCGGCGGGCCGCCCACCCCTTCCCTACCCCCCACGGCGGGGCGCTCAGCTGCTGGCGGTCACCGTCCAGGAGAACGGCTTGATCGCGTTGCCGTGCACGTCGGTGATGCCCGAGGTGAGCCGGACGACGTACTTCTTGCCCTTGTCCAGCCGGGAGGCCGGGTTGAGCTTGGCCTCCTTCTCGGTCGCGTCCAGGGTCACCGTCGCGGAGAGCGGGTTGTTGCCGTTCAGCTTGGTGATGGTGAACGTCTCGTCGGTGACGCCGACCACCTTCTCGTTGAAGGTCACCTTGAAGTTGGCGCCTCCCGCCACCTTGCCTCGCGGCGCATAGCTCCTCACCTTGGGCCCGCTCGAGTCGGTCCGGAAGGTGCGCCAACCGGAGAACCCGAGCGGCTTGCCGGCCGTGTCGAGGGCGACGGCCCGCCACTCCCAGGAGCCGGTCGGCAGCGTGGCGTTGGGGGCGTACGCCGTGGCGACGGTGACCACGCGCTGCTTGAACACCCGGGTGTTGGCGTTGCGCCATTCCCAGCGGTACTTGAAGGCGCCCGAGACCTCGGTCCAGCTGAACAGCGACTCGTCGGGAAGGAGGAAGACGTCCTCGGTCGGGCTCACCAGGTCGGGTGCGCCGCCCACGACCGTGAACTCCCCGCCGGTGTTCATCCACGTCCAGCGGCCCACGTTGCCCTGGGCGTCGATCGGGCGCACCCGCCAGACGTAGGGCCTGCTCGAGACCTGCAACGGGTACGCCGAGACGAGCGTCGGCGTCGTGGTGCGGAGCTTGCTGATGCGCACCGGCGAGGCGTCGGCGTTCTTGTAGACCTCGACGTCGTAGCTGACCGCGGTCGGCATGGCCGCCCAGACCAGCGGCGTGGTTCCCGGCACCGACGCACCGTCGACCGGCGACAGCAGCGACACCTGCGGCATCCGCTTGGTGAACGACTGCGTCGCGCTCCACGGCAGGTTGTTGCCGGCATCGTCGATGGCCCGGACCCGCCAGTAGTAGGTGCCCGGCGCGTAGAGCTCGGTCGGCGAGGTCAGCTGCGTCTGGTTGACGATGTCGTCGCTGATCGGGTCGCTGAACGCGTCGGCGGTCACCTGCACGCGGTACTGGCTCGCCTCGACGCCGGCCGCCACGGACTGGACACCGGTGCTCTCCACGATCGGGAACGCCGACAGGTCCTGGCTGGTCTCGGCGTAGTCGCGCCAGGTCAGGGTGATGACGTTCTCGGTGACCGTGTCGCCGTCGGCGGGGGTCAGCGGCTGGACCTGCTTGGAGGTCTTCGTGAACGCGTTGGTCGCGCCCGACACCGGCGTGCAGTCGCTCGAGCTGCGGCAGGCCTGCACGGCCCAGTAGTACGCGTTGCTGCCGAACGTCTCGGCCAGGGCCGCCGTCGGCGCGTGGCGGGTGCCGTCGACCACCTTCGGGTAGCCGCTCACCGGGTTGGTCAGCGCCGCGTTCTCGGCCAGGAGGACCTGGTAGTAGACGGCGTCCGCGTCAGGCGCCCAGGTCAGCACCGGGGTCTGCCGCAGGTCGGGGCAGTCGTTCGGCAGCGACCTGCCGCAGGAGGTGCTGCTCGAGCCGGCGGCCTCGCCGGTCATCGCCACCCGGAGGCCCGACGGGCTGCCCAGCGCGGTGATGGAGAACGAGCCGACGGTCGAGGAGGTGGAGAGCAGCGTGCTGCTGGCGTTGTAGGCGGACACGCGCCACTCGTAGCTGCCGGGCGACCAGCTGGAGGCTGCGTCGTCGCCCGCGGGGTAGGTGTACGTGTCGGGCAGCGTGCTCCAGGTCGGGCCGCCCACGGGGCGCACCTGCACGCGGTAGGTCACGGCGTTCTTGACCGGCACCCAGGTGAGGGTCGGGAAGCGCGGGCCGGTCTGGACGCCGACCGTCGGGTTGGGCACCGAGGCCGTCGCCGCGGCCTGGGCCGTGATCGTGAACGTCGGCTGCTCGCCGTTGGAGTACGACGTCCCGAGCTCGCCGCTGCGGCCGAGGGTCTGCACCTGCCAGCGGTAGCTGCCCGTGGCCAGCGCGGTCCGCGGCGTGTACGACGTGGCACGGGTGGTGGCGGTCGTGGTGCCCTGGCCGCTGAGGCCGGTGATGGTGACCCTGTACTGCGCCGCACCGGGCACCTGCTCCCACCGGAACGTCGGGACGCTCATCGAGCCGGAGAGCGGGGAGCTCATCGTCGGCCGGGTCGGCCGGTAGCTGAAGGAGCGCACCGTGGGGCCGGTCGACGACTGGGCGCTCCCACTGCCCAGCGGGGCGGGGCCGTCACTGCCGATGACCCGCCAGTAGTAGGTGCCGCTGGCGTTGGGCAAGCAGTCCCCGGCACCGTTCGGGACATAGGTGGTGTGCGCGGTGGTGCAGCTGTCGTAGATCGAGGAGAAGCCCGCGCTCGTGCTCAGCTGAAGCGTGTAGGACTGCGCCTGGCGCGCCGGGGTCCACTGGAAGAACAGCGGCTCGCTCACGGTCGCGCCGTCCGCGGGGAGCTGCTGACCGGCCTTCGCCGAGAAGCTGCGGGTGAAGCGCCACACCGACATCGACTGCCAGGTGGGCGTCTGACCGGTCGCGTCGATCGGGCGCACCCGCCAGTAGTAGGTGCCGCGGGCGAAGCTCGTGGGAGGGGCGTAGGTGCTCGCGGTCAGGCCCTTCACCGACACCAGCGTCGTGGTGAAGGTGTTGGAGGTCGACACCTGGAGCTCGTACGTCGCCGCGCCGCCCACCGGCTGCCAGCTCAGCACCGGCTCGTCGACGGAGGAGTTGTCGGCCGGCGCCACCAGCGCGGGCTGGGCGAGCTTGCCGAAGAAGAACGTGCGACCCGCGGTCCAGTCGGAGTAGACCGAGGAGGTGTGCTGGGCGCGCACCCGCCAGTAGTACGTGCGGAAGAGGAGGTTGCGGGCGATCACGGCGTTGTTGCGGGTGGTGATCGTGCGCACGACCTGGGTGAAGCCGGCGTCGTTGGCGACCTGCACCTGGTAGGCCTTGGCCCCGTCGGTGGAGTCCCAGGCCAGCGTCGCGGCCTCGGTCGGCTGCGGGAAGACGTATCCGTTGGCCGGCTTCAGGCCGCCCGGAACGGCGAGGGCGGCCCGGGTGAACCCGCCCTGGGCCCACGGACCGGCGCCGGTCGAGTCCTTGGCCTGCACGCGCCAGAAGAGCGGGCCGGGCGGCAGCGTCGCCTTCGGGACCGCGGCGTTGTTCACGGTCGTCCACGACCACGCCACGCTGCTGAAGTCGGAGGCGGCCGACACCTGGACGGCGTACTTCGTCGCTCCGGAGACCTTGTCCCAGGAGAGGGTCGGGTTGCTGCTGAAGGAGCCGGCGGTCGGGGCCAGGTTGGTCGGGGCGGTCAGGGTGGCGGCCACGGCTGGAGCGCCGAGCCCGGCGACCGTGAGCGCCACCGTGAGCACGGCGGCGACGAGCGCGGCGAGACGGGCAGGCCGAGAGGCGACAGACACAGCTTTCCTCCATCAGGAGACGAGAAGTACGTCGTCACCGTAGGAGCGGCCCAGGGGTCCGCGCGGAGGAACTAGTCCCTAACCCCCCGTTCGGGCCATCAGGTCGGCCCGGTCGGGACCGCGCGGTGTGGACCGGAACGGGTGGAGGCCGGTCTGCGGGCCCCCGGGGAGCCGGGTCAGCGCTTGCGGGCGCCCTTGCGCTTGATCGGCACGTGCTCGACGGACGACGGCTCCTCCGCCGGCTCGGACACGCCGGCGCCGCTGGCCTCGACCTCGACCGTGCCGGGCTCGACCATGCCGTCGGTCGCCGGCGCGCCGACGTCGCCGGCCGGCGAGAGCGGCGGCGGCCCGGCCGGGCGGCTCGCACTGCGACGCCGGGACCGGGTCACGACCACCGGCGCGGCCGGCTCCTCGGGGGCCTGCTCGGGGGGCCTGCTCCTGGGGGGCCTGCTCCTGGGGGGCCTGCTCCTGGGGGGCCTGCTCCTCGGGGGCGTCCTCGAGCGGGGTTCCCTCGACAGGAGCCTCCGGCTCGGTGATCTCCGGCTCGGTGACCTCCGGCTCGGTGGCCTCCGGCTCGGTGATCTCCGGCTCGGTGATCTCCGGCTCGGTGATCTCCGGCTCGACGATCTCCGGCTCGGTGGTCGACTCCTCGGCCTCGGCGGGCCGGGCGTGGGCGGCGACGTCCTTGGGCGAGGGCACCGGCTTGGCGGGGGTCTCCGCGGACTGGTTGCGGTTGCGGCCGCGACGGCCGCGCCGCGGCTCGTCGTCGTTGCGCTTCGGCTCCACCGGGAGCTCGTGCACCGATCAGGCCGCGGCCGTGACAGTGCTCGCAGGTCTGGCTGAACGCCTCGAGCAGGCCGGTGCCGATCCGCTTGCGCGTCATCTGCACCAGGCCCAGCGAGGTGACCTCGGCGACCTGGTGGCGGGTGCGGTCACGGCCCAGGCACTCGACCAGCCGGCGCAGCACCAGGTCGCGGTTGGACTCCAGGACCATGTCGATGAAGTCGACGACGATGATGCCGCCGATGTCGCGCAGCCGGAGCTGGCGGACGATCTCCTCGGCGGCCTCGAGGTTGTTCTTGGTGACGGTCTCCTCGAGGTTGCCGCCCGGAGCCGGTGAACTTGCCGGTGTTGACGTCGACGACGGTCATCGCCTCGGTGCGGTCGATGACCAGCGACCCGCCCGAGGGCAGCCAGACCTTGCGGTCGAGCCCCTTGGCGATCTGCTCGTCGATGCGGTAGGCGGCGAAGACGTCGACGCCGGACTCGGGGCGCCGCGTAGCGCTCCAGCCGCGCCTCGAGGTCGGGCGCCACGTGCGCGACGTAGCCCTGCACGGTGTCCCAGGCGTCGTCGCCCTGGATGACGAGCTTGGCGAAGTCCTCGGTGAACAGGTCGCGGACGACCTTGAGGGTCAGGTCCGGCTCGCCGTAGAGGAGCTGACGCGCCGGCGCCCTTGCCGCCTGGCCTTCTTCTCGATGTCCTCCCAGCGGGCCTTGAGCCGCTCGACGTCGCGGGTGAGCTCCTCCTCGGATGGCGCCCTCGGCGGCGGTGCGGACGATGACGCCGGCGGTGTCGGGGACGATCTCCTTGAGCAGGGTCTTGAGTCGGGTGCGCTCGGTGTCGGGGAGCTTGCGGGAGATGCCGCTGGTCGTGCCGTCGGGCACGTAGACCAGGAACCGCCCGGCCAGGCTGATCTGGCTGGTCAGCCGGGCGCCCTTGTGGCCGATCGGGGTCCTTGGTGACCTGGACCAGCACGGACTGGCCGGAGGAGAGGACCGACTCGATCTTGCGGGGCTGGCCCTCCTGGTGGCCCAGGGCGCTCCAGTTGACCTCGCCGGCGTAGAGCACGGCGTTGCGGCCCTTGCCGATGTCGATGAAGGCCGCCTCCATGGAGGGCAGGACGTTCTGCACCCGGCCGAGGTAGACGTTGCCGATCAGCGAGGTCTGCGACTCGCGGGCGACGTAGTGCTCGACGAGCACCTTGTCCTCGAGCACCGCGATCTGGGTGAGCTCCTCGCGCTGACGGACCACCATGACTCGCTCGACCGACTCGCGCCGGGCCAGGAACTCCGCCTCGCTGACGATGGGGCGCGGCGGCGGCCGGCCTCGCGGCCCTCGCGGCGGCGCTGCTTCTTGGCCTCGAGCCGGGTCGACCCGGAGACCGCGGTGATCTGGTCCTCGGCGCTGCGAGACTTGCGGACCCGGGTGACGGTCTTGGCGGGGTCGTCGCCGGACTCGCCGGAGTCGTCGCCCGGTCGCCGCCGGCGCCGCCGGCGTCGGGTCGGACCCTCGCTCTCCCTCTCGTCGGCGGCGGGACCGGTGGAGGTCGCCGCCCCCTGGCTCTCTGCGTCCTCCGCGTCCTCCGTGCCGTCAGCGCCCTCGCCGCCCTCGCCGCCCTTGCGGCGACGCCGGCCGCCACGGCGGCGCCGTCGACGCGGCCCGCCCTCGTCGGAGGCTCCCCCGTCGGACACTGCCTCGTCGGACACTGCCCCGTCGGACACTGTCCCGTCCGACTCCGGGGCAGCACCGGAGGAGTCGGCCGCCGCGCCGTCGGAGGGCTCGGCAGCGGCCTTCGCGCGGCTCTTGCCGGAGGTACGCCGACCGGTGCCGCCCTCGGGAGCCTGGAAGACCGGCAGCACCGCGGCTCCCGCGTCGCTCTGCCCGTCGCCGGAGTCTGGAGCGGAGTCGGCCGACGTCGTGCCAGAGGACTTCTTGCCGGCCGACTTCTTGCTGGCCGACTTGTCGCTGGCCGACTTCTTGCTGGCCGACTTCTTGCTGGCCGACTTCTTGCTGGCCGACTTCTCGCTGGCCGACTTCTTGCTGGCCGACTTCGTGCTGGCCGTCTTCGTCGTCGCCTTCGTGGCGGTGGTCGCCTCGGTCGAGCTCGCGGCAGTGCCGTCGGCAGGGACGCCCGCGTCGCCGGACGCCGACGTGGCCGACGTCTTCTTGCTGGTGGACTTCGTGCCCGCCTTCGCGCTCGCCCTGGTCGCGGGCTTCTCGGCCGGCTGGTCCGTGGGGGATGCCGCGGTGGCCTTGGCGGCCCGGGTGCGGGCCGGCTTCGCGGCCGTCTCGGGGGCGTCGGCGTCGACCACCGCCTGCGTGCCCTTCGTGGCCCGCGAGCTGCGGCGCCGCGGGGCGGTCGGCTGGTCCTCCGGCCCCGATGACCCGCCGGCTTCGCCGGAGGTCTGAGTGGTCTGGTTGCCCTGGTCGTCGACCATGGTGCTCCTCTGACCCGGACGTCACGCGCCGGGCCGCGTCGGCGTGAGCGCCTCTCGGGCGACACGCAAAGCCTTCGTGGACGGCGACACCCTCCGCTGTGCGTCGCCGAGCGCAGAGCCCTCACCTGCCGCGGTCGCTGGGCCCGGCGCTCTGGGGAACGCCAGTCGGGTCGCTGTCACCGACACCGGGCAGGGCCGCGTCGCGGTCTGGTGACGACCTGTGCCCGCCGTGCCCACCCGCACAAGCACGGATGTGGCGAGAACGTCGTCGGGCTGGTCCCCAACGGGGAAGGTGTGACCGAGGCCGCACACCAGCCGTGGCGAGTATGGCACACCCCGGCGGCGGGCCCGCCATCGGCACGCGAGCCGATCGACCGCGCAGGGACCGGTCGAGCCTCAGGCCAGTGGGTCGCCGATCGACTGGTCCTCCGCGTCCCAGGGACCCTGCGTCAGCCGGGTGAGCCGAGGCGCCGGGCCTGCCGATAGCCCGCCGACCGCCCGGAGGCCGCTCAGCACGTCGTCGGGGCGCACCGCTGGCTCCTGGTGGCGCAGCCACACCTCCAGCACGACCCGCTCCCCGGGGTCACCGAGCTCCTCGAGCCGCAGCACGGCCCGCCGCGGCGTCGAAGTCGCGCCGCCCCTTCTTCGTCATCCGCTGCACCGGGACCTCGTCGGCGGCCAGGAACGCCGCCACGGCCCGGTGGCAGGCGGCCCGGTCGGCGTCGAGCTCGATCCGCCAGCGGCTGGCCTGCAGCCGGTCGGCGAGCGCCCCGCCGGGCGACTCGACCACGGCCAGCACGTCGAAGCCCTCGGGCAGCGCGTCTCGCAGCAGCGCGTGGACGGCCGCCGGCTCGACGCCGTTCGGCGAGGCCGATCTCGAGGTACTCCGCCTCGCTGGCCGCGCCGGTCGGTGCCGCGCCGGCGTAGGAGATGCGTGGGTGCGGGTTGAATCCGGAGGAGTAGGCCATCGGCAGCCGCGCCCGCACCAGCGCCCGCTCGAAGGCCCGCGAGAAGTCACGATGGCTGGCGAACCGCAGCCGGCCGCGCTTGGCGTAGCGCACCCGCAGCCGCTGCACCGGCGGAGCCTGCTGCTCGGGGGGTTGACGGCTCATCGGTCGGCGTCCAGGCGCTGGCGGGCGTTCTTCATGGCAGACGAAGGGTAGACCGTGCTGACGAGTTGGCCGCCCAGCCACCCGGTCAGCCGGTCGGCCTCCCGCTGCAGCGCGGCCCGCGCCTCAGCCGGCAGGTCCTCGAGCGGCTCGACGACCACGACGCCGTCGGGGTCCTGCACCCAGCAGCCGACGACGCGACCGTCCCACCAGGCGGTGGTGCCGGCGTTGCCGTTGCGGTCGAAGAGCGCTGGTTGCGTGGGGGCCGAGGAAGAAGTCGCGGCCCTTCCAGCCCATCACCGTCGGGTCGAGGACCGGCAGCAGCGCGGCCCACGGGTCGGCCGGCGTCGAGCTCGTCGAGGTCGTCGGGGAGCATCCAGCCGGTGGCCCCGTCGTCGAGCGCGACCTCGACCGCGCCAACGTCGCTCAGCGCGTGGGTCACCGCCGCCACCGTCGAGCCGAGCCACCACCGCAGGTCGTCGCGGGTGCCGGGCCCGAACGTCGTCAGCCAGCCGCGCACGAGGGCGGCGTACCCCTCGCGGGCCGGCTCGGGGGCCGGCGCCGCGTCGAGCCAGGCGTCCATCCGGGCCCAGCGCGGCCGGGAGATCCGCCAGTGCCCGTCGTTGCGGCCGCGGACGATCGCCGCCTCGACCCCGAGCTGGGTGAGCACTCGCGGACCGATCGGCATCGGGCCGCCGTAGGGCTTGTCGGGCGAGACCACCAGCGTCCCCTGGAGCTCGGGCAGCCGCTCGCGCAGCGCCTGCGCGGGCAGCCCGGCGTCGCGGTGCTCGACGAGCTGCGTCGAGCACCGCCGCCACGCGCGGCATCGAGCCAGCCCCGGCCGTCGTCGGCGATGCCGGCCGCCTCGACCTCCTTGGCGAGCCGAGCCGCGAGCTGACCGGCCACCCGTGCGCTGGCGCTCCCCCAGGCCGACGGCAGCAGGTCGCGCGGGAACACGAACAAGGTGCGCCGCATGGCCAACTGCTTGACCAGCGACCGGTCGTCGTAGAGCGCAGCGTCGAGATCGGCCACCGCGACCCCGGGGACCCGCGCCCAGCAGGAGAGGTAGACCGTGGCCGGCTCGGTGGCGTGGAGCACGGTCATCGCGCGCGCCGCGGCCAGCGGGTCCCCCGCCCGATGGCCGGGCAGGAGGGCGTGCCGCCGGGCCAGCCGGCCCCGGCGTTCGGCCACGCTCACCTCACGCACGGGCCTATCATGACCGCCACGGCCGACACCGGCAGACGACGGGCGAGGAGTCATCGTGACCCAGGGCGAGCCCGGCGAGGGCACACCCCCGCCGCTCGGCCGGCCGGCGTACCCCCCTCCAGGGGCTGCGCCACCAGCGGTTCCCCCGTCCGACGGCCCCCCGGCCAGCGGCACGCCCTACGCCTGCCCGGGCTACCCGGCCGCTCCTCCGCCGCAGCGCGGCTGGTCCACCGGAGCGATGGTCGGCCTGGTCATCGGCCTGGTCCTCGGCCTGCCGGCACTGGTGGTGGTCGCAGTCTTCCTGTTCGGAGCCCAGGTGCGCGGCGCGTTCGAGGACACCGGAGCCGCCGAGCGCGGCCCTGACGGGAAGGTGACCCAGGCACACCGGATCCCGACCGCGGAGGTGCGTCCCGGGGACTGCCTGGTCGACTCCGGCTTCCCCAGCCCCGAGGTCGCCCAGTCCGCCGCCGGCGACACGACCGACCCGGTCGTGAAGGTCACCGTGGTGCCGTGCACCGAGCCGCACGAGGTCGAGACCTACTTCACCAGCGAGCTCACCGAGGGCACCTGGCCGGGCGCGCAGCGCGTGACGAAGGAGATCGAGCGCCGTTGCCGCGCGGAGTTCGAGAGCTACGTCGGCATCGACCTGGACCGATCCGAGCTCTACGCGTCGTACTACTACCCGCTAGAGAAGACCTGGGAGCACGACAAGGGCTTCGCCTGTGTCGTCTCCGAGGGCACCCTGTCGACCACCGGGTCGCTGGCCGACGCCCGCCGCTGACCGAGGGCCGGAGCGCGGTGGGCCTCGCGAGTCGACCTCCTCAAGCAGCGGGGGTCGGCATGGTCGAGCGGCTGGCGCTCAGACGACCGACAGCGGCAGCAGCTTCTGGCCGGTGGGCCCGATCTGGATCTCGGTGCCCATCTCGGGGCAGACGCCGCAGTCGTAGCACGGCGTCCAGCGGCAGTCCTCGACCTCGACGTCGGTCGCGGCGTCGAGGGCGTCCTCCCAGTCCGCCCACAGCCAGTCCTTGTCGAGGCCGGAGTCGAGGTGGTCCCAGGGCAGCACCTCGTCGTAGTCGCGCTCGCGGGTGGTGAACCAGTCGAGGTCGACGCCGCGTCGGCCAGCGCCGCGCTCGGCGGCCTCGGCCCAGCGGTCGTAGGAGAAGTGCTCGCTCCAGCCGTCGAAGCGGCCGCCGTCGCGCCAGACCTCGCTCGATGACCGCGCCGACCCGGCGGTCGCCGCGCGACAGCAGTCCCTCGATGATGCCGGGCTTGCCGTCGTGGTAGCGGAAGCCGATCGCGCGGCCGTAGCTCTTGTCGGCGCGCACCGTGTCGCGCAGCTTGCGCAGCCGCTCGTCGGTGGTCTCGTGGTCGAGCTGGGCGGCCCACTGGAAGGGCGTGTGCGGCTTGGGCACGAAGCCGCCGATCGAGACGGTGCAGCGGATGTCGTTGCGCCCGGAGACCTCGCGGCCCTTGGCGATCACCTTGCTTGGCCAGGTCGGCGACCTGGCCAGCACGTCCTCGTCGGTCTCGGTGGGCAGGCCGCACATGAAGTAGAGCTTCACCTGGCGCCAGCCGTGGGAGTACGCCGCGGCGACGGTGCGGATCAGGTCCTCCTCGGTGACCATCTTGTTGATCACCTTGCGCATCCGCTCCGAGCCGCCCTCGGGAGCGAAGGTCAGGCCCGAGCGGCGGCCGTTGCGGGAGAACTCGTTGGCCAGCGTGATGTTGAAGGCGTCGACCCGCGTGGAGGGCAGCGACAGCGAGACGTTGGTGCCCTCGTAGCGGTCGGCCAGCCCCTTGGCGACCTCGCCGATCTCGGTGTGGTCGGCGCTGGAGAGCGAGAGCAGCCCGACCTCCTCGAAGCCGGTCTTGCGGATGCCGTTCTCGACCATGTCGCCGATGGTCTCGATCGAGCGCTCGCGCACCGGGCGGGTGATCATCCCGGCCTGGCAGAACCGGCAGCCGCGGGTGCAGCCGCGGAAGATCTCGACCGAGAACCGCTCGTGGACGGTCTCGGCGAGCGGCACCAGCGGCTTGGCCGGGTAGGGCCAGGCGTCGAGGTCCATCAGCGTGTGCTTGCGGACCCGGAACGGGATGCCCGGCCGGTTGGGCACGACCGCCTCGATCGAGCCGTCGGCGGCGTAGGTCGACGTCGTAGAAGCGCGGCACGTAGATGTTGCCGCTGACCGCGAGCCGGCGCAGCAGCTCGTCGCGACCGCCGGGGCGGTCCTCGGCCTTCCACTCGCGGACCACCTCGGAGATCGCGAGCACGACCTCCTCGCCGTCGCCGAGCACGGCGGCGTCGACGAAGTCGGCGATCGGCTCGGGGTTGAACGCGGCGTGGCCGCCGGCGATCACGATCGGGTCGTCGTCGGCCGCGGTCGACGGCGTGCAGCGGGATGCCGGCGAGGTCGAGCGCGTTGAGCATGTTGGTGTAGCCGAGCTCGGTGGAGAAGCTGAGCGCCGAAGCAGGTCGAAGGCGCCGACCGGGCGGTGGCCGTCGACGGTGAACTGCGGGATCGGCCCGGCGCGTCGCCGGTGCGCATCACCTGCTCCATGTCGGGCCACACGGAGTAGGTGCGCTCGGCGAGGATCCAGTCGCGCTCGTTGAGCACCTCGTAGAGGATCTGGACGCCCTGGTTGGGCAGGCCCGACCTCGTAGGCGTCGGGGTACATCAGCGCCCAGCGGACGGTGCGGTCGCCGTCGGGGCGCGCAGTCCCAGTCCTTGACGGTGGAGTTGAGCTCGCCGCCGACGTACTGGATCGGCTTCTGCACCGACGGGAGCAGCGGCTCCAGGCGCGGGAACACCGACGCGACCGACTCCGACACACCACACCTCGACCGGGGAAGACAATCGCCGCCAGCGTACGTCGGCTCCGGCGGTGGCGCGATTCGCCGAGACCGGGCCGCGACCCGCGCTAGGGGGTCGCGGCCCCCAGCCGGCCACCCGCCGACGAGCGCAGGTGGATGTTCTGCAGCAGCCCGACGGCGAGCATGCCGGCGAACAGCGAGCGAGCCGCCGTAGGAGACGAACGGCAGCGGCACGCCGGTGACCGGCATGATGCCCAGGCACATGCCGATGTTCTGGAAGGCCTGGAAGCCGAACCAGCAGGCGATCCCGGCCGCGGCCACCCGGCCGAACACGTCGTCGGCTGGCGGCGGCGATCGCCAGCGCCCGCCAGATGACGACGGCCAGCAGCACGATCAGCACGCCGGCGCCGACCAGGCCGAGCTCCTCGCCGGCGACGGTGAAGATGAAGTCGGTGTGCTGCTCGGGCACGAAGCCCGACCGGGTCTGCGAGCCGTCGAACAGGCCCTGGCCGAAGAGCCCGCCGTTGCCGATCGCGATCCGGGCCTGCTCGGTGTTGTAGCCGGCGCCGCGCGGGTCGAGCGTCGGGGTTGGTGAAGGCGAGGAACCGGTCGACCTGGTAGGGCTTGAGCACGCCGGCCGACACCGCGGCGACGACGGCGACCGCCACGCCGCCGACGGCCAGCAGCGCCAGCCAGCGCCGCGGCGCCCCGGCGACGGCGAGCACGCCGAAGCACGGTCGCGGAGAGCACCAGCATGGTGCCGAGGTCGGGCTGCAGCAGGATCAGCACCGCCGGGACCCCGGCGATCGCGAGCATCGCCGACGACCTCGACGGCAGCCGACCCGGCGGCGCCAGCCGGCGCTCGGCGCGCTCGGCGACGACCAGCGCCATCGCCGATGACGACCGCCAGCTTGGCGAACTCCGACGGCTGGATCGACATGCCGCCGAGCTGGCAGCCAGGAGCGCGAGCCGTTGATGGTGCTGCCGGCGACGAGCACCAGCACCAGGCCGACCACGCGAGGCGAGGTAGACCAGCGGGCGCGAGGATGCCGCACCCACCGGTGGTCGGTGGCCATCACCCGACCATCAGCACCAGGCCGATGCGCGACGTTGACCAGCTGCTTGCGCAGGTAGGCCGCGGGTCGCCGCCGGTCAGGTCGTCGCGCGTCGAGGTGGCCGACCAGACCAGCAGCGTCGCCGAGCGCCAGCAGGGCGCAGGGCAGCGAGCATCAGGACCCAGTCGAGGCCCGGGCGCGCGCGGCTCGCTGGCCCGCGGGCGCGTCGTCGGACGCGACAGCAGGCTCATCGCGTCATCGCGACCTCCTCGGCGGCAGGATCGAGCCGTCGCGGGTGAACGTTCGGCAGCCGGCGCGGCGGCACGGTGCCGGGATGGCGGCGCGCTCGGGTCGACGGTCTCGCCGTCGATGCCGTACAGCGACTCCCAGATCGGCCCGGACGGCGGGCCCGGAGGTGCCCGAGCCGGTGCCGGCCTGGCTGACCATCATCACGACGACGTAGTTCTCGTCGTAGGACGCGACCCACGAGGTCGACTGCTTGCCGTAGACCTCGGCCGAGCCGGTCTTGGAGCGGATGTGACCTGGTCGAGCGGGAAGCCGCTCATCCGCCAGGCCATCGTGCCCTCGCGGGTGACGCCCTGGAGCGCCTGGTCGACGTAGTCGCAGCGTCGCCTTCGTCGCGGCACGTCGACCTGGCGACCTTGCGGGCTCGATCTCGGCGCACCAGCTTGCCGTCGGGGCTCGACGATCGCCTTGGCGACCGCGGGGCTCGTAGAGCGTGCCGCCGTTGGCGAGCGCGGCGTACGCCCGGGCCAGCTGGAGCGGCGTGACCATCGTGTCGCCCTGGCCGATCGAGAAGTTCACCGCGTCGCCGGCGCGGTAGACGTAGCCCTCGAGGCAGAACTCGTGGGCGAAGAGTAGCACGAAGTCGCTGGTCCGTCGGCCTGGGGCTTGCCGTCGATCTCGCAGTAGTAGTCCTTCATCGACTCGTAGTAGCGCCTGCTTCCACTGCCGGTCGGCGATCCGGCCGGCGGCCTCGCCGGGCAGGTCGATGCCGGTGCGCGGGCCGAAGCCGAAGTCCTTGGCCTCCTCGACGAGCGGGTCCGTGGCGTCGACGTCGGTCGGGTCGCTGCCGTAGCGCTGCCAGAAGTCGTAGCCGATCCGGTAGAAGAAGGTGTCGCAGGAGACCTGCGAGCGCCTTGGTCGAAGCCGATCGAGCCGTAGGCGCCGGACTCGTAGTTCTTGAACACCGGTTGCCGACCTGGAGCCCGGAGGAGCAGTCGAGCCGGGTGTCCGGCGAGTAGCCGTTGGTCGAGCGCGCCGACGGTCATGAACGGCTTCCAGGTCGAGCCGGGTGCGAACTGGCCCTGCGTGGCGCGCGACCGAGCAGCGGGGTTGCCGGCCGTCGGCGGAGTAGAGCCGGGCGAGCTGCGCCTTGCTGATGCCGCCGACCCAGACCTCCGGGTCGTACGTCGGCTGGCTGGCCATCGCGACGACCCGGCCGGTGTCGGCCTCCAGCACGACGGCGGCGCCGGAGTCGGCGGCGTAGTTGCGCCCGGTGACCGGGTCGTAGGTCTGCGCGCGCGGTGCGGATCGTGCTCGGCGAGCTGCCGCTCGACGACGCGCTGCACCTTGGCGTCGATCGAGGTGACCAGGGTGTCGCCGGGGCGTGCTCTCGACCACGCCGTCGTCGCCGAGCACCCGGCCCATCGAGTCGACGGCGACGCTGCGGTAGCCGGGCATCCCGCGCAGCCAGCGGTCGTACTCCTTCTCCACGCCGGCGCGGCCGACGACCGAGGCGCCGTTGAGCGAGTGTCGTCGCCCTCCTCGGTCGCCGCGGTCGAGCTCGTCCTCGGTGATCGGGCTGAGGTAGCCGAGCACGTGGGCGAGGTTGACGCCGTAGGGCGCGGGTAGGAGCGCACGCTCTGCTGCTCGGCGAGCACGCCCGGGATAGTCCTCGGGCTGCTCGAGGATCCGCAGCGCGACGTCCTTGCGCGACGTCGGTCGGCGACCGGGACCGGCTGGTAGGGCGAGCCGTTCCAGCAGTCGTCGCGCACGCTGCCGGCGTCGCCGCAGGTCGACGAGGCGGGCCTCGGACTCCGGCGCTCCGGCACGTCGACGACGCGCGCGACCCGGCGACGCAGCACGGTGCTGCTGGTCGCTCGGTCGAGCTTGCCGAGCAGGGTGCGGTCGACCGAGACCACCCAGGAGGTGCGGTTGGCGACCAGCGGGCGGCCCTGTGCGTCGACGATCAGGCCGCGCTGCGGCTGCACGACGATGTCGCGCACCGACTGCGATGGCCGCCTGCGCCTGGTAGCTGCTCGCCGCCGACGACCTGGAGGTAGTAGAGCCGGACGAAGCAGCGTCGCGAACGAGCGAGAACGCCAGCGACCTGGATCACGAGCAGGCGCAGGCGGGTACGCCGGGCGGCCGCGGCCGTCGGGCGGGAGCGCTGGGTCGCGCTGCTCACCGGGACCCGTCCAGGGCGGGAGCGGGGCCGGGGGTCTCGACGGCGCCGAGCGCCCGCAGCATCGGCGGCAGCACGAGCACTCCCGCGGCGACGTCGAAGAGCAGGGCGACGAGAACGCCGCGAAGCAGCTCGGGGACGCTCCAGGCGAGCTCGCCGAACACCAGCCCGGTGAGCGCGAACACGGAGGTGGCGACGAAGGAGGCGGCCGCCGTGACGGCGGCGACTCGCGGCAGGGCGCGAGCCGGGCTCGCCACGAGGGCGCGTCCGCGCGCGCCGGCGTCCGCGCCGGGGTCCGGGTGGCCAGATGGCCGGCGACGTAGCCGACGACGCCAGCGCCAGCGCCCAGCGGCCGGCGACGTGGTCGGCCGGCGGGGCCAGGTCGAGGGTGAGCCCGGCGGCGAAGCCGGCCACCGCGCCGGGCGACGGGCCAGACGACAGGCCGACGGCCACCACGACGAGCAGGCACAGGTTGGGCACGGGCGCCGCCAGGCCAGGAGCGGGAGCACGCTGGTCTGCAGGACCACGCCCAGCAGCACGAGCAGACCGGCGAGCACGGCACGTGCGGGCGCGCTCACCGCAGGCTCCCGTCGGCCTCGACCAGGGCCCGGTCGCTGGCCGTGCCCGGAGCGACCACGACGCCGACCAGGTCGAGCGAGCTGAAGTCGACGAACGGGCTCGATCACCGCTCGGTGCGCGGTCTCGCGCAGGCTGTCGTAGACCTTGGTGACCCGGCCGACCGGCACGCCGGAGACGTAGGGCGCGCCGCCGTCGCTGCCCCAGGTGACGACGGTGTCGTCCCGGGCCGGGACGGTGGCGTCGTCGACGAGCTCGAGGTCGAGCCGACCGGCGCGGCCGACGACCCCGCGGCCGTGCAGGAAGCCGACCTCCATGCTGTCGCCGACCCGGCCGCCGACGACCGAGTCGGCGTCGACGACCAGCAGCACCGTGGCGGTGGTGCGGGTGACCCGCAGGACCCGGCCGACCAGACCGTCGTCGTTGACCACGGTGAGGTCCGGGTCAGCCCGGCCTGCGAGCCGGCGTCGATGGTGACGGTGCGCGAGAAGGACTGCGAGGCCCCGAGCCGACCACGCGGGCCGGCACCAGCGACTCGGCCGGTCTCCCGCGGCCGCGCCGTGAGGCCGTCGTACTCCGCGAGCCGGTTGCGGTCGAAGTCGCTGCGCTCGAGGCGGCCACGCAGGTCGGCGTTCTCGGCCTGGAGGGCGGCCACGTCGTTGCTGAGCTCGGCGCGACTGCGGAACCACGCGGGCGCGTCGACGAACGGGCGAGTCATCGAGGCGGCGCCCGCCTCGAGCGGGCCCAACACCTCCCCGGCGACCGGCGCACCGGTTCGAGCAGGCCGGACTGGTGGTCCAGCGTCATCAGGGTCGCGGCGGTGAGCGCCAGGGCCAGCAGGGTCGCGCGGGAAGAGCCGGTGCCCGCCGCCGAGGAGCGGACCGGCGGCCGGTGACAGCGCCCCTGCGGAAGTGCCCGAGCCACCGGTCGGGCCGCAGCGGCGGCCCCCCGGCGCTCCCCCGTGCCGGTGAGGTCATCCGGCTCGCCGGCGCTCGGAGACCAGGACCTGCTGGAGCGCCTCGAACTCCTCGACGCACGTGCCGGCGCCGATGACGACGGAGGCGAGCGGGTCCTCGGCGACGTGGACCGGCATGCCGGTCTCGTGGCGCAGCCGCTCGTCGAGCCCGCGGAGCAGGGCGCCGCCGCCGGTGAGCACGATGCCGCGGTCCATGATGTCGCCGGCCAGCTCGGGCGGCGTCTGGTCGAGCGTGGCGCGGACGGCGTCGACGATGGCGTGCAGCGGCTCCTCGAGGGCCTGGCGCACCGCGCCGGCGCTGACCACCACGCCGCGGCGGCAGCCGGTGACCACGTCGCGGCCGCGGATCTCGGCCTCCGGCTCGGTCGGCATCGGGAACGCCGAGCCGAGGGTCATCTTGACCTCCTCGGCGGTGCGCTCGCCGAGCATCAGCGGGTGCTCCTTCTTCATCCAGGCGACGATCGCCTGGTCGAGGTCGTCGCCGGCGGTGCGGATCGACAGGCGTGACGCACGTCGCCGAGGGAGATCACGGCGACCTCCGTCGTGCCGCCGCCGACGTCGACGACCATGTTGCCGGTCGGCTCGTGGACGGGCAGCCCGGCGCCGATCGCGGCGGCCATCGGCTCCTCGATCGATGTAGACCTGGCGGGCGCCGGCCTGGTAGCCGGCCTCCTTGACCGCGCGCTGCTCCACGGCGGTGATGCCGCTGGGCACGCAGACCACGAGCCGGGCTTGGCGAAGTAGCGCCGCCGCGTGCACCTGCCGGATGAAGTGGCGCAGCATCTGCTCGGTCGCCTCGAAGTCGGCGATCACCCCGTCCTTGCAGCCGGAGCGCGACGATGTGGTCGGGGGTGCGCCCGATCATCCGCTTGCCTCGTGCCCGACGGCGAGCACCTCGCCGGTGGTCGTCGAGCGCGACCACGCGACGGCTCGTCGAGCACGACGCCCGTGCCGCGGACGTAGACCAGCGTGTTGGCGGTGCCGAGGTCGACGGCCATGTCTCGGCCGAGGACCGCTCCGCGTGAGGTTCCAACCATTGCGTGCGCCCTCGCTGGTGGTCCGGGGAAGGTGGGACGGCGCACCAGCCCACCGACCCATGCTCAGAGTAGGAAGTCGTCGGCACCGATCCCGGTCGCGACACGCGGCAGGTGGAGACCGATGGTGAAGGCTCGGTTGCTTCGGCGCCCGCCGGTCGCTATCTGCGTGGGTGGTAGCGGATGTCGCCGTGGGGGAGGCGTTGGGTGGTGTAGGCGGGGTCGTGGGCGCGGTGGTGGTGGGGGGAGCAGAGCAGCACGGAGTCGTCGAGGTTGGTGTGTCCGCCGGTGGACCAGGGGTTGCCGTGGTGTGCTTCGCACCAGGTGGCGGGGATGTCGCAGCCCTCGGCGCGGCAGCCGCGGTCACGCAGCCGCAGCGCGCGGCGTTGGGCCGCACTGTGGAGTCGGCGGGTGCGGCCGAGGTCGAGGACCTCGGAGTCGCCGCCGAGGACCGCGGGGATGATCGCGGCGGTGCAGGCCAGTCGGCGGGCCTGGTCGGCGGTGATCTGGTCACCGACATGGTCGGGACCGGGGACCAGGGCGCCGGTGAGGAGGTCGGCGGTGGCGAGCTCGGCCCTCAGGGCGTCGAGGGAGAGGGTGACGATCACGGTGGTGGCGTCGCCGCCGTGGATCGGCAGCCGGGTGGGGTCGACGGCCTCGAGCAGCTGGCAGAACGCCTCACCGAGCTTGCGGGGGTAGGCCAGCCGCGCCACCGGATCGCTGGTCGTCCCCGGCGCATCGCCCTGGGGCTGAGCGGTGTCGGGCTGTCGGGGGCTGGTGAACGCATGGAGGTAGGTCGCCAGTCGGGTCGCGGTGGCGTCGGGGAGCAGGCCGGAGAGTCGGGTGGTGCCGTCTCCCACCCGCCGCAGGGACAGCCGGGTGCGGCGGTGGGCCTCGGCCTCCAGCGCCGCCAGCCGGCGGGCCTCGACGGCGTCGGCGATCTCCGGGGCCACCACGTCGAGGATCCGGCGACCGAGGCGGGCCAGCTGCCGAGGGCCGAACGAGGCGGCATGCCCCACCAGGGTCTCCTCCGCCAACCCGATCATCTCGGCGGGCACGTCTTCGGGAAGGTCGTCCAACGCCCGCACGATCACCCGCGCCTGCGCCAGGTTCACCGACCCGTCCCGCAGCGACGCAGCCAAGACGGCGTACCTCCGGTCGAGCGCCCGCGCCAGCACCAGGTCCGCCCGCGCGTCCTCGAACCGACCCCGGGTCGCCACCGCCAGCCACTCATCCGCGTCATGCGCCGCGGTCAGCTGCGCGACATCGCCGGCGAAGGCCAGCACCCGCAACCGCAGCTCGGCCACCCGCGCCTCGACCGCCGAGAGCTCCCGCAACGCCGCCGCCTTCTCCCCCGTCGACATGAACGTCGGGTTCACATCGGCGACCTGCTTCAATGCCGCGTCGATGTCAGCGGTCGCTCGCAGAATCGGATGTGACACCGGGGGCCTCCTCTCGACGACACGCCTGACCGGCTGGTCGTCGATCCGGGAGGCCCGCACCGCGGACTATCACGTAACCCTCACGACTGGCGCTTCCCGCTCGGGAGACGCACCCCGTGACTGGTTCTCACGGTGGTGGCCCGGTGACGTTGCGGCGCTAGCGCCAGCCTAGCCCTCCACGCGCCACTATTCAAGCACCCGTTCGAGCCTGTGGACGAGCCGTCATGACTTGAGGCGCGCGGTGTTGCGCGCCTGGAGCCGAAGAAGCAGCCGCGCTCGGCGTGGCGTCGGTTCGTCGACCCGGCACCGCATGCGTGCTGGCAACTGCACGGGACCGACAACGGGCTGCCCGGCGGCCGCAGGTGCGTGATCCTCCAGCTCATCGATGATCAGTCCCGCCCTGTTCCGCTGCGACCAGACCCCACTCGACCCCAGCCCGCCCCGCCGCCCAGCGACCTACCCGCGGTCGACCTGTTCGAAGAGAGATCCTCGCCGAACACACCCACCCCGCCCCCGAAGTGACCTACGTCGGAAACGGCCGACCCCGGGGCCGGCGCCCCACCACACCGCGACCGTCGCCGAAGTCCTGACGCATCAATTGTCACCGATCTCCTGACACGGAACCGTCACCCATGTTCCGAGACGTCACACGTCGTGACGTCAGGCGCCGGCTCGGCGAGCACCTGTACCGCCGGACGCCGTCAGTCGGCGAGGCCGGGGAACCAGAGGGCGATCTCGCGGGCCGCGGACTCCGGGGAGTCCGAGCCGTGCACGAGGTTCTCGCGGTTGGACAACGACAGGTCGCCCCGCACCGAGCCCGGCACCGCCTTGCGGCCGTCGGTCGCGCCGTTGAGTGCGCGCACGACCTCGATCGCCGCGTCCCCCTCGAGCACCACCGCGACCAGGGGGCCACTGGTGACGAACGCCCGCAGCGGCGGGTAGAACTCGCGCTCGACGTGCTCGTGGTAGTGCGCGTCCGCCTGCTCGCCGTCGATGTGCCGCATTTCCAACGCGACCACGGTCAGCCCCTTGGCCTCGTAGCGTCCGAGGATCTCGCCCAGCAGGCCGCGGCGTACGGCGTCGGGCTTGAACAGGACCAGCGTGCGCTGGGCGGACGTGGCGGCCGGGGTCGTCATGGGGCGCAGCCTAGCGAGCGGCTGCACCGGCCCGGTCAGGCCTCCCGGTCGACGGCGGCGTACGCCGCGGCGCGCTCTCGCTCGATCTTCCTGCCCAGGAAGTACGCCATCCCCCAGAGGAACGCGAACAGCGCGCCGAGGAAGAACATCAGCGGCACCAGGAAGCCCAGCCCGACCGCGCCGACCTGCACCGCCCAGCCGGCGGCGTACCCGGCCTCGGAGCGCAGCGCGCCGGCCACCACCAGGCACACCGCAGCGAGCCCGAGCCCGACCACCAGCGCGGTCGTCGTGGACACGCCGCTGACGACGATCATCACCGGCGTCGAGAGCCCGATCGTGATCGCCTCGAGGCTGAGGACGGCGGCGCACATCCCGCGCCGCGGCGACCGCGGCGGCGGGCCGCTCGGCGGCGGGGCGACCGATTCGGCGGCGCTCATCGCGACCTCGTCAGCAGCGACCGTGCCTCGCCCACCGTGACCACCGAACCGGTGACCAGCACGGCTCCCGACCCGAGGGCCGCGCCGTCGCGCTCCCCCGACTCGGCGAGCGCCGCCGCTCGGTCGATGGCATCGGCCAGTCGCGGCTCCACGCTGACCCGGTCGTCGCCGAAGACCCGACGGGCGACCGCGGCCAGCGCCTCCGCGGACAGCGCCCGCTCGAAGGAGTTCTGGGTGCACACCAGATGGGCTAGGTGCGGCTCGAACGCCGCGAGGACCCCCTCGTAGTCCTTGTCGGCCATCACCCCCATCACCCCGACCAGCGGGTCGAACGCGAAGGAGTCCTGGAGAGCGGCCGCCGTGGCCGTCGCCCCGTGCGGGTTGTGCGCCGCGTCGAGCAGCACGGTGGGGCTGCGCCGAACCACCTCCAACCGTCCGGGCGAGGTGACCTGGGCGAACGTCGCGCGGATCAGCTCCTCGTCGAGCGGCTCGTCGGAGAGGAACGCCTCCACCGCAGCCAGGGCGGTCGCCGCGTTCTGCGCCTGGTGGGCGCCGTGGAGAGGCAGGAAGACGTCGTCGTAGCGCCCGTGCAGGCCCTGCAGCGAGACCAGCTGGCCACCGACGGCGGGGACCCGGCTGGCCACGCCGAACTCCAGCCCCTCACGCGCCACGGTGGCGCCCACCTCGTGGGCGCGCGCCAGGAGCACCTCGGCGACCTCCACCGACTGCTGGGCGAGGACGGCGACCGACCCCTCCTTGATGATCCCCGCCTTCTCGACGGCGATGACGACCGGGTCGGTGCCGAGATAGCGCTCGTGGTCGACCGCGACCGGCAGGACCACGGCGACGGCGGCGTCGGCCACGTTGGTGGCGTCCCAGGCGCCGCCCATGCCGACCTCCACGACCGCCGCGTCGACCGGGGCGTCGGCGAAGGCGGCGTACGCCATGCCGACGATGGTCTCGAAGAACGACAGCGGGTGGGCCTCGGTCGCGTCGACGAGATGGGTGTACGGCGCCACGTCGTTGAAGGCGCGGACGAACTCCTCAGCGGTGAGTGGGGAGCCGTCCAGGCAGATCCGCTCGGTCATCCGCTCCAGGTGGGGCGAGGTGAACCGGCCGGTGCGCAGGTCGAGCGCCCGCAGCAGCGAGTCGATCATCCGCGAGGTGGAGGTCTTGCCGTTGGTGCCGGTGAGGTGGACCACCGGGTAGGCGCGCTGCGGGTCGCCGAGCAGCCGGGTGAACGCCCGGATCCGATCGAGCGAGGGGTCGAGCCTGGTCTCGGGCCAGCGGGACAGCAGCGCGTCCTCGACCTCGGCGAAGGTCTCGGCGAGGCGCGCTGGCGTCGGCCCCTCGGGGACCTGGGTGATGGGGTCGCTCATGGCGACCCCGAGTCTAGGGGCTGGGGGTGCAGGGCCGACGATCGCTAGCCCTGACCTCCGGCGGCTGGCTGGGCGGCGAACTCCTGGAACGCGGCCAGCGCCCGCGGGCCGTAGACCGTCGCCGGCCCACCGGCCATCAGGATGGCCACGCCGATCGCCTCGGCCACCTGCTCCTCGGTGGCGCCGGCGCGCTGGGCGCCACGGGCGTGGGAGGCGATGCAGCCGTCGCACTGCTGGACCACGCTGATCGCGAGCGCCATCAGCTCCTTGGTGGCGGTGTCCAGCGCCTCGTCGGCCAAGGCGGCGTGGTGGGTGGCGGCGAAGCCCTCGTAGACGGCCGGGATCCGCCGGCGCAGCTCGCGGGCGGGCAGGCGCAGGTCGCCCAGGACGTCGGGGCCGTGGTTGCCCATGGTCGTCTCCTTCGGTCACGCATGGTTGTGATACCCCCAAGGGTATTCCAGCGAGGTTGGCCAAAACGCACCGGGGGCCCCGTCCGCAGACCTACCATCGACACGCCGTCTGCCCAGCCTGCGCCGGGCCCCCGACGAGGACGGTCCACCAGGTGAGAGTCGTGCCCACGCGGAGACAGATGAAGCACACCGGTCGGGCTGTGGCCGCCCTGCTGCTGCTGGTCAGCGGGTACCTGGGCGCCGTCGTGCTTGCCCTCGCCCTCCTGGTCGGCGTGCTGGGCCTGGTCGCCGCCGGCCCCACCCCCGCGACGATCGCCTTCGTCGCGGTCCCCCTGCTCGGGCTCGCCGTGCTGGGGCACCTCGGCCGTCGCGCTCACCGGGCCCGCGCGGCTCGTACCGACGAGGGGATCCCTCTCGCGCAGACCGCCCAGCCCCGCCTGTGGGCCGACGTGCAGTCCCTCGCCGACCGCGTCGAGAGCACCGCTCCCGACGAGATCTGGGTGGTCGACCGGGTGGGCGCCGAGCTGGTCGAGGACAGCCTGCTGCTCGGCCTGCGGCCGGGCCGCCGCCGGCTGGTGCTCGGGATCCCGATGATGGTGGGCCTCTCCGCGGAGCAGTTCCGCTGGGTGATCGCCCACGAGCTGGCCCACGACAGCCTCCGGCAGCCCGGGCCCCGCACCGCCGCGGCCCGCGGCGTGGCCTCCCTGCGACGGCTCCGAGCCGGGCTCGGCGGATCCCTGGCCGACCGGCTGCTGGTGGCCTGGGCCCGCAGCGTCGAGGACCTCGCCCGCCCCGCCCTGCTCGAGCAGGAGCTCACCGCCGACCGGATCGCCGCCGAGCAGGTCGGCAGCCGCACCGCCGTCGCCGCGCTCAGGGAGCTCGGCCCGCTCGACGAGGCGTGGCAGGAGTTCTGCGAGCACTACGTCCTGCCCGGTGTCCTGGTCGGCCAGCGCCCGATCGAGGTGTTCGGCGGCTTCGTCGACTTCCTCGACGACGACGCCCGCCAGTCCTGGATGGAGCACTACGACGCCCGCCACCCGGCCGGCCCGGACCTCACGCCCGGCCACCCCAGGCACAGCGACCGGATCGCCGCCCTCAAGGAGCTGCGGACCAACCGGAAGCTGGACTTCTCCGGCGCGGCCGAGGACGTCCTCGACCGCCGCGACGTGGTGTTCGAGGCCCTGGAGGCGGCGGTCACCGCCGACAGCGGCCTCGAGCCCGGCGTCTTCGAGCGGGTGGTCCCCCGCGGGACCGCCGCCCGGGTCGCCCAGCAGGTCTCCGCCGTGGGCGCGGCGGCGAGACAGCTGGACCTGTGGCCGCTGCAGGAGTCGCTCCTGCTCCAGGTGGTCAGGGCGGGTCGCGAGGCACCGTTGATGCGAGGGCTCGCCCCCGACGCCGACGGCGACCGTCTGGACGCGCTGGCCGGACAGGTGGTCGCCGACCTCGCCGCCCACCGGCTCGTCGAGGCCGGACGGGCGTCGTACACCATGACCTGGGGTGCCGCCCCGGCGCTGGTGGACCGCGCCGGCGAGCCGCTCGACCCCTGGTCAGTGGCCGCGCGCGCGACCCGGTCCGCCGAGGGCGTGGAAGAACTGCGCTCCTGGCTGGCCGAGCATCACGTGCGGCTCGGCCGGCCGACGGCCGACAGCGCCCGCGACCCGCTGCCCGAGCTTGCGTCGGATGCCGCCGCCGCGGAAGCCCTCCCGGAGCCCCCCCGGCCGAACGACCCGGCGCCGGCCGAGGAGGTCGACGAGGCCGCACCGGCGGGCGATCGGCCGCCGGACAGCTCAGCGGCCGCCGACGATGCGCCCGGCCCGGAGCCACGGACGCAGCAGCGTCCGCCGAAGGCCACGCGGGTCCGCACCCCCCTCGCCGCTGGCGCAACCCCTCCGCCAGCGTTCGCGGAGGACGTCGGACAGTCCCGACGGCCCTCGCCTCGCGACCTCATGGCCCCGCTGCTGCGTCGGATCTCCGGTCAGCCGGAGCGGGTCGAGCAGCGCGCGCGAACCACCCGTCCGCGGGTGACACCCGCGGCCACCGACGCCGCCTCCAGCGACACGCCGGCGAGGCCCACCGACCCGTTGTCCGTGGCCGCCGTCCGCGCGATCGTGCGCGACCGATGGTCGGCGAGCGCCAGGTCGGCGATCCCAGAGGTCCCCTCCGTCCAGCGGCCGCCCGCCCCCGGCGAGGACGCCGAGGACACGGCGGTCGCCCCCACCCGGGACGAGGCCGCACCGGCGGAGGCCGCCCCGACCGAGGCCGCGCACACTGAGCAGTCCCCGTCGGACGAGCCAGCTCCCACGCAGCGCGAGGCGCTGAAGTCGGCGCTGAAGGAGCTCGACCGGCTCCGCCGTGCCGGGGAGGAGGCCGAGCACGACGCGGCCGTTCGCGAGGCTGCCGAGGCCCGCAAGGCCGCCTACCGCGAGGCGGCCGCCGCCCGCGAGGCAGCGGCGTTCGCCGCCCGCGACGCCGACACGGCGGCGAAGAAGCAGGCGGCCGAGGAGGCCGTCGGGGCCGAGCAGGAGGAGCAGGCGGCTGCTCCGGTCGCCACGCTGAACGCCGACCTGGCCGCCGCCATCACCGCCTTCGGCGGAGTCCCGGCCTCCACAGCTCCCGGCACCCGCGCTGCCGACGCCGAGGACGCCACGCGGGACGACAGCGACCTCGACCACGACCACGACGACGACCACGACGAAGATGACGACCGTGAGGACCATGACGACGGGCCGCGCGACCCGGGGCAGCACCCGCCGGGTCCGGCCGCCCCGGCGTCGGTCCTCGCGTCGCTCGGGCGCAACGCCCCGCCGGAGACCGACGGCGACGCCCCCGCGGCCGCCGCGTTCACCTCCGGACCGGTCACCGAGGAGCTCACGGGCGTGCTGGCGGCGGCGGCGCCGATCGCCGGCTCCGCCCGGGGCACCCTGGTCGTGTCCCCGATCGGCATCTCCCTGCGCCGGCCGGGCCTGGTGGAGCTGGTCCGGCTCGCCCAGCGGGGCGCCGCACGCGGGGCTGCGCTGCTCAGCCGGGCTGCCGGCCTGAGCATGCTCGAGCTCACCTCACACCGAGGCACCCAGACCCTGTCGTGGTCCGACATCACCCGTGCGGAGTTCTCCGGGCTGTCTGAGGACCAGGGCGTGCTCACGCTCTACGTCGGCACCAGGGCGGCGCAACGCGTGGAGTTCCTGAGCACCACCGAGATCCACGGCGACCTGCTCGGCGCTCTCGAGAGCCTGCTCGGGCCCCGGCTGCGCGTCAGCTGACGTCCACGACCACCTCGGCCATGTCGACCACCGGCCGGAACCCCAGCCGTTCGTAGAGCGCGTTGGAGGTCGGGTTGGCCTGGTCGGTGAAGAGGCAGACCCGCACCCCCTGGCCGCGGAGGCCCTGCGACACCTGCCCGACCGCGGCTCCGGCGTAGCCCCGTCCCCGGTGCTCGCGCGGGGTGAAGACCGGCCCGATCCGGGACACGCCGTACGACGGCAGGGACGCCGCCGTCAGGTGCACCACCCGACCGGTCTCGTCCTCCCACAGCCACACGGTGCCCTGCTCGATCCGGCGGTCGACGTCGTCGGCGTCGACATGCTCGCCCGACCGGCTCGGGGGCCGCCCCGCCTGCTCGTCGGCCTCGGCCAGGAAGCGCCGGAACCACGCGGTGACCAACGCCGCGTCGGCTGGCGTCGCCGGTCGGACCCGTCCCGCCGGCAGGGACGGCATCGTGAGGCGGCCGAGCTCGAAGAGCCGGGTGTGCACCGCGACCCGGGTCGGCTCCCCGGTCAACCGCGTCCACGCGGCGGCGGCCAGGTCGACCGCCGGGCGCGCGCCGTTGAGCCCGCCGAGCGCCTCGCCCCGTTCGTGCAGGGCCCGGGCCAGCGCCTCGGCCGCCGCGTCGGGCATCGGCAGCAGGAACAGCGGGTACGGCGCGAACGGCGCCGTCCGCATCCCCAGCCCCCCGACACTCCCGTCCGGGTCGCGCACCACCAGCCACCACGGGGTGAGGCCCGCTGCGACGGCCACCCCTGCCGCTCGCTCTGCGGCCATCCGCTCGGCCACGGTCGCGACCACCGTGCCCAGCACCGGGTCCGTCGCGAGCGCCGGCGCCGCGACGTCGAGGAACGCCGCCGGGTCGTCGAAGAACTCCAGCAGCGGGGACGGTCCGGCCATACGACACCGTAGCGACGCAGGCGCCCGGCAGGTCACTCGTTTTCGGGCTCGTCGACGCCGCCCCTAGGATTTCGCCCATGACCGACATCCAGCAGCCGCACCAGTCCACGCCGACGAGCCACCCCCGGCCTGTCGTCGTACCGGACAAGCCGGCGCTGGAGGGCCTGGAGGACCGCTGGGCGACGGTCTGGAAGGACGCCGAGACCTACCGCTTCGACCGCACGCAGCCGCGGGCGAACGTCTATGCCATCGACACCCCGCCACCGACCGTCTCGGGGTCGCTGCACGTCGGGCACGTCTTCTCCTACACCCACCCCGACCTGATCGCCCGCTTCCAGCGGATGCGCGGCAAGTCGGTCTTTTACCCCATGGGCTGGGACGACAACGGGCTGCCCACCGAACGCCGCGTCCAGAACTACTACGGCGTCCGCTGCGACCCGTCACTGCCCTACGACCCCGACTTCACTCCGCCCGAGAGGCCCGACCCCAAGCGGCAGGTGCCGATCTCGCGGCCCAACTTCATCGCGCTCTGCGAGACCCTGGTCCAGGAGGACGAGCAGGTCTTCGAGTCGCTGTGGCGCACCCTGGGACTCTCCGTCGACTGGGGCATGACCTACACGACGATCGGCCCCCACGCCCAGACCGTCAGCCAGCGCGCCTTCCTGCGCAACTTCGCCCGTGGCGAGGCCTACTTGCAGGAGGCGCCGACGCTGTGGGACATCTCGTTCCAGTCCGCCGTCGCGCAGGCCGAGCTCGAGGCCCGGGAGTACGCCGGCCACTACCACCGGGTCACGTTCCACGGGCCCGACGGGTCGCCGGTCCCCATCGAGACCACCCGGCCCGAGCTGATCCCGGCCGTGGTCGCGCTGATCGCCCACCCCGACGACGAGCGCTACCAGCCCCTGTTCGGGACCAGCGTCACCTCGCCGGTCTTCGGGGTCGAGATCCCCGTGCTGGCCCACGAGGCGGCCGAGCCCGACAAGGGTGCGGGCATCGCGATGTGCTGCACGTTCGGTGACCTGACCGACGTCCAGTGGTGGCGCGAGCTCCAGCTCCCGGTCCGCACGGTCATCGGCCGCGACGGCCGGCTGCACCGCGAGACACCCGAGTGGCTGGGCGCGCCGGCGGCAGCGGCGGCGTACGACCAGCTCGCGGGGAAGACCGCCTTCTCGGCCCGCGAGGCGATGGTCGGGCTGCTGCGCGAGTCGGGCGACCTCGACGGCGAGCCGTCGCCCACCCGGCGGATGACGAACTTCTACGAGAAGGGCGACAAGCCGCTGGAGATCATCGCCACCCGGCAGTGGTACCTCCGCAACGGCGGCCGTGACGACGAGCTGCGCGCGGAGATGGTCGAGCGCGGCAGCGAGATCCAGTGGCTACCGCCGCACATGCGGCACCGCTACGACAACTGGGTGGGCGGCCTCAACGGCGACTGGCTGATCTCCCGCCAGCGGTTCTTCGGCATCCCCTTCCCGGTGTGGTACCCGCTCGACGCTGACGCCGAGCCCGACTACGCCCACCCGTTGCTGCCCAGCGAGGCCGAGCTGCCGGTCGACCCGTCGACCGACGCTCCACGCGGCTACGACGAGGACCAGCGCGGCAAGCCCGGGGGCTTCATCGGCGATCCCGACGTCATGGACACCTGGGCCACCTCCTCGCTCACCCCGCAGATCGCGGGCGGCTGGGAGAGCGACGACGACCTGTGGCAGCGGGTCTTCCCGATGGACCTGTGCACCCACGCCCACGACATCATCCGGACCTGGCTGTTCTCGCGGGTGGTCCGCGCGCACCTCGAGAACGGCGTGGTCCCGTGGTCGCACGCGATGGTCTCGGGCTTCATCGTCGACCCCGACCGCAAGAAGATGTCGAAGTCCAAGGGCAACGTCGTGGTCCCGACGGAGATCCTCGACAGGTACGGCGCCGACGCCGTCCGCTGGCGCGCCGCGATCGCCCGCCCCGGCCTCGACTCGCCCTTCGACGAGTCCCAGATGAAGGTCGGTCGTCGGCTGGCGATGAAGGTCCTCAACGCCTCCAAGTTCGTGCTCGGCGGGGTCGGCGCCACGCAGGTCGACCCGCAGGCGGTCGCCGAGCCGCTCGATCGCGCGCTGCTGGCCCGGCTGGCCGGGGTCGTGGACCAGGCCACCGCCGCGTTCGAGTCCTACGACTACACCACCGCGCTGGAGGTCACCGAGCGGTTCTTCTGGTCGTTCTGCGACGACTACCTCGAGCTCGTCAAGGAGCGGGCGTACGCCGACCACGGCAGCGCCGACACCGACTCCGCCCGGGCCACGCTGGCGACCGCCCTGCACGTCCAGCTGCGCCTGCTGGCGCCGTTCCTCCCCTACGTCACCGAGGAGGTCTGGTCGTGGTGGCAGGAGGGCTCGGTGCACCGCGCCGCCTGGCCCTCGACCGCAGAGCTGCCGCCGGCCGACGCCGACCGGGGGATGCTCGACGCCGTGGCGGCCACGCTGGCGGGGATCCGGGGCGCGAAGTCGACCGCGAAGGTCTCGATGCGGGCCGAGGTCGCGCGCGCCGAGGTTCGCGCGAACGCCGCTGCGCTCGAGGGGGTGCGGGCCGCCTCCGGCGACCTGCGGCGGGCCGGCAAGATCACCGGCGAGCTGGTCCTCGTCGAAGACCCCGCGGCCACCGAGCCGACCGTCGCCGCCGAGCTGGTCAGCCCGGCGGAAGCACCACCGTCCAGCTGACCGCCTTGGAGGCGCTGGTGCTGGCCGTGGCCGGCTGCGCAGGCACCGGACCCGCCGGCCAGTCGCCGCTGTCGGCACCCAGGGTGGTCAGCCGCCCACCCGAGCTGCCGGCGGTGGCCGCCCGCTGGGCAAGGCCGGCGGGCACGGCCCAGCCGTGCGCCGTCGACGTCTTGTCGGCCCAGTAGCGCAGCACCACGGACCCCTCGGTCGCCACCGACGCGGCCGGTGCCGTGTGGGTGGCGGAACTGCCCGTCTCCGCCGCCCCGACGACCTCCGTCGGTGCGCCCGCGTCGTAGGCGAGCAGCGTCAAGCTGGTCTTGCTGCGCGGGTCGACGGGCACCTGCACCGTGCTGCCGGCCGAGCCGGCCACGGCGGACCGAGTGAGCACCCAGGACCGCACGTCGGTGCCGTCGCTCACCGTGTCGAGCTGGGTCCACCCCGACGGCACACTGATCGTGGCTGCCCGGTTGGTGGTGACCACCAGCAGCAGCCGGTCACCTGCCTGCACCGCGCCCGGCACCGAGACCCCGGCCCTGCGGGTGTTGGCGTCGGTCGCGGCGGCGGCGACGAAGGCCGCCCCGGCCGCCGGCGGCTGGTCGGAGACCGTGACCGTGGTCGTCGCCGAGTCCTGCAACCCGGCGGCGTCGGTGACCGTCAGCGTGACGGCGTAGGTGCCTGCCCCGGAGTAGGTGTGGGACGCCGTCGACCCGTCCGCCGTCGCCCCGTCGCCAAGCTGCCAGTGGTGCCCGACGACCCCGGCGTCGTCGGTGGAGGCCGTGCCGTCGTAGGTGCAGCTCAGCAGCGTGCAGCTGGCCGTCAGCCGCGCGACCGGGGGCTGGTTGACCGGTGGTCCGCCGGCACCGACCAGGATCACGGAGTACTCCCGGCCCCCGCCGCCCGCCTTGACCGCGTCGTTGACGCCGGGCACCACCACGGCGGTGCTGCGGTTGGTGGTGGTGCCGTCGCCGAGCTGCCCGCCGTTGTTGGAGCCCCAGGCCCGCACGGTGCCGTCGGCGAGCACGGCGAGCCCATGGTCGCGACCCGAGCCGATCGACACGGCGTTGACGACGTTGCGCACGAGCACGGGGCTGGTGCGCAGCGCGGTGGTGCCGTCGCCGAGGTTGGCGCGGTAGTTGCGGCCCCAGGACTCGACCTGACCGTCACCACGAAGGGCATAGGAGTGGTGGGCCCCTGCGATCACCTCGGTGATCCCGCCGGTGACCTGGACGGGCTGGGTCCGGTTGGCGCGCGTGCCGTCGCCGACCTGGCCGTAGGCGTTGGCGCCCCACGCCCAGACCGAGCCGTTGCCGAGCAGGGCGAGCCCGTGGTCCCGCCCGCCGGCCACCCCGGCGACCCCGGTCAGCGTGCCGACCCGCACCGGCGTCAGTCGGCGCGTCGTCGTGCCGTCCCCCAGCTGCGCCTCGGCGTTGCGACCCCAGCCGACGAGCGTGCCCCCGGCCCGGACGGCGTAGCTCATGTTTCGCCCCGCGGCGATCGCCACCGCGTCGGCCAGCCCCGTGACCCGCACCGGCGAGGTGCGGCGCGTGGTGGTCCCGTCGCCCAGCTGGCCGTCTCTGTTGAGCCCCCAGGTCCACACCGAGCCGTCGGCGCGCAGGGCCAGGGAGTGGTTGTGGCCGGTCTCGACGGCGATGACGTCGGTCAGTCCCGGCAGTCGCGTGGGCGTGCTGACGTTGCCGGTGCCACCCAGGCCGAGCTGACCCTGCCGGCTGCTCCCCCACACCCAGACCGTGGCGTCGTCGCGCAGCGCGACCACGTGCTCGCGACCGCCGTGCAGGTCGACGACCCCGGTGAGGCCGACCGCGGCCGGCGTCCGCCGGTCGGCGGTGGTGCCGTCGCCGAGCTGCCCGAAGGAGTTGCCGCCCCAGGTCCACGGCGTCGACGGGGGTACGACGGCCGCGGCGCGTGGCGGCGACACCATGCCGACGCCGGCCAGCAGCAGCGTCAGGCAGCCGATCGTGACCGCGCGGAGCCGACCTCTCTCCCCGGTGGTGCGCGCGACAGCGACGGCGGACAGCGAGGCAGCCATGGCGACCCCCAGCGACTCCCGGGACCACTCGCGTGATCCCACCCCATGCGATCGTGGGCCGATCGTGGAGTCAGCCTACGCTCAGGAAGGGGCCCGCGTCGCCTGCGAGTCCTCAGCGGCTCCGCGCGCCGTGTCCGTGTCCGTGTCCCGCGCCCCGGTGCTGTCGCCCGTGGTCGGGTCCCCGGTCGCCCTGGCGGGCCGCCGCCGCGCGGTCGTGACCGCGGGAGGAGGAGGCCGAGCGCTCGTGGCGCTCCTGGCCGTCGTGTCTCCCGTGCGACCTCTCGCTGTGTCCCCGCGCCCGTCCGGTGGACCGGCCTTCGGAGCGCTGGTGGCGCTCGTGGTCGGCCTCGGTCCCGCGCGGCGCGGCCCACCGGCCCTCGAGACGGTGGTCGCGCTCGGTCGCCTGCGCGCCGTCGTGGCCACGCTCCCGCTGCGGGTCCTCTGCCTTGGCGCTGGTGCCTCGCGCCTCACGCTCGCGCGCGCGGTCGGGCTTGCTGCGCTGCGCGCCAGCGGAGGCCTCGGACGTGCGCTCGGGCCCGGGCTCACCGGCCGGGGTGGTCGGCGAAGCGGGACGCGCGACCGGCACGGCGGCCTGCAGCGGCGCGGGCTCGGCCGGCCGCTCGGGGTGCTCCACCCCGGGAACCAGATGCCAGACCTTGGTCGCTGCCAGCACGGGGAGGGGACCCCGCAGCAGGTCGACGGCGCTGCCGCGAGCGGCGTTGACCACCAGCACCGCGCAGGCGACCGCCACGACGACGAAGGCCACCATCGGCCTCTTGTGCTCGCGACTCACCCGACACACCCCACCCTGTCGAGGCCCGGCCGGCCCCATGCACGCCCAGCTCCCTTGGAGGACCATGGTGCTGGTCGGCCGACGGCTTTTTCAAACGACACCACGGGATTTCGCCGAAGATGACCCGAACGGACTACGTCAGGCCTCCGGACGGACTACTCCGCGCCTCGGCCCTCCAGGCCTCAGGCGGACTTCTTCTTCTTGTCCTCGACCTCGCGGGGCACCAGCGTCGGGGCGACCTGGTCGGCCACCACCTCTCCGGTCACGACGACCTTGCCGACGTCGCCGCGCGACGGCACGTCGTACATCACGTGCAGCAGGACCTCTTCGATGATGGCTCGCAGCCCGCGAGCGCCGGTCTGCCGCTCCATCGCCTTGTCCGCGATCGCCAGGACGGCGTCCTCGGTGAACTCCAGCTCGACCCCGTCGAGCTCGAACAGCTTCTGGTACTGCTTGACCAGGGCGTTGCGGGGCTCGGTGAGGATCTGGACCAGCGCCTCCTGGTCGAGCTTGGTGACGCTGGCGATCAGCGGCAGCCGGCCGATGAACTCCGGGATCAGCCCGAACTTGGTGAGGTCCTCGGGCCGCACCTGGAGGAGGAGGTCGTCGGCGTCGCGCTGCTCGGCTCCGCGGACCTCAGCGGTGAAGCCGAGCGTCTTCTTGCCGACCCGCTGCTCGACGATGTGCTCCAGCCCGGCGAACGCCCCACCCACGACGAACAGGACGTTGGTCGTGTCGATCTGGATGAACTCCTGGTGCGGGTGCTTGCGGCCGCCCTGGGGCGGGACCGAGGCCGTGGTGCCCTCCAGGATCTTCAGCAGTGCCTGCTGGACACCCTCGCCGGAGACGTCGCGGGTGATCGACGGATTCTCGGCCTTGCGGGCGACCTTGTCGATCTCGTCGATGTAGATGATGCCGGTCTCGGCCTTCTTGACGTCGTAGTCAGCGGCCTGGATCAGCTTGAGGAGGATGTTCTCGACGTCCTCCCCGACGTAGCCCGCCTCGGTGAGCGCGGTGGCGTCGGCGATCGCGAACGGCACGTTGAGCATCCGGGCGAGCGTCTGGGCGAGGTAGGTCTTGCCGCAGCCGGTCGGACCGATCAGCAGGATGTTGGACTTGGCGACCTCGACCACCTCGTCCTTGGCGTGCTTGCCGTTCCCGGGCTGAAGGCCCGCCTGCACGCGCTTGTAGTGGTTGTAGACCGCCACCGCCAAGGACTTCTTGGCCTGGTCCTGGCCGATGACGTAGTCGTTGAGGAACTCGAAGATCTCGCGCGGCTTGGGCAGCTCCTCGAGGCTGACCTCCGTCCCCTCGTTGAGCTCCTCCTCGATGATCTCGTTGCAGAGGTCGATGCACTCGTCACAGATGTAGACGCCGGGCCCGGCGATCAGCTTCTTGACCTGCTTCTGGCTCTTGCCGCAGAAGGAGCACTTGAGGAGGTCGCCTCCGTCACCGATGCGTGCCACGTGCGTCCCTTTCGGATCGTGCGATTCCGGCTCAGCGGCCGAGCGAGCCGCGGAAACCCTCTGACGGTACCCCGTGCCGGGGCCCCGTGGGGGTCCAAGCAGGAGGCGCGTGTCGCGTCATCGCCGGTGCGGGTCCGTCTCGGCCGGTCAGCTCATCGCCGGAGCGCCCTTGCGGGACTCCAGCACGGCGTCGATCAGGCCGTACTCGATCGCGGCCTCGGCGGTCAGGATCTTGTCGCGCTCGATGTCGCGACTGACCTCCTCGATCGACCGGCCGCTGTGGTCGGAGATCATCTGCTCGAGCAACTCGCGCATCCGCAGGATCTCGTTGGCCTGGATCTCGATGTCGGAGGTCTGCCCGAACGTGCCCTCGGTGTAGGGCTGGTGGATCAGGATCCGGCTGTTGGGCAGCGCCAGGCGCTTGCCGGGCGTGCCCGCCGCCAGCAGGATCGCGGCCGCGGAGGCGGCCTGGCCCAGGCAGACCGTCTGGACGTCGGGCTTGATGAACCGCATCGTGTCGTAGATCGCGGTCAGCGCGGTGAACGAGCCACCGGGGCTGTTGATGTAGATCTGCACGTCCTGGTCGGGGTTCATCGACTCGAGGCAGAGCAGCTGGGCCATGACCGCGTTGGCGACGTCGTCGGAGATGGGGGTGCCGAGGAAGATGATCCGGTCCTCGAAGAGCTTGCCGTAGGGGTCGATCCGGCGGAAGCCGTACGACGTGCGCTCCTCCCACTGCGGGATGTAGTAGTTCATGTGAGTGACGTCCTCTGGCTCAGTCGTTGGAGTGGGCCGGCCGGCCCTCGTCGGCGGCCTCGCGGGCGCTGGTGATGACCTGGTCGATGAAGCCGTACTCGAGCGCCTGGTCGGCGGTGAACCAGCGGTCGCGGTCGGCGTCGGCCTCGACCTGGTCGAGGGGCTGGCCGGTGTGCTCGGCGATCAGCTCGAGCAGGACCTTCTTGATGTGCAGCGACTGCTGGGCCTGGATCTTGATGTCGGACGCCGACCCGCCCATGCCGGAAGACGGCTGGTGCATCATGATGCGCGCGTGCGGCAACGCGTAGCGCTTGCCCTTCGTGCCGGCGCAGAGCAGGAACTGACCCATCGACGCCGCGAGGCCCATGCCCACGGTGGCGACGTCGTTGGGGATGTAGTTCATCGTGTCGTAGATCGCCATGCCGGCGTCCACCGAGCCGCCCGGGCTGTTGATGTGGAGGAAGATGTCCGCCTCGGGGTCCTCTGCCGAGAGCAGCAGCAGCTGGGCGCAGATCGCGTTGGCGTTCTGGTCGCGCACCTCGGAGCCGAGGAACACGATGCGCTCGCGCAGCAGCCGCTGATAGATGTGGTCGTCCAGGCCGGGGGTCGAGACGCCACCGTTCGCCTGGGGCCCGTTCGCCTGCGGCCCGTCGGGTCGGGCGTTCTCCATGTCGAAGTTCACGACTGCGACCCTAGCCTCAACCGCCGCCACAACCACGGGTTCGGGGCCCCTGTTCGCCGACAGCGGAACGAGCCCGCCGATCGCGGCGGACTACTGGTGGCAGCTCGTGCCGGAGCAGCCGGTCAGCTCGTCCAGCTCCTGTCGCAGCTCCTCGACACGCTGGCTGCGGGGCGCGTTGAGCGTCCGCCGGGGGGCGAGGAGGTTGCGCAGCTGGAGCGGGTCGCGGGACAGGTCGTAGAACTCCTCCTGCCCGTCGTCGTACAGCACGTAGGTGTAGCCGTCCGCGGAACGCACGCCGCGATAGGCGGTCGCGTGGAAGTCGAGCTGCTCCAGGCGCTGGTCGCGCGGCTCCTCGAGGTTCATCCGGCCCGCCGCCAGCGGCCCGCCGGTGAAGGTCGAGATCCGGCGCTCGAGCAGCACCGTGCTCCGCACCGGCCGTCCGGGTGGCGTCGCGTCGAGCCACGGCGCGAAGGAGACGCCGTCCACGAACGCGGGCGCCCGGCCGCCGGCGAGGTCGACGATGGTCGGCGCCAGGTCGATGTTGGAGGTCAGCTCCGCGGACGAGCCTCCCGCAGGCACGCCCGGCCCGCGGACGAAGAGCGGCAGACGGATGTCGGGCTCGTAGGGGGTGTACTTCCCCGGCGGCATCCGGTGCTGGCCGAGGTGGTAGCCGTTGTCGGAGGTCACGAAGACGTAGGTGCTGTCGAGCTGGCCGTTGGCCTCCAACGCCGTCAGCACCTCGGCGACCATGTCGTCGACGCCCCGCACCGACGCCGCCCGCTTGCGGTAGATGCGGTCGAGGTGACGCTCGTCCTTGCCGCTCAGCCGCGGCAGCCGGGAGAGCGGACGTGGCTTGTCGGACACCGACTTCTCGTTGAAGTCCCCGGTGCGCGGCACCTTGATGCTCTTGCGGTCCAGGAAGTGCTCGTAGCGCTTCGGCGGCTTGTAGGGCGAGTGCGGGGCGTAGGGCGCGAGGTAGAGGAAGAACGGCGCCTCACCGGTCGCCTGCTGGTCGAGGAACTGCACCGCCCGGTCGGCGAGCACGTCGGTGAGGTAGTCACGGCGCTTCGATCCGTAGGCACGCTCGACGCCGTTGTCGTTCATCACGTAGTTGTACTCGGAGTACGGCCTGCCCTGGACCGGCGAGAACCAGTCGTCCCAGCCCTCGGGGATCTCGAGCCGCCCCACGCCCTGCCCCTTGAACGGGCCGGCCGCGACGTAGGGGTAGCCGTTGAGGTACTTGCCCAGCATCGAGGTGGTGTAGCCGAGCCCGTCGAGCCAGACGGGCAGGTCGTTCGTGTCCAGACCCTGCTCGTGGTAGCGCAGGAACCCACCCTCGGGAGGTGTGTTGTTCTCCACGTGGGTGTTCTGGGCGTACTGCCCGCGCAGCAGCGAGGCCCGGGCCACGCAGCACAGGGAGGTGTTGACGACGTAGTTGCTGAACGCCATGCCCTGCTGCCGGACCCGCTTGCGGGTCTGCGGCATGAAGCGGGTGAGCGAGCGGTCCTGGTCGTCGGTCAGGATCAGCACCACGTTGGGCTGCGCCGGCGCCGCGGCCGGGGCGGCGGGCACCGCCGTCGCGGATCCGGAAGCGCCGGCCAGCGCGGCGGTCGCCGAGGTCGCCAGCAGCACGCCGGTGACGGCGGCCGCCGTCCAGCTCCCCCGCATCATGTCCTCACTCCCTCCGGCCCGGCGGGTCGATGTCAGTCGTCGGTCGGGCCGTCGGCCGGCTCGTCCGCGGCCTCCGTCAGCTCCGTGTCGGAGGCCTCCACCGCCGCCGCCTCCGGCTCGCCGATGGTGCCGTCGGGTCGCAGGTGGGCGAGCTCGACGCGGTTGCCGGAGGCGTCGGTGACCGTCGCCGACTCGACCACCGACGCGAGTGCCTTGCCGCGCAGGATCTCCTGGATCATCTCCGGGATGTGGTTGTGCTCGAACATGTGGTTGGCGAAGGACTGCGGGTCCTGGCCCGCCTGCTGGGCGCGGCGCACCAGGTGCTCGGACAGCTCGGCCTGGTCGACGCCGTGCTGCTCCTTCTTGGCGATCTCGTCGAGCACGAACTGAGCTGCCACCGCGTCGCGCACGCGCCGCTCGAGGTCGGCCTCGAACTCCTCGGGGGTCTGCTGCTCGTTGTCGAGGTAGGTGTCCATGGTCATGCCGGCGTAGGCGAGCTGCTGCTCGATGTTCTGCCGGCGGGCATTGAGCTCGTCGGTGACCAGCGTCTCGGGGAGCGGCACCTCGACCCTGTCGAGCAGCACCTCGAGAACGGCGTCGCGTGCTGCCGCGGCCTGCTCCAGCCTGTGACCGCGGGCGAGCCGCTCACGCGTGTCGGCCGTCAGCTCATCGACGGTGTCGAACTCGCTGGCCTGCTGGGCGAAGTCGTCGTCGAGCTCGGGCAGCTCCTGCTCCTGGACCTGGGACACGGTCACCTCGACCTCGACGTCCTCGCCGACCAGGTCGCCGCCGACCAGCTGCGAGGTGAACAACTTGCTGTCACCGGCCGCCATGCCGTCGAGCGCCTCGTCGAGTCCCTCGAGCATGCCGCCGCGGCCGACCTGGTAGGACATGCCGGTCACCTCGGCACCCTCGACCACCTCGCCGTCCTTGGTCGCCTTGAGGTCGATCACCACGAAGTCGCCGTCCGTGGCCGCACGCTCGACGTCCTGCAGCGTGCCGAAGCGCTCGCGCAGCGCCGCGAGCTGCTCCTCCACGTCGGCGTCGGTGACGGGGGCGTCCTCCACCTGCGCCTCGAGGCCGTCGTAGTCGGGCAGAGTGATCTCCGGGCGGATGTCCACCTCGGCCACGAACTCCAGCGACTCGTTGTCGGCGAACTTGGTCACCTCGATGTCGGGCTGTGCCAGCGGCTGCAGGTCGTTGGCCTGCAGCGCCTCGACGTACATCTTCGGGACGGCGTCGTTGATCGCCTGGTCGAGCACCGCGCCCCGGCCGACCTGGCGGTCGATCACCATCGGAGGCACCTTGCCGCGGCGGAACCCGGGGATGTTGATCTGCCCCGCGATCTGCTTGTAGGCGGCGTCCAGGCTGGGCTTCAGCTCCTCGAAAGGCACCTCGACGGTCAGCTTGGCCCGGGTCGGGCTCAACGTCTCGACGGCGCTCTTCACAGGTGGTCTCCGATCGTGGTGGGGGGCGCTGTGCGGCGGCGCAGCGGGTGAGTCGTGGGGGTCGGTGGTGTCTCTCGTCGGGGCGACAGGACTCGAACCTGCGATCTCCTGCTCCCAAAGCAGGCGCGCTAGCCACTACGCTACGCCCCGCCAAGCATGGCCTGGTGGCCGCTTGAGAGCGGATGACGGGAATCGAACCCGCGTAGCCAGTTTGGAAGACTGGGGCTCTACCATTGAGCTACATCCGCCTGCGGTCGCGGACGCGCGCGTCGAAAACCGCGCTGTCATGGTGCCACACCGGCCCGCCTGCCCCCCAACCGAGACCGCGCCCGGTCAGCCCCGTGACGGGCTCAGCGCCGATGGATCAGCAGCAGCGCCCGGTCGTCGTGCCGCGAGCCCAGGCTGTCGACGAGGCGCATGGCGCCGTGGACGAAGTTGCCGCGCAGCTCCCGCTCGGCCGAGCCGACCAGCCGGTCGATGCCGAGCCCGATGTCGCGCGTCGGCGTCTCCACCATGCCGTCGGTGTAGAGCAGGACCACGTCGCCGGGGCGCATGATCGCGCGAGTGCCGGTGAAGTCGGCGCCCGGGATCAGCCCCAGCACCGGGCCCTCGGTGTCGTGGACCGACCAGCGGCCCGACCCGGCGGACAGCTGTACGGCGGGTGGGTGGCCGGCGGTCCACACCTTGATGTCACCGGACGTGAGGTTCAGCGACAGGTGGACGGCCGTGGCGAAGCCCTCGCTCCAGTCCTGCTGCAGCAGGAAGTCGTTGGCCGCGGGCAGGAAGTCCTCGGGGCGCAGCGCCCCGAGCAGGCCGCCGAACGCACCGGAGAGCAGCAGCGAGCGGGTGCCCGCCTCGTCACCCTTGCCGGACACGTCGACCACCACCACGTCGAAGCGGTCGCCGTTGTGCGGCCGCGAGGCGACGACGAAGTCGCCGGCGAAGGGGGTGCCGTCGGCCGAGCGGAGCGCGGTCTCGACGTACCAGTCCTTCGGCAGGTCGGGCAGCTGGCCCTGGCGGCTGATCCGGTCGCGCAGGTCGACCAACATCGACTCACCGCGCACCCCGGCCACACCGAGGCGGGTGCGACGGAACGACGACAACAGGATGATCAGCCCGAGCACGAAGACGACGAGGATCTCCACCACGGCGTAGGCCGTGATCTCGGGCTGCCGCGGCGACACGATCGCCAGCCCGGCGAGCGTGAGCACCACGAACCACGGCAGCTGCCGCGGCCCGAGCACGATGTTGCCGATCAGCAGCGGCACGGTGAGCACCGAGATCGGCAGCAGGGCCGGCCAGATGCCGGCGATGATGGCCACCACGGCGCTGGCCATGACCAGGCCCAGGAACAGACGATTGCCGCCCGACCGGAGGAAGCGCGTCAGGGCGGCTCGGGCTCGACGCACTCGCGTGTTCCCGGCCGCCGGTGCGATCGCGCGCTCGACGCTCATTCGTGTTGGTGTCCCTCGGGCCAGTGGGGGCTGACATTCACTGTACGGCGCGGGAACGAAACCTGCGCTGACATTGGCCGCACCAGAACAAGTTCCTGCCCGCCATCGGGGAGGTGCGCACGAGGGTGCCGCAAACCAGGCACGGCTGTCCATTCCGACGATAGACGTAGACCTCGCCGCCGTGGTCGTCCTCGCGCCCGGGGCGTCCCATCGCCTCCGGGGTGTGCTCCGGCCGAACCGTGTCGATCCGTCCCCGCTGCACGCCCTCGGCCATCAGCGCGGCCAGGTCGTCCCAGATCGCCTGGAACTGGCCGCGCCGCAGCGTCCGTCCGGGCCGCCGGGGGTCCAGGCGCTGCCGGAACAGCACCTCCGCGCGGTAGACGTTGCCGACGCCCGCGATCACCTGCTGGTCCATCAGCAGCTCGCCGATCGGCCGGGTCGATCGGGAGATGCGCGCCCAGGCCCGCCCGGGCTGGGCGTCGGCGCGCAACGGGTCGGGGCCGAGGCCGGCGAGCACCTCGTCACGCCGGGCCGAGGTGACCAGGTCGCAGCGGGTGGCGCCGCGCAGGTCGGCGTACGACCAGCTCCCGGGCGACCTCTCGGCGACCAGCCGGAGGCGCACCTGGCCGACCGGCGGTGGCACGTCCGCGGCCTCGGTGGCCACCGTGAACCCGCCGATCAGGCCGAGGTGGACATGCACGAGGTGGTCGTGCTCGAACTCCACGAAGAGGTGCTTGCCCGCGGCGTCGGCGGCCAGGAGGCGGCTGCCGTCGAGCACGGCAGCCTCGGTGGCGAACCGACCCTGGGGCGACGAAGCGGCCACGGGCGACCCCGCGAAGGCCGCGTCGAGGTCGTCGGCCAGCCGTCGGAGCGTGTGCCCCTCAGGCATCGCCGCCGGGGCCGGGCTCGCCCAGCGCGGACGGGGGCAGCGGTGGCAGCTCGCCCGTGGTCTCGTACGTCGCCAGCTGGTCGATCCGCCGGACGTGCCGCTCGTCGCCGCTGAACGCGGTGGACAGGAAGGCGCCCACGAAGCGGAGCATGTCCTCGATGGGGTGCAGCCGGCCGCCCACGGACACCACGTTGGCGTCGTTGTGCTCGCGGGCGAGCACCGCGGTCTCCTCCGACCACACCAGCGCCGACCGCACGCCGCGCACCTTGTTGGCCGCGATCTGCTCGCCGTTGCCGGACCCACCGATCACCACGCCCAACGCGTCGATGCCCTCGGCCTGGTCGGCGGCCACCCCCTCGGCCGCGCGCAGGCAGAAGACCGGATAGTCGTCGAGGGCGTCGTAGACGAACGGGCCGTGGTCGACCGGCTCGTGCCCGTGCTCGAGGAGCCAGGCGAGGAGCCGGTCCTTGAGCTCGAGCCCGGCGTGGTCGGAGCCGACGTGAACGCGCATGGAGGGATCCTCTCAGGAGGCGGACGGGGCGGCGCGGTCGGCCACGGCCGCGGGTGGGGCACCGTCGTGGTGGAGGCGGAAGAACGCAGCGACCTGGCACAGCACCGGCTCGGCGGCGGTGAAGTCCTCCAGCCGGCGCCAGAAGCCGTGCACCTGGCCCAGCTGTCGGCTGGCGACGACCGCCACCCCGGCCTCGGCCGCCCGACGGGCCAGCTCCTCCCCCTCGTCGCGCAGGGGGTCGTGCTCCGCGGTGACGACCATGGTGGGCGGCAGCGTGCCGAGGTGCGGCGAGCGCAACGGCGCCAGGTCGGGGTGGTCGTGATCAGCCGGGTCGGCGTACTGCCGCCAGTACCACGCCGCCTCCTCCGGCTCGAAGCCGCCGTGCTCGGGGTCGGCGTACGACGCCGACGAGCAGGTCGGGTCGAGGAAGGGGTAGATCAGGCCCACCGCGGCGAAGCGGCCCGGGTGCCGCAGCGCAGCGCCCAGGGCAAGGTTGGCGCCCGCGCTGTCGCCGTGGAGGTACGCCGGCCCGTCGACGCCCTGCGCAGCGGCGTGCTCGGTCAGCCAGGCGACCACGGTGTCGACGTCGTCCACCGCGGCGGGGAAGCGGTGCTCCGGCGCCAGCCGGTAGTCGACGCTCAGCACGGCGATTCCAGCGGCGTTCGCCAGCCGCCGGCAGGGCGCGTCGTGGACCTCGAGGTCGTGGAAGACGAACCCCCCGCCGTGCAGGTGCACGACCACCCCCGGCAGCGCACTCTGCGGGCGGTAGAGCCGGCACGGCACGCCCCCGGCGTCGAGGGCGCGCACCTCGGCCACGGCCTGGCGGGTCATCGCCTGCGCGGCCCGGCGAGCGGTGTCACGCGACGTCTCGATGTCGTAGCGGGGGTCGTCGAGCGGCATCATCCCGGCTGCCTGGTCGACCTCGGCCCGCACCTCCGGATAGAGCACTGGCTCAGCGACCCAGCACCGCGTCGGGGCCGACCGCCATCGCGGCGGCCACCCGGAAGTCGACGCGGGGGTCGGGCACGGTGACGGTGTACTTGTCGCGCAGGGACCACTGTCGCTCGCTGTTCGGCAGCAGCGCGCCGTCGGTCGCGACGAAGTCGACGTGGAAGGGCAGGAAGCCGGCGATGCCGACCCGTCGCAGGACCGCGATCAGCTCATTGCGCTCCTGGCCGGTGCCTTGGTAGCCGGGACCTTCGATGTGGAAGGTCGACCGCAGCAGCCGGCCGATGCTCCCGTCGGGGTTCGCGGCCAGGATCTCGTAGCGGTTGACCATCATCGTGATCCGCTGCTTGACGAAGAGCACGGGCAGGTGGACGAGCTCGGACATGCGGCGACCCTAGCTGCCGACGCTGTCGCCTACGATCGGTTCCATGTCGTCCCACTTCGGCTGGCTGGTGCTGGCCGGGGTCTTTCTGGCCGAGCTCGCGGCCCTGGCGGCGCTGTTCGTGTGGGGGCTCGCGACGCAGGGGTGGCTCCTCGGCCTCGCGGCCGCCGTGGCCGCCGCGCTCGCCTGGGGGCTGTTCGCGGCGCCGAAGGCCCGGTTCCCGCATCCGGTGGGGCGGGCGCTGGTCAAGACGGCGGTCTTCGGCAGCGCCGTGGTCGGCCTCTGGTCGGCCGGCCTTCCGGGCTGGGCGTGGGCCCTCGCTGCCCTCACGGTCGTCGTGCATGGGCTCTCGCTGCTCCCGGCGGTCCTGGCGGTCGACCCGAGAGGCCGATGAGCCGGTGGACGAGCGGGTCGTGGAGCGGGTGCTCCGGGCGGTCGAGCAGATCCCGCGCGGCCGGGTGGCGTCCTACGGCGACCTGGCGGGGCTGGTCGGCGTCGGCCCCCGGCTGGTCGGCCGGGTGATGTCGCTGTACGGCAGCAACGTGACGTGGTGGCGGGTCACCAGCTCCTCCGGTGACCTGCCGCTCCACCTGGCCGATGAAGCGCGGGCCCGGTGGGCCGACGAGGGGATCACCTGGAAGCGCAACGGCCGCGGCTGCCGGATCCGCGACCACCGCGCCGACCTGGTCGGGCTCGCCGACGACTACGAGCGGGCCGTGCGAGACCTGGGGTGAGCTGGCCGGGCAGCTCAGTCGGCGGGGAGCGACCGTGTGCTCAACCTCGGGCTACTGCTGACCTGACATGTCGATGCAGGTGAAGACCTGCACCTGGCCGCCGTGGGTGAGGTGCGGGTGGTCGGCGCAGGCAGCGGCGGCAGAGTCGAGGGAGTCGGCCTCGATGAGGGTGTATCCGGTGGGGGCGTTCTGCCCCAACGGGCCGTCCGCCCCGCCGTCGCCCGCGAAGTGCTTCGCCTCGCCGAACGGTGCGCCGCCGTCGACGATCGCGGCGCCCAGCTTGCCGTACCAAGCGCCCCAGTCGTCCATGATCTTCTGCTGCTCGTCGGGGGTCGCCGCCATCCCCATGCCGCCGGTGTAGATCACCATGTACTTCGCCATCAGAGCCTCGCCTACGTTGTGGGTAGTCCTTCACCGTAGGGCCCCTGGGGAGCCGCAGCAAGGCACTCGGGCGGGGCACCCACGGTCTCCGGCCCGGGCGAGGAGCACACCCGCAAGACCTCCCAGCTGCACCATGCTCGACGACGCCCTCCACAGCCGAGGGACATGCCCGGGAACACACCGGCCTCAAGCCCCGCCCCCGAAGGTGTCTTGACACAGAAGGGTGCCAGATCCGTGCGCACCGCAGGCAGTGGTGTCGCGTGGCGCCCGGCCTCGCATCGAGGAGACGCGACTGCCGCGGTGCTGCCACGGCTTTGCACGGTTGTGGCGCCTGCACGGCAGTGGCAACGCCGCGTCGGTTGGCCGCCGGCAGGACAGCGGTGGACAGTGCAAGACGCACCTGCAGCCCCGCCGAGAGAGAGGTTCGGCCGGGGGGTGGGGCGTGGTGGCTACTGGTCGGGTGGGTCGACCGGCGGGTCGACGGGTCGGGGGCAGCCGGCGGTGGTCACCGCGTCGGGCGGGGTGACGTCGCGGGTGCCGGTGTGGTCGACGACCAGGCGGTAGCCGTGCGGGGTGGTCCAGGCGTAGACCCCGGGCTCGATGATCTGGTAGCGCCACGGGGTGTGGGTCTTCAACCGATGATGGCCGCGACACAACGGCGCCACATTGCACGAACACGTCGGGCCGCGGGCCGGGTCGGAGTCGTCGTAGGGGACCGCGTGGTCGTGGTCGCAACCCCGCGCCGGCATCGTGCAGTAGGGGAACACGCAGTGCCCGTCGCGCTGGTCGATCAGCTCCTTGAGCCGGTCCGGGAGCTCGTACTGGTCCACCCGGACGTGGTCGGCCAGATCCATGATCGGCTTGACGGTGACCACCGCGTCGGGGTGGCCACACCACGCCCGGATCGTCTCGCTGCTGATCGGGGTGCGGGTGTTCTCACACCGGCCCACCGGGTTCGCACCCGTCAGGGCGTCCTCGGAGACGTGCACGAACAGCGTCACCGGCCGCCGCGGGCGACCTGCCTCGCCCTCCACCATCGGTCCCTGGTCGAAGGAGAAGGCCAACTGGGTGCCGTGACATCTCCCCCAGCGCGGTGGCCCGGCGGGCGTCCAACGACTCCGCCGACCCGGCGAGCTTCAGCTGCTCCGCACCGGCCGCCAGTGCCTGGTCCAGCTGCAGGGCATCGGCCAGGTCGAGCTCGCCGGTCACTTCGACGGTGCCGGTGAAGGACACCTGCTCGGTGTGCACCGCCACGTGCCGGGAGTCCGGCACCTCGGGGGACGGGTTCTCCGGGTCCTCCCGCTCCAGCCCCTCGACCCTGATCTTGGCTTCGAGGACCAGGTGCTCCAGCTGGGTCAGCGACACCCGCCCGGCGACCGCGGCGACCTGACGGTCCACGAACCCCGCCGCCGCCTGCGACAACGCCATCGTCGCCTCGGCCACCCGGACCGCGCGCCAGGCCGGCACCCGACCCGCCTGCACCGCCTTCCACAGCTCCGGCAGCCGCCAGGCGATCTCCAACCCGTGCCCGATCAACCGACGCCCCGCGTCGGTGGTCACCCCGAGCGCGGTCGCGAACTCCGCGATCGCGTACTCCCCGATCTCCGGGGCACCCTCCCCGGCCAGCGGAACCATGTGCCCCGCCTCCCACCAATAGGCCGCATCACCGGTGCCGGTCGGCTCATGCAGAGCCGCCCACTCCACCGCAGCGACCAGCTTCGCCACCCCGGCAGCCTGCTCCGCGATCGACGCCGCGCGGGCCGCAGCCAACACCTGATCCGGAGACCCCGGGACCGGGACCTCCTGGTGGTGGTCGGCTGCTGAACTCATGCCCCTACTCAAGCAGCGACCACCGACACCCAGACCGCTCCAGACAGGCCCTTTCCACACCCCGCCAGATCACGGTTCCATCACGGAATCCGGCCGCCGTTCACAAGTGCGTCCGGTGACTGGTCGACCGGCTTCATGACGGTCGGCGCGACCTCCTCCACCAGCGAAGGCTGGCCACCCCCTCGGCCCTAGGGACGCGACGCGGAGCAGAGCAGGGAGCCGCTGGCGCACCGCACCCCGCGGCTGCCTCCGCGCTCACTGCCAAGGACCGCGACCACGGACGACCGAACCCGCCAGCAGCGCAGCTCTCGAGACGGTGGCTGCGCGACCTCGTCAAGCAGTAGGGGCGCCGGCGCGCGACGGCTCAGCCCTGCAGCCGGGCCAGCTCCTCCTCGACGACCGCCGGGTCGAGCTTGGTGAAGATCGGCGTCGGCTTGGCCACCGCAGCGCCCACCGTGATCGGGCGCGACTCCCATCGCGGGGTGGTGGAGTAGTCGCCGGTGATCACGGGGTACGTCGCAGGCCGGCGCCGTTGTCGGGCTCGAGCTCCTCGACCTGCTCGACCCTGGGCATCGGCATGAACTCGCCCTCGCCACCGAGGGCGCGCCACACCTCGTTGGCGGAGTGCGGCAGGAACGGCGAGAGCAGCGTGTTGCAGTCGACCACGCACTGCGCGGCGACGTGCAGCACGGTCTCGAGGCGGGCGCGTTGCGACGCGTCCTTCATCTTGTAGGGCTCGGTGACGGTGAGGTACTTGTTGACCTCGCCCACGACCCGCATCGCCTCGCCGATGGCACCCCGCAGCCGGTGACCCTCGATCAGCTCGCCGACCGACGCGAACCCGTCACGCACCGTGCTGAGCACTGCCTCGTCGACCGGCTCGAGGTCGCCGGCCGCCGGGATCGCGCCGACGTTCTTGGCGATCATGGTGGCGGTCCGGTTCACCAGGTTGCCCCAGCCGGCGACCAGCTCGGAGTTGGTGCGCTGCACGAACTCGGCCCAGGTGAAGTCGGAGTCGGACGTCTCGGGCCCGGCCGCGCAGATGAAGTAGCGCAGCGCGTCGGGCTGGTAGCGCGACAGCATGTCGTTGACCAGGATGACGTGGCCGCGACTGGAGGAGAACTGCCTGCTCTCCATCGTCAGGAACTCGCTGGAGACCACCTCGGTCGGCAGGTTGAGAACGCCGTACTCCCCCGGCTCGCCGCCGCGCGACCCGCGCCCGGCGTAGCCGAGCAGCTCGGCGGGCCAGATCTGGGAGTGGAAGGTGATGTTGTCCTTGCCCATGAAGTAGAACGACGAGGCCTCCGGGTCGTTCCACCACCGCCGCCAGGCCTCGGGGTCGTCCCCCCTCCATTCGGCACCGCGCCGTGCCCACTCGATGCTGGCCGAGAGGTAGCCGATCACGGCGTCGAACCAGACGTAGAGCCGCTTGGTCGGCTGGTCGCGCCATCCGTCGAGCGGCACTGGGATGCCCCAGTCGATGTCGCGGGTCATCGCGCGCGGCTTGATGTCCTTGAGGATGTTCTGGCTGAACTTGATGACGTTGGGCCGCCACAGGCCCGTCGCCTCGCGCTCGTCGAGCCACTCCCCCAGCGCCTCGGCGAGCGCCGGCAGGTCGAGGAAGAAGTGCTGGGTCTCCACGAACTCCGGCGTCTCGCCGTTGATCCTGCTGCGCGGGTCGATCAGGTCGGTCGGGTCGAGCTGGTTGCCGCAGTTGTCGCACTGGTCGCCGCGCGCCTCGGGGAACCTGCAGAGCGGGCAGGTGCCCTCGATGTAGCGGTCGGGGAGGGTGCGGCCGGTCGACGGCGAGATCGCCGACTGGGTCGTCTGCTCGATCATGTAGCCGTTGAGCCAGTTCTGGTGGAACAGCTCCTGCGCGACGCGGTAGTGGTTGCCCGTGGTGGTGCGGGTGAAGAGGTCGTAGGACAGACCGAGGTCGACCAGGTCCTGGACGATGACGGCGTTGTAGCGGTCGGCGAGGTCCTTGGCGGACACGCCCTGCTGGTCGGCCGTGACCAGGATGGGGGTGCCGTGCTCGTCGGTGCCGGACACCATCAGCACGTCGTGGCCGGCCATCCGCATGTACCTGCTGAAGACGTCGGAGGGCACGCCGAACCCGGCCACGTGGCCGATGTGGCGCGGGCCGTTGGCGTAGGGCCAGGCGACGGCAGACAGCACATGACTCATGGGAGGGATCCTAGGAGGCGGCGTCCGCTGGAGTGCGTGTGGGCGCCGCTCACGAGAACCGGTCGGCCCGGTTGCCGGCCCGCTCGCGGATCTCCGGCAGCCGGTCATAGACCTCTTGGCCCGGGCAGGCGGTCTGGTTGGTGTCTCGGTGACCGTCGACGATCCGCAGCCTGACCCGCTCGCCCCTGGCGTAGAGGTCGCTCCCCTGCGAGGTCACCCTGATCTTGCCGCGCGGGTTGCGGCCGGCCTTGTCGAGCTTCCACGCCGCCAGCCGGACCAGCATGGTGACGACGTCGGCTCGTGGCTTCCTCTGCTCGAAGTTGCCGATCACCGCGATGCCGGTCGAGGAGTGGTTGAACCCCAGGGTGTGCGCGCCGCGCACCAGCTTGGCGGCGCCGCCGGCGCGTCCGACCCAGGCCCGGCCGAACCGGTCGACGAGGAAGTTGTAGCCGATGTCGGACCAACCGAGCGTCTTGGTGTGGTAGCGGTAGATCGCCCGCAGGATCCCGCGCACCTCGCTCCGCCTGTAGTCGTTGCTTCCCGCCGTGTGGTGGATGTGCACCTGCTTGAGCTTGTCGTTGTACCTCGGCCTGCTGCTGCGCCACCTCTCGTTCGCACCCCAGTTCTTGCGGGTGTGGACCTCGGGGCGCGGGGCCCGGCTCGGCCGGGCCGCCCGGGCGGTGACCTGCGGCGCCGCCGTGGCCGTCGTACGCCGGCTCGGGTCGGCACCGGGCTCGATCACGACCAGGCGCGTCGTCTCGTCGGTGCCGGCGGCGCGCACCCACAGGGTGCGTGCCCGGCCGACCCAGAACGCCTCGGTGCCCGCGACGGCCGAACGCTCACCCAGGTCGGCCAGCGGCTCCCAGGCCTCCCACCTCCCGCCGGGAAGCCGGAGCTCGAGGTCGGGGGCCTCGGCCCCTCGCCAGGTGACCGCGACCAGCGACCCGGCGGGCACCTGCCAGCGCGATCGCCCGTCGGCCACGGTCGCGGTGCCCTCCCTCGCCCCGGAGGGGTCGACCGTCCGCAGCGGCACCCGCTCCTTCGCCGCCGTGGTGGGTGCGGCCACCGCCGCCGACCCCGGAGGAGCCGCAGCGGGCACCGCCAGCGCCCCCACCAGGGCACCGGCTGTCAGCCGCAGTGTGATCCCCACGTCAGCTGAAGTCCGGGGTGCCGCAACGGGCACGCTTGAGCTCCGAGAAGCAGGCGACGCCGGCGACGGCCACGCAGCCGTCCCACAGCCGCCCCGCCTCCTCGCCGCGCGGGATCCTGGTCAGCACCGGCCCGAAGAAGGCCGAGCCGCGGAAGGAGATGGTGGGGGTGCCCACGTCGGCGCCGACCTGGTCCATGCCGGCCAGGTGCGAGGCCGCGACCGCCTCGTCGAGCGAGGTGTCGTCGATCGCGTCCACCAGCGTCTCGTCGAGCCCTGCCTCGGCGACGGCCTCGGCGACCAGCTCCCGGTCGGGCCGGCGCCCGTCCTGGTGGATGCGGGTGCCGAGCGCGGTGTAGAGCGGCAGCAGCACGTCGGCGCCGTACTTGTGCTCCGCGGCGATGCAGACGCGCACCGGTCCCCAGGAGCGCTCGAGGAACGCTCGATGCGCCTCCGTGTCGTCGGTCCGTTCGCGGTCGAGGTAGCCCAGGCTCATCACGTGCCAGCCGACAGAGACGTCACGCACCTGCGCCGCCTCCAGGATCCACCGCGAGGTGATCCAGGCGAACGGGCAGGAGGGGTCGAACCAGAAGTCGGCGTCGTTCACGCCCGACACGGTAACCCGGCCCCGTCGCCGGAGACGTATCAGCGGCGAGGAAGCGGGCTCCTCACCCGATGTCAGCACCTGAACAAGGAGGGCCCCATGGCCAGCAACCCCGTCGCCCTCGGCGTCGTCGCCCTGATGCGACAGTCCGAGCACCGCCCCCCGCAGCACCGGCGCCGGTCCCGCCGGTGGCTCCGGCGTCGGAGCGCCGCTCAGGTGGCCCCGACCACGGCCCCGAGCCGCACCCGCCAGCCCGAGGTCGGCCTCGTGCACAGCAGCCCGCCGAGCGCCCCGCCGAAGCCCGCCCGGGTCACCCCGGCCGCGACGCCCGACCCTGCCCGCTGACCTCGGCCGCCGGGTCGCCACCGGTCGGACTCCCCCGGCCTGGGCTCCGGTGACATGATGCGGGGCATGCCTGGAACCAACCTGACCCGGGACGAGGCCGCCACCCGCGGCGCGCTCCTCACGGTCGACTCCTACGACATCTGCCTCGACCTCACCGTCTCCGACAAGGTCTTCGACAGCACGACCGTGATCCGGTTCAGCTGCTCCGACCCGGGGGCCGCCACGTTCGCGGACCTGCACGGCGCGACGGTGCACGAGATCACGCTCAACGGCACGGCGCTGGACCCGTTCGAGGTCTATCGCGACCAGCGGGTACAGCTCGACGGGCTGGCCGCCGACAACGAGCTGACGGTGCGCTGCGAGCTGCCCTACTCGAACACCGGCGAGGGGCTGCACCGCTTCGTCGACCCTGCCGACCAGCGGGTCTACCTCTACAGCCAGTTCGAGGTGCCCGACGCCCGCCGCGTCTACGCCACCTTCGAGCAGCCGGACCTCAAGGCCGCCTTCACCTTCCACGTCACGGCGCCCGACCACTGGACGGTGGTGTCCAACTCCCCCACACCGGAGCCCCAGAGCGGCGGAGACGGCACCGCGGTGTGGCATTTCGCCCCCACGGAGCGGATGTCGACCTACATCACCGCGTTGGTGGCCGGCGAGTACCACGCCGTCTACGACGAGTACGCCGGCGCGCACGGCACCATCGCCCTCGGGCACTTCTGCCGCCAGTCGATCAAGGAGCACCTCGACCACGAGCAGCTCACCGTGCTCACCAAGCAGGGCTTCGCCTTCTTCGAGGAGGCCTTCGACTATCCCTACCCCTTCGGCAAGTACGACCAGCTCTACGTGCCGGAGTACAACATGGGCGCGATGGAGAACGCCGGCTGCGTGACCTTCCGCGACGAGTACCTCCCCCGATCGCGTCAGGTGCACTCCTTCTACGAGACCCGGGCCAACACGGTGCTCCACGAGATGGCCCACATGTGGTTCGGCGACCTGGTGACGATGCGGTGGTGGGACGACCTCTGGCTCAACGAGTCGTTCGCCGAGTGGGCCAGCCACCACGCGCTGGAGCAGGCCACCGAGTTCACCGAGGCCTGGACCGGCTTCACCAACGCCCGCAAGAACTGGGCCTACCGCCAGGACCAGCTGCCCTCCACCCACCCGATCGCCGCTGACAACTGCGACCTGCAGGCCGTCGAGGTGAACTTCGACGGCATCACCTACGCCAAGGGGGCCTCGACCCTCAAGCAGCTGGTCGCCTGGGTCGGCATCGAGGGGTTCCTGGCCGGGCTCCGCGACTACTTCAAGGCGCACGAGTTCGCCAACTCCGAGTTCTCCGACCTGCTGACCGCGCTCGAGAAGGCCTCCGGCCGCGAGCTGCAGAGCTGGGCCGAGGAGTGGCTGCAGACCTCGGGCGTCAACACGCTGGCACCCGACTTCGAGGTGGACGACGAAGGCCGTTACACGTCGTTCTCGGTCGCCCAGACCGCCGCGCCGGAGTTCCCCACGATCCGGCGGCACCGGATCGGGATCGGACTCTACGACCTCACCGACGCCGGGCTGACCCGCCGCTCGAGCGTCGAGGTGGACGTCCAGGGCGCCTCGACCTCGATCGACGAGGTGGTCGGCGCGCAGCAGCCGGACCTGCTGCTGCTCAACGACGGCGACCTCACCTACGCCAAGATCCGGCTCGACGGGCGGTCCCTGGCGACCGCTGTCGCTCACATCGACCAGGTCGACGACTCGCTCGCCCGAGCCCTGCTGTGGGGCGCCTCGTGGGACATGACTCGCGACGCCGAGATGGCCGCGACCGGCTTCGTCGAGCTGGTGCTGCGCGGCATCGCGGGCGAGACCGACAGCACGGCCGTCAGCAGACTGCCGCTCTACGCCCGCACCGCCGTGCACTACTACTCCGACCCCGTGCGCCGCGACGCGCTTGCGGAGCGTTGGGAGTCGGGGCTGCGTGCGCTGCTGGAGTCGGCCGAGGCGGGCTCGGACCACCAGCTCGCGTTCGCCCGTGCGTACGCCGGCGTGGCCCGGTCCGAGACGGGCCTGGACCTGGTCGAGGATCTGCTGGAGGGCACCCGCACGCTGCCGGGGCTGGACGTCGACCCCGACCTGCGCTGGACGCTGCTGACCGGGCTCGCCCAGCACGGCCGCGCCGATGCGGACCGGATCGAGGCCGAGCTCGGCCGCGACAACACGATCTCGGGCCAGGAGCAGGCCGCGATGGCGCTGGCCGTGCGGCCGACGGTCGAGGCCAAGGCCCAGGCCTGGCGCGACGCGATCGAGCGCGACGACGTCGCCAACGAGACCCAGCGGCAGATCGCCTCCGCGTTCCAGGTGGCCGGTCAGGCCGACCTGCTGGCGCCCTACCTCGAGAAGTACCTCCAGATGGCCGAGACCATCTGGGAGGAGAAGGGCACGCAGCGGGCCTCGACGGCGCTGTTGCTCATGTTCCCGATGCCGCTGATCTCCGAGGCCACGCTGGCACGCCTCGATGCCTGGCTGGAGAGCTCGCCGGCCAACCCGGCGGCGAAGCGCTATGTGCGCGAGGGCCGCGCCGACATGGCGCGCGCGCTGGCAGCGCAGGCCAAGGACATCGAGAGCCGCCCGGCCGGCTGAGCCGGTTGGTCGGATCCCGTCGGCTCAGTCGTCGTCGGCCGCGGCCTCGATCGCCTGGGGCTGGTCGGCCTCGAGCAGCTCGTCGAGCCCGGCGCTGCCCTCCGTCGCCGTGACGACCGGAGCGGAGCGGGCGGCGCCCGCCCAGCGGGGCAGCAGCGCCAATGCCGCGGTGACCGCGATCACGGCCGCCGGGGCGAACACGAGGACCGTCAGCGCCTCCAGGCCGCTGACCGGGTCGGGATCGCTCCATCCCTCCGGCACGGCCGACGCGGGGCCGGCGAGCAGCAGGCCGGCCAGCGCCGGCACTGCGAGGGCGAGGGCGCGCCAGGCGCCGCGGACGAGGGAGCTCCTGGTGGTCACGGCGTCAGGATAACGGCCTTCGCGCCGAGGAGGGACCACAGGCCGCGTCGCCCCCCGTCGGGAGCCACCCGGACGCCCGCCATACTGGCGACCATGACCTGGGACGACGTGACGTGGGAGGCCGTGGGCCGATTCGCAGTCGGTTGGCCGCTGACCGTCATCCTCCTGATCGTGTTGGGCCTGGTGGGCCGGTGGCTGCTGTTCCGCGCCGTCGACCGGCTCACGAGGCGCGCCGAGGAGGGCGTGCTGCCCGACCGCCTGACTCAGCTGAGCACCGACCCGACCCGCCGGGTGCAGCGAGCCCGCACGATGGGCAGCCTGTTCAAGAGCATCATCAGCGCGGTCCTGGTCGCGGTCGTCGGCACGATGATCCTGAGCGAGTTCGTCGACATCGGACCGATCCTGGCGAGCGCCGGCATCGCCGGTGTGGCCATCGGCTTCGGCGCGCAGAGCCTGGTGAAGGACTTCCTCTCGGGCATCTTCATGATCTTCGAGGACCAGTACGGCGTCGGCGACGTCGTCGACGCCGGCGAGGCGATCGGCACCGTCGAGGCGGTGGGGCTGCGCGTCACGCGGCTCCGCGACATCGACGGCACCGTGTGGTACGTCCGCAACGGCGAGATCATCCGGGTCGGCAACAAGAGCCAGAACTGGGCGCGCAGCGTGCTCGACGTCGGGGTCGCCTACGGCGAGGACCTCAGCCGAGTCCGGCGGATCCTCGAGGAGGTCGCGCGCTCTCTCTGGGAGGACGACGAGTTCCGGGGCGTCATCATCGAGGAGCCCGAGGTGTGGGGCGTGGAGGACCTCGCGGCCGACGCCGTCACCGTCCGGGTCACCCTCAAGACCGCGCCGCTGGAGCAGTGGCGGGTGGCCCGGGTGATGCGCGAGCGGATCAAGACCCGCTTCGACCACGAGGGCATCGAGATCCCCTTCCCGCAGCGCGTCGTCTGGCAGCGCTCCGAGGCGGCCGCGCCCGAGGAGCCGACCGACGAGACGGCCGCGAGACAGGAGCAGGAGGCATGACCAGCTTCTACGACGACATCGGCGGGATGACGACGATCGCCACCATCGTGGGCAGGTTCTACGAGGGCGTCGCCGACGACGAGGTGCTGCGTCCGCTCTACCCCGAGCAGGACCTCGGCCCCGCCCAGGAGCGACTCACCCTGTTCCTCGCGCAGTACTGGGGTGGCCCGACGACGTACTCCGACCGGCGCGGGCATCCGCGGCTGCGGATGCGGCACGCGCCCTACGCCGTGACGCCGCTCGCGCGAGACCGGTGGCTGCACCACTTCCGAGCCGGGCTCGACGCGGCGAAGCTCACCCCGGAACAGGACCAGCGCTTCTGGGAGTACGCCCAGTACGCGGCGATGTCCATGGTCAACTCCATGGACGAGTCGCCGCACCCCCGGACGACGACGCTGCCGCAGGCCGGCCCGGCCGGTTGACCCGGCCCGGGCTCATGGCTCCTCGCTGAGTGCCTCCGCCACCAGTCGGTCATGCAGCGCCGTGGGCGGTGCGGTCGGCCGCCCCTCCTCGGGGTCCCAGAAGACCACGGCGACCCGGGCCCGCGACAGCACCACCTCGCCGTCGCAGATCTCCGAGACCAGCGTCATCGAGGTGGTGCCGACCCGCTCCACGTGGGTCCACAGGTCATAGCTCTCTCGCCGGAACAGGATCGGCACGTGGTAGTCCACGTCGATCTGGGCGACCACGGTGCGCAGTCCGAGCGCACCCGGCACCGGCTCAGGGCCGTCCACGGCTCCGGCGAGCCGCGACATCAGCGCGATCCGCGCCTCCTGGAAGTACTCGTAGTACTTCACGTTGTTGACGTGGCCGTAGACGTCGACGTCGGAGAACCGGACCTGGACCGGGTAGTGCCCCTCGGCGCGGTGTGGCACCTCGGGTCGGGAGGCGCGCGGCGGCCGCTCGCCCGGCTCGTGGAAGCGCTCGAGCCCGGCCCGCTCCTCCTCGCTCAGCCGGCGCGGCCGCTCGGTGCCGAAGACGTACGGCGTCAGCACGGTGCTCGCCCGCAGGTACGTCGTCCGGTCGTCGGCGGCGGCGTCGACCACCTCGTAGGCCATGGTGAACGAGGCTGCCCTGATCTCGGTGACCCAGCACTCGATGGTCACCGGCCGGAAGCGGAAGGTCAGCGGCGCGAGGTAGGTCACCTGGTGCCGCACCACCACGACGCCCTCCGCGAGGTCGTCGACCCGCCGGTCGGGCGCGTGCACCCGCAGCATGTCGACGCGCGCCTCCTGCAAGTAGTCGACGTAGACCACGTTGTTGACGTGCCCGAGCAGGTCGAGGTCCGCCCAGCGGACGGGGCACTCGTAGACGTGGCGCACGCCCCGATCGTCCCAGACCGCGGCCCGACGGCGGGTGAGCAGTCTCACGAATCACGGGCGGAGGCGATCCTGGCGACCGGGTCTAGGGTGGCCGGGAAGCGCCCCCGGACCGTCCGGGACGCCGAGCCCCGCTGGGAGGTCGTCATGCCCGAGGCCGTCATCGTCGCCGCCGCCCGCTCGCCGATCGGCCGCGCCGGCAAGGGCTCGCTCAAGGACGTCCGGCCCGACGACCTGGCGGCGACGATCGTCCGCGCCGCGCTCGACCAGGTGCCGGCCCTCGACCCCAGCAGCGTCGACGACGTCTACCTCGGCTGCGGGCTCCCTGGCGGGGAGTCGGGGTTCAACATGGCGCGCGTCGTCAACGTGCTCAACGGCATGGACGACGTGCCCGGGGCGACGATCACCCGCTACTGCGCGTCGTCGGTGCAGACCACGCGGATGGCGTTCCACGCCATCAAGGCCGGAGAGGGCGACGTGTTCGTCTCCGCCGGCGTCGAGACGGTCTCCCGGTTCGGCCACGGCACGTCGGACTCCTGGCCCGACACCACCAACCCGCGCTTCGCGGACGCGGGGGCCCGCACCCACGAGATGGCGCAGGGCGGCCAGGACTGGCACGACCCGCGCGAGGACGGCCATCTGCCCGACATCTACATCGCCATGGGTCAGACCGCCGAGAACGTCGCCCGGCAGCGCGGCCTCTCACGGCAGGAGCTCGACGAGTTCGGCGTGCGCTCGCAGAACCTCGCCGAGAAGGCCCTCGCCGACGGCTTCTGGGAGCGGGAGATCACCCCGGTGACGACCCCCGACGGCACGTTGGTGACCGGCGACGACGGACCCCGCGCGGGGGTGACCTACGAGGCGGTGTCGCAGCTCCAGCCGGTGTTCCGTCCCGACGGCGTCGTCACCGCGGGCAACTGCTGCGCGCTCAACGACGGCGCCGCCGCGGTGGTCGTGATGTCCGACGTCAGGGCCGCCGATCTCGGGCTCACCCCGCTGGCGCGGATCGTGGCCACCGGCGTCTCCGCGCTCTCCCCCGAGATCATGGGCCTGGGCCCGGTCGAGGCGACGCAGCGCGCCCTGGCGCACGCCGGCATGTCGATCGACGACATCGACCTGGTGGAGATCAACGAGGCGTTCGCGGCGCAGGTGGTGCCGTCGTACCACGACCTCGGGATCGACCTCGACCGGCTCAACGTCAACGGCGGGGCGATCGCGGTCGGCCACCCGTTCGGCATGACCGGCGCCCGCCTGCAGAACACCATGCTCAACTCGCTGGACTGGCACGACAAGACGACCGGGCTGATCACCATGTGCGTCGGCGGTGGCCAGGGCATGGCCTTGGTCCTCGAGCGGCTCACCTGACCTGATCGGGCGTTCGCCCCGGCGGGTGCCCGCGGTGGGGCCGCTACTGCCGGATGTCCATCTCCGGGTGCCCGACGATCAGCTGGTCGGCCACCGCGTTCATCACTCGCCCGAGCGCCTCGAAGTCCTCGTCGCCGGCGAGGTCGACGAGGTGCGCGCGGACGCCGGTGACGTGGGTGTGCGCGGCCGCCTGCAGCAGCTGCGACCCCGCGGGCGTCAGCCGGGCGAGCACCCCGCGCCGGTCGTCGGGGCTGTCGCACCGTTCGACCAGCCCGCGCCGCTCCATCCGGCCGACCGTGTGGGTGACCCGGCTGCGGCTGTGGGCCAGCGCCCCGGCCAGCTGGGCCATCCGCAGCTGGCGCTCGTCGCTCTCGGAGAGGCGGACCAGGATCTCGTACTCCGCGAGCGACAGGCCGTGTGCTTCCCGCAGCTCGTCCTCGAGCTGGTCGCTGAGCAGCGTCCAGCCCATCAGCAGGCCCCGCCAGGACCTCTGCTGTGACTCGTCGAGCCAGCGTGTTCCCCCGCTCATGGGCCCAGTGTAGGAAGCCCACCCCCCGGGGCGGCGGTGCCGCGCGGGGGGCCGGAGGCTCAGTCCCGGGTGAGCCGGCGGTGGGTGACCCGGTGCGGACGTGCCGCCTCGGCCCCGAGTCGCTCGACCTTGTTCTGCTCGTAGGCGTCGAAGTTGCCCTCGAACCAGAACCACCCCGCAGGGTCCTCCTCGTCGCCCTCCCACGCCAGGATGTGGGTGGCGACCCGGTCGAGGAACCAGCGGTCGTGCGAGGTGACGACGGCGCAGCCGGGGAACTCCAGCAGGGCGTCCTCGAGCGACTGGAGCGTCTCGACGTCGAGGTCGTTGGTCGGCTCGTCGAGCAGCAGCAGGTTGCCGCCCATCTTGAGGGTCATGGCGAGGTTGAGCCGGTTGCGCTCTCCACCGGACAGGACGCCGGCCTTCTTCTGCTGGTCGGGACCCTTGAACCCGAAGGAGGCGACGTAGGCGCGCGAGGGCATCTCGAAGTTGGCGACCTTGATGTGGTCGAGCCCGTCGGAGACGACCTCCCAGACGTTCTTCTGGGGGTCGAGGCCGCCGCGGCTCTGGTCGACGTAGGAGAGCTTCACGGTCTGGCCGAGCTTCAGCTCGCCCTCGTCGGGCTGCTCCTGCCCGGTGACCATCCGGAACAGCGTGGTCTTGCCGACGCCGTTGGGGCCGATCACGCCGACGATGCCCGCGCGAGGCAGCTTGAAGGACAGGTCGTGCATCAGCAGCCGGTCACCGAAGCCCTTGGCCAGGCCGTCGGCCTCCAGGACCACGTCGCCGAGCCGCGGCCCGGCCGGGATGTTGATCTCGGCGGTGTCGATCTTGCGGTTGCGGTCGGCCTCCGCGGCCAGCTCCTCGTAGCGCTGCAGCCGGGCCTTGCTCTTGGCCTGGCGGGCCTTGGGGTTCGACCGCACCCAGTCGAGCTCGCGCTCGAGCATCCGGGCGCGCTTGGCGTCCTTGGCGCCCTCGATCTTGAGGCGATCCTTCTTGGTCTCCAGGTAGGTGGAGTAGTTGCCTTCGTAGGGGTGGGCCTTGCCGCGGTCGAGCTCGAGGATCCACTGCGCGACGTTGTCGAGGAAGTAGCGGTCGTGGGTCACGGCCAGGACGGCGCCGGGGTAGGACGCCAGGTGCCCCTCGAGCCACTGCACCGACTCGGCGTCGAGGTGGTTGGTGGGCTCGTCGAGCAGCAGCAGGTCGGGCTGCTGGAGCAGCAGCTTGCACAGCGCGACCCGTCGCCGCTCGCCACCGGACAGGTGGTCGACGAGCACGTCGCCGGGCGGGCAGCGAAGCGCGTCCATCGCCTGGTCGAGCCGGCTGTCGAGGTCCCAGGCGCCGGCGTGGTCGAGGTCGGTCTGCAGGTCGCCCATCTCGGCGAGCAGCTTGTCGTAGTCGGCCTCGGGGTCGGCCAGCTCCTCGGAGATCTGGTTGAACCGGTCGAGCTTGGCCTTGGTCTCGTGGACCGCCTCCTCGACGTTGTCCTGCACGGTCTTGCCCTCGGTCAACGGAGGCTCCTGCTGGAGCATGCCCACGGTGGCCCCGGGGTCGAGGATCGCGTCGCCGTTGCTGGGCTGGTCGAGCCCCGCCATGATCTTGAGCAGCGAGGACTTGCCGGTGCCGTTGGGGCCCACCACGCCGATCTTGGCGCCGTGGAGGAACGACAGCGTGACGTTGTCGAGCACGACCTTGTCGCCGTGGGCCTTGCGCACGTTGCGCAGGGTGAAGATGTAGTCAGCCATGATGGGCTCAGCCTACGGGCGGAGGCCCGGGCGAGCCGATTCGGGGAGCGCGCCCCAAGCCGTCCGACAGCGGCGCTCAGGCGGCGGTCTCGGCCGCACCCTCCGCGGCGGCCGCGGCGGGCTCGGCAGGCTCGGCGGGGGCGGCGGGGGCGGCGGGCGTCACGACCTGACCGTCGGCGTCGAGGTCGGGCCCGGACTCGTCGTAGGAGTGGATCACCTCGCGGACCGCCGACTCGTCGACCCCGCCGCCCTCGCGCTTGCCGGACCGGGTGAACGCGCTGGTGCCGAGGTTGAGGTCGTGGCCGACGGAGTGGGCCACGACGACGTAGCGCGTCGAGGTGGTGCCGTCCTCGCGCTTCCACACGTCGGCCACGAGCCGGCCGTGCACGACGACCGGGTCGCCGCTGCCGAGGCAGGCCTGCACGTGCTCGGCGAGTCGGCGCCACGCCTTCACCGTGAACCACGAGGTGGGGCCGTTCTCCCAGCGGCCGCCGCGGAAGCGTCGCGGGGTGCTGCCGACACGGAACGTCGCGACGGGGACCCCGTCGGCGACCTCGGCCACGGTGACGTCGCTGCCGACCCAGCCGCAGAAGGTGATCTGGGTGTCGTTCATGGGCTTGTCTCCTCCGGTCCACGCGAGCCTGGTCGCCCGCCTGTCACCAGGGTCGGCCTCCGCACCCTCCACGGCGCCGCGGCACACGCGAGGCTGTGGAGATCCCCGCCCGACGGGGGCCTGGGGACGGGATCGGGCCCGCGTGTGCGTGCAGCCCGGCGAGGTCAGCGCAGGGCGATCGCGAGGTTGTCGCGCACCAGCTGGTAGGCCTCGAGCTCGGCCTTGATCGGCTCCACCACGAGCTCCTCGGAGACCGCGTTGATCGCGCCCCGCAGCCGGGCGTCGGCGGCTCGAGCGCGCCGGCGGGCGGTCAGCGCCACCAGCGCCCGCGCGAGCAGCGCGAGCAGCAGGCCCGCGCCGACGCCACCGGCGAGGAGCAGCAGCGGGATCGCCACCCCCTGCCAGGACGGGGTGCCCGGGTCGGGCACGTTGACGTAGGCGCTGGCGGCCAGCAGGGCGTACCACCCGAGGCCGACCAGCGCGGTGACGATCAGCAGCCACTGCACCACGCGCAGCAGCCCCGCCCACGCGGGGATCCGGTCGGCCCCGAGGTCGGTGCGGGCGAGCGCGGCGTCGAGCCGGTCGTGCAGGTCGTCGAGGCGGGAGGTGGAGGCGTGCCGCACGGCCGACGCCCAGGGGTGGGCCATCCCGCGGGAGACGTCCTCGGCGAGCGCTCGCACCTCCGTGTCGACCCGCGCCTGCTGCATCTGGGTCGGCTTGGGCATGGAGGTGCGGGCGGTGCCCGCCAGCTGCTTGCCGACCGCGCCCAGGTCGAGGTGGAGGCGCTTGAGCGGGTCGGGCTTGAGCTTGCTCACCCAGGCGACCAGCGGCCAGCCGGTCGCGCGGTTGGCCCGCATCCGGGTGGACTTCTCCACCGCGTCGACGACGGTCGGCACCCCGGCCGCGTCGGCCAGCGCGTCGTCGAGGGCGGCCACGCGCTCGGCGGACAGCGACCGGGTCTTGGCCGAGCCGGTGGCCTTGTCGAGGCGGGCGGCAACGGCCTTGACGTCGGCTTCGGTGCGGGCCCGGTTGGCCTTCTTGGTGGCGACCCGCTCGGCGATCATCTCGCGCAGCTGACCGACGCCATCGCCGTGGCGGGCGGAGATCGCGACCACCGGGACGCCGTCGAGGCCGTCGGCGGCGAGCAGCCGGCGTACGTCGGAGATCATCGCCTCGCGCTTCTCGGGCGGGACGGTGTCGATGTGGTTGAGCACCACCATCATCACGTCGCGATGGCTGGCCTGCGGGGCGAAGTAGCGGTCGTGCACGGCGGCGTCGGCGTACTTCTGCGGGTCCAGCACCCAGACCAGCAGGTCGGCGAGGACCACCAGCCGGTCGACCTCGAGGTGGTGGGACACCTCGGTCGAGTCGTGGTCGGGCAGGTCCAGCAGCACCACGCCCTGCAGCGCCTCGTCGCTGCGGGCGGTGTCGAGCATCGAGTCGCGCATCGACTGGTGGCGAAGCGGGATGCCCAGCCACTCGAGCAGCTCCTCGGCCCCCTCGGCGCCCCAGACGCAGGCGGTCGCCCATGACGTGGTGGGGCGTCGGACGCCGACAGAGGACAGGTCGAGCCCGGTGAGCGCGTTGAACGTCGAGGACTTGCCCGACCCCGTCGCGCCCGCGATCGCCACGACAGTGTGCTCGGCCGACAGTCGCATCCGGCCGGCCGCGCGCTCCACGATGGTGTCGGCCTGGGCTACCAGGTCGTCGCCGAGCCGGCCGCGCGAGGAGTCGGCGGCAGCCTCGAGCGCAGCAACCCGGGCCCCCAGGTCGGTGCCTCGAGTCACCAGCTTCTTTGCTCCTTCGAGCAAGGACGTCATGGTCTCCCTCGCACCACGAACACCCGGCTCTCGGGTGCCTCAGGGATCACCCTAGGGGGTCGTCGCCAGAATCCTCAGACTGGCGTGCGCTCGCCGTCGTCCCCGAGCGCGTCGTCGACGGGACGGTCGAGCCTGCCGGTGCCGGAGACCGGGGCGCTCTGTGCCGCGAACCGCAGGTCGTCGACCCGTCGGGCGGCGTCGCGCAGCTGGTCGGCCGCGTCCTCGGCGATCCCGAGGCCGTCGAGCAGGTCGAGGTAGCGCGCCCGCTCGGCGGCCAGCAGCTCGTCGACGCGCTCCTGCAGCCGCGTGCGGGCACGGCGGGCGAGCTCGCGCACGGCCTGGTCGCCGAACACCGCCTCCAGCAGCTTCTGACCGACCACGGCGCCTCCTCCGGCGATGCCGGCCTCGGTGCCGGTGACGCCACCGGTGTGGGCGAAGACGACCACCATCAGCGCGACCGACAGCCCGTTGACGCCGTAGGCCATGAACCGCGCGGTGCTGCGCTTGTCGGCCCCCTCGGTGCGCACCATGTCGAGGACGTCCTGCTGCCACTCCCGCACCGCGCGCTCGGCGCGGCGCCGGAAGTCGCGCGAGGCACGACCCAGGTCCTCGGGTGCATCGGCGAGCAGCGCCTGACCCGACGCCAGCGACTGCCAGGAGGCCTCGGCCCGCTCGGCCGCCGCCTCGGCGTGCTCGAGGATCAGCGACTCCAGGCCGGACTCGACGGCGACGGTCACCCGCTCGGCCTGCTGCCGGGCGCCCCTTGAGGGAGTTGACGACGCGGTCGCGCAGCGCCCCGATGCGGGTCTCGAGCGACCGCAGCAGCTCGCCGGTGCCGACGAACTCCTGCCAGCGGGCGAGCACCTCGCCGCGCAGCAGCGTGCCGTCGGCCGAGGCGGTGGCCACGGCCTCGACCGCCTGGTCGTAGGCCTTGTCGGCGTCCTCGCGCAGCCGTTGGGCGACCTCGGACTGCTCGGCCGCGGCGTCGGCCACGCTGTGGGTGCGCCAGGCCAGCGACCGGATCGCGCCGTCGAGCGTCTGCTTGACCACCGCCCCGCGGGCGGTGCTGTCGGCGGCGAGCGACTCCAGCCAGCCGCGGATGTCGGCGACGTGGGCCGCCGGGAGCAGCCCCTCGTCGCTCACCTCGCCCTCGCGCACGATGAACATCGGCGAGTCCTTCAGGCCGCGGCTCGCGAGCATCCGCGCGAGGTGGGCGGAGACCGTCTCCACCGCCTCCTCGGGGGTGCGGTCGAGCACGATGGCCACCGCGGCGCTGCGCTCGGCGGCGCTGCGCAGGAAGTCCCACGGCACCTGGTCGGCGTACCTCGCGGCAGAGGTGACGAAGAGCCACAGGTCGGCCGCGGCCAGCAGCTGGGCGGCCAGGGTGCGGTTGCGCTCCTCGACCGAGTCGATGTCGGGTGCGTCGAGAACCGACAGCCCCTGGGGGACCGCGTCCGAGGGCACCAGCTGCAGCGCGCCCGGGTCGTTGGTCGAGTGGGAGACCCGCTCCAGGTCGGGCAGCAGCCGGTCCTGGCCGAACCAGCGGACGTCGTCGGGGTGGTGCACGAGCACCGGCGACCGGGTGGTCGGACGCAGCACGCCGGGCTCGGTGACCCGGGTGCCGACGAGGGAGTTGACCAGCGTGGACTTGCCTGCACCGGTCGAGCCGCCCACCACCGTCAGCATCGGCGCGTCGATCGTCATCAGCCGCGGGATGACGTAGTCCTCGAGCTGGTCGATCATCTCCGACTGCGCCTGGCGCTGCTCGTCGGCGCCGGGCACGGTCAGGGGCAGCCGGGCGTGCTGCAGTGCGCCGCGCAGCTTGACCAACGCGGTGAGCATCTGCGTGGCCTCCAGGTCGGCGTCCTGCCGGTCGGGGACGCCGTCGGTGTCGCTCATCGGGTGGGTACCACCTGTCCGGGGAAGGAGATGTAGGGCCTGGCGGCGGCGATCCGAGCGACGATAGTGCTGGCCGCGCGCCGCGAAGTCGGGCGGGGGTGTGCCTCGTAGGTATCGATGATGCAGGAAACCGAGCTCGATCGCCGCTTGCTGGTAGGCGCGCATCGCCTGCTCGCCCTCGGCGCCGCCCCGCTCGCGGGCCCAGGTGCGAGCGCGACGGCGCGCTCCGAGGTCGACGACCCAGCCGATGTCGGTGGCCGGGATCAGGCCTCGGGCGGCCGCGTCGGACAGCGCCGCCGTGAGCATCCGCCGCTCGCTGGTGCGGCTCCACACGGCGAAGCCGGCGAGGCCCAGGAAGACCGGCGCCATCACCACGAGGTAGACGCCGACGAAGCCCTGGCCGCCGTACAGGGTGGAGCCGTTCCAGACCGCGTGCGCGAGCACGGCCAGGGCGTACCCGCCGACCGGCGCCAGCATCCGCACCGACGGAGCTGCGGCTGGCGACGGCGATGCCGACGCCGATCCCGGTGAACGCGGTGAACAGCGGGTGGGCGAACGGGCTGGCCAGGCAGCGGACCACGAACGTCCAGGTGAGCGCCTCGGTGCCGCCCGGGCCCATGCCGTCGGTGCCGTCGTAGGCCGCCGCCAGGTAGAGGATGTTCTCGATGAACGCGAAGCCGATGCCCACCATGCCGGCGTAGACGATGCCGTCGAGGATGCCGTCGATCTCGTGACGTCGCCACCACAGGAGGAGCAGCAGGAAGAACCCCTTGGTGGCCTCCTCGGTCACCGGCGCGACCACGCCGAGCATCACCGTGGGGTCGAAGCCGCTCACGAAGCCGCCGACGCCCTGCAGCACGATGGCCGCCGCGGTGGCGACGAAGCCGCCCCAGGCGAGCCCCGCCACCAGCAGCCAGCGAGGCTCCGGCTCGTAGCGGTCGAGCCACAGGAAGCTGCCGACCAGCGGGCCGACCGGGATGGCGGCGAGAGCTGCTGGCGAGCACCAGCGTGCCGGGCGCCCCCGACAGGGCGATGACCAGCATCATCAGGCCACCGCCGAGCACGGAGAGGACCGTGACCAGCACCGTGAACCCGACGCCGGAGCGCGGGGCGGACGGGCCCGCGAGGGCGGCGGCTGGCATGAGGGGAAGCCTAACTGAGCGCCCTCGTCGGTCGGCGTACAGTGAGTGGGTGACCGACGACACCACCCCCTCGGCCGCGACCCACGAGGCGGCCTCCGATGCCGAGCCGGCCCAGCATGAGCTGGCCCTGACCGAGCCGGCTGAGACTGCGCCGGAGCACCAGCACGGGCACGAGTCGACGCTGCACACCGAGCAGCACGACCCCTCGGTGCCCGACGCCTGGGCGGCGTTCATGCGCCGGGGCTGGGGCGACCGCGAGCTCGACCTGCCGCCGCACGCCGTGGCGCCGCACGCCGCGGCCCGTCGCCGGCGGCTCGCGGAGATGTTCCCCGGGGAGCGTCTGGTGCTGCCGGCGGGGGGCTACCAGGTGCGCGCCTACGACACCGACTACCGCTTCCGCGCCGACACCGCCCACACCTACTTCTCCGGCAACCAGACCTCCGACGCGGTGCTGGTGCTCGAGGGCGACGACGCGGTGCTCTACGCCCGGCCGCGGTCCTCGCGTGAGACCGACGAGTTCTTCCGCGACCGGCAGTACGGCGAGCTGTGGGCAGGGCGTCGTCCGTCGCTGGGAGAGATGACCGCCTCGCTGGGCCTGCCTGTGCGTCACCTCGACGACCTGCCGTCGGCGCTGGAGCGGGCCGGCAAGACCCGCGTCCACCGCGGCGTCGACGCCCGGGTCGACGGCTTCGTGGCCGGCGACGAGACCCGTGACGCCGACCTGGCCCGCGCGGTGTCCGAGATGCGTCTGGTCAAGGACGAGTGGGAGGTCGGCGAGCTGCAGCAGGCCTGCGACATCACCGCGCTGGGCTTCGAGGACTCCGTGCGGGAGTGGGACCGGGTGCTGGAGTTCGGCGAGCGCTGGCTGGAGGGCACCTTCTTCCGCCGGGCCCGGGCGATGGGCAACGACCTGGGCTACGACTCGATCGTCGCCGGCGGGTCGCACGCGACCACGCTGCACTGGATCGACAACTCGGGCCCGGTGACGCCGGGTGAGCTGATCCTGCTCGACATGGGCGTCGAGGGGCATCACCTCTACACCGCCGACGTGACGCGCACCCTCCCGGTCGACGGTCGCTACACCTCCCTGCAGCGCGAGCTCTACGACCTGGTGCTGGCCGCGCAGACGGCGGGCATCGAGGCGGTCCGCCCCGGGGCGGCGTTCCTGGCGCCGCACCAGGCGGCGATGGAGGTGCTCGCCCGTGGGCTGGAGTCGATGTCGCTGCTGCCGGTGTCGGCGGAGGAGGCGCTCGATCCGGAGTCCAAGGTCTACGCGCGGTGGACGCTGCACGGCACCTCGCACATGCTCGGCATGGACGTCCACGACTGCGGGCACGCCTCGCCGAAGGCCTACAACAAGGCCGATCTCGTGGCCGGCATGGTGCTCACGGTCGAGCCGGGGCTCTACTTCCAGGAGGACGACCTGCTCGTCCCCGAGGAGCTGCGCGGCATCGGCATCCGCATCGAGGACGACGTCCTCGTGACCCCCGACGGCTCCCGGAACCTCTCCGCCTCCCTCCCCCGCGCCGCCGACGACGTCGAGGCGTGGATGGCGCGGCTGCGGGGCTGAGCGGCTGAGTGGCCGTGCTGGGCGCCCCCGCCGGTCGACGCCCGGTCGCCAGGGGACGTCATACGCCCCGGTCGCCCCAGCGCGCGATCCGTATGACGCAACCCCCCGCCAGCCCGGGAGCCCCGGGCGCCCCCGGGCAGCGTCAGGCCGCCTGCTCCACGGCGAGCCGACCGGCGAGCCCGTCGAGGATCAGGTCGAGGCCGACCTCGAACTCGTCGCCGAAGTCGTAGCCGGGCCGGAGCGCGTGCTCGAGGGTGAACTCGCGGAAGTAGGGCAGCTGGCCCTCCGGCAGCGCCGCCATCATCTGCTGCCCCAGCTCGGCCAGGTCGGCGCCGGGCTCGAAGGGCAGGCTCAGCTCCTGCACCAGGAAGCCGTAGAGGTGGGCGTCGACCACCGCGAAGGCGTGTCCGGTCAGGGCCAGCGAGAAGCCGGCCTCCCGCAGGCAGCCGATCACGGCGTCGTGGTGGAGGAGCGTCTCCCAGCCGGCGTTGCGGCGTGAGTCCATCAGGCCCAGCGCCCACGGGTGGCGCTTGATCGCCTCGCGCGCCGAGAGCGAGCGCGCGCGCAGCTCGGCGCGCCAGTCGGCCCCCGGCACCGGCGCGTGGAACTCCGCATACACGGTGTCGACCATCCCGTCGAGGATCGCCTCCTTGTTGGCGACGTGGTGGTAGAGCGACATCGCCTCCACCCCGAGCCTCCGGGCGACCGCCCGCATCGACAGCGCCGGCGATCCCCTCCTCGTCGGCGAGCTGCACCGCCGCCGCCACGATGGCCTCGCGGGTCAGCGCCTGGGCACGTGACCGTGGCCGTCCTGCCATCGCTGTCTCCTCCTTCGATCGGGCCTGCATCTTGACGTACCTTACATCGTAAGTCTATCCTCGATCACTATTCCTTACGTCGTAAGAAACGAGATCGAGATGCGAGCAGTCACCCAGCACCAGTACGGCGGCACCGAGCAGCTGTCCCTCAGCGACATCGCCGCCCCGACCCCCGGCCCCGGCGACGTGCTGGTCCGGGTCCGCGCCGCCGGCGTGGACCGCGGCACCTGGCACCTGATGGCCGGGCTCCCCTACGCCGTCCGGATCGATGTTCGGGCTCCGCCGTCCGAAGTACCCCGTCCCCGGCCGTGACGTGGCCGGCGTCGTCGAGAGCCGTCGGCGCCGAGGTGACCACGGTCGCCGTCGGGCGACGAGGTGATCGGCACCGCCGACGGCTCGTTCGCCGAGCTGGCCCTGGTCCCCGAGAGCGGGTCGCCCACAAGCCGGCCAGCCTGTCGTTCGAGGAGGCCGCCGTGCTGCCGGTCTCCGGGCTCACCGCCCTGCAGGCGGTCCGCGACGCGGCGCGCGTCCGCGACGGGCGACCGGGTGCTGGTCATCGGCGCCTCCGGCGGCGTCGGCTCGTACGCCGTCCAGATCGCGGCCGCCGCACGGCGCCGAGGTCACCGGCGTGGCCAGCGGCGCCAAGGCCGACCTGGTCCGTTCCCTCGGCGCCACGCCGGGTCATCGACTACACCCGCGAGGACATCGACGCCGACGGCGCCCGCTACGACGTGATCCTCGACATCGCCGGCCTGCGCCCGATCCGGCAGCTGCGCCGCTCGCTCGCCCGCCCGCGGCACCCTCGTCATCGTCGGCGGCGAGGGCGGCGACCGCTGGCTCGGCGGCACCCACCGCCAGCTCGCCGCGATGGCGCTCTCGCCGTTCGTGCGGCAGCGGCTCACCTCGATGCTGAGCAAGGAGAGCGCCGACGACCTGGTCGAGCTGGCGCCGGCTGGTCGACGATGGTCGCGCTGCGGCCGCTGCTCGAGCGCACCTTCGCCCTCGACGAGGCCGCCAAGGCGATCGACCACGTCGCGGACGGCCACGCCCGCGGCAAGGTCGCGCTGACACTCCCCTGACCCGCACCACCCGACACCCGACGAGGAGACCCGATGACCACCACCGCCCTCGCGCACTCCACGACGACCGACGACGCTCCCACCACCCGCCCCCGCACCGCCGCCCGCTGGGCGGCCGGCGGCTACCTCGCCGATCTTCGTCCTCGCGATCTTCGCCAACTTCCTCGCGCTCGGCCCGGTGCTGCAGCCCGGCGACGCCGCCGCGACCGCCGACGCGCTGCGCGACTCCGAGACCCTTCCGCCTCGGCGCGATCGGCTTCCTCGGCATCTTCGTCGATCGACGTCGTCGTCGCCTGGGCGCTGTTCGTGCTGTTCCGCCCGGTCCACCGCGACCTGTCGCTGCCTCGCCGCGTGGTTCCGGCTGACCTACACCGTGGTGCTCGGGCGCCGCGCTCGGCTTCCTCTACGCCGCGCTCTGGGTGGCCGACTCCCCCGGCGCCCTCGGCGACGCGCGACGACGACGCGTCCTGCTGGCGCTGCAGACCTTCGACTTCACCTGGGTGGTCGGGCTGGCCGCCTTCGGCGCGCACCTCGTGGTGCTGGGCGTGCTGCTGCTCACGGGCCCGCGGCCCGCGCTGGATCGTCTGGCTGCTGGTGGCCGCCGGAGCGGCGTACGTCGTCGACACGGTCGCCCACCTGGTGCTGGCCGACTACGAGAGCCTCCGCCGACCTCTTCCTCGCCCTCGTCGCGGTGCCGTCGGTGATCGGCGAGCTCGAGCTTCGCCGGTCTGGCTGCTGCTGGTCGCGACCGGGCGTCGTCCCGCCCCGGCCGTGCGCCGAGCGTGATCGGGCGGCGGCGCGGCCGGCCTGGCCGCGTCGCCGCCAGGGGTCAGTCGGTCTGCCGGATCTTCCACACGGTCGCGCGGCCGTCGGACCAACCGGCGGCCTTGCCGTGGTCGTTCATGGCGGCGGCCTGGCCAGGTCCACCGCCCGAGCCCAGCTCGACGTACTGGCCGCGCCACCAGAGCGCCGGCCGACTGCGTCCGTCGGCGAGCACCCAGCCGACGATGGTGCTCCACCGGTTGACGTCCTCAGCTATGCCCGTGACGGTGCCCTCCGGAACGGGGAGTGGCTTGACCGACCCCCACCGCCACCGCACCGGGATCGGCTGGTTGGACGGGTCCACGCTGTAGCCCACGACCACCTTCCGGTCGTTGACGCCCCGCGCCTGGGCGCCGCTGCCACCGGCCAGCATCGGCAGCGCCTCCGGGACCCCCCTGCGCCAGAGGACGGCCACACCCAGCGACCCGACCACGTCGCCCCGGTCGTTGACGTCCTGCGCCGAGCCGCCCGGCCGACCGGGCAGCGTGGTCAGCGCGCGCACTTTGCCCTTCCACCAGACCACGGGGACGGCGCCCGAGGTGCCGGACGTGGTGCTCGTCCCCACGATCAGGCCGCGGTCGGAGACGTCCTCCGCCTGGGTGCGCGTGCCGCCGGGCAGCGCCGGCAGTCGGACCGCGCGGCCGTGCCTCCAGAGCACCGCGGTGGTGCCGATCCGGCCGACGACGTGGCCTCGGCCGTTGACGCCGAAGGCCGCCGAGTCGACGCCCCACGTCCCCGGCAGCCGCTTGACGGTGCCGCGCTTCCAGATGACCGCGTGGTTGACGGAGTCGGACCCCGTGCTGGTCCCGACGACGACGCCCCTGTCGTTGAGGTCGGCCGCCTGCGCGAACACGTCGCCGCGCAGGCTGGGCAGCGAGGTCTGGGTGACGACCAGGTCGTCGACCCCGGAGGCCGCCGCCGCGGGTGCGACCGCCGCCGCGCCCGACGCGGCCGCGGCACCCGCCACGAGCACGGCCGAGACGCCGACGGCGACCACATCCCGGAGGAACCCATCGCTCCGGCCGACGCGCGTCGCCTGGCGTCTCATAGTCACCATCTCCCCACTGATGGCCCCGCCCCCTGCGGGGCTCACCTGCCACGGTACGCCGGGGCGCGCCCGCCGGCGGCGACTGATCGGTCACAATGGACCCCTGCCTCCGTAGCTCAGCTGGATAGAGCAGCGGCCTTCTAATCCGCAGGTCACAGGTTCGAGTCCTGTCGGGGGCGCTCCGCGTCGAGTCACGTCGGCGTCGTCGCAGGCTCAGGCCCTGGTGCCGTCGAGCCCTCGGCGACGCTCGACACCTGCGGCGGCTTCGGCGGACGTTGCCGCACATGCTCCGGCCCTAGGCGCTCACGGCTCCCGCTTCGCACACACACAGCTGCCTGAGCGACGCCACCGGGGCTGCCGGCGTCCCGGAGCAACCACCCCGAGGCGTGGTCGTCGCGGGGATGAAGTGAGTGCGACGAACGAGCCGGGAGCGCGCGTCTGTCTTGGGCTTGATGTTCACAACGGCACCGAGGGTGTGATGCACCGCACGGTGGCAACGTCCCTGCACCCGGCCGCCACCAGGTCCCAGGACTGCGGACACCGCTGCGACCTGCGCCCTGGGCGTCTTCGGCGATGCCGCGAGAAGTGGAGGGAGGATCTGTCGACGGCGCAGGAAACTGACCCCGACGCAAAGGGGTCAGCTTTCGACTGCCGTCACGGGCTAGCGGCTGATCGGTACGGACGCGGGGCTCAAGATCGAGGCGGCGGACGGCTTGTGGGACCTGGGGTCGTCCGAGTCCGGGGCCCGCTCTGTGGGATCAGCGGGAGTCGCTCAGGGCCTCACCCGGGCGGCGCTGGTCGCCGTGATCGTGAGCTGGAAGCGCCCTGACTGGTGGGCCATCTCGATCGGCAGCGCGCCCCTCACGACGTAGCGTCCGATGGGATCCGCAGCCGCGTTGAAGACCTCCAGCTCCGCGTCCCTGGTCGCGCTGGCCGGGTCGGCCAAGGCCAGCTCGAACCAGTCGTCGAAGAAGGTGGAGGGCCGGTCGCTGCCCCCGACATTCACCGTGCAGATCGTGGAGTCACAGCTGACCCGGTAGGCCCCGACGTAGTCGGACCCGAGTCCGTTCACGGAGACCGTCACGAAACCCGAGTCCGCGTCCGTGCCGGCGCACAACAGTCCGTCGCAGGGACCACCGGTGTCCCCCTTGGCCCCTGTAGGTCCGGCTGGTCCGGCGGGGCCGGCAGGGAGCTCACCGGGCGCGAAGTCGCGAGCCTTGAGGCTCTGGTTCTTCACCTCGAGGCTCGTGACGGCGTTGTTCTTCAGCTCCCGGCTGCCGACGCTGTCGGCCGGCAGCTTGATGGCGGCGTAGGACGCGGCCCCCGTCATCACCACCGCGGCGACGGCCGAGACGATGGCGGCGGAGTTGACTCGGAAGTCGCTTCGGGTGGACATGGGGCCTCGTTTCGGTCAGACCTGGTGGTTGAAGGTAGCGCCGCTGAGAAGCCACGGGAAGAGCAAGGCCGACCGCCGCATCTTCGCGCCGAGTCACCGGGTCACCGGGTCGCCGGCAACCGGACGCGACTGACGGAACCAGGGGTCGGTATTCCGCCCGGGCAGGCCCTAGTTCACCGTCGTGCACTTCTCCCTCGACCCCGCCGAGCCGCGAACGTTTGCTGCTATTGGCACGCCGACACGCCGGCGGGCGGTGCAGAACGCAGCAAACGTTCGCGAAGGGGGCCGACCGAAAAAGTTGAAGATTGTCACATTCCGGGCAACCAGGGCCGGGTCTGGTCCGAAGAGGGGGGCAACGGGCCGCACCGTGGCGGCCCTCGACCCCGAGGACGACCCATGAGGATCCGCAGCATTGCCACCACCGTCGCGGCCGCCGCCCTGCTCACCGGCGCGGCCCTGGCCCCCGCAACCGCGCAGGCGGCCCCCGCCGCCAAGTCCGGCAAGGTCGGCACCACCAGCCTGGCCGAGGTGCTCACCTCCGACGGCAACCAGTTCGACCGCCGCAACGGCGACTACGACATCCTCACCGAGGCCGTGCTCGCCGTGCTGGGCGCCAAGCCCGACAGTGCGGTCGGCGTGCTCGCCGACGGCAAGGTCGCGCTGACGGCGTTCATCCCCAACGACATCTCGTTCCGCCGCCTGGCCTTCGAGGTGACCGGCAAGTGGATCCGTTCGGAGAAGAAGGTCTTCAACACGCTCGTCGAGACCGTCGGCGTCGACGCCATCGAGCAGGTGCTGCTCTACCACGTCGTCCCGGGCGCCACCATCACCGCGAAGCAGGCGCTCGCCTCCGACGGCGCCGAGCTGACCACCGCCCAGGGCGAGACCATCACCGTCGACGTTCTCTACAAGGGGCTGCCGCTGGTGCAGCTGCGCGACCAGGACACCGACGACATCGACCCGTTCCTGGACCCTCGCCGCCTCGACATCAACAAGGGCAACAAGCAGATCGCGCACGGGATCATCTTCGTGCTGCGGCCGCTGGACCTGCCCTGATCGTCTGACCGACACAACCCTGAGGAGACAACGATGCTTCGCAAGATGCTCACCCTGGCCGCCGCCGGCATGATCACCGTCGGCCTGGCCGCCCCGGCGTACGCCGCCGACGACGCCCACGTATCCGTCCTGCACGGCGTTCCTGACGCCGTCGTCGACGTCTACGCCAACGGCGATGCCCTGCTCACCGACTTCGAGCCGGGCACCCTGACCGACCCGGTCGCCCTTCCCGGCGGTGACTACGACCTGAAGGTGGTCGCGGCCGGCGACGGCGCCGACGGCGACGCCATCATGGAGGCCAACGGCGTGACCGTGCCCGCGGGCGCCAACATCACCGTCGTGGCGCACCTCGACGAGGGCGGCGCGCCGACGTTGACGCCCTTCGTCAACGACACCTCGGCGATCGCGGCCGGCGAGACCCGCCTCACCGTGCGGCACACCGCGGCGGCCCCCGCCGTCGACATCCGAGCCGGCGGAGACCCGGTCTTCACCGATCTCAGCAACCCCGACGAGGCCTCGGCCGACATCCCGGCCGGCACCGTGTCGGCGGACGTCGTGCTGGCCGGCACGGAGGACGTGGCGATCGGCCCGGCCGACCTGACCCTGGCCGAGGGCGTGCAGACCATCGTCTACGCCTGGGGCAGCGCCGAGGACGGCAACCTGGATCTCGCCGTGCAGACCATCTCCGGCAGCCACTCCTCCCCCGGCGGCGTGCCGGGCGGCAGCGGTGGCCAGGCGGCCGGCTCCGGCCCCGCGCTGTGGTGGCTGGCCCTGGGTGCGCTGCTCGCCGGCGGCGCGGCGGCCCTGATCGTGCGGCCCCAGCGGCAGCGCGCGTCGTGATCCACCACCCCACCCTGAGGGCGGTCGCCATCGTGGCGGCCGCCCTCCTGGGCGTGGGGACCGCCTGGCTGACCGCGCCCCGCGAGCGGTCGGCCGCGGCGGAGCTGCCGCGGGTCAGCACCGCGAGCCCCGACCTCAGGGGCGAGAGCGAGGGCGCGGGCGTCACGAGGGAGCCGGCCGAGAGCGGAACGGTGCCGCGAGCCCGGGTGCGCACCCGCCCGGCCACCGTCGACGCAGCCAACCGCGCGTCGACGAGCACGACGGCTCCCACCCGCGTCTCGGTCCCGTCCGTCGGGATCTCGATGCCGGTGCGCCCCGTCGGGGTGGACCGGGCCGGGCTGATGGCGCTGCCGGAGTCGGCGTACACCGCGGGGTGGTACCGCTTCGGCCGCGGACCGCTCGACCGGAGCGGGGCGACCGTGGTCGCCGGCCACATCGACACCGTCGAGGAGGGCGTCGGCCCGCTGGCGCGGCTCTCGTCGGTGCGAGTCGGTGCCCAGGTGCGCCTCCGTGCCGACGGACGCACGGTCACCTACCGCGTCGTGCGCGTCCAGCGGGTCGCCAAGTCCGTGCTCGACCTCCCGCGCCTCTTCGCGCGCGGCGGACCGCCCCGCCTCCAGCTCGTCACCTGCGGCGGCGAGTACCTGCCCGACCGCGGGGGCTACCAGGACAACGTCGTGGTCACCGCCCGCCGAGCCTGACGACGAAAGCGGATGATTTCTCGGCGATCAGGCATCCGATCGGCCACCGGCGCCGAAGTACCTCCGTGGAGCTACCCGACAACGCGGGCGGCCGGGCGATCGGACTTCGCCTCGCCGACCATGATGAGACCGCCCTGGAGGACGCCTACGCGGCGTACGCACCGGCGGTGCTGACCTACGTCAGCAAGTACGTCGGCCGCGACGACGCCGAAGACGTGCTCCAGCGCACGTTCCTCGACGCGTGGCGGCACGCGGGCCGCTACGATCCGGGGCAGCGGTTCACCGGCTGGCTGTTCACGATCGCCCACCGTCGCGCGGTCGACACCCTCCGGGGCCGCCGACACCAGGTGGTCGACGTGGAGACCATCCGGGACCTGACCGGAGAGGACGGGCGAGAGACGGTGGAACGGTTCGCCGACGCCGCCGACGTGCGGGCAGCCGTCGGGAGGCTCCCCGACCACGAGAAGGTCGTCATCGAGATGGCCTACTTCGAGGACCTGACCCAGCAGGACATCGCCACCCGGCTCGACATCCCGCTGGGAACCGTGAAGGCCAGGGCGTCGCGCGGCACCCGCCGCCTGGCCGCCCTGATGCGTGCAGAGGAAGGAGGCACCCGATGACTGACCTGACGACGCCCACGACTCCGGAGCACGTGGACCTGGTCGCGCTGCTGCGCGGCGAGCTGACCAACGCGGAGGCGCTGCGCGTGGCGGAGCACCTCGACGAGTGCGAGACCTGCCGCGCCGACCTGGCCGACGCCGCGGTCGGCCACTCCCTCCTCTCGGGGGCCGGGCGCACCCTGCAGCCGTCGTCGGAGACGGGCGAGGCGCCCGCCCCTGCGACGCCACTCCGGCCGGCACCGCAGCCGCCCGGTCTGCTGACGCGCTGGAGCCGGCCGCTGGCCCTGGTCGCGGCTGCGACCGCCCTGGTGGTCGGCAGCGCCGCCGTGACCAGCATCGTCGTCCGCAGCGACCAGGAGACCCTCGTCGCCGGCACGCCGCAGCAGGCCGAGTTCGAGCCCGTCGAGGGCTCGGGCGGCGGCCGCGTGGAGATGGTCGACGACGACGGCGCGGTGTCGATGACCATCGAGACCCGCGACCTCCCGCAGCCCGGGCAGGGCGAGTACTTCCAGGTGTGGCTGTTCAACCCCGACACCGGGAAGATGCTCTCCCTGGGCATCCTCGGCCCGGGGGGCACCGGCGGGTTCGAGTTCCCCGACACCCTGCTCGGCCGCTACCAGGTGGTCGACGTCAGCCTGGAGAAGGACGACGGCGACCCGGCCCACTCGGTCACCTCCGTGCTCCGAGCGACGTACGCCGGCTCCGACGGCGACTCCGGGAGCGCCGCCGGCTGACGGGGTCCTGCGGCGCCGTCAGACCGTGGCCCGCTCCTCCTCCCGCCGCACCGCCGCGAGGCTGGTGATCGTGGTGACGACGAGGATCGCGACGATCACCACGAGCGAGGCGAGGGTCGGGATCTCCGGGACCGACGGCCACACCAGATGCGCCCAGTGCAGCACCAGCTTGGCGCCGATGAAGGCCAGGATCGCGGCCAGCCCGAAGCCGAGGTAGACCAGCTTGTCCAGGGCGCCCTGGAGCACGAAGTAGAGCGAACGCAGTCCCAGGAGGGCGAAGGCGTTGGTCGCGAACACCAGGAACGGGTCGCCGGTGATGCCGTAGACGGCCGGCACCGAGTCGACGGCGAAGACGACGTCGGTGGAGAACACCGCGACGACGACGATCGCGAACGGGGTGAGCGCCCGCCGGCCGTCGACCCGGGAGAACATCCGCGGGCCTTCGTAGGCGCTGGTGACGGGGAACAGTCGGCGCACCCACCGCACGCTGCGCATCTCGTTGACGTCGACGCTGTGGTCGGCCCCCGACCGCGCGTCGCGGAACACCTTGACCGCCGTGACGACCAGGATCGCGCCGAACAGCAGGAAGACCCAGTCGAAGGCCGCCAGCGCCGCGGCCCCGAGGGCGATGAAGATGCCGCGGAGCACCAGCGCGCCGACGATGCCGTAGAGCAGCACCCGCTGCTGCAGCGCTGCCGGAACGGCGAAGGCACCCAGGAGCAGCATGAACACGAACAGGTTGTCGACGCTCAACGACTTCTCGACCAGGTAGCCGGAGTAGTACTCCAGCCCCCGCTGGCCACCGTAGGCCGTCCAGATGTAGACGCCGAACGCCAGCGGCAGGGCGACGTAGAACGTCGACCAGGCCACTGCCTCGCGCATCGACACCTCGTGCGGGCGGCGGGTGATCAGGAAGTCCAGCGCGAGCAGGACGACGACCGCGCCGATCATCGCGGCCCACAGCGTCGGGGTGCCGACCGTGTCGATCGCGGACGCCGACGACGGGGCTGCCTCGGCGGCGAGCGGGGACAAGATGGCGGTCATGGGGTTCCTCAGGTCGGAACGGCCTGAGGTCTCCTTCGCCCGGAGGGCCGCCGCCCGGGGCACCGGTGGCGGCGCCGGAATGACCGGGACGGACGTTGGGAAGTACTCCCCTCGCGGAAAAGACTAGCGATCCGCTGTAGATAGGCCAAACCCCCGACGTCAGCGGCGACGGAAGCGCACGAGCTCGACTCTGCCCTGCTCCGGGCTCACGCCGACCTCGAGCACCATGCCGACACCGGCGGCGTAGAACTTCAGCTCGTGGAGCCGCGGCTCCAGCGGAGTGGTGTCCTTGGTGATCCACGTCTTCCGGAAGCTCCCGAGCGGGATCCCCACGCGACCTCGACGATCCAGCAGGACGCCCAGGTCCTCCGCCTCGCCGGCGAGGTACTCCTGCCGGTAGCCGCGGTGGATCCGGCCGCGGGGGAACATCACCACCCCCGCCCGAGCACAGTCGCGGCCGGCCCGCCAGGAGCCCTCCGTGCTGCTCACGTCGCCGTCGTACGCCGTGGTCGCCTCCCCCAGGTAGAACACCCGGCCGCGCCGGTCCTGGGCGTACCAGTCGCGCGTGCGCTCGATCACGGCGCCGTCCTCGGTCACCACGTCCTTCACCACCGTCGCGCGGATGCCGAGGATCCGCTTGGTGCGGTGGAGCACCGACACCACGATGCGCTGGCCGGCCTCGCTGCCGACGCCGCGGTAGACCCAGCGGCTGCCCGGTCGGAGCGGGAAGTAGGGGTGGGTGACGTGGCGCCGGAAGTGCCGGGGTGCGGGCAGGTCGAGCAGCGGGGGGCCGCCGTCCGGGACCGGGCACGCCTCGACCACGGCGGGTGCCGTCGCCGGGGCCGTCGCCCGGGACAGGGCCTCCGAGGGCAGAGCCGCCGGCGCCGGGCCCGGGAGCAGCGTTCCGAGCGCGAGGGCGATCGTCACGGCCGCTGGCGGGCCCAGCCGTCGAGGCGTCCGCGTCGCGTGCGAGCGGGAGAGCGAGGCAGGTGTGGTCATCGGGTCCTCCTCGAGGTCTGCACCCGGTGGGTGCGTGTGCAGTCAGGCTGGGCGGCAGCCGCTGAAGGTGCCCTGAACGGAGGTGGCCTGGACGGTTTCAGGCGCCGTTCAGCGCGGTGGTGGCACAGTGGGCACGTGCGCGTCCTGGTGGTCGACGACGACACCCGTCTGGCTCGGTCGCTGGCGCGCGGGCTGGGCGCCGAGGGCTACGCCGCCGACGTGGCACACAACGGCGACGAGGCACGGTGGCTGCTGGGCGAGTGCGCCTACGACGTGATCGTGCTCGACGTGATGCTCCCGGGCGTGAGCGGCCACGAGCTGTGCCGTGAGCTGCGAGCCGCCGGCAACGGCGCGCCGGTGCTGATGCTGACCGCCAGGCAGGGCGAGCAGGAGGAGGTTCGGGCCCTCGACCTCGGGGCCGACGACTTCCTGGCCAAGCCCTTCTCGTACGCCGTCCTGCTCGCGCGGCTGCGTGCCCTGCTGCGTCGGGGGGAGTCGCCCCGCGCTCCGGCCCTCGACGTGGGCGACCTGCATCTCGACCCTGCCGCACACACGGTCCGCCGGGGTGAGGAGGCGATCGAGCTCACGGCCCGTCAGTTCGCCCTCCTCGAGTACCTCATGCGGCGCGCCGGCGACGTCGTCCCCAAGGCCGAGCTGATCGAGCACGTCTGGGACTTCGCGTTCGAGGGCTCCCCCAACATCGTCGAGGTCTACGTCTCCCAGCTCCGGCGCCGGGTCGACCTGCCCTTCGGGCGAGGGTCGATCCAGACCGTCCGGGGCGTGGGCTACCGGATCGCCGAGGGGTAGGCGTGCGACCCAGGTCGATCCGTGCGCGGACCACGCTGGTGGCCACCGCAGCCACCGCGGCCACGCTGCTGGTCGCCTCGCTGCTCATGCTCCGGGCGGTCGAGGACTCCCTCACCGAGAGCCGCGACCAGGCCGCGCAAGCACGCGCGGCCCAGCTCGTGGCGGCCCTGGTCACCGACGGCGCGGTCCCGGCCGGCCTGGAGGTGGGTGAGGACGAGATGGCCCAGGTGGTCGCGGCCGACGGCACCGTGCTGGCCGCCTCGGAAAGCCTGGGTGACGCTCCCGCCGTGGCGGATCTGGCCCCGCCTCCCGGCGCGTTCGCGATGGCGACCGTCTCTGAGGTTCCCGACGACGAGGACACCGAGACCTTCCGGGTCTGGGCCACCGGCGCCCGGGGAGCCGAGGGCCCGGTGCGGGTCTACGTCGGCACCAGCCCCGAGCGGGTGCACGAGGCGGTGGCGGCGGCCCGGCGGTCGCTGCTGGTCGGCGTGCCGCTCGTGGTGGTCGCGCTCGCCGCGCTCACCAGCTGGCTGGCCGGACGGGCATTGGCGCCGGTGGAGCGGATCCGCTCCGAGGTCGCGACGATCAGCGACTCGGCGCCGGCACGGGGCGTGCCGGTGCCCGACACGGGCGACGAGGTCGAGCGGCTGGCCCGGACGATGAACCAGATGCTCGCCCGGCTGGAGGCGGCGGGGATGCGTCAGCGCGAGTTCGTCGCGGATGCGTCCCACGAGCTGCTCAGCCCGATCGCCGCGCTGCGCATGCAGCTGGACGTCGCGGCCGCGGCCGGCGCCGAGCCGGACGCCGCGCTGCTGGCCGACCTCGACCAGGACCTCACCCGGCTCGAGCGGCTCGCCCGTGACCTGCTGCTGCTCGCGCGGGCCGAGGGCCGCGATGCCGCCGGCCGCCCCGTCCGCCCGCCCCCGTCCGGCCCGGCCCTGTCCGGCCCGCCGCCGGCCGACCTGCCACTGGTCGACCTGGACGCGATCGTGCTCGACGAGGCGCGCCGGCTGCCCGTGCCGCCGGGAGTCGTCCTGGACACCCGAGGCGTGTCCGCGGCACCGGTGCGAGGACGGGCCGAGGACCTGGCACGTCTGGTCCGCAACCTGCTCGAGAACGCCGCCGCCCATGCCAGCAGCAGGGTCACGCTCACCCTGTCCGAGACCGCCGCCCCGGACCACGCGGACGCGCGCACCGTCCTCACCGTCGTCGACGACGGGCCCGGGGTCCCACCCGAGCTCGAAGGTCGGGTCTTCGAGCGGTTCGTCACTGGTTCGGGGGCGCGCCGGGTCGGGGAGGGCACCGGCCTCGGGCTCGCCATCGCCCGGGCCCTGGCCGTTCAGCACGGCGGCCGGCTGTCACTCGACGGCTCCTCCGCCGCCGGAGCCGTCTTCCGGCTGGAACTGCCCGCCGGCTGACCCGGCCGCCCGACGAGTGTCGACACGCCACCGGCACGCCGTCGCAAATCCCCGGGATCGACCGCGCGAGTGGATACAAAGGGTGAGGCCCCGCAAAGTATGAGTTTGCGGGGCCCCGATGTCTTCGGAGCCTTGCGGCCCGTCCGACACCTCAGTTGTAGCCCCTCGGCCGCCTCCCGCACAAGAGGCTGGGGTCAGGATTCTCGGCTCAGCCGTCCGCCCGGCCCGCGTGGTCGGCGAGATGGTCGGCGAGATGGGCGTCGATCGCCGCCTCCAGATCCACGCGGACGCCGTCGGGCGCCCACGAGGCTGCCACCGCCTCGCGAGCCAGGGCCGCGAGCCCCGCGGCATCGAGGTCGAGCAGGCCGGCCGCGACGGCGTACTCACGGTTGAGGGTGGTGCCGAACATCGGTGGGTCGTCGGAGTTGATCGTGACCGTGACGCCCGCCTCGACGAAGGCGCGCAGCGGGTGCTCCGCCAGGGAGGCGACGGCGCGGGTGGCGACGTTGGACGACGGGCACACCTCCAGCGCGATGCCGGTCTCGGCCAGGTGCGCGAGCAGGGCCGGGTCCTGGGCCGAGGAGGTGCCGTGGCCGATCCGCTCGGCGCCGAGCAGCCGGATCGCCTCCCAGACGGTCTCGGGCCCGGTGGTCTCCCCCGCGTGCGGCACCGAGTGGAGCCCCGCGGCCCGGGCGGCGTCGAAGTGCGGTCGGAAGAGGCCGCGCGGCCAGCCGACCTCCGGCCCGCCCAGCCCGAAGCCGACCAGTCCGTCCGGGGCGTGGTGCAGCGCGAAGTCGAGCGTGCCGTCCGCGCCGGGGAGGCCGGTCTCGCTGGGAATGTCGTAGATCCACCGCAGCACCGTGCCGAGATCGCGCTCGGCCGCGACGCGGGCGTCCTCGATCGCCTCGGTGAAGGCCTCGACGGGCATCCCCCGGTCGTCGTGGTGCGGCCAGACGGAGGTGTACGGCGTGCAGGTCAGCTCGGCGTACCGGATCTGCTGCTCCGCCATCTCCTTCGCGATCCCGTAGGTCAGCAGCCGGACGTCCTCCGGCGTGCGGACCAGGTCGACCACGGCCATGTAGAGCTCGATGAAGTGCGCGAAGTCGCGGAACGCGAAGAAGTCGCGGAGCGCCTCGGGGTCGGCGGGCACCCGCCCCGGGTGACGCTCCGCCAGCTGGGCGACGATGTCAGGCGAGGCGCTGCCGACGTGGTGGACGTGGAGCTCCGCCTTCGGCAGGCCGGCGATGAACGAGTCGAGGCCGGGCTCGGCCACGCGTCAGCCGATCGCGTCGAAGATCGTCGTGGCCGTGTCGTCGAGGTTGCCCGCCTCCACGAGCTCGCCGTCGAGGTAGACGGTCGGCGTGCTGCGGACGTCGCTGGCGTCGGCGGTGGCCGCGTCGACCCAGTCCATGTACTCCTTGTTCTCGATCGCCGGGCGCACGGTCGCCTCGTCGGCGCCCGCCGCGACGGCCTTCTCGACCAGCCAGTCGGCGTCGGGGAACGGCGCCTCCTCCGGTGGCTGGTCGGCGAACAGCTCGTCGTGGAACTTCTGGGCGACGTCCTCACCCTCGAGGACCCAGACCGCTCGGAACGCGTTGGCCGCGTCGCCGGAGTAGGGGCCGATCCGCTCCAGGAAGTTGAACGGGCGGTACTCGACGTAGACCTTGCCCGCGTCGGCCGCCTCCTGCAGCTGCTCGGAGGTGATGCTCTCGAAGTAGGCGCACGCGGGACAGATGAAGTCCTCGTAGATCACCACGTTGACCGGCGCGTCCGGGTCGCCGACCCCGAAGCTGTAGTCGCTGGCCGCGACCGTGGAGGAGCTGGTCTTGTCGGCGCGGCTCATCGCGAACAGCCCGACGCCGACGATGACGGCCAGCACGGCCATCACCGAGCCGACGATGACCAGCTGGCGGCGACGCTCGGTGCGAGCCTGCTCCTTCATCAGGGCGGCGGTGCGCTCCTGACGGGTCGCCTCAGTGGACTTCTTCGACATCGGGGATCCTTTCGGGGCTGCTGGCGACCACCGGGCGGCGGTGCAGCAGGAGGTTGTCGACGGCGTACTTGGTCTTCGGCCAGAGCACGAGCCAGCCTGCCATCAGGAACAGGCCGACGTCGCGAGCGATCTCCCACGGGTAGTCGGCGGACGCACCCGGCTTGGGGCCCCCGTCACCGAAGCAGCCGCAGTCGATCTCCATGCCGCGCGCCCAGACCGAGGCGATGCCGATCACGAACATCACCATCAGACCGGCGGCGAACACGCCCGTGACGCGGGTGATCAGGCCCACGACCAGGCAGAGGCCGACGAGCACCTCGACGATCGGCAGGGAGTAGCCGAGCAGCTTGACCAGGGGCTCGGGAAGCAGGTCGTAGGCACGCACCGATGCCACGCTGGCGTAGGGGTCGAGCAGCTTGTGCCAGCTGGCCGCCAGCAGCACGCCGCCGAGCACGAGCCGGATGACCAGGCCCGCCCACTGCTTCCATTCGCTCACGGGCACATAGCGTAGGGCAGAGTTCTTAACCATTTCTGAGGAAGCGCGGACTTCGTCGCTGTGAGTAGGGTGACACCTCGTGAACGACCGACTGGTGTGGATCGACTGCGAGATGACTGGGCTCGAACTCGGCGCCGATGCGCTGGTCGAGGTGGCCGCTCTGGTCACCGACTTCGAGCTGAACGTGTTCGGCGAGGGGATCGACCTCGTCATCAAGCCGCCGGCCGAGTCGCTGGAGCAGATGGGCGACTACGTCCGCACGATGCACGAGACGTCGGGGCTGCTGGAGCAGCTGGACGCCGGCACGACCCTCGCCGACGCCGAGGAGCAGGTCCTGGCCTACATCCGTGGGCACTGCCCCGGAGGCAGCCGTCCGCCGCTGGCCGGCAACACCGTCGCGACCGATCGCGCGTTCCTGGCCCGCGACATGCCCGAGCTCGAGGCGTTCCTGCACTACCGGATCGTCGACGTCTCCTCGATCAAGGAGCTCTCCCGCCGGTGGTACCCCAGGGCGTGGTTCCAGTCGCCGGTCAAGCAGGGCAACCACCGCGCGCTCGCCGACATCCAGGAGTCGATCGAGGAGCTGCGCTACTACCGCGAGGCGGTCTTCGTGCCCCCGCCCGGGCCCGACACCGAGACCGCGCGGGCGATCGCCGCCCGGCATGCGGGCACGCTGACCGGGCTGCCGACGCCCGAGGGCGCCGCCACCGCCTCGCAGGACGTCTCGAGCGCGACCGCCGATGATGAGTCCACCGCCTGACAGCGCTACACTCTGTGGTCGATCGCCCGGTGCTCCCGCCTCCACGGCGTGGACGACGGGCGTCGTCCATGGTGGGTGTAGCTCAGCTGGTAGAGCACCTGGTTGTGGTCCAGGGGGCCGCGGGTTCAAGTCCCGTCACTCACCCCAGTCGCTGAAGGCCCCGGGCAGTGCCCGGGGCCTTCTGCGGTGTCATGGGGCATCGGAGCCGCCCGACGCCGTGACCCACCCGGGCATGACTCACCTGGTCCGCGTCCGGCGGTGGCGGGGGTCTTGTTCCACCACCGCCGGACCCGGCGTCTCAGGTGCCGTGGCTTGCCCGGCCGGCCACCCCACTGGGCCGACCGGGCACGGTCACGGTGTGGCGGCGACCGTCACGTTCACCGACTGTGTCGAGGACTTGCCCCAGCCGTCGGTCAGGGTCAGCGTCACCGTGTAGGTCCCGCCCGCCGGGAACGTCCGGGTGGGCGACGTCGACGAGCTGGTGCTGCCGCCGTCCCCGAAGTTCCACAGCCGGGTGAAGGTGTCGCCCACGTTGGGGTCGCTGGAGCCTGAGCTGGAGAAGCTGCACACCAGACCCGAGCACACCGGCGTCGAGATGACCGCCGTGGGGGGCTGGTTGCCCGCCGGCTCCGTGATCGTGACCTGCTGCGTCGCCTGCGACGTGAGGCCGTACTCGTCGGTCACCGTCAGCACGACGGTGTAGGTGTTGGCGCTGGTGTAGGTGCGGCTGACGAACGCCCCGCTGCCCGAGCCGTTGCCGAAGCTCCACGAGTACGACAGCGCCGAGGGGTTCTCGTCGGTCGACCCGCGTCCGTCGAAGGCACAGAGGTTCTGGTTGCAGCTGACGACCATGGCGGCCACCGGCGGTTCGTTCGGCGGGTGGGTGACCGTCACCGTGCTCTCCAGCGGCGGGGTGGTGGTGAACCCGTGGTTGTCGACCCCCCGCACCAGCGTCAGGTAGGTCCCCGGAGGGATGACAGGCGAGGTGTAGGAGTAGTTCGACCCCGGGGAGCCCGGCGAGTTGAGGAACGCCGTGCGCCAGCTGGGGTTGGTGCTGGTGAACGCTCCGGCTGGAGCTCATGTAGCGGCCCTGGTCGTCCACGATGGCGATCTGGACCGCCGCGATCTCCCGGTCGTCGATGACCCGCCCGGAGAACGGGATCCGACCCTCCTCGTAGGTCTCCCCGCCCTTGGGGCTGCGGAGGTCCTCCACGAAGGTCGGCGCCTGGTCGCCCGGGTAGATCTCGTAGCGAGCGGTCGCCCCGCTCGTGGAGAGGTCCTGCTGGCCCGCGGTGTCGTAGGCGAACGCCGTGACCTCCCAGTCACCCTCGGTCGGCAGGTCCACCGACAACGACCAGGTGGTGCTCTGCCCGTTGGGGTCCGCCAGCGTCGCGGGCAACGCGTCGAAGGCCGCTCCCATCGTCCCGTTGGTCTGCAGGTAGCGGTTGGTGTCGCGGTCCCGCAGCGACACCAGCACCTGCGCGACCCCGATGTCGTCGGTCGCGGTGCCGGTCAGGTCGAGATGCAGCACCTGGCCGCCCAGCTGGGTCCCGGTGACGTCGAGCAGCCCGTCGGGCGGACTGTCGCCCGGGAACTGCGCGCTCAGCGTGAGCCGGCCCTGCAGCGTGCTGGACGTCGTCAGGCCGATGTCGTCGTTGGCCCGCACCCGGAAGTCGTAGGTGCCGGGGCTGAGGTCGAACGGCGTCGTCCACGACCAGCTCGAGATTGTCGTTGTTCACGTTGAGCGCGGTGACGCGATACCACCCGGCGGTGCCGTCGACCTCCCAGGTGCCGTCCGAGGCGAGCGCCTCGCGGGTGGTGCTGTTGCGGAGGTAGACCTCGACGTTGGCGAGGTTCTCGTCGTCGGTGGCCGTGCCGGAGAACGTCATCGGCTGGCCCGGGGTCGACGATGACCGTCGGCGTGCTCGACGGCGGGACCATCGCGGCCGGCTGCTCGATCGTCACCGAGGGTGCGATGCCGGTCGAGCTGACCGTCCAGGTGCGGACGAACTCGTCCAGCGACGACTGGCCCGCGGTGTCGCGCGGGGTCACCGTGATCCGCCACCGGCCCTCGTAGGGCACGGTGACCTCGGTCGACCAGGTCGTGCTGGTCGCGTCGACCACGTCGGGCTGGATGGTGAACGAGTTGAAGTTGGCCGAGGCCGAGCCGTCGTTCTGGAGGAAGATGCTCTTGTTGTTCTCGTCCTTGATCGTGTAGCTGATCGATCGCACCCCGACGTCGTCGGTGGCCGTGCCGGTGACGATGAACGTCCGCGACGGGAGAATGCCGGACGGTCCGGTGATCGACGCGCGGGGTGCGGCGTCGAGCACGCGAGAACGTCTCGAACTTGTTCTGCGCCTTGGACGGGTCCTGGCTCCCGTTGACCGCGACCGTGCGGGCCATGATGAACATGCTGCGGTTCTCCACGATGGTCAGCGGCAACGACCACGTGGTGCTCGTGGCGCCGGGGTCGGCCAGGTCGGCGTTGATGGTGTTGGCAGCACCCCAGCTGGTCAGGTCGTCCTGGAGGTACTGCCCGGAGTCACGGTCGCGGATCTCGACCTGGACCCGCTGGACGCCGCTCGCCGCGGTGGCCGTGCCGGTGGCCACGAACTCCTCGGCGCCGGGCTCGACCCGGCCCTCGATCGGCTCGGTGATCGTGGTCTCGTTGGCTCCCGGACGGCGGGTCGGAGGAGAACAGGTAGACCGCGATCCGGCCGCCGTTGCGGCCGCCCTGGGTGTTGCCGTCACCGCCGGTGATCACACCGAGCGGGTGCACGAGCATCGCCTTGTTGCCCTCGAACGCGTTGGAGCCGGGGTTCCACTCCAGCGCCTTGCCGTACGTCGGGTCGAGAGCCGCCGACCTGGTCGCGGCGGACGACCTGGTCGCCCAGCGCATAGCCGGACAGGCCCTGTCCGGTGCCGTAGCCGACGTTGTCCAGGCCCGGCCACGGGTCGTCTGCGGTCTGGGACTCGACGAAGGCGAAGTGACCGCCCATGTAGACGGCCTCCTCGGAGATCGCGACCGAGTAGATGCTGTCGAAGGCGCGGGAGATCCACAGCGGCTCGACGAAGTCCCCGCCGTCGATCGGCAGCGCCACCGCGGTGTCGTTGATCGGCGGGCCGGTCGCCGCCGGACCCGCTGGTGACGACCAGGTAGGAGTCGTCGGGCGAGATGGCTCCGCCGTAGATCCGCTGGACGTCCGCCGACGTAGCCGCAGGTTGTCCTCCCACAGCCGGGTGCGCCAGGGCAGCAGCTCGCCGGAGACGGTGTCGATCATGCCGATGCCGTAGCGGTTCTCACCGGCGATCTGGCGGCCCGTGTGGACCACCATCAACTTCGAGTAGTCGTGGGTGAGCACCATCTCCTGCACGTTGAGCGAGCCGTTGGGCCCGATCCCGCCGGAGATGTCGTTGTTCCAGGTGCCGCCGGGGTTCGCGCCGCTGCTGCCGATCAGGGCGCCCGAGGCCGCGCTGACCGCCGCCAGACCGCGGTGGTCCTGGTTGTTGATCTTGGTGAACTTGCCGCCGAGGTAGACCGTCGTGGGCGAGACCTCGAGCTCGGTGCCCGCGCTGTTGCCGTTGGCCGTCCAGCTCGTGATGGTGGCGCCGGTCGTGGCGTTGAGCGCCGCGAACTTCCGCTTGGTCACCCCGTTGACGGTGTTGAAGGTGCCGGCGACGTAGACCCGGGTGCCGTCGGGGCTCGCCTCGATGTCCTGGACGCTGCCGTCGAACGTGGGACGGAAGTTGGCGTCGACGAGTCCCGTGGTCAGGTTGAAGGAGGCCACGAAGCGCTGGTTGTACGTCGTGGTGTTGCCGGCCGCCTGGTTCTGGATCGAGGTGAAGCCGCCGACGACGAAGACCCGGTTGCCGATGGACTCGAGGTCCTCGATCTCGCCGGTGGTGATCTTCGGCATGTCGGTCGACACGGTGTCGGGCGCCACGCGCGTGTGTCCGGGCACCGGCGCGCCCGCCGTCGAGGTGACCTGGGCCGAGGTCGAGTCGCTCAGGCTGCCGTCGCTCACCGTGAGCGTCACCGTGCGGGTCGCGGGCGAGGCGTAGCCGTGGGTCGGGGACACACCGTTGCCGTTCGAGCCGTCACCGAAGGTCCAGGAGTAGGTCAGCGGGTCGCCGTCCGGGTCCTCCGACGCGGAGGCGTCGAAAGCGCAGGACAGCGAGGCGCAGCTCGAGGTGAAGCTCGCGGTCGGCGCCTGGTTGGGCGGACCGACGGTGTCGTCGCCCGGGCTGACCACGACCGAGAGGAGCGCGGTGCGGGCGGTGGAGACGCTGGTCGTGGCCGTGCGACCGGCCGCCGAGCCGGTGGCCACAGCGGCGTTGGAGTCGCCGATGACGGCGCTGACCTTGCCGGAGCCGGGGTTGGCGTTCGAGACGCGCGAGGTCACCGAACCGGGCGTCGTCCAGGTGACCGCGTTGCGGGACTTCTCGCTCCAGCCGCTGACCAGCCAGGAGCCGGGCTCGGCGACGGCGACACTCGGCGTCGTGAAGCTGCTCGACCGGGTGGTGGACACGCTGCTCGCCGACGCGGTGGCCGACGCCGTCCCCACCGAGGACCGGTAGGCCAGCACGCTGAGCACCGACTTCATCCCGCCCGTGGTCGTCACCGTGACCTGGCTGCCGGCGTCGGCGGCGGTCGCCGTGCGGGTCCACGCCCGGCCCCGGATCCCGGTCCCGTTGGCGCTCTCGAGCAGCGTCCAGCCCGCGATGTTGTTGTTCAGTGGCTTGGTGCTGTTGTTCGTCGTCATCGACAGGACCAGCGCGTCCCCGGGTTGGACGGCGTTCGGGATGGTGACCCGGTGGTTGGACCGGCTCCCCCCGGCGGTGCTGTCGGAGCCGACGTACGACAGCACTCCTGGCGCCGCAGACGCCGGCGCCGCGGTGACCAGGGCGAGGCCCGCGACGGGGAGCAGTCCCACCATCGCGACGACGAGCGTACGTCGGAGACGACGCGCTCGAGCGACCGGGCCAGAGGCCGGAACAGACATGACGGAACGCGTGAACGCACCCATTGGCAAGACCCCACATCTGCCATGGACAGAGACTGTCCGCTTGGCCCCCATGACCAATGCGGACGGACTGTATCCCGGTTCACCCGGTGGCGTCACTAGTCCTTTCGGGTGATGGCCACCGTGGACTAGTCAACAGGGCCGCCGCACCCTAGGCCGGGATGTTGCCGAAGCTGCCGCGCTGGAAGTCCTCATAGGCCTGCAGGACCTCCGCCTTGGTGTTCATCACGAACGGCCCGGCCCAGGCCAGCGGCTCGCGGATCGGGCGTCCGCCGACCAGGATCAGGTCGAGCTGGGGCGACCTGCTCTCCTGCTTGTCGGCCGCGGACACCGTCAGGAAGTCGCCATTGCCGAAGAGCACGGCCTGACCGCGGTGCACCGGCTGGGCGTCGGTGCCGACGGTGCCGTCGCCGTTGAGCACGTAGACCAGCGCGTTGAACTCCGGGTTCCACGGGAGCTCCAGGCGTGCCCCGGGCTCGAGCGTGGCGTGCACCAGCGTCATGGGGGTGTACGTCGCTCCGGGGCCGGCGTGGCCGTCGACCTCACCGGCGATCACCCGCACCAGCGCGCCGCCGTCGGGAGACGTGACGAGGGTGACCTCGCCGGAGCGGAGGTCCTGGTAGCGCGGGTCGCTCATCTTGGCGTCGCGCGGCAGGTTGACCCAGAGCTGGATGCCGTGGAAGAGCCCGCCGCTGCTGCACCAGCCACTCGGGTGGGGTCTCGATGTGCAGGATGCCGGCGCCGGCGGTCATCCACTGGGTGTCGCCGTTGGTGATGCGTGCCGCCGCCGCCGTGGGAGTCCTGGTGGTCGAAGACGCCGTCGATGATGTACGTGACGGTCTCGAAGCCGCGGTGCGGGTGCCACGGTGTGCCCTTGGGCTCCCCGGGGGCGTACTCCACCTCGCCCATCTGGTCCATCATGATGAACGGGTCGAGGCGCGCCAGGTCGATGCCCGCGAACGCCCGGCGCACCGGGAAGCCCTCCCCCTCGAAGCCGGCCGGGGCCGTGCTCACCTGCCACACGGGACGCGGCTGATCCCCCAGTCCGGGCTGGCGCACGCGGGGAAGCGTGGTCAGGTCGTCGGCGGTGATCGCGGGCATCTTGTCCTCCTCGGGGTCGGCCACGGGTGGCTGACAAGGACAACTGTAGTTGAAACTTGAATATTCCTCCCGGAAGCAGTATTGCGGCCCGTCGAGGCGGCGCCGGCCGCCGGCCTGCGATTTCGCTCCGCCCGCCGCCCGCTGCTAGTCTTGTCGTCGCTCCGGAGGCCTCTCCGGCGGGCGCCATTAGCTCAATTGGCAGAGCAGCTGACTCTTAATCAGCGGGTTCGGGGTTCGAGTCCCTGATGGCGTACGACCTGCTCGTCAGGATCGTGATCGAGCCCGGCCCCCCTGGGGACCGGGCTCGAGTCGTCTCGCGGAGGTGCGTCGCCGGGGGTGGGGCTCAGCGTCCGCTCGAGGAGACCTGGAGGCTCGCCCGCGCCAGGTCGACCACGGCTCCCGATCCGTCCAGCAGGGTGAGCCTCAGCCCGACGACGGAGATCCCGTTGCTCTTGCGGGACACGACCTTCGTCTCGAGCCTGACCAGCCCGGGCACCGTGAGCACACCCGACTCGGGCATGGCGACCTCGCGACCGGCCACCAGGATCTGGCCGATCCCCGTGCCGCGGGCACTGCGGGTCACTCCGTGCTTGCCTCGCACGACGCGCGCCTGGGCCACGATGTCGGAGACCACGACGGCGCCCTCGGCGACCTCGACCCTCGCCACAGACGACCGCTTCCGTCCCCAGGCGGCGGTGTCGCTCTGGTCGGCCACCTGCCGGCTGGAGAGCTCCTTGACCAGGATGGAGCGGCCCAGGTCCACGACCGCGACGGACTTGCTGCGGATCACACCGTGGGTGCCCTGGCAGGGCATCAGCGTCAGCGGCTGACGTCGCGTGTCGCTCGTCCCGGACAGCGCCTGCGCATCGACGGCGTACGACGATCCGCGGAAGAGACCGGCCTTGACGCCGCCGCCGATCGCCGCCTTCGAACGAGCGAGCCGGGCCTCGGTGTCCTGGCCGGGGACGCTGAGCACCAGTCCGTGCGACCGAGCCCAGGCGCCGCGTCCGCCGGCCCCGTCGAGATCCTTGCCCACGCTCAGCGTCAGCAAGCCCGGCACGGTCAGCGGATGTCCGGGCGTGGGGACCTCGAGCGCGACCGGCGACCCCGACACGGGGGTCAGGGTGACGGAGCTGACGGTGGTCTTGGCGTCGCTGCCGAACCCCGCCCGGCCGTGCCAGGCGCGGGCTGTCGACGTGACTCCCTTGATCGACACCGTCCCCAAGGCAGTGTCGGCGAGGCTGATCTCGGCCACGGAGTGGCTCGACACCACCGTCGTGCGAGATCCGGCGCGGGCGGTGGAGACCCGGGTGCTCACCCCGCTGGCGGTGCCGAGGCCGGCGAGGTCGACGGACTCGACATGGTTGCCGTGCGCGAGGCCGGCCTTGTTGGTGCAGCCGATGGCGTCGTGGGCCAGACCTCCGGACGAGACGGGCACCTCGCCCCCGCTGAGACGTGCCCCGAAGCCGCCGGCGGACATGGCATAGGCGGTCCGCTCGACGTTCGCGACCCGCGACGGGGCAGACGCTCCGGCTGGCTGGACGCCGGTGACGGCGACGGCCGCGGCGGCGGTCACGACGATGGCCCTGGCAATGGCAAAGCTGGACATGTTCACACTCCCGAGATTGGCTGAACAAGCTGCTCCCAGCCTCAGCCCGCCTCCGCGCCGAACAAATCCATATGACCGTGTCTTAACTGAGCCGTCTAGACCGGCGCACTACGTCACCCCAGGTCGAAGGCGTCGATGTCCAGGCCGTCGGATGCGTCCAAGCCGTGGGCCCCACCGTCGAACACCATCGACCACGAGGATCCCACGAACGCGACGACGTCCTCGTCCTGCACCTTGCCGAGCCCTGGCAGGCGGACGTTCCTCGTGGCGAAGGAGACGGCCAGGGACGTCGGGTCGGACCAGACGAGCCCGTCGAGGTTGGCCGCCGACGGGACGCCGTGGGCGGCCGCCTGCCACTCCCGGGCGAAGAAGATGCCGTTCCACGAGTAGACGTCGGCGTCGTCGGGTGTGCCGTAGACCCCCGGCACCGTCACCTTTCCGCGTGTCGAGAAGTAGAGCGTGTCGCCTCGGACCGAGATGGCGTCGAGGTCGGCCCCGCCGGACGTGAGTCCGAGCGCGGTGCCGTCGAAGAAGATCCTCCACACTCCGTCGCTGAGCTCGACGACGTCCTCGTCCTGGACCTTGCCCAGCCCGGGGAGCACCACGTTGCCGGCGAAGGAGACGAAGAAGTGGCCCGGGCCGACGACGGAGAGGCCGTCGATGTTCGCACCCGCGGGCAGCCCGGCGGCCGTCGCGTCGAAGCGGGCGCGGAAGGTCGAGCCGTCGAAGCCGTAGACGTCGGCGTCGTCGGCGTCGCCCAGGCCGGGGACGGTCACGGTCGCGTAGGTGGAGAACAGCAGCTGGTCTGCGGGTGGCGGCGGAGCAGCCTCGATGAGGACCGATACCGCCGCCTCGTGGAGCAGGTCACCCGAGGCAGCGCTCACCGTGAGCGCGAAGACACCGCCGGATGCAGCGCCGTCCGCGGCCACGGTGAGGGATGCGGTCCCGGCGCCTCCGGTGATCGTGCGCGGCGACACCACTGCGGTGCCCTCCCCCGACGGCAGGCCGGCGACCGACACGTCGATGTCGCCGGAGAACCCGTCGACCGGGCTCGCGGTCACCTGGAAGGTCACCGAGCCTGCTGCCGCCACCGTGGCCGAGGCAGGACTGACCTCGAGGACGTAGTCGGGGCTCGGCTGCGGCACGGCGGCGTAGGCCGCCGCGACATCCAGCCGGCCGGAGCCGTAGGTGTCGTCGGCCCCCGCGGCGCCGAGATCGACCGCGGTCCCGGTGAGCAGCGCGGCCTGCAGGTCGGGGGTCAGGTCCGGATCCGCCCCCAGCAGCAGCGCGAGGGCGCCGGCCACGTGCGGTGCCGCGATCGACGTCCCGTTGGACATCTGCGTGAGGCCGTACCGGTCCAGGGTCAGCACGCCGGTGCCGGGCGCCACCAGGTCCGGGAAGACGCGGGTCCGGCCCCCGCACCCGCTCGGACCGCGACTGCTGTCGGAGCGGACCAGGTCGGTGCTGCCGACCGCGCCGACCGAGTAGGACTCCGGGTAGTTCGCGGGGCTGGCGCTGCTGGAGGCCCCGGAACCGAAGTTGCCGGCGGCGAAGACCGGCAGGATGCCGGCAGCGCGCAGGGCCTGCACGTCCGGCTGCAGCGCCAGGTTGCAGGACGGCCCCGACCCGAGCACCCAGGAGGCGTTGACGACGTCGGGGGCGTCGTCGGTGGCCGGATCGCCGTCGGGATCCGGAGGTCGCCGTCGGGATCCAGCACCCACTGGAACGCTGCGTGGAGGCCGCTCGGCGTCGCGCCGCTCGCGTCGTCGAAGACTCGCGCGGCGATCCAGGTCGCTCCGGGTGCTGGTCCGACCTAGCTGCCCGGCGTCGCCGCCGCCGTCGCGGACCCCATGACGCCGGTGCCGTGCCCCGACACGTCGGACGGCGTCGCGCGTGCTGCCCGTAGGGGTCGAACCAGCTGTTCGAGCCGCCGCGCCAGCGGCCGGCGAGGTCCGGATTAGACACGTCGACGCCGCTGTCGAGGCCGGCGACGACGACGCCGTGCCCGGTCTCGCCCGCTGCCCAGACGGCAGGACTGCCGATGGCGACCTGGTTGGCCGTCGGGTCCGCAGCCGGGGTGACGACCAGCGCGTCGGGGCGCACCGACGCGACGTCCGCGCGCGCGGCGATGCGCGCGACGACGTCGGGCGGAGCGGTGAGGGCGACGGAGTTGGAGATCCACAGCGACCGCACGTCGGCCACGAGGCCCTGCCGACGCCAGCCGGCTATCCGGCGAGCAGGGCGCGTTGCGACGATGTCGCGTGGGCGCGCAGGCGCTTCTTGACGTCGCCGGCGTCCTCCCACGACTCGGCGCCGAGACCCGGCCGAGCCCGGTGCCGTCGCTGAGCGTCACCACGATCGACTCCCAGGTGGGCGCCGGGGCCGCAGCGGAGGAGGGGGGATTCCCGCTGACGACCCCGGCACCGTGACGCAGAACACCAGCGGTACGACGAGCGTCCCAGCGACCCAACCCGCCCGGAGCCGTCTCACGACGGACTCCGCTCTAGCGTGGGGTGGGGTCTGGGACGGGTCACTGGGTGGTGTCCTGCGACGTCCGAGGAGGAGCACGCCCACCGCGAGGGCGAGCAGGATCAGCAGCGCCGCCAGCCCGGTGACGGTGCGCAGGGTCGACGACAGCTGGTCGGCGTTGGCCGACTGCTCCCAGGTGGTGGACACGACCGTGTCCGGATGTGCCTGGCGGTGCAGCCGCAACGTGGTCGACCACGTGCCGGCGGACTCGGTGGGCAGCGAGCCCTCGAAGCGCCTCTCGTCGACGGGCTCGAGCGCGATGCTCTCGAGCCGACCGCCCGGCGCGACCACGTCGGCCTCGACCCCGGTGACCGGAGCCCGCTCGGGGAGCACCGTCGGGACGGCGCGGACCACGATCCTCCGCTGGGCAGGGCCGTCGGGCACCGCTTCGACCGTGACGAACATTCCGTCGGCGTTCTCGACGTGTGGCACGGCGGGACGCGTCGCGACGGCGACCTCGCGCGAGGTCGGCACCGACGTCAGCACCCCTGCGGCGAGGACCGCCATCCCGAGCACGACCGCTTCGATCGTCACGGCGCGCAGGAAGACGCGGCGAACGTCGTCGCCCCGGGTAACCTTGCCCGCAGACCGGGCCAGCGCGAGACCAGACCGGGGTTGACCAACAGGGTGTTGAGGCCGGCGAGCGCCAGTGCGCCCACGAGCAGCAGCGTCTTGACGAGGACCGCCTGGCCGTAGAGCGTGCTCGTCAGACTCGCGGTGGTGGGGACGTGCCGCCCGGCCTCGTAGACGCCGGTGGCCAGCAGCACCCCGGAGGCCAGCGCCGCCCGCGGGCTGTAGGCCCGCCAGACCCCCGCGTCGGACGCGCCGCGCCGGGGCCCCGGCGCAGGGTGCGGAGCACGGTCAGGGCCAGCACGGCCAGGCCGCCGACCCAGACCCCGGCCGCGAGGACGTGCCCGGCGCTCATCAGGGCTGCCAAGATCGACCGCTCGGGGAGCCCGGAGGCGTGGCCCGCGAAGGCCTCGGCGAGCACCGCCAGCACCAGGGCGACGGCCGCCACCCGACGGTGTCGCTCGGCACCGTCGCGCCGCCAGCGCCACAGCGCCACGGCGGCGATGACGAGGGCCATCTCCCGGGCCAGCCACAGGTTGCCCCACGACGACGAGCCGAGGGTCAGCCAGGTCGCTCGACCCAGGTCTGGAGGGGCGCACCGGCCGCGCGGGTGCGGAGGAACGCGGTCAGCACACCGCTGTAGCAGCCGAGCATCGCGGCGGTGGCGGCGTACCGCCGCGCCCGGCGGCGGACCCCCGTTCCTCCGGGCCCGGCCGCGGCGAGCACCCGCCCGCCGACGGCCACCGCGCCCACGGCGACGAGCAGCGCAGCGAGGTCGAGCCACCGCGCGACCAGCAGCTCGGCCGGGGCGACTCCCCACGCGTGGCCGCTGGTCACCGGGCCGACCTCGTCGCCTGTCGGCGGGGTTCCAGCGACGGCGATGGAGGTGTACATGCCACCGAGGCCAGCCGTGTTGCTGTTGTGCAGCACGACATGCTCGCGTCGAAGACCGACAGCGCCTGGTCCCCCTCGGTGGCGGCCGGGGCGATGACCAGCGCGTCGGCGGTCTGGCCGGGGCCGATGGTCTCCGCGGCGTAGCGTGCCGGGTGGCCCAGGGCGCTGCCGTCGAGACCGATCACGGTCTGCGTGGTCCCGAGGACGCCCATCGAGTGATACTGGACCCCGGCGTTGACGTAGCGCAGGAGCACGGTGTCGCCCCCGGCCGCGGTGATCGCCGCGGTGTCGGGGTAGGCCAGCCCGTTGAGCATGGTGTAGCGCGGCGCGAACTTGCGCATGTCGAACGTCGTCGGGTTGGCCGCGTTGTTGAGCGCCGGGTCGATCTCGCTCATCACCAGCACGGCCTCGGTGTCGAAGGCGGTCGCTGCGTCGGCATAGGCCTGCCCGGCGGTCGCCGGACGGACCACCAGGGCGCCGTGCAACCCCATGGCGGTCTGGTACTGCGTGTTGGGGACCAGGCCCGACTCGTAGAGGAAGGTGCCCGCCTGGTCGGCCACGAAGCTGTAGGTCTTCGTGGCACCGGGCGCGATCCCGGTGAGGTCGGGAGGCATCTGCTGCCCTTGGAAGAGCAGCGCCGTCGCCGTCGACAGCTCGTTGTGCACCGTGACCTCGACCGTGTCGCCTCCGTGGCCGACGATCACCGGTCCACCCGGCCGGTCCACCGCCGCGTTGGTGGTGGAGTAGCCGAGCACCGGGACCACCTGACCGCCCGGGAGCGTGGTGGTTCCGGCGACGACGTACAGGTCGACCGTCACGGTCGCGGCAGACGCCGGGGAGGCCGGACCGGCCAGCAGCACCAGCAGGGCCAGTCCGAGGCCGGACACGCCGGCCAGGATCAGTCGCTTCGTCGCCCGCAGCGCAGCCCGCATCGAGACGTCCGGGCGAATCGCGTGGATCGTACGCATCGTCGTCATCCCCTCATCCGCAGTTGTTGGGTTGGGGCGGATCGATCCGCATGTACGTGATGGGTCCGGTCATGTTGGTTCCCCACGAAGTGATCTGATGCAGCGCGTGGTTGTGCGAGATGATGTAGAACTCGCCGCACTGGTTGAGGGTCGGCGTTCCTGCTGGGAGCGTCTCCTGCTTTCCCAGGTACGGGCTGCCGCTGTAGAAGGTGCCGATCACCGAGTTGGCCAGGCCGGGCACGGTCACCGGGACCGGGTTGCCGACCGGGTCGTAGTCCTCGGCGTCGTACCACTTGAACAGCACGTCCCAGGTCTGCCCGGGGCCGATGTTGATCGAGAACTTCTCGAACGACAGATCCTCACCGCCCGTGCCCTCGAGCGGGTTGCCGTCGCGCCCGATCACCCGGCCGTTGTTGCCGTGCGGGTGGAACGGGTAGTCCTCGGTGCCCACGTTGAGATAGCGGGCGAGGCCGGGCTGCGGGTGGTCGGTGTTGTTGAACTCGTGGACCTGCGCCAGCGCTCCGTAGGGCTGCGTCGGGCAGCCAGTCAGCGCCGTTGTCGGCGATGCTGTCGGGGAAGCCGCGGCCGTTGATCAGCCAGTAGCGCGGGTGGTAGTTGTTCATGTTGAAGGTCTTGCCGGCTTCGACCGCCTGGTGCTGGTAGGGGTCGATCTCCGACAGCAGCACCATGAACTCCTCGGTCGGGGTGAACTGGCTGTCCGCCCGGTTGTACGCGTGGTCCGCCCGCGCCGGCCGCACGATCAGCGCGCCGAAGAGACCCATCCGGATCTGCGTCTCGGGGTCGGTGCCCGACTGGTAGAGGAACGTGCCGGCGCGGTCGGCGACGAAGCTGTAGGTGACGGTGCCGCCGCCTGCTGCCGCGGACGTGGTCAGCGACGTGACCCGGCCGGAGCCGTTGGTCTCGGGCGCTGCGGGGACTCCGTCGGCCTGCACGGCGTCCTGGCCCGGGAAGGCGACCGAGGCCTGCTCCGGGAGGGTGTTGTGCAGGATCACCGTGACGGTGTCCCCCTCGTTGACACACAGGACGGGTCCGGGGTGCTGGAACCCGTCGAAACCGCTGGAGTAGCCCCACATGAAGGCGGTGTTGCCGTCGGGGAGGCTGATGTAGCCGGTGCGGGTCGTCAGGTTGAAGACCGGCTGCCCGGCGACCCCGCCGGAGCCCTCGGTGCAGACGATGCCGACCTTGGGCGGTGGCGCGGAGTCCGCGCGTTGCACCTGCACGTTCACCGACAGAGCGAGTGCGAACAACAGGCAGCAGGCCATGGCCAGCACCTTGTGGCGAGTGTCGAGAGTCAGCGCAAGAGCGCGGCCGGAGCGGTTCATCTCAGATCCCCCAGTCATTCGGGTACTGCTGGGCGGCGACCCCGGACGGATAGACACGGATCTCGGTGGCGGCGCCGCCGAATCCGCCTCCCGCCAGGTTGTTCGCGCGTTGGTAGGCACGGTTGTAGATCAGGTAGGTGTCGTAGTCCCCGGTGCCGGAGTGGGCCGGCGCCGTGAAGATGACGTCGTAGCTCTCGCCCGGTCCGACGTTGAGCGTCTCGGTCTCGTAGGAGACGTCGGTGCCGTCGCGACCCCGCAGGTGGGTGGCGTCGCGGCCGTGCACCCGCATCCGGAGCCCGCCCAGGGTCATCGCCACCTCGCGGAAGCCCAGGTTGGCGAATCGCAGCGCCACCCGTTCGCCGGAGTTGCAGTTCACCAACGACGACAGCGGCTGGTACTGCAGCTCGGGACGGCCCGGTGGAGCGATCAGGTCGCCCGAGGCGTCGTAGATCGGGTTGAACGGGTCGATCGATCCGTTGGGCGCGATCGTGTCGGGGTAGACCCGACCGTTGAGCATGCTGAAGTCGGCGCGATAGTCGCTCCACTCCGGCAGCTGGATGTGGGCGTCGGCCCAGTGCGCCTCCGCCCAGACCTCGGAGAGGAACATGGAGAACTCGCGGTCGAAGCCGGTCGAGCCGTCGCCGTCGTTGTACATGAACTTGGTGTAGCCGCCGAAGTTCTGCCCGTCCTGGATCGGTCGGACGAACACCAGGCCGGTCATGCCCATCTGCACGTGCTCCACGTCCTCGACGTGGCAGTGGTACATGTAGGTGCCTGGTTCGCGGGGGCGGTAGACGTAGGTGAAGTTGCGCCCGCTCGGCACCGAGACCGACCCCGACGGCTCGCCGTCGAAGAACGGGATCACGTTGCGGAAGCCGTGCCAGTGCAGGGTGTGGGCGTCGAACAGGTCGGGCCGCAGCTCGAGGCCCAGGTTGGTGAGCTGCACCCGGAAGTCACGCGGGGCGGCCGGGTCGTACTGGTCGACCCAGAACAGCGGCGCGCTGTGCTGGGCCTTGTTCTTCTGCCCCAGCTTCTGGACGTCCGTCATCCCGGTGACGTTGCGGAACCCGAAGATGTAGGTCGTCAACAGGCCCGGCGCCAGCACGTCGGGGTGGAAGGGCGCGATCGCCGGTGTCTGGGCAGGTACATCCAGCCGTCCGTACCGCCCAGGTAGAGGTCCGGGTCGGGGAACTCGGCCAGGGAGTAGGCCTCCGGCTGGAGGTACTTGCCCGCCCAGGCGACGCCGCCGAGGGCGGCCACCCCTCCCGCGCTGCGGAAGAGTCCGCGACGACTCATCACATCGGCCCGCTCATCCTCGGCTGTGCCGAGGCCCCGTGCGACGAAGCGTTCATTGCAGTCACCTGTTCCTTCGCAGACATGTTCGTCGGCATTACTGCGAGCCGTCGTAGTAGAGGGACCAGTGAGCCGGGGGCTCGGAAGACCACGTCCTCGGCCTCGACCTCGCCCACGCCGCTCCGAGAGGACGTCTCCGGGAGCGCGAAGGACAAGAACCACCGGGTGTCGGTGCTGCGGTGGAGACCGTCGACGTTCGCCGACCGCGGAACACCGTTCTTGCTGGCGTCCCAGACCCGGCTGAACCGCTTGCCGTTCCAGCGGTAGACATCGGCGTCGTCAGCCTTGCCCCGCACCCGCGGCACCTTCGCGTTCCCCCTGGTGGAGAAGTAGACGTTCTTGCCCATCACGTGCAGTGCGTCGATGTCGGCGCCGTTCTTCCGGAGTCCGGCGGCGGTGCCGTTGAAGCGCATCGACCAACGGCGACCGTTGAAGAACACGACGTCCTCGTCCTGCACGACGCCGAGTCCCTTGACCCGGGTGTTCCTGGCGAAGGACACGTAGAACGAACGTCCGTTCTTGAGCGAGAAGCCGTCGACGCGAGCCTTCTTCGGCAACCCTCGCCGCGCCTTCTTCAGCGCCTTGGTGAGGGTGGGGTTGGTCGTCGAGGCGGACTGCGGGACGAGCGTCGCGCTGATCTGGCCCGTGAGGAACTGCAGCGGCGCCGGTGCGACCGGAGGTCCGCCGGGTCCGCCAGGACCGCCAGGACCGCCCCCGCCGGGGGGACCGCCGACCGGGTTGTACTCGTCGGCGCCGGCGTCGTAGCCACCCATCAGCGGACGAGAGTCCCCGTCGATGTCGGTCGTGGGTGCCGCCACACCGCTCACGTTGGCCGCACCACGGTTGCAGGCGGGGCTCTGGCGGGCACTGGCGCCAGGTGGTAGTTGCCGAGCAGGTTGCCGGGCGCTTCCACCGCCACCAACGTGGCGTCGACGAAGGCGGGGTTCTGCCGCCAGGCCGCGAACGAGACCGACAGGTCGTAGGTCTAGATGACCTGCGGGTTGGCCGCGCTGTTGGTGGGCGAGGTGGTGTAGGGGTGCTGGGCCGGGTTCTGCTGGACGATCGAGTTGACCGGGGCCAGCACCTGGGCGTCTCCGAACATCCCGAGGTCCCAGCGCTCGATCGGCGTGGCGTCGTTGGCCAGCCCGATGCCGGTCACCGTGCCGCCGGCGCGGGTGCCGGCCCGGTTGTCCCAGAAGATGTTGTTGAACAGCACCGGGTCGCTGAACGTCGGCGGCATTGCCGGGCAGGGTCGCCTGCAGCTGGTCGCTGTTGGCCGACGTCGACAACCCGGCCGGGGCCGGCTGACCGTTGGAGGTGACCGCGGTGGCCGTGGTGATGTTCTTCATGATCGTGTTGTGACGGATCCGCACGTTGGTGGCGTCGTTGAGGCTGATGCCCGCGCCCTCGTGGGTCGACACGTTGTTGACGATGAAGTTGTTGTAGACGTTCATCTGGTCCGTTCCCCGCCATCAGGAACCGGATGCCGCCACCGTCGTCGTTGGCCAGGTTGCCCTGGATCTGGTTGGCGTAGATGTCCACCGCGGCCGGTGCCCGGGCGAGAGCGTCGTTCGGGTTGGCCGGGAGCGCGCCGGCGACCATGATGCCGCCGCCCTCGTCGTTGGAGTTGTTGAAGTAGATCCGGTTGTCGTGGATCCGCCCGTTGGGGCTGCGGCCGTAGACGCTGATGCCGCGCGCCGTACTCGAGCGAGAAGTTGCCGCAGATGTCGTTGTTCGGCGACCTCGTAGTTGTCCGACCCGCCGAACAGCCCGACCGCACCCGCCAGGTTGGTGCCGGCGTTGGCGATGATCCGGTTGTTCGCGATCACGGACGTTCTCGTTGTTCTGGTCGCGCCGGTTGCCCGGGCAGATCGGGGGTGCCGATCCGGATCGTGCCGTAGGCGCCGCCGTTGCTCTGCACGACGTTGTTCGTGATCCGGAGGTTGCGGACGTAGGAGTTGGCGAAGATCGCGCCACCCTGGGTGCTGGATGTTGGGCGGCAGGCCCGGTCGGCCGACCGCCGATAGCTCGCTGATGTTGCCCGGGAAGCCCTGCCTGGTTGCCGCCTCGCAGGTCGAAGCCGTCGATCGTCGCCGGGAACCCGCTGCCGAACTGCCGCGCCCGACCGCGGCTGGTTGCCGTTGTTCTGCGAGGCCAGCAGGTAGATGCCCGCGCCGTCGTTGACGTCCTGGTTGCCGTCCCAGGTCAGCGTTGCCAGCTTGGTGTACCAGTCGGTGGCCAGCTGGGTGTCGCCGCCGAAGGCGCCGGCGTCGAGGATGGTGCCCGGCACGAATTCGTGAGCCACGGAATCCGCCGGAGCCGACGCCCTGCAGCTTCACCGGCGACGCCATGATCAGGTTCTCGTAGTAGGCGCCGCGGGGGTTCTGCTGGGTGCGCGGTGTTGCCGGGTAGACGACGACGAGGTCGTCGGGGTTGCTGGCCAAGGCGACGTCCAGGGCGGCCTGGATGGTGGCGTAGGTCCTGCCCGGGCCGACCTCACGCACGGTCGGGTTGTAGGACCCCCCGAGGACGTGGACAGTCAGCCCGTTGACGGTCGTCAGTCCCGTTGGCGCTGCGGATCTGCAGCTGAGCGCGGACCCACCTGGGTGTCTGTTGGGCACCGTCACCGTGATCTGGGTTGTCGCTCCACGAGTTCACCGGCAGCGCGGTGCCGTCGAGGGTCACCGCGCCCGAGCCCTGGGTGGCCCCGAATCCGGTGCCCTGGATGGTGATCGAACGCAGACCGGTCCTGACATAGGGGCGATTCACGGCGAGCAGCTGCGGCGCCACCGGGTCGACCGGGCAGGTGACCGAGCGTCTGCTGGCCGGTGCCGGGCGCTCGATGATCACGCCGACCTGGGTCGGGGCGAGGTCGGTCGGAATCGTCACTCCGGGCAGCGCCTCGAACTCGGTGCCGATCGTGCGGTAGCGCGGGTTGTAGTTCGGGTTCAGTCGTCCGGGGATCCCGGGGTCGTTGCCGACGAAGCGGTACATGCCGGCGCAGACGCCCGCCGGTGTCGGGCAGCTGATGTGGTCGGTCGAGGGCAGCAGCACGTCGTAGAAGCCGTTGTAGTCCGACTCCACCGTCGTCACCAGTCGGTTGGTGAAGTCGTAGATGCCGACCGGCACGAACGGCGGCCGGGCCTTCTCGCCGTAGGCCGTGTGCTTGGGGTTGGCGGAGAAGCTGACGTCGTCGATGATCAGGCCGCGCAGCCGGCTGGGCAGCGGCACGTCGGTGAAGACCTGGAACATCGGCACGATCGACTTGCCGTTGTTGAGCCGGACCAGCTTGGTCTCGCAGGTCGGCTCGGGGCTGCCCTCGAACGGCGTGCCGCCCATGTCGACCAACGGTGCGTTGGTCACGGGTGTCGATGCCGGCACGGTCACTCCGAGCGGCACCGTTGTCGCCGTCACCGACCACCGGGTCGTAGCCGTCGGTGCCGTCGTCGGCCACGTCGACCGTGTGCAGCGCACCCGCACACGGCCGGCGGCGGGACCTGCGGCACGATCTGGTTGCCGTTCGCGACGTTGATGTCCTCCTCGGCGGTCACCTTGTAGTTCGGCGTCCCGTAGCCGTCCTCGGGGATCTCGAGCGACGACCAGGTAGTCCGCGGAGCCGAGCGGCGTGAAGTCGCCGCCGGCGCACACCGGGTTGGCCGGGTCGGTGTCGTCGAGCGTGCCGTTGAAGCAGCCGTCACCGAAGCCGTAGTTGCCGTTGACCGTGGCGCCGAAGTTGGCGTCGGGGGTGCCCTGCGTCGGTGGAGTAGGTGCCGAACTGGATGCTCTGGGAGAAGGCCGGGATGCACGTGCCGTCGGTCTCCTGGTTCGAGGGCGAGGTGGTCCTCGTCGACGCCGTGCACCAGCGGCACTGCCGTCGAGGTCGCGGGCCGTGCAGCCGGTGGGCTTCTCCCAGTTCTCCGACAGGTAGCTGTTGAGCAGGCTGCCCTTGGCGTAGGAGCCGTCCGTCGTCAGCTCGTAGTCGCCCGCGAGGTCGCAGGGGGCGCCGGGTTGGTGCCGCAGTCGACGGTGGCGTAGAGCTCGACCGGGACGTCCGGGACTCCCGGCTGCCAGTCCTCCGCGGCGGCGTACTGCGGGTCGAACTCGTTGCGGGTGGTGTCGTAGCTGATCGATCCGACGATGCCGCCGTTCTGCGGGTCGATGCCGTTGGCGCCACTGGCGTCGTAGGAGTGCACGCCCCAGTCGAATCGTGCCGCCGAGGCCGATGATGTTGAGGGTGCTGACGTCGACGCCGGCGCCCTTGATGGTCGTGGGGTCGTTCTGGTTGTCGGCCTGGTAGGTGACCCCGGTGGTGTAGAACGAGTCGCTGTAGGCCTCCATCACCGTGAAGCCGAACTCACCGAGCGGGTAGGCCGCCTCGAAGCGTGTAGAAGCCCGTTGGCGTCGGTGACGGCGGTGGTCTGGCCACGGTCCATCAGGGAGTTGTCCCGCTTGCGCATGGTCAGCACGAAGCCGGAGATGCCGTTCTCGCCCGGCGTTGCGCACGCCGTTGCGGTTCTTGTCGTTGAAGACGTAGCCGGAGTACTCGGTCCACCAGCCGCTCAGCGGCACCATGCCCGAGCTCGACGCTCTCGTCGTTGCCCCGACCGTGACGTTCTGGCAGGGCGATCAGGTGGTTCTGCGCCTCGTCCCACCAGGTCAGCAGGTAGTCGCCGGCGGGGACGTCCGCTGATGTCGAAGCGGCCGTCGGCGCCTGCCTGGCCGACCCACACGGCCTGGTCGCCGTTCTGGAGGTCGTCGAGCGAGAGCCAGGCGTCCTTGATCGGCGGTCCACCTTGGAGCCGGTGAAGCCGTTGTAGAGGTCGTAGATGCCGCCCTTCGGGGGGACGTAGTGCAGCGTCCGCATCACGCGTCCGCTGATCGCGCCGCGTGCGGCGGCGTCGAGCGGCTGGCCGTTCTTGGTGGGCTTGGCGAAGCCGAACAGCGGGGTGGGCACCGCCTCGCCGGCCAGCGTGAACTCGGTGTCGAAGCCGGTCGAGCCCTCCATCACCCAGGTGTCCCAGTCGTGGTTGCCCTCGAGGGTGGTGGTCTGGATCCAGCCGCTCGCCGTCCGGCGGCGGTGACGAACTGGGTGTAGCGGTTGGTGCCCATGTGCGGGAACGTGACCACGCCGTCGGCGTCGCTGCGGCACTCGCCGCCCTTGACGTCGACCACGGGCAGCATGTCGGCGTCCAGAGCGCTGGCCGGGATCTCGTGCGAGACCGGGTCCTCACCGTCGTAGGTCGTGCACAGCGGGTTGCCGTAGACGTCGGTGGTGACCTCGCCGAGCAGGTCGTTGAGGTGGCCCATCGAAGCCCTCGAGCGGGCTGGTCGCCGTTGTCGTAGGCGCCGTTGGTGGGCGCCATGTCCTCGAAGACCTGCCCTCGCACGGTCGAGTCGGGCAGCGGGTGCGGCTGCAGCTCGACGATGACGGTCGCCGTCGAACAGGCATCGTGAAGTGCGCGCCGTCCAGCTTGTAGCCGTCGGCCAGCACCGAGATCAGGTAGTCGCCGTCGGGCAGGTTCGAGACCGCCGGCCAGAGCGGCTCTGGTCGCCCTGGGCGACGATGGGCGCGGCGTCGTCGGCGGCGTTGATCGAGGTCCAGGGGCAGGATTCCGGGTAGCCCGGGGCCCGAGGGCGGCACGTACGACGGCGAGCAGACGCCGGTGCGCGTGCGCGCTGCGAGGTGTCGCCGGTGTTGTCGGCGTTGATCAGGAACTCGAAGTCCGTCGATCGGATCGCCCTCGGTCGACGCCGGCGCCACCGAACGCCCGAGGCTCGGTGCGGGCGCTCTGCACGTCCAGGGTGAGCACGTCGGTCGGCGCCGCGTGCGCTGCCGTGACCGGGAGCCCGGCCAAGGTCGCCAGCGCCAGCGCCAGCGCCAGCAGGCCCGACGCCGACCACCGTAGCGGCCTCCGGTGTCGGCCTCGTCCGCTCCGCGCGGCCGTGACCATGATCGTGCCCTTCGCCATGCCTGCCCCATCACGCATCGACGTCACCCTTCTCGGGAACAAAGTTCGACGCGTCCCAACATGCGGCCTGGAGAGGTCCGGACGCCCGTTCGTGACGGCGCTGTCATGCCGTTGTCATCAAGTCATCATCGAGCCACGCCGACCTCGCCGACCGCGGTTGACCGGGCTTCGGTGGGAGCGGTCAGCCGTCGATGAGCGCGTCGACAGCGGGACGGGCCGGGAAGGGCGCAGGGCCGCGTGCCACGCTCGCGGGGACCACCATCAGCAGCAGAGCCCCGCCCTCGGCGGAGCGGCCGGCCACGACCCTGCCCCCGCGCGCGGCCGCGGCCTCACGCACGAGGTGGAGCCCGAGGCCGGTCCGGCTGAGCGGCGTCGGAGCCGTGGCGGGCGTCGAAGTCGTAGAAGTCGGCGTCGTCGGGGGTCAGGGTGATCGCCTGCGCGGTGTCGGCCGCCAGGCCGCGACCGGAGTCCGCGACCCCGATCAGCAGCAGGTCACCGGTCCGGCGACCGATCACCCGGACGACGTCGTCGTCGCTGGTGTAGCGCACCGCGTTCTCGATCAGGGTGTCGAGGCAGGCACGGACCCGGTCGGGCGAGCAGGTGATCCGCACCGGGTCGGCCTCGACCAGCCACTGCGCGGTCGGCGACGACGTGCCACCGCGAGGCGGTCTCCTCGAGGAGCTCGGAGAGGGACACCGTCGTCGACGTCGGTCCTGCTCGGGCATCCGCATCATCCGCACCAGCCGGTCGCTGGCCCGCACGAGCCGCTGGCAGCTCTGCGTGGATGACCTCGAGGTCGTGGCGGCGCTGCTCGTCGGTCTCGCGGGCGAGCAACAGGTCGGTGAAGCCCTGCGCGATCGTGGCCGGGGTCCGCATCTCGTGAGACGTCAGGCGACTCAGCCGCACCCGCAGCGCCGCGCGCCTGCGGTCACGCTCGTGCGATCACGCGCAGCGCCGCGATGCGCCCGGCTGCCGACGCCGGCTGTTCCACAGCACCAGCAGCAACAACGTCGTCATCAGCGGGATCTCGGTGGTCTCCTCCCACTGGCCACGACGCCCTCCCACGCCCGGATGACCATGACCGCCGCCGGTGACCACGGTGGACGAGACGACGGCGATCGACCGTCGGGCGCACACGGCCAGACCTCGCGGTCGTAGGCAAGCGCCAGCCCGATCCAGGTCAGGTGGTAGGCGATCGTCTCCTGACCCGGACAGCCATGATCATGGACGCCGTCTCGAGGACGCAGCCGCACGTCCAGCCAGAGGTCGAGGAGCGGGTAGCCGCCCAGCGCTCACCCGCGACACGTCAGTCCCCGTCGAAGCAGTAGCCGAGGCCGCGCACGGTCTCGATAGGCGGGTCGCCGAGCTTGGTGCGCAGCCGCCGCATGCACACGTCGACCACGTTGCTGCCCGGGTCGAAGTCGAGTCCCCAGACGTCGTGCAGCAGCTCGTCGCGACGGCACACCGACCCGCGACGGCGCATCAGGTGGGAGAGCAGGCCGAGCTCGCGCTCGCTCAGCGCCACGTCCGCGTCGGCGTGCCGGGCCCGGCGTCGGTCCAGATCCACGGAGACCCCACCGCCGCCAGGAAGCGCCCCGGCGGCTCCTGCCGGGCGCGCGGGACCGCGGTCGCGCAGGTTGCGCCGCACCCGCGCCATCAGCTCGGCGGCGTGGAACGGCTTGCTCACGAAGTCGGCCGCCCCCCGATCGAGCGCGGCCACCCGCGTCGCCGATCTCCTCGACGGCTGAGAGCACGATCACCGTCGGCGCGCCGGGGCGCTCGGCCAGCGCGCCGAGCACCGCCATGCCGTTGGTGCCGCGGCATCGCCAGGTCGAGCAGCACCAGGTCGACGTCCGGACCCCGGTCGAGCGCGTCGAGCGCCTCGGCTCCGTCGTAGGCCGTCGCAACCTCGTGCCCGTCCGCCACCAAGAACCGCCTGATGAACTCGACGACGCGCTTCTCGTCGTCGACGACCAATACTCTGCTCACGACCCCCCCACGAGTGCATGAGTCCTGCACGTGCTGTTCCCGAGTAGCGCGAGCCCCGCCTGCCCCTGACATCGGCGTCGCCTGACGATGGCCCCTTGGTCATCCCCCCAGCCCTTGAGTTATCCTCCTCGTCCCGCGGACCTGTCAATGAAAACCTGGGGCTATTGTCGGTGGTCCAGTCGGGGTGTATGCGGCACCGGGGCCCCCTCCCTGCGCGCGGGTTCGACTGCCGGGCCCGGCCCGGCTACCGTGGACGCTTCCGTCCGCAGCCCCCAGGAGAGACCTGTGCCCACCCGGCCCACGCCCCTCGACCGACCCCTGCTCACGCGCCGCCTCGGCCTGGTGAGCGCCTGCCTCGCCCTCGTGGGCAGCGGCCTGATGGCGGCAGTGCCCGCCTCCGCCGCGGCGCCCGGCTGGGACTCGTGGAAGAAGCTGTGCAAGGTGGGCAGCACCCGCGTCAAGGAGAACAGCGGGATGTCGCGCAGCACGTACTCACGGCCGGTGATGTTCGCCGCACAACGACTCCGGCGGCGGCCCCCAGTTCTTCGCGATCGGCACCGGGTGCAAGCTGCGCGCCGTCTTCGACGTGCCGAAGGCTCCCGCGAAGGACTGGGAGGACATGGCGGCCGGGCCCGGCCACACACTGTGGTTCGGCGACATCGGCGGCAACCGCGACGAGGTCAACGTCGTCCGGGTCAAGGAGCCGCGCAAGCTGTCGAGCCGCAAGCTGGGGCACGCGTCCTACACGCTGACCTACCCCGACGGCAGCCACAACGCCGAGGCGATGATGATCCGCCCGCGAAGCGGCCGCCTCTACATCGTCACCAAGTCGAAGTCGGCCGGGGCCATCTACCGCGCGCCCAAGGTCCTCGATGCCGACCGGGACAACAAGCTGACCAAGGTGGCCGACGCCAACACCGGGCTCAGTGGCGCGGACTTCTCGCGTGGCGGCGGCCACTTCGTCCTCCGGGGCTACCGCCGGGCGTTCGTCTACACCTCCATCTCCGACAGCTCACCGACGGTCGTCCCGCTGCCGAAGGAGCACACGTTCGGCGAGGCCGGCATGTTCACCCGCGGCGGCGCGCTGGTCTTCGGCGCCGAGGGCACCAGGCAGTGGCTCTGGAAGGCCAAGCCCTAGCCGACCGCTGTCGTCGGGCTCAGAGGTAGAGACCTGTGGCCGAGTCGCCGAGCCGATCGGCGGCCACGGCGTGGATGTCGCGCTCGCGCAGCACGACGTAGATCTCGCCGTTGACCTCGACCTCGGCCTTGTCGTCGGGGTCGAACAGCACCCGGTCGCCGGACTCCACGGACCGTGCGTTGGGGCCGACGGCCACCACCCTCGACCACGCGAGCCGGCGGGCCCCCATCGCGGCGGTGGCGGGGATGACGATGCCGCCGGAGGAGCGCCGCTCGCCGGTCTCCTGGTCGAGCTCGACCAGGAGACGGTCGTACATCATCTTGATCGGAGTCTTGTCGGCCACGCTGGTCCTGGAGTGGTGGTCGGGTGCGGCGACGCCGACGGGCGGCGCCAGCGTCACCGGACGAGCTTGCGGATCACGGCGAAGGCGACCACGACCCCGACCACGCCACCGACCACCTTGAGGATGTTGTCGGTGCGGGGCGCGCCGGTCTCGGCGTCGACGAAGTGGGCCTTCGTGGATGCCACCTGCCGCCCGACGATGGTCTTGGGACTCGCGCGGTAGACGAGCTGGTCGATGGTGGAGGCCAGGCGCTCGCGAGTCGCCTCGACGTCGGACTCGAGCGTGGAGGGATCCGTGGTCACGAGGGAAGGCTACCAACCGTGCGCGGGTCGAAGCCGAAGGGCATCTCCAACCTATGGGCAGCCATCAGCTCGGCGTCGGTCAGGACGTCGAGCGTGAGCCCGTCCGCCACGATCGTCCCGTCGGAGAGGACCACCGACCGCGGGCAGAGCTCCAGCGCGTAGGGCAGGTCGTGAGTGACCATCAGCACCGTCACGTCGAGGGAGCGCAGGATGTCGGCGAGCTCGCGCCGCGAGGCGGGGTCGAGGTTCGACGACGGCTCGTCGAGCACCAGGATCTCCGGCTCCATCGCCAGCACGGTCGCCACGGCGACGCGACGGCGCTGCCCGAACGACAGGTGGTGCGGGGGCCGGTCGGCGTACTCCGCCATGCCGACCTGCTCCAGAGCCGTCATCACCCGGCGCTCCAGCTCGGCACCGCGCAGGCCCAGGTTGGCCGGGCCGAAGGCCACGTCCTGGCGGACACTGCCCAGGAAGAGCTGGTCGTCGGGGTCCTGGAAGACGATGCCGACCCGACGACGAATCTCCTGCAGGTGCTGCTTCTCGACGGGAAGACCGCTCACGGAGACCGACCCGGCACCGGCGGCCAGGATGCCGTTGAGGTGGAGCACCAGCGTGGTCTTGCCGGCGCCGTTGGGGCCGAGCAGGGCGACCCGCTCTCCCCGGTGGACGTGGAGGTCGACGCCGAAGAGGGCCTGGAACCCGTCGGGGTAGGCGTAGGCGAGGCCGTGCACGTCGAGGACGGGGGTCACCGACCCACCCCCTCCGCGGCGTCCGGCCCCGGCTCGCGATGGTGCGCCGGTCGGCCGAGGTCGGGCAGCCGGCCGGTGTAGCCGCGCGAGAGCATCGCCAGGTGGACCCGCTCACCCCGCTCGTAGGAGCGGATGAACAGCGAGCCCAGCGCCCGGCCGAGCGCCGGCCAGTGCCGCGGCGACCGCGGGTCGACCCCGCGCGACCGCATCGCGGTCAGGGTACGGCCGAGCTCGCCGGTCACGACGTCGAGGTAGCGCACCATGAAGCCCATGATCTGCACCAGCTGGTGGGGCAGGCGCAGCCGCTGCAGTCCCCGGAGCAGCTGGTCGGCCTCGGTGGTGGCGGCCAGCAGCAGGGAGGCCAGCACCCCCAACGTCGCTTTGGCCAGCAGCGCACCGGCCGCGACCAGGCCGGGCTCGGAGACCGTGATCCCGAGGACCTCGACCCGCGGACCGGTGGCCACGAACGGCACCATCACCGCGAACAGCGCGAAGGGCACCTCGACGACCATCCGCTTGACGAGGTAGAGCGGGGGCACCCGCGAGACCGCGACCAGCGACAGCAGCACGAGGGCGTACCCGGCGAAGACGGGGTACGCCGTCCGCGGGGTGGCCACGACCACGACCATGAAGACCAGCAGCCCGGCCACCTTGAGGTGCGCCGGCGCGCGGTGCAGCGGGCTGTGCCCGTGGTAGTGCAGGCGGTGCCCGTGGCCGGCGCCCACGGCTAGTCCTGCTGCCTCGGCCGCGAGCGGACCAGCCAGAACAGTCCGCCGCCGAGCGCGAGCACGACGACGGTGCCGACCACGCCGGCGAGGCCACCGCTCACCCGGGCATCGGAGACGCCGGTCGTCTCGTAGTCGGCCAGCGGGCTGTCTGAGATGGCCGAGGGCCGCTCGGCGTCGCCGAAGCCGAGGGTCGACGCGACGTGCTCGAGGCCGTCGGGGTGGCTGCTGGCGTAGGAGCTGCCGACTCCGGCCAGCAGCAGCGCCACCAACAGGCCGACCGCCCACCAGCGACGGCTCGTCATCGGGCTGACCGCCCGCGGACCTCGAGCCGACGCTGCGTCACCAGCGGGCGGGCGCCGTGGACCAGGTCGGGCCTGACCCGGACCACGCCGGCCACGACGAGGGCGGTGATGGCGGCCTCACCGAGGCCGATGACGAGGTGCCACGACACCATCGCAGCGAGCACGGCCGACCCGGAGACGGGCGCGGTGCCGCCGACCGCGAACAGCCCGGCGAAGGCGGCGGCCGCCACGGGCACGCTGAGGAACGCGCCGAGTGCCGCGGCCGGAGCCACGGCGGCGGGACGGGAGGGAAGCACGGCGCGAGCCAGGAGGAAGGCCAGCCAGCCGGTGCCGACGGCGACCAGCCCCATCAGCGTGATGTTGGTGCCGAGCGCGGTGATGCCTCCGTCGGCCATCAGCAGTCCCTGCACGAGCAGCACCACGGTGAGGCTCAGCACCGCGGTCCACGGGCCGACCAGGACCGCCGCCAGCGCGCCGCCGACCAGGTGTCCGCTGGTGCCTGCCCCGACGGGGAAGTTCACCATCTGAGCCGCGAAGACGAAGGCGGCGACCAGGCCGGCCATCGGGGCGGTGCGGTCGTCGAGCTCGCGACGCGCACCCCGCAGCGCGACGGCCACGCCCGTGGCCGCGACCGCCGCGGTCGCCACCGAGGTCGGGGCGTCGAGGAAGCCGTCGGGCACGTGCACGGCGGACCTCCTCGCGTCGGTAGATTGGTCGGGCACTCCGTGCCGACTCTACGTTATTGCAAACAATGCGCAATAACTCCCCTCCCGCCGTAGGAGCCGACCCCGATGACCCCACCCGTCCGCCTGTCCCCCGGCGATCCCGCCCCCGACTTCACCCTCCACGACGACGCGGGCGACGAGGTCACCCTCTCGGCGCTGCGCGGCCGGAAGGTGATCGTCTACTTCTATCCCGCGGCGATGACGCCGGGGTGCACCAAGCAGGCGTGCGACTTCACCGACTCGCTCGACTCGCTGCGCGCCCAGGGGTTCGAGGTGCTCGGCATCTCGCCGGACAGGCCCGAGAAGCTGGCGAAGTTCCGCGAGCGCGACGGGCTCACGATCACCCTCCTCTCCGACCCGGACAAGGCCGCCCTGACGGCGTACGGCGCCTTCGGCGAGAAGAAGCTCTACGGCAAGGTCGTGCAGGGGGTCATCCGCTCCACCTTCGTCGTCGACGAGGACGGTGTCATCGAGGTCGCGCAGCACAACGTGAAGGCCACCGGCCACGTGGCCAAGCTCCGCAACGACCTCGGGCTCGCCTGACCTCCCATGGACTCGGCACTCACCACGATCGGGCTGCCGGTCGCGCTGGCCATCGTCATGTTCGGGCTCGGGCTCGACCTCACCCCCCGTGACTTCGGTCGGGTCGGGAGGGAGCCCAAGGCCGTGCTGGTCGCCCTGGCCTGCCAGCTGCTGCTGCTGCCCGCGATCGCGTTCGGTCTGGTGGTGGTGTTCGGGCTGCCCGGGCTGCTCGGCGTCGGGATGATGCTGCTGGCGGCCTCCCCCGGCGGCACCACCGCCAACCTGTTCAGCCACCTGTTCCACGGCGACGTGGCCCTCAACATCACCCTGACCGCGATCAACTCGCTGGTGGCGCTGGCGACGCTGCCGCTGATCACCAACCTGACCATCGACTACTTCGACCTCGGGGCGTCGGTCAGCCTGCCGTTCGGCGAGGTGGTGCGGGTCTTCGCCCTGATCCTCGTGCCGGTCGGGATCGGCATGCTGGTGCGCCACCGGCGTGCGGCCTTCGCCGCCGCGATGGACCGCCCGGTGCGCGTCCTGTCCGCCGTCATCCTCGCCGTCCTGGTGGTGGCCATCCTGGTCGACGAGCGCGACAACGTCGGCGGCTACTTCGCCGACGTCGGCCTGGTCACCGCCGTCTTCTGCGCGCTCAGCCTCCTCCTCGGGTACGCCGTCCCGCGGGCCGCGGGGGTCTCCGAGCGGCAGGCCATCGCCTCCTCCTTCGAGATCGGCGTCCACAACGCCACCCTGGCGATCTTCGTCGCGATCGAGGTGCTCGACCGCACCGAGGCGTCCGTGCCGGCGGCGGTCTACTCGATCTTCATGTTCGTCTTCGCCGCGGCGTGGGGCACGCTGCTGCGGCGGCGCGGGGTCGGCTCTCCCGCCGCCTCGGCCGCCTGAACCGGCCGCCGTACGCTGGTGCCCGGTCGAGCCGCTCGGCCCTGCGCCCGTAGCCCAATTGGCAGAGGCACCAGGTTTAGGTCCTGGCCAGTGCGAGTTCGACTCTCGCCGGGCGCACTGTCTTCACCCTGCGGCCGAGGTCTACCGTGGACGGATGCTCCCCGACTCCGTCCAGGCCTTCATCGACGCCGAGATCGCCGCCTCCACGACCGACTACTCCGACCTGCGCGCGGTCTACGTCAACGGCACTCTCAAGCGCTCCCCCGAGACCAGCCACACCGACGGCCTGATGGCGGTGAGCCGCCACGTCCTCGACGGGGTCGGAGCACAGGTCGACGTGATCCGCACCGTCGACCACGTGATCCCGCCGGGCGTCTACCCCGACATGCGCGAGCACGGGTGGGAGCGCGACGACTTCCCGGACCTCTACCACTCGCTCATCGAGCCCGCCGACATCGTGGTGCTCTGCACGCCGATCTGGCTGGGCGACCAGTCCTCGCCGACCCGGCTGATGGTCGAGCGGCTCTACGGCTGGTCCGGCGAGCTCAACGCCGCCGACCAGTGGTCCTACTACGGCAAGGTCGGCGGTGTGATCGTCACCGGCAACGAGGACGGCGGCAAGCACTGCGCGGCGCAGCTGCTCTACGCCCTGTCGCACATCGGCTTCACCGTCCCGCCGCAGGCCGACGCCTACTGGAACGGCGAGGCCGGCCCGGGGCCGTCGTACCTCGACGACAACCACGGCGCGCAGAACCACTGGACGACGCGCAACACGGTGTTCGCCGCGTGGAACATGCTGCACACGGCCCGCCGGCTCAAGGACGCCGGCGGCATCCCCGCCCACGGCAACCTCACCAGCAACTGGGACCTGAGCAAGGCCGACCACCCCAACCCGGAGTATCGCTAGCCGGCGAGCAGGGCCCCGATCCGCGGGCCGATGGCCCGCAGCGCGCGACCCCGATGGGAGATGGCGTCCTTGTCGCCGATGCTCAGCTCGGCGGTGGTCAGCCCGGACGCCTGCCACTCCTCGGCGACGAAGAGCACGTCGTAGCCGAAGCCGCCGCTGCCCCTCATCTCGCGGATCACCCGCCCGGCCATCCGGCCGGACTCCATCAGCTCGGTGCCGTCGGGGTGACAGAACGCCACGGCACACTCGAACCACGCGCCACGCCGTCCGTCGGGAACGTCGGCCAGCTGGGCGAGGAGGAGCTCGTTGTTGCGCAGGTCGGACTTGGGGGGACCGGCCCAGCGGGCCGACAGCACGCCCGGCATGCCCTTGAGCGCCTCGACGCAGAGCCCGCTGTCGTCGGCGACCGACGGGAGGCCGGTGGCGGCCAGCCCGGCGCGCGCCTTGAGCAGGGCGTTGCCGGCGAAGGTGGGCTGGTCCTCCACGGGCTCGGCGTACGCCGGCACGTCGTCGAGGCCCAGGATCCGCACGCCCGGCGCGTGGGCGGCGAGGATGCGCTCCATCTCGGCGAGCTTCTTCGTGTTGCGCGACGCCAGGAAGACCTCGCTCATCGCCGGCCCCTTCGTCGAGCCTGGCTCACCCGGCCAGCGCCTCGCGCTGCAGCCGGGTGAGGTCGGCGCAGCCCTTCTCGGCCAGGCCGAGCAGCGCGTCGAGCTCGGCCCGGTCGAACGCGGCGCCCTCGGCGGTGCCCTGCACCTCGACGAAGCTGCCGGCGCCGGTCATCACGACGTTCATGTCGGTCTCGGCCCGGACGTCCTCCTCGTAGGGGAGGTCCAGCCGCGGCACGCCATCGACGATGCCGACGCTCACCGCGGCCACAGAGCCCGTGAGCGGCTCGCCGGTGAGGGCGCCGGAGGCCCGGAGGTGGGCCACGGCGTCTGCCAGCGCGACGTAGGCCCCCGTGATCGCCGCGGTGCGGGTGCCACCGTCGGCCTGCAGCACGTCGCAGTCGAGGACGATGGTGTTCTCGCCGAGGGCGGCGTAGTCGATCACCGCCCGCAGGCTGCGCCCGACCAGCCGGGAGATCTCGTGGGTGCGACCGCCGATCCGGCCGCGCACCGACTCGCGGTCGGAGCGGGTGTTGGTCGCGGCGGGGAGCATGGCGTACTCAGCCGTCACCCAGCCCAGGCCCGACCCTTTGCGCCAGCGCGGCACCCCCGCGCTGGCCGAGGCCGCGCACAGCACCCGGGTGCCGCCGAACTCGACCAGCACCGAGCCGGCCGCGTGGTCGAGCCAGTGCCGGGTGAAGCGGATCGGGCGGAGCTCGTCATCGGCCCGGCCATCGGCGCGCGCAGCGGTCGCATCAGTCATGGGCCCGATCCTAGGAGGCGCCGTCGACCGCGTCCGCAGTGGCGTAGGCGTCAGCTTCTCCGTGCGGGCACGGTGCACCGTCTCGGCGCGCGGGGTCATGGACCGACGTACACAACACCTCGATCGGGCCCGCTGCCCCGCGTGCGCGTGGGCCAGAGGCGACTGATGTGTCCGTTGGTCCACGAGCGAGCAGCCGGCAGAGGCGCGGGCCCGCCTCGCGACGCTCGCCGAACGAGCCCTCGGCCGACGAGGCTGTGCTCAGATCTCGACGACCATCCCCGGGACGGCCAGGTCGAGCGGGCCCGCCCAGGACGTGCGCGCCTCGTCGAACGCGCGCTTCGGGTCGTGCCACGGAGGCACGTGGGTCAGCAGCACCCGGCCCACCCCGGCGGCGCTGGCGGTGCGGCCGACGTCGCGACCGTTGAGGTGGATGTCGGGCGGGTCGTCGTGGCCGACCCGGAACGACGCCTCGGCGAGCAGCAGGTCGGCCTCGGCCGCGGCGAGGTCGAACGCCTCGCACGGCGCGGTGTCGCCGGAGTAGGTCAGCGTGCGCCCTTCGGCGCTCATCCTCAGGGCGTACGCCGGCACGGGATGCACCACGGCCACCGGCTCGACGGTGAACGGGCCGAGCTCGATGGGCGCGGCGTCGTACTCACGGAAGTCGAACTGCTCGGTCATCCCCGGGTCCTCGGGCAGGTCGTAGGCGCGAGCCATCCGGCCGGCCACCCCCGCCGGTCCCCACACCGGGATCCGCGGCTGCTCGCCGGCGGGGTGGTACTTCCGCATGACGTAGTAGCCGCAGAGGTCCAGGCAGTGGTCGGCGTGCAGGTGGCTGAGGAGCACCGCGTCGATCTGCAGCGGGTCGGCGTACTTGTGCAGCGCCCCGAGAGCACCGTTGCCGAGGTCGAGCAGGACCCGCCACACCCGGTCCTCCGCCTCGGCCTCGAGGAGGTAGCAGCTCGCCGGGGAGTCCGGCCCGGGGTAGGACCCGGAGGAGCCGACGACGGTGAGCCTCATCGCGCCCCTCCGGCGAACTGCGACGCGGCGTGCAGCTCGGGCCCGAGGAAGCGGCGCCCCACCGTCTCGAACTCGGCGGGCGAGCCGGTGGTCAGGAAGGTGTACGCCGGCTCGCCGCCGTCGCGCATCAGCCCGGTGGAGGCGAGCAGCCGGTAGACGTCCTTGGCGCTCTCCTCGGCCGAGGACACGAGCGTCACCTCCTCGCCCATGACGTAGGAGATCACCCCGGTCAGCAGCGGGTAGTGCGTGCAGCCGAGGACGAGTGTGTCGACGCCGGCCTCGACCAGCGGGTCGAGGTAGGCGTGTGCGACGTCGAGCAGCTCCTCGCCGCCGGTGACGCCCTGCTCGACGAAGTCGACGAACCGCGGGCAGGCGCGGGTGTGCAGGTCGACGTGCGGCGCGGCGGCGAAGGCGTCGTCGTAGGCCTGCGACTCGACGGTGGCCCGGGTGCCGATGACGCCGATCCGGCCGGAGTGGGTGGCCGCGACCGCGCGCCTGGTCGCCGGCAGGATCACCTCGACCACCGGCACGTCGTAGCGCTCCCGGGCGTCGCGCAGCATCGCGGCACTGGCGGAGTTGCAGGCGATCACCAGCGCCTTGACGCCGCGGGCGACGAGGTGGTCGAGGCACTCCAGCGCGTATTCGCGGACCTCGCTGATGGGCTTGGGGCCGTAGGGCTGCCGGGCGGTGTCACCGAGGTAGACGATCGACTCGTGGGGCAGCTGGTCGATCACCGAGCGGGCCACCGTCAGGCCGCCGAACCCGGAGTCGAAGATGCCGATCGGCGCCCCCGGGCCGGGCGTCGCCGCCGGGCTCACCGGCGCAGTCAGGTCGACATGGGACATCGCGACCCCAGCGTAGGGCCCGGATCAACGCCACGCACCGTGACGCGGCGCACGTTGGCTGCTGGTTGAGGAGCGCGCTCAGCACCCGTCTCGAAGACAGCTCGTCGTGATCGCGGGCTCAGCCGAACAGCTTCGGCTGCGGCGGCCCGAAGGCCGGGTCGACCCCGTCGAAGAGGCTGCTGACCGACTTGCCGGCGTGGACCCTCGCGATGGTCTCGGCGAAGATCCCGGCCACCGAGAGCACCTGCAGCTCGGGCCAGTCGCGCGGCGGCGGGACGGTGTCGGTGGTGACCACCTCGGAGATCATCGGGTGCTGCCGGAGCCGGTCGACGGCCTTGCCGACGAACAGCCCGTGGGTGCAGGCGACGGCGGCCGTCGTGCACCCCTCGTCGGCCAGTCGGTCGAGCAGCTCCACGATCGAGCCGCCGGTGGCGATCTCGTCGTCGAGGACGATCGCGCGCTTGCCGTGCACGTCGCCGACGATCGAGTCGATCACGACCCGGTCGTCGGCGAGCCGGCGCTTGTTGCCGGCGGCCACCTGGAGTCCGAGCAGCCGGGAGAACTGGGTGGCGGTCTTGGCGTTGCCCAGGTCGGGCGAGACGACGATCGCGTCGGTGAGGTCCTGGTCGAGGAAGTGGTCGGCCAGGACGCCGAGCGCGGTGAGCTGGTCGACCGGCACCGAGAAGAACCCGTGGACCTGGGGCGAGTGGAGGGTCATCGTGAGCAGCCGATGCACGCCGGCGGCGGCGATCATGTCGGCGACCAGCCGGCCGCCCAGCGAGATCCGCGAGGCGTCCTTCTTGTCGGACCGGGCGTAGGCGTAGTGCGGGATCACGGCGGTGATCTGCGCGGCGGAGGCTCCGCGCGCCGCGTCCGCCATCAGCAGCAGCTCCATCAGGTGCTCCTGGGTCGGCGGCACCAGCGGCTGCACGAGATAGACGTCACGCTGCCGGCAGTTGGCCTGCAGCTGCACCTGGAGGCAGTCGTTGCTGAAGCGGCTGATCTCGACCGAGTGCAGCGGGACGCCCAGGTCGTCGCAGATCGCCTCGGCGAGGGGGCGGTGAGCGCTACCGCTGAAGACGACGACGTCGCGATGGTTCTTGGCCACAGATGCTCCGTCGGGGGCCGAGCCGATAGGTCGCGGTCACCCTAACCCGCGACCGCCCACGGCGACAGGGGGCCCCGCGATGCCTCTCGATCCGCGGGACGGCCGAGCCCCGAGTCTCCGACCGCGGCCCGGCCGATCCGGAACCACCGCTCGGACTTCAGCGGCCAGGGGTTGTGCCGGCAGCCGGCGAGGTCCTTGGACTGCTGCATCATCACCGGGGCCAGGCGGCCCTTGCCGGGACAGCCCAGGTGGCCGTGGCCCAGCCAGTGTCCGGTCTCGTGGTCGACGACCATGTGGCGGTAGCCGCGGCGCGGCAGATGGCGGCTGTTCCACGACGGGGTGGCCTTCAGCCAGCGCAGCTGGTTGATGATGACGTAGCGCCCCACCCGGCAGCTCCACTGGGCGCTGCACACGGGTGAGAACGACGGCACGGTGCGCGCCTCGGCCAGCACGACGGTGAACGTGCCGCCCTTGCGGACCCGGCGGAAGTCGACGCCCGCGGCCCGCCAGCCGCGCGGGTCGTCGTACGTCTGCTGCACCTGGCGCTTGAACTGAGCCAGGTCGGCGGTGATCTTGCCGCGGGTGATCACGGAGTAGGTCACCTTGCGCTTCACCGGCACCAGGTGCCGGATCCTGCGGGTGGCAGGCGAGGTGACCGTCTTCTTGACGTAGCCGGGGCGGCGGACCGTCACCCGGACGCGCACCTTGCGGCCGACGTCCTTCACGCCGAGCCGGTACGCCGACCCGGTCGCTCCCTTGATCGTCTTGCCGGCGCGCAGCCACCGGTAGCGCACCGTCGACGGCTTCTTCGACCAGGTGCCGCGGGTGGCCTTCAGCCGATGGGTGTAGCGGGTGACTCCCGAGATCGACGGAGCCTTCTCGAGGACGAAGCGGGCGCGCCGCATGGTGTCGGTCGGCGCGGAGGTGGCCGACAGCGAGGCGCCGTCGGCGTCGGTGGCCGTGACCGTGGCCGTCAGGGTGTGGCCGAGGTCGTCGAGGTTCACCCGGTGCCACCGCGTCGTGGCCCCCCGGATCGGCACGCCGTCGCGGGCCCAGGAGTAGGTCAGCGTCAGACCGTCGGGCGTCCAGGTGCCCTTGCTGGTCTGCAGCACGACGCCGAAGGTCGCCTCCCCGGAGATGACGGGCGCCTCGGTGTTGACGATGGGTTCGGCCGCGCGGGCCGGGGCGGGCAGCAGGCTCGCGGTCACGACCGCCAGGGACACGACCAGTGCTCTCAGGCCCACAGCTGTCCTTCCAGTTTGTCCTCGGCCTCGTCGAGGGTGCCTTCGTAGGCGCCGGTCGAGAGGTACTTCCAGCCACCGTCGCAGACGATGAACGCAATGTCAGCGCTCTTCCCCGACTTGACTGCCTTGGCGGCCTGGCCCAGCGCGGCGTGCAGGATCGCGCCGGTGGAGATGCCGGCGAAGATGCCCTCCAGCTCGAGCAGCTCACGCACCCGGCGCAGGGCGTCGCGCGGTCCGACGGAGAAGCGAGAGTCGATCAGGGAGGCGTCGTAGAGCTCCGGAACGAAGCCCTCGTCGAGGTTGCGCAGCCCGTAGACCAGCTCGCCGTAGCGCGGCTCGGCGGCCACGATGCGCACCTCGGGCTTGCGCTCGCGGAAGAAGCGGGAGGTGCCCATCAGGGTGCCCGTGGTGCCGAGGCCGGCGACGAAGTGGGTGATCGAGGGCAGGTCGGCCAGCAGCTCGGGGCCGGTGCCGTGGTAGTGCGCGAGCGCGTTGGCCTCGTTGCCGTACTGGTAGAGCATCACCCAGTCGGGGTGCTCCTCGGCGATCAGCTTGGCGACCCGCACGGCCTCGTTCGAGCCGCCGGCGGCCGGTGACGAGACGATCTCGGCTCCCCACATGCGCAGCAGCTGGCGGCGCTCCTCGGAGGTGTTCTCCGGCATCACGCACACCAGGCGGTAGCCCTTGAGCTTGGCCGCCATGGCCAGGCTGATGCCGGTGTTGCCGGAGGTCGGCTCGAGGAGGGTGCAACCGGGCCGCAGCCGCCCCTCCTTCTCGGCGTGCTCGAGCATCGACAGCGCCGCGCGGTCCTTCACCGAGCCGGTGGGGCTGCGGTCCTCGAGCTTCGCCCAGAGGCGTACGTCGGGGCTCGGCGACAGGCTGGGCAGCCCCACGAGCGGGGTGCCGCCCACGGAGTCCAGCAGGTTGTCGAACCGAGCCACGAGGTGTCCTGTGCGCGGGGTCGCGCTCAGCCGCCGGCGACGGCGGGCAGGATGACGACCTGGTCGCCGTCGCTGAGCGTGGCCTCGAGACCGCCGAGGAAGCGCACGTCCTCGTCGTTGACGTAGATGTTGACGAAGCGCCGCAGGTCCTCGCCGTCGATGAGACGCTCGCGGATGCCGGGGTGGTTGGCCTCCAGGTCCTCGAGCAGCGCAGCGAGGCGGTCGCCCTCGGCCGTCACGGCCTTCTCACCCCCGGTGTAGGTGCGGAGGATGGTCGGGATCCGGACCTCGATGGCCATCAGGTGGTGCTCCTGTCTGCGTGCTCGATCTGCTCGACCTGGTCGACGACGGCGACCTCTTCCTCGGTCACCTCGCCGTCGACGATGCTGTAGGACCGAAACTCCACCGGTCCGTCGTTATTCCCGCATTCTCGTGTGCTGACCAGCACGTAGTGGGCGCCCGGCTCCTGCGCGAGGGCGATGTCGGTGCGGCTGGGGTAGGCCTCGGTCGCGGTGTGGGAGTGATAGATCACCACCGGCTCCTCGTCGCGCTCGTCCATCTCCTGGTAGAGCCGGAACAGCTCGGTCGAGTCGAACTCGTAGAACGTCGGGCTCCCCGCGGCGTTGACCATCGGCACGAACCGGGTCGGGGTGTCGCTCCCCTCCGGCCCCGCCACCACGCCACACGCCTCGTCGGGGTGGTCGCGGCGCGCGTGGGCCACGATCGCGTCGTACGTCTCCCGGTCCAACCTCAGCACAACAGCCAAGAGTACGGCGGTGGGCTCGACTCCCGCGGGAGGGGCCAGCATGCGGGTCGCGGCGCGCCGGCCGGCCGGCATCGGGCCGCCCGGGGATACGGGTCAGTACGACGTGCCTGGTGCGTCGTACTGACCCGTAGGTGAGACGTACCCCCCCGGGTGCCGATGTCGGGCCCGAGCACGCGCACAGGTGAGGGAGCGGGCGACGTCGTCCACCGGGGTTGTCGGGCCGGGTGCTCCCCGGGGCGGACCCGGCCAGGCTGCGTGCATGGACGATCTCCCGTCGCCGCTTCTCACACGGCAGACCAGCGTCGTCGGTCGAGACCAGCTGCTGGAGGCCGGTGCACGTCCATGGGACATCGATCGGTGGCTGCGCCGTCGCGAGCTGGTGCGGGCGCTCCCGGGCGTGTTCGTGGCGCACACCGGTCCGTTGAGCTGGGTGCAGCGCGCCTGGATCGGCCTCGTCTCTCTGTCTCCGGCGGTCCTCGCCGGCGACGCCGCGCTTCGCGCCGCGGTGGGCCCCGACTGGCGACGCGCCCACGACGCCGACCCGATCGCGGTGGCGATGGCCCGTGACCGGCACGTGGCCGCCCCGCCCGGATATCGGATCGTGCGACCGATCCACCTCGCTCGCTCCGGGCTGTGGCACCTGAGCCCGCCGCGTCTGCGCCCTGAGGATGCCGCGCTGGACCTGGCGGCAGCGGCGGGTTCCGACGACGAGGCGTTCAACATCCTGGCGGAGGCGGTGCGCTTGAGGGTCACCACCGCCGCTCGACTCCGCACCGCCATGGCGCTCCGCCGACGGATCCGACGACGAGCGGTGCTGAAGGAGGTCCTCGCCGACCTCGCGACGGGGACGGAATCGGTGCTCGAGCGGGCCTACCACCGACTCGCGGCTGCCCACGGCTTGCCCTCGGGCGAACGCCAGCACGTGATGCTCGTCGGGGGGCGGCGGCGCCGGCGCGACGTCGCGCTGGGCGCTGAACAGGTCGTGATCGAGCTCGACGGGCGGCTCGGCCACGCCTCCGCTGAAGCGCATGCGCGCGACCTCCAGCGCGACCTCGATGCGGCCGCGGCCGGCGAGCTCACGATTCGCCTCGGCTGGGTCCAGGTGACGCACCGTCCGTGTGAGACCGCGGGCCAGGTGGCGGTGATCCTCCGGTCCCGCGGCTGGACGGGGATGCTGCGGGCGTGCGGGCCGAGCTGCCGCGTGGAGCGGGCCGCCTGATCCGCTCATGGCCTGCCCGACCGTCGGGATACGGGTCAGTACGACGCCCCTGGTGCGACGTACTGACCCGTATCCGGGACTCACGACTGCTCAGCCGCCGGCCGGCGCAGCTCACTCGCTCAACGCGGCGACCAGCGTCTCCTGGAGATAGCCCACCCAGTCGTAGATGTCGTGCGCCTGGGCGCGCGGGTCGTCGTCGGGGAGCGAGATCCAGTAGTCCTCGTCGTCCTCCTCGATGCCGAGCCGGGTGGCCAGCGCGAGCCGCACGTCGGTGAGCGACCGCAGCCAGGTCTCGGCCTCACCGGGGGCCAGCTCCACGTCGATCATCAACCCGCCCTCCTCCAGGATCGGCGGGAGGCCGGCGTCCTCGAGGCTGTCGATGATCGACGAGGCGGCCGAGGCCTTGCCGTCGCGGAGCGTGCCCTCGGTGAACCGGCGGAACTCCGCGGCCGCCTCCTCGTCGTCGGGGTACGCCGTGGGGAAGAGCCGCCGCAGCACCGGGTCCTCGGGCTCGGTGGTCGGCCCGGAGAAGTCGAGCATCGCCTCCAGCGGGTCGCCGACGTCGGCGACCACCGCGCGCTCGTTGCGGAGCAGCTCGACCAGCTGGGAGGTCAGCGAGCGCAGCAGGTCGGCCTCGAACCCGGTGAAGGTCGCGATCACCCGCCCGCTCACCACGTGGCGCGCGAAACCGCTCACTCGCTGCGCTCCATCGTCGCCCACAGGCCGTACTCGTGCATCGCCTGCACGTCGCGCTCCATCTCCTCGCGGCTGCCGGCGCTGACGACCGACTTGCCGTCGTGGTGCACCTCGAGCATCAGCTTCTCGGCCTTGGCCTTGTCGTAGCCGAAGTACTTCTGGAACACGAACGCCACATAGCTCATCAGATTGACCGGGTCGTTCCACACGATGGTCACCCAGGGCTTGTCCAGGACGACGATCTCGTCCGGGTGCAGCTCCTGGTCCAGGGTCGGATCGACCTCGACGGGGCTGGGGGCGGACACCACCCCATGGTGGCACACGGCCCCCGTCGTGGGGGTCGTGTGTCTGGCCCCGCGGAGAGGACGACGGCTGAGGCACACAACCCCTCCCCTAGCCTGGGCCGGTGACCACGAGCGGATCGACGGCGCTGCTGACCGACCACTACGAGCTGACCATGCTGCAGGCCGCGCTGGCCGCCGGCACGGGCGATCGCCGCTCGGTCTTCGAGCTGTTCCCGCGCCGGCTGCCGGAGGGTCGGCGGTACGGCGTCGTGGCCGGCGTCGGCCGGGCCCTGGACGCCATCGAGCGGTTCCGCTTCGACGACGAGGTGCTGTCGGTGCTGCGCGAGGGGCAGGTCGTCGACGAGCCGACGCTGGCCTGGCTGTCCGACTACCGCTTCGCCGGCGACGTCTGGGGCTATCCGGAGGGCGAGGTCTACTTCCCCTACTCCCCCCTCGTGATCGTCGAGGGCACCTTCGCCGAGGCGGTGCTGATCGAGACGCTGCTGCTCTCGATCTACAACCACGACTCGGCGATCGCGTCGGCGGCCTCACGGATGACGACGGCGGCGGCAGGGCGGCCCTGCATCGAGATGGGCTCGCGGCGGACCCACGAGGAGGCGGCCGTGGCGGCCGCGCGGGCGGCGTACGTCTGCGGGTTCGCCTCCACCTCCAACCTCGCCGCGCGCGAGCGGTACGCCGTCCCGACGGCCGGCACCAGCGCTCACTCGTTCACGCTGCTCCACGACAGCGAGGAGGACGCGTTCCGTGCGCAGGTGACCTCCCTCGGGCACGGCACGACCCTGCTGGTGGACACCTACGACGTCGAGGAGGCGGTGCGCCTCGGGGTCGACGTCGCCGGCCCCGGCCTGGGGGCCGTGCGGCTGGACTCCGGGGACCTGGGGGTGCTCGCCGTGCGCGTCCGGCGACAGCTCGACGCGCTCGGCGCGACCGGCACCCGGATCCTGGTCACCAGCGACCTCGACGAGTTCGCCATCGCGGGCCTCCGGGCGGCACCGGTGGACGGCTACGGCGTGGGGACCCAGCTGGTCACCGGATCGGGCCACCCGACGTGCGGCTTCGTCTACAAGCTGGTCGCGCGCACGGGCGCCGGAGGGTCGATGGAGCCGGTCGCGAAGAAGTCGAAGGACAAGATCAGCATCGGCGGCCGGAAGTTCGCGCTGCGGCGCCGCACCGCCGCCGGCGTCGCCGAGGCGGAGGTCGTCGGGATCGGCGAGCCGCCGGTCGACGACGGCGACGACCGGCCCCTGCTGGTGGAGCTGGTGCGCGGCGGCGAGGTGGTCGGACGCGAGCCGCTCGACGCCGCCCGGGACCGCCACCTGCGGGCCCGCGAGGAGCTGCCCGTCGCCGCCCGGCAGCTGTCGAAGGGCGAGCCGGTCATCGAGACGATCCACCTCGGCCCCGTTGGTTGAGGAGGGCGCCCAGCGCCCGTCTCGAGACCACCCACGGGCGTAGTGTCGTGGCCATGAAGCGGGCCCTGATCGTCGTCGACGTCCAGAACGACTTCTGCGAGGGCGGCTCGCTGCCGGTCACCGGGGGCGCCCAGGTCGCCCACGACGTCGGCACGCTGCTGCACGCCTGGTCGGCCGGCGGCGACGACGCCCCGGCGTACCACCACGTGGTGGCGACCAAGGACCACCACATCGACCCGGGCGCCCACTGGTCGCGCGAGCCCGACTTCGTCGACTCCTGGCCGATCCACTGCCGGGTCGGCACCGACGGTGAGGCGTTCCACCCCAACCTCGACCCGCAGCCGTTCGACGCGATCTTCCTCAAGGGCGACCACGAGGCGGCGTACTCCGGCTTCGAGGGGCGCGAGCATGCCGGCACCGGCCTCGCCGACTGGCTGCGCGCCCACGAGGTCACCGCGGTGGACGTCTGCGGGCTCGCGACGGACCACTGCGTGCGCGCCACCGCGCTCGATGCCGCTCGGGCGGGTTTCGCCACCCGGCTGCTGACCCGGCTGTGCGCCGGCGTGGCTCCTGAGACCACCTCGGCCGCGCTCGCCGAGATGGCCGAGGCCGGCGTCGAGATCGGCTGAGAGCCGTACGCCGCCCTGACCGACCCGCTCAGCGGGTCCGCACGACGTTGGTCTTGGCGACCTTGTCGTGCAGCGCCTGGCGGTGCCGGTCCCAGATCGGCCACAGACCGTCGGCGAGGGTGTAGAGCGGTGCCACCGTCCCGAGGAACGGCACCACTCCCAGGAGCGAGCCCAGGAAGCGCATCGCCCACCGCGTCAGGATGGTGTTCCACGACAGCGGGCCGGGCCGGTCGCGCAGCCGCACCCGCAGGCCCATCACCAGCTTGCCGGGGGTCGCGGCCTTCCAGCGCAGGAACCCGCAGTGGTAGGCCGCGGTGATCACGATGCCGATCAGGCTGAGCACCATGATCTGCGGCGCCAGCTCGGCCCCGAGCGCGAAGCTGTCGGGTGCCGGCTGACCGGCCTGTGCCGCGTCGAGGCTCTCCTGGAAGAAGTCGGTGTAGGTGCGGAGGATCTCCGACGTCCACCGCCACCCGAGCAGGGCGGTCAGCAGGCCGGTGACGATCCCGTCGATCAGGACCGCCGCGAACCTCGACCACCAGCCGGCCAGCCGCTCGCCGTCGGGCGTGACGTCGCGCGGGTTGGCCCAGCCGGCGCCGTAGGGCGCTCCGTAGGGCATGCCCGGCTGCGGCGCCCCCGGGTAGCCACCCGCTGGGTAGCCCCCGCCGGGGTAGGGGGTGCCCGGGTACGCCGTGGGCGGCTGCTGACCGGCGTACGGCGCCTGGCCGTAGGGCTGTTGACCATAGGGCGCCTGGCCGTAGGGCTGCTGGCCATAGGGCTGCTGGTCGTACGACGCGGGCGGCGCGGGCGGGGCGGCGCCGGGGTCGGTGCCGAAGGGATAGGTCGCGGGGGGCGGCTCGCTGGCGGCGGGAGGTGACGCGGGCGACGGCTCGGCCTCGGCGGCGGCACCGGGCTCGGGGCCTGCCTCCGGGGCGGCGTCGGGGGCCGCCTGGACGTGCTGGGTCCAGCGGGTGCCGTCCCAGTAGCGCACCACGCTGGTGCCGGTGGACATGGGGTCGGGGTACCACCCCGCCGGCATCTGGCTCATGCCCCCGATGCTGTCACGCCCCCGGGGAGGCCGCGGCGGAACCCCCGGTCCGGCCGCCGGTCAGCACCAGCGCGAGACGACCTCGCGGATGACATTGAGGTTGCGGTTGGTCGCCACGCCCAGGCGCTTCTCGACCAGCGCGTTGGTCGTCGTCGCCTGGTGGTAGCCGTCCTGGTGCTCCAGCACGATGTGCACCGCCCGGCCGCGAACCCAGGCGTGCTCCCCCGCCGCCTCGTGCGCCTCGAGGGCGTGCGCGGCCTCCGCGGAGGCGGGCTGCTTGAGCAGCGAGACGTACTGCATGGCGACCGGCACCGTCGAGGCGAGCTCGTCGGCGTCGGCAAGGATCGCGCCGAGCTCGTCGAGGGTGAACGCGATCGTCGGCACGTCGAAGCCGCGGTCGGCGAGGAAGGCCTTCTCGAGCGCCTCCTCGACCGAGCTCCGGGTCCGCCTGCCGCTGGTGACCCGCACGTTGCCGGTGTTGAGGTAGCTCTCCACGTCGCGACACCCCGCGGCCTCCGCGGCCGCGAGCACGGCGTCCTTCGGGAACTTCCGCTTGGCACCCAGGTTGATCGCGCGCAGGAAGGCGACGTAGCTCGGCATGGCGGCCATCCTGCCCGAATCCGCGGTTCCCCGGACGACCGGCTCTCAGGACGACTTGCGGGTCGCCCACTCGCGGAGCCGGTCGATGCGCGTGCGTGCAGCTGGTCGGCGTTGGCCACCGCGGCCGGCGGGCCGCCGCACTCCTTGCGCAGCGCCGCGTGCGTGACGCCGTGCGCCTGGCCGGTGCGGTGGTGCCAGGCGGCGACCAGCCCGTTGAGCTCGCGGCGCAGCACGGCGAGCTGCTCGTGGGTGGTGACCTCGGTCGAGCGCGTCGGCCTCTCGGGCCACCAGGTCGTCCTGCCGGCGGGCGCGCTGCCGGTGGCTGCAGCAGCTCGCGCACCTGGTCGGGCTCGAGCAGCCCCGGGATGCCGAGGAAGTCCATCTCCTCCTCGGACCCGACATGCACCTCGCCCGTCGTGGCCGAACTGCGCCGCCGTCGTAGAGCACGTGGTCGAAGGTCGCCTGCGAGCCGAGCGCCTCGAACGGCATGGGCCTCAGCTCGTCCGGGTCGCCGCTCCCCGGCCTCGGCACGGGCGAGCAGGTCCTCCTCGGCGGCGAACAGGTCGTCCTCGTCGGTGACCCGGCGGCCGAGCACGTGGTCGCGCTCGACCTCCATGTCGGCGGCGAAGCCGAGCAGCGTCGGCACCGACGGCAGGAAGACCGACGCGGTCTCGCCGCGCGCGCCGGGCGCGCACGAAGCGGCCGACCGCCTGGGCGAAGAACAGCGGCGTCGAGGTGGTGGTCGCGTAGACGCCGACCGCCAGCCGCGGCACGTCGACGCCCTCGGAGACCATCCGGACCGCGACCATCCAGCGCGCGTCGCCGCTCGGTGAAGCGTCGGCGATCTTGCTGCGAGGCGCCCTTCTCGTCGGAGAGCACGACGGTGGGCTGCCTCGCCCGCTGATCTTCTTGAGCAGCGCGGCGTAGGCGCGCGCGGAGTCCTGGTCGGTCGCGATCACCAGCCCGCCGGCGTCGGGCACGTGCCGGCGCACCTCGGAGAGCCGCCGGTCGGCGGCCGCCAGCACCGCCGGCATCCAGGATCCCTGCGGGTCGAGCGCGGTGCGCAGCGCCTGCGCGTGCAGGTCCTTGGTCAGCGGCTCGCCCAGCCGGGCGGCGACCTCGTCGCCGGCGCGGGTGCGCCACTGCATCTCCCCGGAGTAGGCCAGGAACAGCACCGGACGCACGACGTGGTCGGCCAGCGCGTCGCCGTAGCCGTAGGTGTAGTCGGCGCAGCGACGCGCGGGATGCCGTCGGCGCCCGGGCGCGTAGGTGACGAACGGGATCGGGTTGATGTCGGAGCGGAACGGCGTGCCGGTCAGCGCCAGCCGGCGGGTGGCCGGGCTCGAACGCCTCGCGCACGCCCTCGCCCCACGACAGCGCGTCACCGGCGTGGTGGATCTCGTCGAGGATCACCAGCGTCTTGAACCGCTCGGTGCGGATCCGCATGCGCGAGCGGGTTGACGGCCACGCCGGCGTAGGTCACGGCGATGCCGACGTAGTCGTCGGAGGTCTTGCCCTTGCCCGCGGAGTACGCCGGGTCGAGCGGGATGCCGGCGCGGCCGCCGCCTCGGCCCACTGCATCTTGAGGTGCTCGGTGGGCGCGACGACGGTGATCCGGTCGACGACGCGACGGCCGAGCAGCTCGGCGGCCGACGCGCAGCGCGAAGGTCGTCTTGCCGGCGCCCGGCGTGGCGACGGCGAGGAAGTCGCGCGGCTGCCGGCCGGCGTACTGCCGCAGGGCGTGCGGCCTGCCAGGCACGCAGCGGGCTCGCGTCAGGGGTGGCCCCAGGCGGCCGCGGTCGGGCCAGGCAGCGTCGAGCCGCCGGCGACCGGGTCGTGGGCGACGTCATCAGGCGTCGGAGCCCCCGCCCGCGCCGCCGTCGGAGCCGCCGGACCCGCCGCCGCCCGGCTTGAGCGACTCCCAGATCTCCTTGCACTCCGGGCAGACGGGGAACTTCTCCGGCGCCCGGCTGGGGACCCAGACCTTGCCGCACAGCGCGATGACGGGGGTGCCCATCACCATCGCCTCGGTGAGCTTGTCCTTCGGCACGTAGTGGCGAGAACCGCTCGTGGTCGCCGTCGTCGGTCGGCAGCGTGCGGCGGTCCTCCAGGGTGTCGGTGCCGGGCGAGAAGCCGATCGTCGGGTTGCTCACGAGGGGCGAGTCTAGTCGCTCGGGGAGCCGGGTCAGTTCAGCTCGGGGTCGGCGGGGCGCGTCGAGTGCCACGCCAGCTCGCCGGGCTGCCGGCGCAGCACGTCGCGCCACAGGTCGGTGGGGTCGACGCCGGAACACGTCGGGCGGCCTGCGCCGGCGACGACGTACCAGCTGCCCTCCTCGATCTCCGCCTCGAGCTGGTCGGCGCCCCACCCGGCGTACCCGGCGAAGATGCGCAGCCCGGCCAGCGACCCGTCGACCAGCTCGACCGGGGTGTCCAGGTCGACGCATGCCGAGCAGCCCGTGCACCGGCCGGAAGCCGACCGGTACGTCCTCGGCGTCGCGCAGCATCCCGACCGCCAGCGCACCCTCGGTGCTCGACCGGCCCGCCCTGGAAGAGCACCTCCGGCTCGGCGACCACCTCGCTCCAGGCGTCGAGCACGGCCGTCACCGGGACCCCGCGAGGGCGGTTGAGGACCACCCCGAGAGCGCCGTCGGCGTCGACGTCGAGCAGGAGGACGACGGTGTCGGCGAAGTTGGGGTCCAGCAGCACCGGCGTGGCCACCAGCAGCATCCCGGCGCTCAGCTCACCCGGCGTCCCCGTCGTCATACCGCCATGATGCCCAACCCGGCCGCGGCGCAGTAGGCCGCTCCGGGTGAGGCGGGTCAGCGGAAGGTGACCTTGCCGTTCGAGAAGCGTGGGTCCCCGCCGGCGGCGGGCACCAGCTCGATCCAGACGTGTCCGGCGGGCACCGCGAGGTCGCCGGCCTTGTTGCTGAGCTCCAGCGGCGCGTCGAGCGCGCTCTTGGTCCAGGTGCCGCGGATCAGGCGCCCGCCGTGGAAGAGCAGCGCCGCCCCACGACCCTCGAGCTTGGTCTCGGGGACGGGGTTGCCGGCGGGGTCGCGGTAGCCCGCGTCGCCGACCGGCACGCGGAGCACGAGCACGGTGTCGGCCGGGAACTGGTCGTCGGCGGCCGCGTGGGAGTTGGCGTTGACGTAGCCGCCGCCCTGGTAGCTCCAGGTCGTCGTGTGGCCCCCGGAGAAGCTCGCGTTGACGGTGGTGGCGGCCTTGCCCCGCGGCAGGTCCGCGGCGTCGCCCCACGGGAGGTAGTCGGCCGGCCGGGCCGGGTCGCCGGCCGCGCTCTTGGCGACGGTGGTGAGGTCGGCCATCACGTTGTAGGGCGCCGACCGGTCGCCGGCCCGGGAGATGCCGGTGGCGCCCTCCTCGAAGAAGTCGATGCCGGCGCCGGCGATCCGGGCCTTGGTGTTCGCGGCCGCACCGCGGGTCACGATCGAGCCGTCGACGGGCAGGACGATGCCGATGTCGCTGGCGCGCATCGACCGGACCGGTCCGACCGCCTCGGGCAGCTCGGCGTAGTAGAAGACCGCCAGCCGGGTGAGTCCGCCCTCGACGAGCTCCTCGACGACCAGGTCGGCCGAGCCGAGCCCGACCTGGGGGGCGGCCGAGCTGGTGTTGTCGATCTTGGTGACGATGACCGGGTGCCGCTTCTCGGAGCTGTCGTCGCCCGTGACCGGCAGGCCGGTGAGCGGCCAGGTCGAGGACAGCGTCTCTCCCGGCGAGATGCTCGGCGAGACCCCCTCGGTGGACGGCGGGTCGTCCGACCCGCAGCCCACCAGCAGCAGAGCGCCGGCGGCCAGCAGCGAGACGAGGGACGAGAGGCGGCGCACGGCGCTCCGTTCGGGGGTGAGTGGGCGGCGGGCATGCCGGCGCCCCGCGGGTGGCTCAGGCGGGCGCCCACGGCACGGGGCCGCAAGCGCGAGTCAAGTGTGAACCCCGGACCAAGCCGAGCGCGGCAGGCGCGCCCGTGGGGTTGGCTTGGCCCGGGGCGACCGGTCCGGTTCGGCGAGCGTGGCGGTGCCGGGTCCGGTGCCGGGCTCGGGCCGGTCGGAGTCCTTGCAGGATTCCAGGAAACCACGTCGGGCTCCACCTTCGCTCGTCCTACACATCGGACTGGCAGGTCGAGCACAACCTCTGCACAGGTGCGCTGGGGATGGTCGAGGTCGACAGAAGCAGACGATTCTCACAAGGAGTCCCGATGAACAGGTCCACCATCATTCGACGCGGCGTCGCCACCGGCATCGCCGGAGCAGGGCTGGCCGTGGGAGGACTCGGTATCGCCGCGGCGGCCGAGGACGGAGCTGAGTCCGACAGCTCGACGCCGGCCGCGAGCTCCTCCACCGACACCAGCTCGTCCGAGCGCGGCAACCGTGACCACGGCCCCAGCCGAGGTCCGGGCGGCGGTCGCGGGCTCGGCGGCCCGGAGCTCGCCGAGGCCCTCGGTGTCAGCGAGTCCCAGCTCCAGTCCGCGCTCGACTCGATCCGCGAGCAGCGCGAGTCGTCGCAGACCGAGGAGTCCGCCCCGCCCGCCGAGGGCGACCTCGAGGAGCGTCGCGACCAGATGGTCGACGCGCTCGCCGAGGAGCTCGACCTGTCCGTGGCCGAGGTCACCGCGGCCTTCGACGAGGTGCAGCAGGCTCACGCCGACGAGCGGCGTACCGCGCTGGGCGACCGGCTGGACGAGGCGGTCGACGCGGGCGACCTCACCGCCCAGGACCGGGCCTCCGTGCTGAAGGCCTTCGACGCCGGAGTGCTCGGTGGGCCCGAGCGAGGCCGCGGCACCCGCTGAGTGGTCAGCCGAGGGCGGCCCGCAACCGCTCGGCGTACGCCGCGGCCTCGCCGTCGGCGTACGTCGTGCGCGGCCAGAAGAAGCCACGCAGACCATCACCCTTGGTGCGGGGCACCACGTGGCAGTGCAGGTGCGGCACCGACTGGGAGACGAGGTTGTTCATGGCGACGAAGGAGCCCTGGGCGCCGAGCACCTCGACCATTGCCGTCGCCAGTCGCTGCTGCTGCTCGACGAAGCCGGCGCGGAGCTCGGTGGGCAGCTCGGGCAGCGTGACGACGTGCTGCCGCGGGACCAGCAGGGTGTGGCCGGGGAAGAGCGGACGGATGTCGAGGAACCCGACGAAGTCGGCCGTCTCGAGCACGACGTCACCCGGCGTCTCGCCCGCGGCGATCGCGCAGAACAGGCAGCCGTCGGTCACGGCCCGACCCTAGGACAGCGCGAGGGCCATGCACACTGAGTCCCGCGGGCCGTCATCAGCACCGCTGATCGGACCGCGTGGTCAGTCGTCGGCCGAGCGGCCCCGCGAGCGAGCGGACAGGGCTGGACTCACGGCAAGGAACCAGGCGGTGCCGACCGTCAGGACGGGAATCATGTCGGCGAGGTCTCCACCGCCCTGGAGGACCACCCCGGTGGCGAGCCAGATCGCGGCCCACACCACAGCCGCGCCCCACACGAGCTCCTTCTGTGCCGAGCGGGAACTCACACCGTTGAGGACCGTGCCGACCGCCAGAATCGGGATCATGTCGGCGAAGTCGCCGCCGCCCTTCAGGACCACCCCGGTAGCCAGCCAGATGGCTGCCCAGACCAGGGCCACCTCCCACAGATGGGTCTCCTGTGCTGAGCGCGCACTCACACGGTTCACCATGCTCATCATGCACCTCCAGGGAGCTGGGTCGACACACCCAGTGTCCACCGGCCCAGGGGTTGCGCCCCAGAGGCGAAGGCCCTGACCACCGACTCCCGGGGACGGACTTCTCGGCACGCACCACAGCCGCCCCGACGGAGGTCGGGACGGCTGTTGTTCACGAGGGCGGATCTCGATGGCGAACCATCCAGATCGGCGTTGGCGCTGTGTGTACTGCGTGCGTCAGTGGAGCTGGCGGGAATCGAACCCGCGTCCTCGAGCGTCGAACCAGGTCTTCTCCGGGTGCAGTCGGTGGTGTCGTCTTCTCATCCCCGGCGCTCGCACCGACACGTCGCCGACGGGATCAGCCGCAGAAAGAGTCCCGGTCATCCCCTACGGCAGGGAGTGACCAGCGAGTCTCCTAGATGAGGCCTGGGTCCGGGACGGAGACGGATGCCCGGTCAGACCCTTCGATCACCGCTCAGGCGGCGAGAGCGAAGTCAGTGCGCTTAGCGTTGGCACTTGTGGTTTCCAGCGTTCGTTAACGAGATGTCGCTGGCTCCTCGACCCGCTTCTCCTGGAACTAACGTCCCCAGTCGAAACCGATCAGCCCCTCTTGAGTTGTCTGGTCAGTCTACCTGCTTCAACGGTCGGCCACCGAGCGCTATTCCGGAGTCGCGATCCCCGGCTCCTCCGGCTCGGCGGCGCCGGGTCCGCGCACCACGAGCACGGCCAGCAGGGTGGTGATCGGCACCGCCAGCACCAGCCCGATCGTCGAGGCCAGGGTGCGGACCACCTCCTCGGCCACGCCCTCGTCGAGCAGCAGGTCGCCGAGCGGCCGGTCGTAGAGCGAGACCAGCGCCAGCAGCGACAGCGCCGTGCCGGCGTAGGCGAAGACGATGGTGTAGATCGTCGACGCGATGTGGTCGCGGCCGATCCGCATGCCGCTGCGGAAGAGATCGAACCGCGAGGCGCCGGGCCCCGCCGCGCGCAGCTCCCACACGGACGACGCCTGGGTGATGGTGACATCGTTGAGCACGCCGATCCCGGCGATCACCACCGCGGCGAGCAGCAGGTCGCGGAACGGCAGGTCGCCCGCCTGCAGCAGCAGCGCCTCGCCGGCCTCGCCGCCCAGACCCGACAGCCGCGCGGAGCCGACGCCCCACCCGCCGATGAGCGCCGTCACAGCCACGCCCAGCAGGGTCCCCGCGAGGGCCACGCTGGTGCGCAGGCTCACGCCGTGGGCGAGATAGAGCACGACGTAGAGGATCGCCGACGCGGCCGTGAGCGCCACCCAGAGTCCGGGGCCTCCCTCGACCAGCGCCGGGAGCAGGAACCACCAGCCCACGGCGGCGGCGACGCCGAGCCCCACGATGGCCAGCAGGCCGCGCCACCGGGCGACGACCAGGATCACGAGGGCCGCCAGCCCGCCGAGCAGCAGCAGCGGCCGGTCCCGGACCACGCCCGCGTAGGCGTAGACCGCATCGTCGGCGTCCGGGATCCGGAACACCCGCACCGTGTCGCCGGGCTCGAGCCCGGACCGGGACGCCTCGGGCGTGGCCTGCACCCGCACCGCCGCGCCTTGCTCGGGGCCGGCCGTGGGCTGAACGCGCAGCTCGTCGCAGCGGCGCGGCCGCTCGACGTCCGGGGCCTCCAGCTGTTCGGGGTCGACGATGATCACCGGGCACGGCTGGCCGACCGCGGTCACGGTGGCGTCGACGGCGCTGACGCCTTCGGCGTAGAACGGGACCGACCCCACCCGGTCGCCGTCGGGCCACAGCCGCCAGAGCCCGACCAGGGTCGCCAGGGCGATCACCACCATCGCGGCGATCAGGATCGCGCGCACGACGGGACCCGGGTCCGCCGCGCGGAGGTCGTGGTCGTGCCCATCGACGTGGGTGTGTGCGCCGCCCATCCGTCAATCCATGCCCTTGAGCCGACGCCCCAGCGCCTGCTCCTTCTCCCGGTCGGCCTGCCGCTCGGCGAGGGTGTGCCGCTTGTCGTAGGACTTCTTGCCCCGCGCCAGCGCGATCTCGACCTTGGCCCGGCCGTCCTTGAAGTAGAGCGAGCAGCGGCACCAGCGTGTAGCCCTTGTCGGTGATCTTGCGCTCGATCTTGTCGATCTCGGAGCGGTTGAGCAGCAGCTTGCGCTTGCGGCGGGCGGCGTGGTTGGTCCAGGTGCCCTGGGTGTACTCGGGGATGTGCACGCCGAGCAGCCACACCTCGTGGTCGTCGACCTCGGCGAAGCCGTCGACCAGGGACGCCCGGCCCGCGCGCAGCGACTTCACCTCGGTGCCCATGAGGACCAGGCCGGCCTCCCAGGTGTCCTCGATGTGGTAGTCGTGGCGCGCCTTCTTGTTCTGCGCGACGAGCTTGTGCCCCTGCTCCTTGGCCATGCCGGCGATTGTCTCAGGCCGCCTCAACCGGGTTTCGGGGCGTCCGGACCTACATCCACGTACATCGGGTTCACGGCCTTGCCGTTGACCATCACGGTGAAGTGCAGGTGGCAGCCGGTGGACCAGCCGGTGGAGCCGACGTACCCGATCACCTGGCCGCGTTGCACCTGCTCGCCCGACGCCGACACGGTGTAGCTCGTGGCGTGGTTGTAGATCGAGGCGACGACCCACGCCGCGCACGAGGCCGTGGTCGAGGATCAGCCGGTTGCCGTAGACCGCGCTCCAGTACGCCGACAGCACCGTGCCCCGGGGCGGCGGCCCGGATCGCGGCGCCGCAGCCGGCGCCGAAGTCGATGCCGTCGTGCAGGCCGTAGTAGCGGTAGATCGGGTGGATCGCGGTAGCCGAACGGCGAGGTCACCGGCCCGGCCGGGTGGGAGTAGCCCAGGTAGCCGCCGGTGCGGACCGCTCGGGTTCGTCGCCGCGGCGGCCCGGCGGGCGCAGCAGTCTGCTCGATCTTCTGCTGCTCCGCCTTGAGCGCGCGCAGCTGGGCCAGGTCGGCGCGACGGGCCTGGCGGGCGGCCGCCCGCGCGGAGCGGCTGTCGGCCACCCGGCTCTCGACGGCCTGCTCCGCGGCGGCTGCGGCCTGCTCGGCCTGCCGGGTCTGCATCAGCGTGCTCGGCGGCGGCCTCGCGGCGGCGGTCGGCCGTCTCGCGCTTGGCGTCGCGGACCTGCTGCTCGCGCACGTCCAGGAGCACCTCGGTGGCGCGCAGCTCGTCGTAGCTCGTCGTCCTGGGTCGCCACCATGACGTCGCTGCGCCTCGAGGCGTGGCGACCAGCTCCGCGGGGGTCTGTGAGCGCAGGATCGCCGACAGCGCGTTGAGCCGCGGGTCGCCGCCGGTGTAGATGTCGACGATCATCGCCTGCACGTCGACGCGCTGGTCGACCACGGCCTGCTCGCCGTCGGCCAGCTCGGTGCGCGCCTGCTCGAGCCGGGCGACCGCCGCGTCGAGCTTGCGCTGCATCTCCTGGTCGCGCAGCCTGGCCACGGTGACCTGGGCCTTCGCGCTGGCCAGCTCGCCCTGGGCGGTGCGCAGCCGGGTCTGGGCCGACTCCAGCGCCTGCGCGGTGCTACGGGCGCGGGCGCTGGACTCCTCGCAGGTCGCCCTGGGCCGTCTTGAGCTGCTGCTTGACGTCGCGCCTGCTTGTCCTTGAGGTCCTCGGCACGCGCGGCGTCGGAGCCGACGGCGGCGGTGGTCAGACCGGCGGTGAGCAGCGCGACCACCAGCGCTGAGGTGACGCGACGACGCCTCGCACGCGTCCTCGGGCGGACGCGGCGGCGGAGGGTACGGGGGAAGGGACGCACCGTGCTGCCTTCGGGTGTTCGGGGAAGTGAACGCCTCGACGGCTAACCGCTCGCGGTCACACTTTGAGGTATTTGCGCGTCAACACGAGTGTCGGAAGCACGGTGAGCAGCCGGACCGAGGATCGCGAGTCCAGAACACCGCGCGAGCGATACTCGGGCCAGCTGATCCACGGCAGGAACGTCAGCTGGCTCTGTCGACCCGCTCGATCGATGCCGAAGTACATGAAGGCCGCCAGCGCCCCGCCGGCGAGCGCGACGCCGATCGACCGCGGTCACCAGCGCCTCGAGCAGGAACGGCAGCGCGATGTAGAGCGTGGAGGCGCCCACCAGGCGCATGATCCCGATCTCCGGCGTCGCGCGAACGCCGCGAGCCGGATCGTGTTGCCGACCAGCAGCAGCGCGGCGACGACCAGGAAGGCCGCCATGCCCAGCGCGCCCCACTGCATCACGTTGATGAGCCGGAGATCGGCTTGCCGACGAGCTCACGCTGGTCGCGGACCTTGCGAGACCCCGTCGAGGCCGGCCACGGCGCTGGTGATGCCCTCGTACTGCTCGGGGTCCTTCAGGTGATCCACACCGACTGCGGCATGTCGCTCGGCGGTGATCGACCGGGTTGGGGCCGTCGAACTGCTCGGCGCCGTAGCAGCTCCTTGACCTTCTCGAAGGCCTGCTCCTGGGTCTCGATGTGGTAGGACGGCGACCTCGGGGTTGTCCTCGACGACCTTGAGATCGCCGTCCTTCTGGGCGTCGGTCGACCTCGCTGGAGCAGGCCGGGTTGTCGTCGTTGGTCCGGCACAGCCAGACCGTGATCTGGAGCTGGTTGCCCCAGTGGCTCGGCGGCCTTGGCGGCCTGCTGGTTGAGCAGCACGCCGATGCCGACCAGGGTCAGCGAGACGAACAGGGTCAGCACCACCGCGACGTGCATCGACAGGTTGCGGCGCAGGCCCTGGCCGAGCTCGGAGAAGACGTAGCGCAAGCTGCATGGGAGGTGAGAGCTCGCGATCTGCTCGGTGGAGTCCGGCGGGTCAGTGCTGGAAGCCGTAGACGCCCTGCGCCTGGTCGCGCACGACGTGGCCGTCCTCGAGCTCGATGACGCGCTTGCGCATCTGGTCGACGATGCCGTGCGTCGTGGGTGGCCATCACGACCGTGGTGCCGGTGCGGTTGATCCGGTCGAGCAGCTTCATGATGCCGACCGAGGTCGTGGGGTCGAGGTTGCCGGTCGGCTCGTCGGCGATCAGGATCATCGGCCGGTTGACGAACGCCCGCGCGATCGCGACCCGCTGCTGCTCACCGCCGGACAGCTCGTCGGGCATCCGGTCGCCCTTGCCGCTCAGACCGACCAGCTCGAGCGTCTCGGGCACGGTGTCGTTGATCTCGCGACGCGGGACTTGCCGATCACCTGGAGCGCGAAGGCGACGTTCTCCGTCGACGGTCTTGTTGGGCAGCAGCCGGAAGTCCTGGAAGACGGTGCCGATCTGGCGGCGCAGCCGCGGGACCTTCCAGCCGGCCAGCCGGTTGATCTCCTTGCCGGCGACGTAGACCCGGCCCGACGTGGGCCGCGCCTCGCGCAGCACCAGGCGCAGGAAGGTCGACTTGCCCGAGCCGGAGGTGCCGACGAGGAAGACGAACTCGCCCTTCTCGACGTCGACGGTCACGTTGTCGAGAGCGGCGTGGGACTGGCCGGGATAGGTCTTGGTGACCTTCTCGAAGCGGATCACTTCGCCGAGGGTAGCCGAGTGGGCCAGGTCGCCCCGGGAGGCGCCACCGAAGAGCCGGTGCGGGTCGCGCGGCTGTCGGGCGGGGCCTCGCGGTTACCGTGGGCCGGTGCACAGGGGGACGGTCGGGTCGACGGGGCGTTCGGCGGCGCGCGGCGCAGCCACGTGGCTGCTCACGGCCGCCCTGGCCGCCGGACTCCTCGCGGGCTGCACGAGCCCCCAAGAGGATCCGTCCCCCGCACCCCCGACGCCCGATCTGGGCACGCCGCTCGGCGACCTCGACACCCGCCGTACGACGATCGCGCGCGCGCCGTTCTGCGACGCGCTCGACGAGGCGGCCGTCGGCCGCGCGCTGGACGGCGAGGTCCGCAAGGCGGCGGCGTACGCCCCCGGTGACCGGGTGACGCTGACGCCCGGCGTGCGCGACGTGGCCCACGAGTTCGGCTGCGTCTTCAAGGGCGCCGCGAAGGCCGAGGCGCGCGCCTGGGTGTTCACGCCGCCGGTCACCCGGCAGCAGGCCCGGCTGCTCGTGGCCGACGCCGCCGGCCCGGGGTGCGCCGCGGTGAAGGGCGCGCCCGACTTCGGCAGCCCCTCGGTGGCCGTCCGGTGCACCGACCGCGGCAGCCGCCCCGTGTCTCGTCAGGTCGCCACCGTGCGCTTCTCCGGGCTCCTCGGTGACGCCTGGCTCTCCTGCTCGGTGCGGGCGCGGGGGGTGGCGCGAGACGCGCTGGGCGACCGGGCCGGGCGCTGGTGCGCGGCGGTCGTGGCCGCCGTCGAGGCCGAGCCGGCGGCCGAGACGGGCTGACCGCGGCCGCGAGGGCGGCCGTCCGCTACTTCTCCCGCGCGGCAGCGATGGCGCGGTCGGCCAGCTCGGTGCCGGCGCCGTCGTAGAGCTGGACGCCCGCGTGCGCCCCCGAGTCGAGCGCCTCGCCCAGGTTGTCGTCGTACTGCGCGACGACCGCGATGGTGCCGTCGAAGCCGGCCTTCCGCAGCTGACCGAGCGCGTCGAGGTTGTTGCCGTGGAACGGCATCGCCAGGAGGATGACGGACACACCGTCGAGGGGTCCGCCGGCCCACAGCTCCGGGTCGGTGGCGTCGCCCTGGACGACGTTGACACCGTGCCGGCGGAGCTCCTGGTAGCGATCGTCGGAGGTCTCGACGCCGAGGACGCCCAGGCCGTACTCCTGCTCCAGCCGCCGGTACGCCGCCGCGCCGACCCGGCCCATCCCCAGGACCACCGCCTGGGCGCCCCCGACGTCGAGCGGACGGTTGTCGGGATGCAGCGCGTCGGCCGGACGGTCGGGCATCACCGAGCGGAAGCGGTCGACGAGGTACTCCGGCTGACGACCCGGCAGGGCGGAGAGCACGAAGCTGACGGCCACGGCCGTCGCGACCACCGTCACCCACTCGGGGCTGAGCAGCGACGCCGGGGCGGCAACGACCACGATCAGGCCGAACTCCGAGAAGTTCCCCAGCGAGAGACCGGTGAGGATCGAGGTGCGCCGTCGCAGCCGGCAGGCCCACAGCAGCAGCGCGAAGCCCAGCGCCTTCAACGGCAGCAGGAGCACCAGCGCGAGCGCCACGCCGAGCTGGGTCGGTGAGGGGGCGTCGTCGAGCCCGATCGAGACGAAGAACGCCACCAGCAGCAGGTCCTTCAGCTCGAAGAGGCTCTTCGAGAGCTCTCCGGCTCGTGGGTGACCGGCCAGGAGCATCCCCATCGCCAGTGCCCCGATGTCGCCCTTGATGCCGAGGGCGTCGAACAGGGCGTAGCCGGGCACCAGCGCCAGCACGACTCCGAACAGCGGCAGCAGCTCGCCGTGGCCGATGGCGCTCAGCATCGGCCGGACCACCAGCGCCCCCGGCAGCAGGAGCAGCAGCAGCACGGCCCAGGGGCTCGGCGCGTAGCCCTCGGCGACGGCCATGAAGACGACGGCGGCCAGGTCCTGGATGATCAGGATCCCGATCGCGGTGCGTCCGCCCAGCGACCGGGTCGACCCCCGCTCCTCCAGCACCTTGACGGCGACCACGGTGCTCGAGAAGGCCAGCGCGAAGCCGACCACCAGCCAGGTGGTCGGTCCGCCGTCGGCGGCCAGCGCGACCCCCGACGCCGCCAGAAGCGCGACGGCACCGGCGCCGACGAGCGTGCTGCCGGCGAGGTGCACCGTCGCCGTCACCCACACCTCGCGCCGCAGCAGCGTGCGCAGGTCGATCTTGAGCCCGATGCCGAACAGCAGCACCGTCACGCCCAGCTCCGCGATCGTCTCCAGGCCGGGCACCGGGCGCACGCCGGCCCCGTGCAGCACGAACCCGGCGGCCAGGAAGCCGACCAGGGGCGGCAGCCTGATGGCGCTGGCCAGCACGCCCCCGAGCAGCGCCGCGAGCAGGATCGCGGAGGTGTCGTCCACTACGCCTCCCTCCCGCCGCGGGCTCGGTGCCATTGTCCCACCGGTGGTCACCGGCGTTCCGGTCTCAGGTGCGGACGGCGCCGATCCGGAACTCCACGACCCGGCGCACCAGGTCGAGCGGCAGCTGCGCGGTGTGGGGGAACTGCACCGAGCCCTTGCCCTGCTTGAACGCGGCGAACTCGTCGGCGAAGGCCTCGTGCCCGTTGGGGGTGGCGTAGAAGCCGACGTGGCCGGCGTACCCGGCGAAGTAGACCAGCGGCTTCTTGTCCAGCTTGTAGGCCGGCATGCCGTAGGCGATCGACTCCTCCGCGTCGGGCGCGGCCGCGCGGATGGCGTCGCGCATGGCGTCGAGCCGGGAGCGGGTGTCGCCGCCGAACGCGGCGAGGTAGTCGTCGACCGTCTGGGGCTTGCTCACGACAAGAGCCTAGTTCTCCGCCGCGCGCTCGGCGCCGCGGCGCCAGCGGATGCCGGCCTCGATGAAGTCGTCGAGGTCGCCGTCGAAGACCGCGGTGGGGTTGCCGATCTCGTGGCCGGTGCGCAGGTCCTTGACCATCTGGTAGGGGTTGAGCACGTAGTAGCGCATCTGGTCGCCCCAGCTGGCGCTGGACGTCGCCCTTGAGCTCCTTGAGGTGCGCCTCCTCCTCGGCCTTCTTGAGCGCCAGCAGCTTGGCCTTGAGGATCACCATCGCGCGGGCCTTGTTCTGCAGCTGCGACTTCTCGTTCTGGCAGCTGACGACCATGCCGGTGGGGATGTGGGTCAGCCGCACCGCCGAGTCGGTGGTGTTGACCGACTGGCCGCCGGGGCCCGAGGAGCGGTAGACGTCGACCCGGATCTCCTCCTCGGGGATCTCGATGTCGTCGGTCTGCTCCAGCACCGGCACCACCTCGACGGCGGCGAACGACGTCTGCCGGCGGCCCTGGTTGTCGAACGGGCTGATCCGCACCAGCCGGTGGGTGCCGGCCTCGACCGAGAGCGTGCCGTAGGCGTAGGGCGCGTGGACCGCGAAGGTGGCCGACTTGAGGCCGGCCTCCTCGGCGTAGGAGGTGTCGAAGACCTCGACGGGGTACTTGTGCTGCTCGGCCCAGCGGATGTACATCCGCATCAGCATCTCGGCGAAGTCGGCGGCGTCGACGCCGCCCGCGCCGGAGCGGATGGTGACCAGCGCCTCGCGGGCGTCGTACTCCCCCGAGAGCAGGGTGCGGACCTCGAGCGCCTCGACGGCCTTCTTGATCCTGACCAGCTCGGCCTCGGCCTCGGCCAGCGACTCGGCGTCGCCCTCCTCGCGCGCCGAGCTCGACCATGAGCGCCGAGGTCCTCGACGCGGCCGTTGAGCTCGGTGAAGCGGTCGAGCTCGCCCTTGAGGACCGACAGCCGGCCGGTGACCCGCTGGGCGTTGGCCTGGTCGTCCCACAGGTCGGGCGCGGCGACCTGCTCGCCCAGGTCGGCGATCTCCGCGCGCATCGAGTCGAGGTCGAGCACCTGCTCGATGGTGTGCATGGTCGCCTGGAGCTGCTTGATCTCTGCGTCGAAGTCGGGGCCTGCCACAAGGGTCAACAGTACGGCGCCCGTGGAGGGCTGTCGAAGCCGGCCCGCTCGGCCTCAGGCGACGCCGCTGTCCTTGTCCTTGGCGGTGCCCGGCTCCAGGATCGCCGTCGTCACGTGCGACACCAGGTTCTGGAAAGCGGCCTGGCGGAAGCCCACAACGAACGCGACGACCGCGAGGAATCCCATCCCGGTCGGCGTCACCGCCGCAGCGTCCGTGCCGAGCGTGACCGTCTGCGTCACCAGCACGACGATCAGCGCTCCGGCCGTCCCGAAGATCGCCCCGATGAACGACTGCATGACCGTCCATGCCGCCCACGTCCGCTTCTCACGATCGCGCGTCTCCTGCTTGGGCGAGTCGTACTTCTTCCAGTGCTTCACCATCGACCACATCGCGTTGCCGAGCCCGCCCAGCGCACCGAAGTACGGGACTGCCAGCGGGAGCACGCCGTACATCAGTGGCGGCAGGTGCGTGTGGTCGAAACCCGGCCACTCCCACTGCCAGGCGACCCACAGCCCGACCAGGCCCAGGAACTCGATGATCAGGATCCACAGCAGCGCGTCAGGCGACACCCTCGACAACCCGTGGCCCTGCGACGGCAGCGCAGGGGCGGGAGTGGGCGACTTCGGCTCGGCCTCGACGATCACAACCTCGACAACTTCTCGCTCAGGCATCCCGATCACCTTCTTCCGAGACGTCAGTCGCCAGCAGACAACTGACGGGACGCCTGTCCCGCTTCCAGGCTAGGCCGCCGCCGGGCCGTTGAATCCGTTCCGTTCGTCACCCCGGTTCGTGGATCGGCGTGACGCCTCTCGCACGTCTCCTGACCGTCAACCGGTCTCCTGGCAGCGGATCTGGCGGCAGCGTTCGACGCAGACGCAGACGTCGTGTCGGCCCAGAGAGATGACGGCGGTCGGTGCCGGGACACCTCCTCGGCGATGGTGCGCCGACCGTCCGGCAAGGTCGTCCGTTGCCCCGGAGCCGCCCCCGCTCGCTTAGCGCGTGTGACCGCGGTCACCAATGGCCCAGATGGGTCATGTTGCGGATCACACCCGGGCCGATCCTGGATTCGTGGGTCAGCACACGCAGGAGGTCGGCATCGCTCGCTGGCTGCTGCGCGACTGCGGATCCACCTGGCGCCCGTCATGGGGTTGAGGGCGCCACGACGGTCCGCTGGAGCTATGTGGGGGGGTCTGGCGGGGTACATGGCCCGGGGCCTGGGCCCGCTTGCTTGGCCCCGGGCCATGTGACGTCGTTCGGCCGTCTCGGGACCGACCGGTCCGACTGAGCGGTAATCGAGAAGCGCACTGTCGGCGCGGGCGGCTACGGTCGGGGGCATGACCGCCACTCCTTCTCTTGGCGAGCCCTCCCACGGGCCCGCGATCGAGGCCGTCGACCTGGTCAAGCACTTCGGCGAGACCGTCGCCGTCGACGGCGTCAGCTTCTCGGTGCCGGAGGGCACCGTCCTCGGCATGCTCGGTCCCAACGGCGCCGGCAAGACCACGACCGTCCGGATGATGACCACGCTCACCCGTCCCACCGGCGGCACCGGCCGGGTCGCCGGCCACGACATCGTGCGCGAGCCCGACGCCGTGCGCCGCAGCCATGGGCCTGACCGGCCAGGCCGCGACCGTCGACGAGCTGCTCACCGGCCGGGAGAACCTCCGCCTGATCGGCTCGCTCTACGGCCTCGACCGGGCCACCATCAAGCGCGCCGAGCGACGACCTGCTCGAGCGGTTCTCGCTCACCGACGCCGGCAGACCGGGTCGTCAAGACCTACTCCGGCGGCATGCGACGGCGCCTCGACCTGGCGGTGAGCCTGATCGCGACGCCGCCGGTGCTGTTCCTCGACGAGCCGACCACCGGGCTCGACCCGCGCAGCCGCGTCGAGCTGTGGGAGGTCCTGCGCGAGCTGGTCGGCGACGGCACCACCCTGCTGCTCACGACTCAATACCTCGAGGAGGCCGACCAGCTCGCCGACACGATCGTCGTCATCGACAAGGGCCGGATCATCGCCGAGGGCACGCCGCTGCAGCTCAAGGACGCCTCCGGCAAGGCGGCGCTGGTCGTCACCGTGTCGCGCGCCGACGACCTCGACGCCGCCGAGGCGATGCTGCGCGCGCATCGTCCGAGGAGGTCCACGTCGACGCGGTCCGCGCGCAGCATCACCGCGCCCGCCGAGGGGCTGGGCGACGTCACCCGCGTCGCCGCGCTGTTCGAGGGCAGCGAGATCGAGCTCGACGACCTCGGGCTCAGCGGCCGAGCCTCGACGACGTCTTCCTGCACCTCACCGGCCACCGTGCCGAGGAGCCGACCGACTCCGACGACCGCGAGGAGGCGTCCGCATGACCAGCCGACCGACACCCGGTCCCGTCCACCGGACACCTGGAGCGACCCGACGATCCACGCGACCAGCCTGCTCGCGTCAGTCGCTGGCGATCGTCCGGCGCAACCTGATCCACATCAAGCGGATGCCCGAGATGCTGATGGACGTCACCATCCAGCCGGTGATGTTCGTGCTGCTCTTCGCCTTCGTCTTCGGTGGCTCGATCGCCGTGTCCGCGGCGGCGGGCTACCGCGAGTGGCTGCTGGCCGGGATCATGGCGCAGACCATCGCCTTCGCCTCGTTCATCGTCGCCGTCGGGCTCACCGCCGACATCGACAAGGGCATCGTCGACCGGATGCGCTCGCTGCCGATCCGGACCTCGCGGCGATCCTGGTCGGCCGCAGCATCTCCAGCCTGATCCACTCCTCGATCGGCATCGTCGTGATGTCGGTGACCGGGCTGGTCATCGGCTGGCGGATCCGCGGCGGTCGTGTCCTCGAGGCGGTCGCCGGCTATGCCCTGCTGCTGCTCTGGGGCTTCGCGATGATCTGGATCGGCATCCTCGTCGGGCTCGGCGATGCGGTCGGTCGAGGCCGTCCAGGGCGTCATGTTCACCACGATCTTCCCGATCACCTTCCTGTCCAACGCGTTCGCGCCGACCGAGCAGATGCAGCCCGGTGCTGCGCATCCTCGCCGAGTGGAACCCGATCTCCTCGCTGGTCCAGGCGGTGCGTGAGCTGTGGGGCAACACGGTGGCCGCGCCCCCCGACGCCGCGCTGCCGCTGCAGCACCCGGTGATCGCCACGGTGATCTGGACGCTCGCGATCACGGCGGTGCTGGCTCCGCTGTCGCTCCGGGCGTTCAACCGCCGCACGCAGCAGTAGCCGCCCCGGTTCGCGCACGACGCTGCCCCGGTCCCTGTCGGACCGGGGCAGCGTCATCCCCATGCCGGACCGCGCTCAGCGCTGCTCGGTCCGGACGCGCCGGGCGGCGAACGCCGCACCGGCGGCGCTGACCAGGAGGCCGCCGGGCAGCAGCCAGGCCAGCTGCAGGCCGTCGGTGCCGTCGACGGCGGAGCCAGCGTCGATCCGGGTCGGCTTCTCGACGTCGTCGTCGCCGTCGTCGGTGGGCACGCCCTCGTCGCCGCCCTCCGGCTCGCCCTCCGGGTCACCTTCCGGGTCGCCCTCCGGGTCGTCGTCGTCGCCACCGGGCGGGCAGGAGTCGGTCTGGTGGCAGGTCTCCTCGTTGACCAGGTCGCCGGGCCCCTCGGGGATGTCCGGGTTGACCGTGCCGTCGGGGTCCTCGCCGCCGGGCGGGCAGGTGTCGGTCAGGTGGCAGGTCTCCTCGTCGACCAGGTCGCCGGGCCCCTCGGGGATGTCCGGGTTGACCGTGCCGTCGTTGAGAGCGGCGACGGTGCTGAGCACGGGCTGGTCCTGGCTGTCGGCGTGGGCGGCGGCGCCGGCCCCCAGCGTGATCGCCGCGGCCATCGGGGCGGCCAGGGCGGCGAGGCCCAGGGAGTGGCGGACGGTGCGGGCGGTGGTGGTGCCGGTGACGGTGGTGGTGATGTTCATGACTGCTGCTCCTCAATGGTGGTGGTGAGTGCTTGCTCGGAGGTAGGAGGCGGCCCTCTCGCAGATCTCACACATTTCTCGACGAGCTTCTTCGCGGAGATCTCGGAGACGGCGCCATCGACGGGATCAGGCGCGGCGGAGATAGACGATCGTGTTGGCGGGGAAGCCGCCGCCGTCGGGGTCCGGCGTGCCGCCGCAGGTGATCAGCCGCAGCAGCGGCTCGTCGGTGTCGGGCCAGATCCGGGCGTAGGGCAGCTGCTCCTTCGCCACGGTCTCCAGCGACTCCACGACGAAGGGGGCCCGGCCGCGGGTGCCGTGCACGACGACGCGGTCGCCGGCGCGGAGGGTCGCGAGGTCCCAGAAGACGTCGGGGCCGGCCGGCCCGCGCACGTGGGCCACCACGACGGCGGCTCCGGCGGCGCCGGGGCGCGGCCCCTCGTCGTACCAGCCGGCGGAGCCGAAGGCCGGCATCTCCATCGCCCCGTCGGGCTGCAGGCCGAGCCCGGTGAGAGACTCGTCAACGCCGATCACGGGGATGACGACGCGGGTGGGGGTGCCGATCCGTCGCGGCCTCGGTGCCGCCGGTGGTGTCGCCGTGGCCGAGGCCGTGGGTCCGGCCGCGGGGCTGCCGGAGGGTGCGGCGTCGGGCAGCTGCAGGGCGATCAGCACGCCGGCGGCCGCGAGCAGGACCGCGACGGCGAGGACGGCGAGCTGGATGAGTCGGCGCATGGTGGGGCTCCTCGGTCGGTGATGGGCTCACCGGTGAGAGCGCTCCGGGCGGCGTTCCTGACAGCTTTTGGGGAGGGTTGTCGGCTACGGCGCCTGCAGCGACGGGCCGCTGCCGGGGTCGGCCGGCTCGGTGGCGCGCACCGTGAACGACGCCGCGCCGCTGGCCCACGCGACCGTGACCACGGCCTCCGAGGTGCCGGTGGGGAGGGACCGGCGGTCGATGACGACCGGCACCACGACCGACTGCCCTGCCGGCAGCGTGCCCGCGGCGGGCGGCAGCACCCACGCGGCGCCGGGGGTGAACGCGTAGTCGACCGCCTGGTCTCCGGTGTTCGTGAGCGTGACGTCGCCGACGCGCGCCTGCTCACCGAGGTCGAGGAGGGAGGGGCTGACCAGGACGGCGATCCCGGGCGGCGGCGGCTGCGCGGTGGTCGGCGGGGCCGCGGTGGGTGGCGTGGTGGCCGGCGCCGGGACCGGGTCGGCCGTCGTCGGCACCGGGCTGAGCGGGTCGGGGCTCGGCAGCACCGAGACGACCTCGCCGGCCGCGAGGGCCTCGGCGGTGGTCACGCCGTCGGCGCCGGACTCCGCACCGACCTCAGAGTCGGCGAGGAGGGCCCCGTCGCGGTTGACCACGCCGACGGCGACCAGCAGCCCGATCGTCAGCGTCGCCGCGACCACCGGTAGCAGCTGGGCGAAACGGCGCCGCCGTACGTCGGCCACGGCCGGGCCGGCAGCGCCGGTGGGGCCCCCGGCCGAGCCGCCGGCGCCCGGGCCGCCCTCGGAGAAGTAGGAGACCAGCCGCACGTCGCCGAGCACCCGGTCGCGCAACGTGCTGGGCGCCAGCAGCAGCGGCAGCCCGGCGACCAGCGACAGCGGCGCGAGCGCGGCGCGGCGCTGGTCGCAGACCACGCACTGGTCGACGTGACGGGCGACCCGCTTGCGCATCAGCACCGAGAAGGTGCCGTCCCAGCCCTCCAGGACCGCCCCCAGGGCGGCGCAGTCGGCGCTCCCCTGGCGGGCGACCAGCAGCGCCCCGAGGGCCCGCTCGAGCTGGGACTTCAGCCGGTTCAGGCTGGTGTAGGCGTTGCCGGCGGAGATGCCCATCGCGTCGGCCAGCTCCTGGCCCTCCAGCCCGTGACGCAGGTGCAGGTCGAGCACGGCGCGGTCGCGCTCGTTGAGTCCCTCGGCGGCCGCCCAGACCAGCGCCCGCATCGCGCCCGACTCGGCCTGCTCCTCGGGCAGCGCGCCCTGGTCGGGCAACGCGGCCAGCTGGTCGTCGTCGCCGTGGGCCACCTTGGTGCGCGCCTTCAGCCGGCGCAGGCACTCACGCCGCACGACGGCGTACAGCCACGGCCGGAGCCGGCTGGGGTCGCGCAGCTGCGAGAGCCGCTCGGCCATCGTGACGAACGAGTCCGCCACCGCGTCGGCGGCGTCCTCCCGATTGCGCAGCATGCCGACCGCGAAGTCGAAGAGCCGATCGGAGTAGCGTTCGTAGATCGCGGCGAACGCCTCGCGGTCGCCGTCCAGGACGCGCTCGACCAGCCGAGCGTCGGACGTCGCGCCGGCCGCGGTCATCGGCCCATCCTAGGGCGCGCGGCGGGGCGCTCCGGGGCGTCGGCGGGTGGGCAGCGGCGCTGGGCGTGGGAGTGCACATCGGTCCCCTTCTGGGTGTCGCACGGGGTGCTTGCCCGGGTAGGAGCAGCGGGAGCGCAGTTCCTTACAGGTTTCCTGCGAGGAGCGGTGGTCGTCACGCCGCGGAGGCCACTCGGACAGGCAACCGCCCCGTCACGGAGCACGACCACGCTCGGGCTCCCCACGGCCGACCTCGATCGCCTGTCCGAGTGGTTGATCGGCGCCGGCTCAGCCTGGATCCACCGACCCCCGGCGTCGCGAGCGGCACCAGACGGGTGGACCGGCAAGGCGGAGTGCCGAAGGCGGGCCGGAGGCCCGTCGAGGTGCGACAACGCAGCCGGGGCGCCCGTCTGGGGTCGCGCACGAGGGATCGGTGGATCCAGGCTCAGCGCTCGGGGCTCACGATCGCGGACCCGGTGGCACCGATCGTGGCACGCTCGGGTGAGCCGGGGACGGTGAGCGGCAGGTCGAGCGGGGCACGCAGCCGCACGGTGACCGTCCGGGTGGCCGGGTCGACGTTGACCGCGACCTGACAGGCCGGGGTAGTCGGCGTACGCGCCGGAGCGGGTGAGGTAGTCGTCCACCCCGGCGCGCGCTGAGTCGACGAACAGCTCGCAGCCGCTCCTCGTCGATGCCGGCGGTGTAGACGTCCTCCCCCGACGCCCCGGCATCGGCGCCGGCCAGCGCGGCGCCGTCGGCGAGGTTGTCGAGCGCCCTGGCGCTGGAGGTACGCCGCCGACGCGTCGACCACCACCGCGACCGCCATCAGCAGCACCACCGCGAAGCCGATGATCAGCACCGTCGTCTGCCCCGCTCGCCGCGGCGCCGTGCGACGTCGCTCAGCCATCGGCGGCCACCTCGACGTACTGCCCGATCGGCACCGTGTGGGTGGCGTCGAGCGCGAAGCGCGGCGCCCCGCCGCCGAGCACGTCGGGCAGCAGCGGCAGGTCGACCCGCGATGCGACCACGACGGTGATGACCGAGGTGCCGCAGTGGCAGTCGTGGGGTACGGCGTGCAGGTGATCCGACGCTCGACCGGCGCCCCGGCGATGCCCTGGTCGGCCAGCGCCTGACGCGCCGCCGCCTCGGCCCGCGCCCGACCGGTCGCGTCGTCGGGCGCGAGCGCGTAGGCCCGGCCGGCCGCCCGCGCCGCCCCGGTGACCGCGAACGCGCCCCGCTGCACCTCGAAGACCGACAGCACGATCCACACCAGCGGCACCAGCAGCAGGATGCCGAGCCAGACGAGCTCGACCAGGGCGCTGCCGCCCTCGTCGCGCGCGCCGGCGCACGGCTGGTCATGGCTCCTCCTCGACGGCGTGCCCGGCCACGCTGAGGTGCGACGCCCGGACCGCCGAGCCCGAGCGCCGGCACGTCGGCCTCGCACGCGCACCTCGCACCCCGGGCGCGCCGTCGACGGTCGCCGGTCGGGCACGTCACGTCGCTGGGCGAAGCCGGCCGGCGATAGCGCGCCGTCGATCTGCTCGCGGGTCTTGGCCGCCGCCGTCGGCCGGGCCGCGGTCGGCGGTGGCGCCGTACCGCGCTCCCTCGGAGGCCGCGGAGGCGAGCGTGTTGCGCACGTGCAGCACCAGCGCGACCTGCAGGATGCCGAGGAACAGCGGCACCAGCACGAGCAGGACCAGCACGAAGTCGACGACCGCCGACCCCGCGCTCGCCGCGACGCGCCGGCGCCGGCGATGCCGGCAGCTGCCTCAGCCGACGCCGCTCAGCGCCTCTCGCAGCAGTCGCGGTGAGCCGGTCGCCGGCGATGGCGGAGATGACCGACGACCAGGCCGGCGGTCATCACCGTGATCAGCACCCAGCCGGGCACGTCGCCGCGCTCGTCGCGGTCGCGCGGCGCGGTCAGCCGACAGGTAGAGCGCCAGCCATGCATCGCGTGTCATCGTCTCCCCTGGTCTCCTCGTGGTCGTTCAGGGTGTGGTCAGGCTGAGGCCCGACGACGCCGGGCCAGAAGGCGAAGAGGACGGTCACCGGCAGGACCAGGAAGACGACCGGCACCATCATCAGGACCTCCTTGCGGGCCGCGGTCTCGATCAGCTCGCGGCGGCCGGCCTCGCGGACGTCGGCGGCCTGGGCGTGCAGCACGTCGGCCAGCGGCGTGCCGCGCTCGACCGCGACGGCGATGCCCTCGGCGAAGCGCGCGACGAGCGGCAGCCCGGTGCGCGACGGCGAGCCGGTCGAAGGCCGCGCTCGACCGGCTCGCCGGTGCGGATCGCGGCCAGCACGCGGCCGAGCTCGCGCGGAGAGCTCGCCGCCGCTGCGGCGTACGACGCGGTCCAGCGCGGCGACCGGGCTCTCGCCCGCGGCGACGGCGAGCGCGAGCAGCTCGGCGACCGTCGGGGAACTCGGCGAGGATCTGGCGCTCGCGGCGGCGTGACCTGGCTGGTCAGCCGGTTGTCGCGGGCGAGCACGCCGCCGACGAACGCCGAGCACGCAGCAGCACCAGCGACGTCACGACCGCGCTCGGGTCGGCGCACCGAGCGCACGCACGCCGAGCGCCGCGGCCGCGGCGAAGGCGACCAGCCCCCACACCACCTGCTCGACCCGGAAGTCGTGGACGGTCCTGTCGCAGGCCGGCGCGCTCGAGCCGGCGGCGTACCGAGGCGGCGCCGCCGAGCACCCGCTCGACACCGGTCGGCCGCCGAGCGCAGCACCGGGCCGAAGACCGCCGGCCAGCGGCGTCGGCGACGGCCGGCCGGCGCCGCGCGCGGAGCCGGTCCGAGCTGGGGCAGGTCGCGGAGGTAGGGCAGCACCCGGATCGCGAGCTGCGGCCGGCGGATCGCGCGGCGACGCGGGACGCGACAGCAGCAGGCCCGCCGGCCGGCGGTGGCACCGAGCACGCCGCCCCACACCGCGGCGCTCACGAGAGGATCCGCCGCTCGGCGGGGAGCCGGCCGATCCGCATCATCAGCCGGTAGGCGACCACGCAGGCGGCCGCGCCGACGACCAGGACCGACGACGCCGACCGGGCGAGGCGTAGCGGCGGATCACGTCGGCCTGGAACGACATCAGCAGCAGCACCAGCCACGGCGCGGCGACCGCGAGCCGCGCGCCGTTGACCGTCCAGGCCTGCCGCGACTCCATCTCGGAGCGGGTGCGCGGCGTCGTCGCGGAGGTAGCCCGACAGGTTGCGCAGCAGCCGGCCGAGCTCGCCGCCGCCGACCTCGCGGGCGATCCGCAGCCCCTCGACGACCCGGTCGCCGACCGGGTCGGCGAGGCGCGTCCTTGAGCCGGTCGAGGCACTCACCGAAGCGCCCGGTGACCTGGTAGTCGAGCGCGAACTGCGTCGAACGCCGTGGCGCAGCGGCTCGGGCCCGCGGACCGCCAGCCCGGCGAGCGCGTCGGGCAGCGACAGCCCGGCGCGTACCGCGGAGGCGAGGTTGTCGACGGCCTCGGGCCACACCTCGGCGAGCTCGCGCTGCCGCCGCCGCGCCCGCGCCGCAGCACGACGCGACCGGCAGGTAGCCGCGCCATCGCCGCGAAGACCAGCGCCACCGGCGGCGTGCCGCGACACGACCTGGATCGCCAGCGCCGACCGCGACCGCGACACGCGACGCACAGCGACCACCAGGCTGCGCGGTGACACCGACCGAGCCCGGCCTCGCGCGAGCAGAGCGGCCAGTCGGCTCGTCCGCGGGCCGCTGGCGCCGGCGGCTGGCGCGGCAGCGCGAACGCCGACCAGATCAGCAGCAGCCCGACGCCGACCCCGAGCCCGACGAGCGCCCCCATCAGCGAGCGCTCCCGGCCAGCGATCCGGTGCAGGTCGATGCCGACCCGCTCGAACCGCTCCGGGCGCGGCGGCATGCCCGCCGCCGCGCACGCAGCTCGCCGCCGTCGGCGCTCGAAGATCGGCTCGGTCTCGATGATGTCGCTCTCGACCCGGCCCGGGCACGGCGACGATCTCGTTGACCCGGCGTACGCCGTCGCTCGTCGATGCCGAGGTGCACGACGAGGTCGACCGACGGCGGCGACCGTGGGCACGACGAAGCGGGCGGAGATGTTCTCGCCCGCCAGCAGCGGCAGCGTGCACATCTTGACCAGCGCCTCGCGCGCGCTGTTGGCGTGGATGGTGCACATGCCCGGCAGGCCGGCGTTGAGCGCGAGCAGCAGGTCGAGGCACTCCTCCGCCCGCACCTCGCCGACGATGATCCGGCTCGGCCGCATCCGCAGCGCCTCCTTGACCAGGTCGCGCAGCCGGATCTCGCCGGTGCCCTCGAGCCCGGCCTGCCGGGTCTGCATCGGCACCCAGTCCGGGTGCGGGAAGCGCAGCTCGAAGACCTCCTCGGCGCTGACCACCCGGTCGCCGCCCGGGATCGCCGCGGCCAGGCAGTTGAGCATCGTGGTCTTGCCGGCCTGGGTGCCGCCGGCGACCAGGATGTTGAGCCCGGCCCGCACCGAGGCCTCGAGGAACGCCGCCGCCTGCGGCGTCAGGCTGCCGAGCTCGACCAGGTCGCTCGAGCCGGGCCGCCTTGAGCACGAACTTGCGGATGTTGACCGCCGAGAACCCGCGGCGTGATCCCCTCGAGCACCACGTGCAGCCGGTTGCCCGTCGGGCAGCATCGCGTCGACGAACGGCTGGCTGATGTCGATCCGCCGCCCGCTCGACTTCAGCATCCGCTCGACCAGCTCGTGCACCTGCGCCGAGGTCAGCATCAGGTTGGTCAGCTCGTGCCGCCCGTTGCGCGCGACGAACACCCGCGTCGGGTCGTTGATCCAGATCTCCTCGACCGCTGGGTCGTCGAGGAACGGCTGCAGCGGCCCGAAGCCCGAGACCCGGGCGACCAGCTCCGCCACCATCGCCGACGGCGTCCGGCACCGGCGCGACCGCGCCGGTCAGGCTGCGGTCGTCGTGCTCGCGGACGACGCCTCGGCGATGCGGCGCACGAGCGCGACGTCGGCCTGCGGGTCCACGCCCTCGCGGCGTACGACGGCGCGCACCCGGGCGTCCAGCGCCTCGACCAGCTCCCCATGAGCGTCCGCGACCGCCGTCATCTGCCCTCCCCGAACGAAGGTGTTGACCGCGAACCTAGGCGAACGCGCGCACCCCGCAACAGGGGGTGCACCCAATCTGTGGACAGGCTTTACCCGGCGATCCGAGTGCCTGTGCCGCTTCTCGCGCAGCAGGTGAAGCACGCCGTCGAGCCGGACAGGCCCCGATGAGACGGCCGGGCGCCTCCTCCTGGGGGGTGCCACTTGATCGTCGACGTGGGACGGCATCTAGGCCACGATGGGAGAGGTCCCACCTGGGGTGTGACCCGGCTGTGCATGCTCGCCGCGGGTGCGGGTGCGGGCGCCGGAAGGAGCTGAGCCGGATGACGAGGAATCTGGTGCTCTGCCTCGACGGCACGAGCAACGAGCCCGAGGCCGACACGACCAACGTGGCCCGCCTGTTCCAGGCCGCTGTCAAGAGCGAAGGGCAGCTGGTCTTCTACGACCCCGGTGTCGGCACCATGGGCGCACGGGGCGCGGTGACCTCGCTGGGCAAGCGGGCCACGCGGGCCGCCGGGCTGGTGGCGGGGTTCGGGGTCAAGGACAACATCGAGGAGGCCTACACCTGGCTGATGCGCTGCTGGCAGCCCGACGACCAGATCTATCTGTTCGGCTTCTCACGTGGTGCCTACACGGCCCGGGCCGTGGCCGGGATGTTGTGCACGGTGGGGCTCCTGCGCCCCGGCACGGAGAACCTGGTCCCCTACGCACTCAAGCTCTACGCCCAGGCCGGCAAGGACGCCCCCACCGACGCCGAGGGCAAGGAGTTCTGGCGCGTGCGGCGGGCCTTCGCCGCTACGTTCGGCAACCCGGCCTTCCCGAACCCCTTCGACACCACTCAGAAGCAGGTGCACTTCCTGGGCGCCTGGGACACCGTCAAGTCCGTCGGCTGGCTCAACTGGAGGGCACGGATCGAGCAGGCCAGGTGGCCGTTCACCGCCAAGCTACCCAATGTCGAGACCGCCCGGCACGCGCTGGCGATCGACGAGCGACGGCGCCCGTTCCCGGCCTACCGGTTCGACGCCGAGGCGGTCGCCGCCTCCGAGGGCCGGTTCCTTGAGATGTGGTTCGCCGGTGTCCACAGCGATGTGGGTGGGCAGTACCCCGATGACCACCGGCTCTCGGACCTCGCGTTCCTCTGGATGGTCGACGAGGCTGCCGAGGCAGGCCTGACGGTCGAGCGGAAGGCCGTCCACCGACTGGTCGGCGTGCGGTGGAACCAGCCGCTTCCCGACGACCTCCACACCGGGGTGCTGCATCCCAACCCAGGGGTCTGGGCGATCGCTGGCGGCTGGCGCCGCCGCCGCGTGCTGCCGGGGGACCATGTGCATCCCAGCGTCCTGCAGCGGATCGAGGCGACCGGCAGCACTCTCGCCGCCTACCGACCCAGGTTGCCGGCCTGAGCCACTCGCTCCGGATCGGTTCGTGCAGGGCATCGCGTGCGCGCGCCCGGCGTCCGGATGCCGGCAGCTCGGGGGCCCGGTGTGAGTGCCCGGGCACGCTGGTGGGAGGTCAGCTCCTGCGGCTCGCGTCCGGGCTCGTCCGGTGCGGCACCCGCTGCGACGACAGCCGCGATCGCGCCGGGGCCGCCAACGTGGTGAAGCTCTCGACGTCCACGTCGGGGGGCAGTTCCTGCGAGGCCATCACTCGTAGTCGCCGTGCCAGCGGAGCCGCGGCCTCCCGCACCCCCCTGATCGCCTCGATGGTGTGGGTGACGATCCGCTCGGCCTCCGGGGCTGCGGCCAGGGTTCGCACGATGTCCCACTCGGTGGTCGCCACGGCGTCGCCGGTCGAGCCGAGCAGGCGCTCCTCGAGCCCACGCTCCAGGCGAACCGACCGCTGCGGGAACCGGTAGTTCCCGAGCCGCCAGGACTCCTCCGCCGCCATCTTCCGCACCCGGGCCGCCAGCACGACCGGGTCAAGGGAGCTGCCCGGCTGGTGCCGGCCGCGTGGCGTCAGCGGCGACTCGGAGAGGCGCAGCCGGTCGGTCGTCGCGTGGGTGTCGCCCTCCTCGAGCATCAGCCACAGTATGCGCGGCACGTTGCGGATCCGACGACCGCTCCACACCAGCTCTCTGAAGCAGGCCGTCACCTCCTCGACGGTGAAGGCGCGCAACGTCGCGGAGACCAGCTCGGGCACCAAGAAGCCGAAGTCGTCGGTGAGCGTTCGCTCGACCTGATCTGAGCGGACGAACCAGTGGCGGCGAGCCGCCAGCTCGTCACCCACAGCACCGACCGCGTCGGGCCAGTCGGCGTCCGGCGGGAGCGGCAGCGGTGGCAGCGTGACGTCGTTGAGCCGGAGGGTCAGAGTGTCCGTGGCAGTGTCGGCGAGCTGCAGTCGGATGTCGGGGTAGCGAACGCCGCGCTTCTCGAACTCTCGCTCGCGCAGCCGGGGTACGGCCCGGGCGTCGCCGGTGCGGCGCATGGTGTCCGGTGAGACTTCGAGGAAGATCTCGCGCGGCGCCCCACGCCGGAACAGGTCCTCCGCGTCGAGGTCCGAGGTCCGTGGGCTCGTGTCGGCGGGTGGGAGCGCGCAGCCCAGCGCGAGGAGCTGTCGGGCCCAGTCCGCTGCCCCGTCCCCGAGGAGCAGCGGGAGGCGGTGCGCCATCCCGCGAAGCGCGATGTGGCACAACTCCACCCCTGGCGCGGAGGCCCGGGTGACGTCGTCGCTGGCTGCCAAGGCTAGTGGGCGCCCGTTCAAGGAGACGCTCACCTGGTCGCTTCGGTCGACAGCGGCAGTGGTCTCCACGACGGCGTCGACGCGAAGGTCCCTGCAGTAGCCTCGCAGCCCGTCGGCGAGCACCCGCCAGGTGTCGGGCCCGCAGTTCCGGAGCACCGCCGCGGGGGCCCGCACCTCCACGACCAGCCGCGGCGAGGGGGGCTCGTCCGGCGGCGCGGGTGAAGTGGAGCCGCTGAGCCTCGGGAGCGCCTTGATCGCGCGCCGCGCCATGTCACTCATCGTCCAGCTCCTCCCTCGAGACGACGACCGTGCCCCGGTCCGCGACCAGACGCCAGACGAACGGACGCAGCCGTGGGCTCTCGACGGAGATCGCCGCCGGCGCCGGCTTCTGGGCATCGAGCCACGCATGGAGCTCGGCCACCAGTCGGTGGGCGTCCCGTCGCTCCAGCTCCCAGACCGGTCGCTCGTCGGAGAGCGGGTGGAGCAGCCGCCGCTCGAGCTCGGCCGGGAGCGCCACCGCTGGCTCCGTCCCGACCCCCAACGCCCGCAGCGTCAGGCGGCGACGGACGACACGCAGCGTTTCCAGGGCACTGCCTCCGGGGCCCCCGGCCTTGCCCGCGTCATCGAGCCCCCCCAAGATGGCTTCTCGATCGGTGACCGATGCACCCTCGCGAAGCAGCATGCGCAGTACCCGTGCCAGCCGCAGTCGGTCGACGATGGGGTCCGCGGGCCGCCACCCAGACCGATCCTCCAGCTGGTGCCAGCCGCGCAGCCAGAGGGCCACGTCGTCGATGCCGACCAACCGGAACAGGTGCGCGCGAACCGAGCGGTCCAGCCCTTGCGCCACGTGGTCCTGCCACCGCTCCGGGGCTCCGCGCACGGTGGTGGACCCCACCCAGCGGCCGTAGACCTCGTAGGCGACCTCGCCGCGGGTCAACGAGTCGTCGACCCGGTGGTAGACCCAGGGGATCTGGACGCCGACCTCGCTCTCGAGCCGGTTGCGCAGCTCGTGGACGGCGTCGTCCACGTCGTCGGCGACATGCTCGGCGACGTCGGGGGCCAGCCGCATCTCGAGCTGTCGGACGGCGAGGAAGCTCGGGTAGGTCACCGCCTCCTCGGCGCCCAGCCCGTAGATGCGCGACACCGGCAAACCGGTGAGGAGGGCGCCCGCGAGCGACCGCAGTGGTGGCGCCGCACCCTCGGCCACCCGGAGCAGCCCGTCCCGCAATGCCCAGAGGCAGCTGGGATCGGTGACGAGGACGTCGACCGCCTCGCGCAGCGCCCGCTGCGTGTCCGGAGCCTCCAGGTCCTTCGCCGTGGACAGCCAGGACTCCACGCCGCCTCGGTCCTCGACCATCAGGTCGCTCAGAAGCCGCCTCGCGCGCAGCGACTCGGTCAGCTCCTCGCAGCCCGGCAACCCCTCGACGACCTTCGCCAACGCGGCCCAGCGCTCCTTCGCCCGCTCGCCGCGGTGATCGAGCGTGCCGTCATTGAGGCGGAACAACTCGTCCGCGGCGGCCAGAGCCGCCGCCCCCGCCCGCAGCAGGCCCAGCGTGGCCTCGGGCAGCACGTCCCGGTGGGCGAGCTCCCGATAGCGGGCGAGCGCCTCGTCGAGGTCGCCCGAGCGGATCGCGCCGCGAGCCCGGGCGGCCTCCGCGGAGAGCGTTTCGCCAGGTCGACGACGCTGCCGCAGCAGGCTCACCCGCTCCTCCGCCCGGCGTGCGAGCTCCGCGAGCGCATCCTCGACCTCGGCCCTGTGCGGGAGCTCGGAGACGGCGCTCCGCACGATCGGGAACTCGACTCGGGTGAGCAGACCGAGGTCGCTCGCGAAGGGGCAGGAGTCGATGCCCTCGAGGACATGGCTCACGCCCTGGGCGACCTCGCCGCGCACCAGGAGCATCTGACCGAGGTCACGCCGGTAGTGCACATGGCCGGGAGCCCGCGCGGCGAGGTCGCCGTAGGTGGCGATGGCCTCGTCGACACGGCCGGCTCCGAACGCCGCCCAGCCGCAGATCGGGTCCGACGTGGTGCGGGTGTCCAGCCACAGGGCGCGGTACTCCTCGCGGGCTCGCGCGGCGGATGCCTCGTCGTCGCACCCGAGGAACGCCAGCGCGAGGGCGTGCACGAGCCGGCCCAGATCGGAAGGACTGTCGGCGAGCAGCTCGACGACCCGCTCGGCCTCTCCCGCCCTGAGGTGCACGTGCGCACGCAGGATCATGAGGGTGTCCTCGTCGAACCCGTAGGTGTCAAGCGAGTCCAGGAGTCTCCATGCCTCCGAGTAGTCGTCGTGGTCGAGGTGCAGCATCAGCAGCTCCTCGACGGGGAACAGGTCCGTGAACCGGTCGCTCGGGCAGGCGCGCATCGTGGTCAGCGCCTCTCCCGGCCATCCTTGGCGCCGGAGCGCGGAGGCGAGGAACCAGTAGGCCTGGGCGGAGTCGGGGTCGAGCAGGAGTGCACGCTCGAGGGGGAGGCAGGGATCGCTGCTCGGATCCTCCAGATCTTCGTCGATCTTGGACATGGTGAGAAGCATCCAGGCCTCCCGCCGGCCCGGGTTGCGCAGCTCCAGGCCGGTTCGCAGGCTCTCCCGAGCCAGCATCAGGCGCTCGTGGTCGACAACCTCGTCGGGCAAGTACGCCGACAGGCGAAGACTCTCAGCACGATGCCACCAGTACTCCGCGACGCCGGGTGCAAGGCCACACGAGCGCTCCAGGAGCTCGACCGCCGGGGGGATCAGCCCGGACCACGAGTAGCGGAGCGCCCCCTCGAAGTAGGCCTCGGCAGCCTGCTCACGGATGACCGACGCGTTCTCGGGACCCTCGGTGGCCGCCTGTTCGAGCAGAGCGTCACCGAGCCAGACCCACACGTCCTTGTCAGGGTGGTCGCCATCGCCCGCCACCCCCACCCCGATGGCCCTGCGGAGCAGAACGACCGCCTCTGCGGGGCGGCCTCTGGTGCGCGCTGCCGCGCGCAGCAGCAGCCGGGCGGGGACTCTCCGGTGCAGCACCGCTTCTATCGCCCGCTCGTCGGCCTCGAGCGCCTCGTCGTAGGCCTCGTCGGCCTCCGCCCACCGCCCCAACCGTTCGCAGGCCTCGCCGCGGAGCACCCAGGCGTCGGCTCCTCGGCTGCGGGTGGCCTGCACCAGGGTCGCCAACGCCTCCTCCGGACCCTCGTTGGCAAGCTGGTCCTCCGCGAGCGCGGCCAGCCCGTAGTGCTCCCACTCACCGGACGCGGTGCGTCGCCGCAGCCCCGTGGAGAACTCGCGCAGGGTCTGACGATTGGAGAACTCCTCCAGGAGCAGGCGGACCCTCAGCAGCCCCAGCGGTGCCGCGACCTCGAGGCCGCCGTCCGCACGTTCGACCAGGCGCTCGAGCGGGTCCAGAGCATCGACCGGGCGAGAGGACCGCAGCGCCTGTGCCACGGCGCCCAAGTCGTCGGCGGTGTCGCGAGCCTTTGCCGGCAGGCTCTCCCCCCGGCACAGGTCCACTGCGAGGTCGAGCTCGCCCCAGCGCAGCGCCTCCAGCCAGGCCCTCGCCAGCACCGCCGTGAGGTCCGATGCGTCCGTCGCGACGGCCACGGCGACCTCGCGTCGCAGCTGGTTGGCCCACACGCTCCCGCCAGGAGTGCGCTTCGCCTCCGCGCGCTCCGCCTCGAGCAGCCGGTCGGCGCAGTCGCCGAGAACGCGACCGATCTCCGCGAGCTCGCGGCGCAAGATGAGCAGCTGGGTGATCACGGCGTCGTACTCCCGACGCCTCTTGAGGGACCTGAGCACGGTGCGCACGATCAACTGCGAGGTCCCAGACATGCGCGAGCCCCTCAGGGCGGCGATCGTGTCGTCCAGGATCTCGCGGGACCGCTCCGGCATCTCAGGCGACGCCATGGGTGCCCCTCTCGGCGCTGAGTGCCCGCGCCATCTGGCTGAGGGCCTCGAGCACGTCGCGCTCGATCGGTCCGCGGCTCATCAGGCGGATCTGGTCGACCGCCGACTGCCGAGGGTCGTCCTCGAGAGGCAGGTCGTGGATCCATGTGGTCAACCGCTGGCGCGTCTCCATAGACAGCTCCGGCATGTCCCATACGACGTCCCTCAGCTGTCCCCGCACCTTCCGGGCTGCGTCCGTCGACACCAGCTTCTTGGCCGGAGTACTGGAAGGCGGTCGGGCGACCTCGCGAACGAGCGGGCCGTCCTCACCCAGGTAGAGCACCGGCGTCGCGAACCGGCGGTCGACCTTGGCGAGCAGCGCCTGGCGGCTCTCCTGGACGGCCGACCCGATGCGCTCGCCCTTCACCAGGCGCTCGTACAGCTCCCGACCGACCCCGACCTCGTCCGCCAGAGCGGCGTACTGCAGCGCCAGCACCGCGGGCACGCCCTTGGTCACCAGGTCGGGCGCGAGCCGCTCGAAGTTCTCCGAAGCATCGCCGTCCTCCAGATCACACAGCTGAAGGACAACGAGCTGCAGGCCAGCAGCGTCCGCGCCGAGCACGTCGACCACCGGCTGCGGATCGACGTACCCGTCGCCCTCCCCGCCGAGGAAGATCCTCGGCTCGCCCGGTGGACCCTTGCAGCTGCCGACCACGTGCACGATGTGGATCGGTTTGCCGTCGTCGCGTGCCCTTGCGAGGCGGCGGGTGATCTCGTCGCTGTCCCACGTCTCGATGGGCTCGAGGGTGTCAAGTCCCGAGATGTTTCGCAGCTCCTTGTGCAGCTTGGTGAGCGCCTGCTTGCCACGCCAGGTCCGCACGTCACGGTCCTCCTCGGGCAACGCGGCCACCAGCAGCACCCGAAGCCTGTCGTGGGAGCTGACCGGCATCAGCTTCCGGCGAGACCTCTGGATCGGCACGTGGCGGGTGAGGAGCAGTTGGGTGCGCCCGGCCAGGAACCCTTCGTTGCCGGGCCCGTGCAGGAACTCCCAGGGCAGACCGCGCAGTGTGGTGTCGGCGTCGTCGTGGAAGACCAGCTGGAGTCGCATCGGTTGCAGCTCCGGATCCTCCAGCTTGTCGAGGAGTGCTGTTCCGATCTCGTTGGCGAGCAGTAGCCGCCAGAGCTGGCGGCCCATCAGCTTGAAGGTGCTGCTCTCGAAGAGCAGCTCGCTGTGGCGGATTCCCGGACCCCTTGATCAGGCCCCAGAAGTTCAGCCAGCGGTCCAGCAGCGAAACGGTGGCTATCAGCAGCTCGTCGCGGTCGAGCTCAGGCTCTCCGATCAGGTCGGGTCCCTCGTCGGCGACGCCGAACCACCCGCGTACGCAGGTCTGGGTCACCTCGATCTGGAACTCGGTCGCGACCATCGGTTCAGTCCTTCCCGACGAACAAGGGCGCCGAGCGGCGCTGGTAGACGAGGGGCACGCCAATCAGCCGGGGGTCTCCGGACTGCTCCCACAGCGTCCGCCGGGCCACGTGCAGGGCATCCTCGAACGATCGGTTGTCGGCCAGCGCGGCGTAGAGGCTGCTGCTGAACGTGGTGGCGGTCGCGTTGGTCACGGCGTACTGCATGGCGACGGCGCACTGAGCGCCGGCCTCCACGATCGCCGGCGCGAGGCCAGCGAACCGGTAGTCGAAGTCCACCGCCCCGCCCTCGCAGGCGTGCAGCACCACGACCGTCGGCGACCAGTCGTTGTCACACAGGGCCCGGGCCAGCCGGTCCTGGGAGACCCAGTCGGTGTCTCCGGTGGCGCCGAGCAACGCCACCGCCCCGGTGCCGTCGCGGAACCTGCCGTGCCCCAGGTAGTGCACGACATGCGGGTGATGCTCGGCGACGGCGGCCCGCAGCTCCGCCTCGGTCGCGCCGGGCCCCTGCTCGTCGGAGCCGTCGACGCCGACCGGCGGCAGTGTCGAGAAGCCCGGCCTCCGGCCGGTGCGCTCGATCTCGTCGAGCACCTCCTGGAAGCGCACGGTGCCCAGGGCAGGGTTGTCGGACTCGCCCACCACGGGCAGGATGCGGACCTCTTTCTCTTCGGCGGCTCCGGGCCCGACGCTGCCGGAGGGGAGGACCCGCGACATCGTGAGCCCGGGCTCCAGCCCGAGGAAGCGGCCGCGGCGGCCGGGGCGGTCCTGGGTGCAGAGGTACTCCCACGGCAGCGACGCCATCCGGGAGGCGGCGGCGTCGGAGGGGAAGCCCAGCCATAGCCGCGCGCGGTCGCCTTCGCCGCACGCTGCCACCTGGTCCTCTATCCAGGCCCACGAGTCGCCCGGGAAGAGTCGCCGGTGGAGCAGCTGGCCGAAGACCCGGATGTCCTCCTCGCGCCAGGAGATGGTGCGCAACGACATCCACTCCTCGAAGAGCCGGAGCACACGGCCGTCGAGGCCGCCGAGGTCGAGTCGCGGGCCAGGGTCGTGCTGAGTGCGCTCCGCCCAGTTGCGCAGCGTGATCTTCCCGTCAGCCGTCACGACCACCGACACGGCGACGTCAGGCATTGTCCCGCTCCGGGGTGGCACCGAACACGACCTGGACACCGGCCTCACCGGTCGCGGGATAGCGCACGCCGGATCCCCCGAGGAGCTCCGGCTTGTTCCAGAGCAGGGTCTGGGGGGTGCGGTAGTTGAACACCAGCTCGGTGTCCGAGCGGCCGTAGCAAAGCACCCGCGCGACGCCGCCGGCGTCGGGATGGCCGAAGCGGCTGCTGTCGCTCGAGAACAGGTAGTGCTCAGCGGGAGCCAGCTCCAGCAGCTCGCGGGTCACGTTGCGGACGCTCCCGTGGTGCGGCAACTTGAACGCGGTCAGCTCGAGCCGGTCGAGCCCGCGCTCCTCCAGCAGTCGGCGGATGCCAGCCTCCAGGGCTTCGCTCGTAGCGTCCCCGGCCAGCAGCACGCTGACGCCGGCGAACTCGGCGAGCAATGCGATGCTGCTGGCGTTCGGGACGGAGTCGTCGGGCTGCGCGGTCGCTCGGGCGGTCTCGGCCACCCAGGCGAGGCCACCCGTCTCCGGCGGGCCGAGCAGATAGTTGTCGTCGGGGATGAGGCTGGGCCGCCGCCGCAGCTGGGAAAGAGCCTCCTCGGGGGAGTCGAATAGCAGTCCGGCCTCCTCGAGGGCCGGGTTCCAGCGGTCGCGCAGCCGCCGCAGCGCTCGCGCGTCCGGCGCCAGCACGGTCAGCCGGAGCCCCTGCAGGTCGTGGGTGGGCAGGCATCCCTCGTCGGGAACGTGGACAGCAGCACCATCGAACGCGGCGTTGAGCGGGACCGCGCGGGCTGCGATGAGGGCGGCGAACATCTCGCCCTGGGCGGCACTCAACTCGTCCGAGATCTGTGCCGGCCCGTTGAACCAGATCTCGCCGATGTCGATCGCCAGGCCGGCGTCGTTGGTGAGCAGCATCGTGCCCTCGATGTGGTCGGCATCGATATGGGTGAGCACGAGGAGGTCGAGGGGCGCCCCGTCGAGGGCCGCGGCCAGACGGGTGGACATCGCCGTGTAAGCACGGGCAGGCCCCCCGTCCACCAGAAGCCGGTGGCGCCGCTCTTGTGGCCCCCACGTCAGCAGTACGGCGTCGCCGTTCTTGGCAGGCAGCAACTCGATGGCGACCGTGTTGGATGACCGCATCATTCCCACCCATCTCAGGCGAGCTGCAAGGCTCTGCCCGAGAGGAGAGCCCGAGGCGCCTTCGGGATACATGCTCCCACTCGAGGCACCGCCTGGGGAATGGCGTCAGATGGCGACGGCGTCCGTATTGTTTCGGCCGGACCTCCTCGATGCTGCGATCCTCGAGAGAGTCCTGCAGCGGCTCGGAACCCGAGACCCGGGACGCCAGCTCCGCCGCCATCGCCGACGGATCGGGCACCGGCGTGACCGTGCCCGCGAGCCAGCGGTCGTCGTACTCGCGTACGGCGGCGTCGGCGATGCGGCGTACGTGCGCGACGTCGGCCTGCGGGTCGACGCCCTCCCGGCGCACGACGGCACGCACGCGGGCGTCCAACGCCTCGACCAGCTCCCCATGAGCATCGTCGACCGCCGTCATCGGCCCTCCCCGGAAGAAGGCGTTGACCGCGACCTAGGCGAACGCACGCGTCCCGCAACAGGGGGTGCGGCCAATCTGTGGACAGCCTTTACCGATGTCAACCGACGCCGATCGGTCACCCCCCCTGCTGCTTCAGCGTGGGTTCAGCGCGCGCTCGCTAGCGTCCAGCACCCGACGTTCGATAGGAGCCCGACCATGAACACCCACCTGGCACTCGCTCTCCCTCTAACCCTGCTGGCCGGCAGCCTGACAGCCGCCGGCTATGCGCATGCGGGCTCCACCGAGGGCAGTGAGCCGCGGAGCTCGCGCCACGTCGTCGAGATCGCCGACGCCCGGCTGAAGTTCGAGATCAACGCCACCGACGAGGACGGAGGCGTGCAGGTCTTCCTCGACGCTGAGCGGTGGAAGCGGATGTCGATCTTCGACACCCGCGGCCGCAGGATCCTCACCACCACGACCAAGGGCATCATGGGCCAGCAGGGCGGCACCGAGCTGTTCATGGAGAGCGCGGAGCCCAGCTTCGACGATCTCTCCCTCGACGAGCTGCTCGAGCGGTGGCCGGAGGGCACCTACCGCTTTCGCGGCCGCGGGCTCGACGGCGAGACCCTCGTCGGGTCGGCCACCCTGACCCACGACCTGCCGGCAGGGCCGGAGCTGGTCGCCCCGCTCGAGGGCCATCGCCCCCGGCCGGTGGCCAAGACCGTGCTGCGGTGGAAGCGCGTGCCCCCGCCCAACGGCAGCCCGATCATCGGCTATCAGGTGATCGTGGTCGAGCCCGACACCGGGATCACCGCCCTGCCCAAGGTCACCCTCGACGTGATGATGCCCCCAACGGCCACCCGGCTGAAGGTGCCCCCGGGGTTCCTCAAGCCGGACACCGAGTATGAGTGGGAGGTCCTGGCCATCGAGCAGGGCGGCAACCAGACGCTCTCCGCCTCGTTCTTCGCCACGGCAGGCTGACCGCCCTCACGCACCGGACCGGGCAGGAGCTGCCCGGTCCCGCGTCCCGAGGCGGTCGCCGCGGACTGGCGGCCATCCGGCGGCGTAGGGTCGGAGCGGCCTCCACCCGCCCACGCCCGGGCAAGCGATGACTACGACAGCGAGCCAGGTTTGAGGGCCAGGGTCGGCGCCGGCACCCGCGCCCGCTGGACGGATCCGCACCGAGGCTGCCCTATCGCCCATGCGGCCGAGCGCCTCGAGCTCGAGCCCTACCCGGTCCTCAAAGCCCCCCGCTGACATCGATATGCAGACCGACCTCGGTCCGCTTTGGGCAGCGGGCGCAGCCGATGAACCGTTCGCCCTCTTCGTCGTACTTCCGCATCCACTTGTGCCACCCGAAGCGACACCGCCACGGCTTGTTCGCCATACCTAGTCACGATCCGCCTACGTACGGCCGACGTCAACGGGCACCGGCCAGTGCCACACCTCTCGAACCAGAAGCGCTACAGGTGGGTTTCTCAGACCCACGGTGCTACTTGGCCCTGGCCGAGGATGCCTGACACCCGTGGCTCGACGTCGCGCCGTTCGCCACCGGCGTCGCAGGACCGGAGGTGACCCACCGCCCGTGGTCCCCGACGAGGACGGCCGGACCCCGGCGACCGACGAGCGCGTCTTTCGGTGAGCGAGCGGTCGTCATGCTCGCGTACGGCGGCTTCGGCGATGCGGCGTACGTGCGTCCAACGCCTCGACCAGCTCCCCATGAGCATCGGCGACCGCCGTCATCTGCCCTCCCCCGGAAGAAGGTGTTGACCGCGAACCTAGGCGAACGCGCGCATCCCGCAACAGGGGGTGAACCCAATCTGTGGACAGGCCTTACCGAGCGGGCTCCCTGACTCCACCGAATCCCGTCCTGACAGAACCCGCAGCCGTGAGCGCCGCGAGCCACTACCGCGTCTGCTCTCGCTGGTCACCCCAGCAGGTCCCACGCGACGTACACGCCGGCGTCCCCGAAGCCGACGATCTCTGCGCGACCATCACCAGTCACGTCTGCCAGGAACCGGGGGTGCTTCTCCACACGCCAGCCATCGAGCTCGTATCCGAAGTTCGGTAGACCCTTCAGTGGCGTCTGGAAGGTCCCATTCCCGTTGTTCACGGCAACCATCGCGCCTCTGTGTCCGAAGCCGACGATGTCGGCGCAACCGTCGCCGGTCAGGTCGGCGAGGAGGCGGGGATACTGATCCACGCGCCAGCCGTTGTTGTACCCGAGATCCGGCACGACCAACTGAGGGGACTGGAAGGTCCCGTCTCCGTTGTTCCGGGCCACCCAGACACCGGAGTTCCCGAAGCCGACGAGGTCGGCGCGACCGTCGCCGGTGAGGTCGGCAAGGAAGCGGGGATGCCGATCCACGCGCCAGCCTCCGGCGTCGTACCCGAAGTTCGGCACGACGATCTGAGCGGCCTGGAAGGTTCCGTTCCCGTTGTTCCGGGCCGCCCACACACCGGCGCTCCCGAAGCCGACGATGTCGGCGCAGCCATCGCCGGTGAGGTCCGCGAGGAAGCGGGGATGCCGATCCACGCGCCATCCGTTGTCCCCGCCGAAGTTCGGCACCACCAACTGAGGAGTCTGGAAGGTCCCGTCTCCGTTGCTCAGGGCTACCTCCACACCGGACTGTCCGAAGCCGACGATGTCGGCGCGACCATCGCCCGTGACATCGGCGAGGAGGCGCGGATGCTCCAGGCTGCTCCAACGGAAGTGCGGCACGACCATGCGAGGGGCTTGGAAGGTCCCGTCGCCCCTGCTCAGAGCGACCCATACGCCGGCGCTCCCGAAGCCGACGATGTCGACGCGACCATCCCCCGTCACGTCGGCCAGGAACCGGGGATGCCGATCCACCCGCCAGCCGGCGTTGAATCCGAAGTCCCGCACGACCAGCTGAGGTGCCAGGAAGGTGAGGCTGCCGTTGTTGCGGGCAACCCACACGCCAGAGTTGCCGAAGCCGACGATGTCGGCGCGACCATCCCCCGTCACGTCGGCCAGGAAACGCGGATGCTGATCCACCCGCCAGCCGGCGTCGTACCCGAGGTTCGGCACGACCATGTGCATCTTCATGACATCCCCTTCCCTAGCGGAGGTAGGACCCACTGCCGTGGTGTCGCTGTGCTGCGGAGCTCGACCGAGATCGGCAGCCAGTCAGAACCTCGCGAGGTGCCTCACCGACCACTTCTGGTTGTCCCCGCCGTGTCGCGTGTACTGCTGGACCCTCACGCCGTCGGAGACGCCCCAACCGGTGACATCGAGGCACTTGTGGCTGTGTTCGGCGACGATCTCCACATGCCCGCTGCCATCGGGCACCAGCGACCACTTCTGGTTGGCGCCTTCGTGACGGCTGTAGAGCTGGACGGTGGCACCGTCCTTCGCGCTCGCCGAGGCGACATCGAGGCACTTGCCGCTGTGCATGGCCGTGAGGTGGTAGTGCCCCGCGCCATCCGGGATCAGCGCCCAACGCTGGTTGTCTCCTCCGTGCGCGGCGTACTGCTGGACCAGCGCATGGTCCTCGATGTCGCGGCCAACGACGTCCAGGGCCTTTCCGCTGTGCTTGTTGACCAACGCGACCACCACCAGCGGCGCGGCGAGAGCGCTGAACTCCGCGCCGTGGAAGAGGTGGTCTCGGATCCACTCGTACTTCCTGAGGAGGAGGTCGTCGCCGGCCCTGAGGTCGTCGTAGGCCCGCTCACGCAGGAGGTCGCCGTCACGCACGTAGGACTCCATCACGTAGATCAACGCGTGCTGGGTCCCGGTGATCTCATCTGGACCGACAGTGCCGTCGAAGCCTCGGCAGCGGCCGAGTGCGTCCCGGTCGCCATGACAGGTGCCGGCACGATCCGTCGCGGTGTCGAACAGGGTGTTTGCTGCCGCCGTCGCCGCAGCCGGGAGTATCGCGCCGAGCAGCGGTGGGTTCGATGGGCCTTGGCCGGAGCTCCAGATCCCGGCGCTGCTGACGAGGCGATGTCCCATCTCGTGGACCCAGGCGAGATGCCGACTGAGGTGGTTCACGTTGATCTCGGGTCCGTAGTAGGCCGCGGATCCGTTCTGGAAGACCTGCCCGTGGATCCACGTGAAGTAGGGACGGCCCCAGCCCAGGTGGTCAAGAGTGCGCTGGACACCCTCGCGGATCAGCCAGTCGGGATAGGTCATGCTGCCGATGCCGGTCTCGGAGTACACAGCCAGGTCGGTCACCGCCGGGACCGGTGGATCGGGGGGAGTGCACTGCTGCATCGTCCGGGAGCCCGAGTAGTTCATGCACCAGTCGACGCCGAGGTTCAGACCCGCGAGCCGGTTGCCGAAGAACGCGCGGCTGAGGTTGACCACCCACAGGCCACCCACGGTGCCGCCGGTGACGGCCGAGAAGAGGTCGTTGCCGTAGTTCGGCCGCAGCAGGTCGGGCGCGGAGAGACCTGCCCTGAAGTCGAAGGCGACGACCGCCGGCGGGTTCGTCGTCCGACCGCCCGCGACCGCGCCCAGGTCGATCCACGGTGTGCGCGGATCCGCAGTGTCCCAGTACGCCGCCCGCACGGCGAGGCCATCGCCGATGAACGTGGCGACGAGCTTGTTGCGGTAGGTGGTCAGGGTCGCTGGCGGACGGACGTGCTCCTGGTAGTCGTAGATCACCGCGTAGTCAGCGTCGTCGTCCTCGTGGTCGCGGAACCGAGCGTGCGCCAGCCTCCGGCGCGTGCTGCCGCTGATGTCGTCGACGGTTACGTCGTGCACGTAGGCGAAGTGGAAGGCGTTGGCGAAGTGCACGCCGTTGGACAGACTGAGGCATCGCGGCCGCTCCCCGACCAACCGCCACCCTGGGTCGGGAGTGGTCCGCGCGTGCACCACCATGCGATCGTCGGGAGTCCGGAGCGCCAGCGCGACCTCGGCCCCACCGTCGGTGGCGACCTGCGCGTCGACCGCCGTGTCGGGCCAGCGCAGCGTCGGTGCCGCCGCGCGCCAAGAGGAGTCGAGCACCAGGTAGTCGACCCGCGGGCCGGGCGCCGAGTGGACGAGGTGGACCTGGGGGGACCCTTGCGTGGTCACCGCGGCCGAGAAGGCCCCTGTGACCCCAGCGCCGGCGGTCACGCTCCGCCACGGCTCCCAGTTGGAGCGCTTGAGATGGCGGGCGACGTGGAGGTTGTCGTCCATCCCGCGACACAGCAGGTAGACGGCGCCGCCCACGGTGACCAGGAGTGGAGCGGTGCCCGGAGCTGCCTTCAGCGCGCCCGTGGCGACCACCGACATCCAGGGCTCCCAACCGGTCCCCGGGGAGGTGGACCGGGTGAAGACGACCTCACCCGCCGGCGTCACAGCCACGAGCAACAAGGCGCCCTCGTCGATGCACAGGGCCGGTGACGCACCACTGTCGTAGGGAGGAAGGTGGGTCCACTGGGTCTGGTTCATTGCCGCCCCCTTCAATCACTTCAGCGACGACCGGCGACCGCCCCCGCGGCCGTCTCCGGCGCCGCAGAACTCGTGTAGGCCCGTCCGGACGAGCAGCACCGCGAGGTAGGCGCAGAGCGGCAGCCAGAGCGCGTCGATGGCGAATCCGGTGGCCATGATCGTGAGCACCGCGGCGGACATCAGCTCGGACGCGCCGAGCTTGCCCTCCTTGAGCTGCTCGTAGAGACCGCGCTTGCCGCACAGGGTGTCGCGGAACTCCTCGCTGAACGCGGTGAAGAGTCGCTTGCCCGGCTTGAGGGTCCACTCGTGGACGATCGAGGCGTCGGCGAGCCTCTCGATCGATGTCGTTCCCGCCAGGTCGGTCGGTAGGTCGGCGGTGGGCAGGCCGGCGTAGGCCGGGAAGGCGCTGGCGCCGTGCAGCCGTTCCTCCGCCCGGCTCACCTCACCGACCACGCGCTCGAAGAGAGCGGCGTCGGCTCGCGGCTGGGTCGTCAAGCGACCGTGAAGATCCCGTGACACGAGCGCGAGCCCGGAGTACAGCAGGCTCAACTCCGCGTCGTCAGGAGTGAACCGCAGCCCCTCCTCGGTGTACTCGCCGGTCTCGCTGATGGATCGCGCCAGCAGACCTGCCGGCGGGCGCACGATGGGCAACGCCTGGATCTCATCGAGAGCCGACCGCACTTCTGCGGATATCCCGGGATCGACATCGAACTGTGAAGACACGGTCTCCACCGCCATCCTGCTTGCCAAGTCCAGTATTTCACCCCCGCGGTCCCGGGACCACCTGGGCCAGCTCCCGCTGCAGGTGACCTTCCTCACGGGTCGAGGTGTCGGTGACGAAGCCCGGGACCGTCGACGCGCGGGCCACCCGCCGGCATAGTCCGGGTCTGTCGGACCAACGGTGCACCGGGGCCGGTGGCTCGACGTCGCCCCGTTCGCCGTCGGCGTCGCAGGACCGGAGGTGACCCACCACCCGGGTCCTCGACGAGGACGGCCGGATCCCGGGACCTGCGAGCACGCTTGGCGGTGAGCCAGCGGTCGTCGTGCTCGCGGACGGCGGCCTCGGCGATGGGGCGCCCGTGCCGCCAATCCTTGGACGGGCTATGCCTTGACCAGCCGCGGCGGAGGCGCCGCTGCCATAGCCCGACCGGGCCTGTCGCGCCGGTTCGCGCCGGGTGCACCATGCGTTGCCGCATGCCGTCGGCATGCCTGTTCCCCGAGGAGACCGCATGTCCAGAATGTCTCGACACCTGACCCCGAGCCTGCTGATCGCCCTACTGGCCTTGGTGATCGCGACCTCGAGCAGCGCCTACGCGGCGGCGGTGCTGCGCAAGGGCGAGGTGAAGACCCGCCACCTGGCCAACGGGGCCGTCACCACTGCCAAGCTCCGTGACAACACGGTGGGGACCTCGAAGGTCAAGAACTTCAGCCTCAAGCTCCACGACCTCAACGCCCGCGACGGCCTGCAGAGCCGCACCCTGAGCTCTCAAGTCGTGGTTGCCGGCGGCACCTGCCAGATGGTGTTCCTCGCTCTGGACAACCCGGCGCCCCGCGGCCTCATCGGATCCCTGGTCGTCGGCCATGCCACCGACGCCGCCGGCGATGCCGTCCTGAACAACAGCGGAGTGGTGGTGCCGACGATGGTCAGCGAGACCAGCCAGGGCGGGGCCCTCACCAACCTGGTCGTCTGCGCCGCCTCGCAGCAGACGATCCCGGCCGGATCGGTCTTCCACTATCAGGTCATCGCGCCAGGCAAGTGACCGCACGCGGTGGTGAGGTCGGAGCGGAGCGGCCCGCATCGTGACCGGAGGTCTCGGGGACGCGTCGGTCAATGGGCTGAGATGGGGCGACCTTCCGCCGTGGGACCGTCGATGCGCGGTCGACAAGGGCGACAACGGACCTGGGCAGCCGTAAGCCGAGCCAGCGGCTTATTGCCTCACCCCCGGCGAACCGGACGATCGGACACCCACTGGCTCGGCGGACCATCAACGATACGCCGGTCGTTCGGCTTTGACCACGGTCACGGGCCGCGCATCCGCTGGTCAGTGCTTGCCCGACAACGCCTCCAGCCGCTCACGAGCCCCCGGGTCGAACCGCGCTTGTCGCCAGTTCGCCGCCCCGGTCGCGATGCTCCGGAGCGCCGCCTCGTCCAGCACCGCCTCCGTGAAGTAGGCGTCGGCGAGATTGGCTCCCTCGAAGTGAGCGCCGCGCAGGACGGCCCTTCGGAACTTGGCGCCTTGCAGACGGGCCCTCTGGAAGTCGGTCCCAGGGAGGACGGCGTCGTCGAACGTCGCGCTGACCAACGACGTCTCGTGGAAGTACGCCGGCTGGGTCAGCGTGGCCTTGTTGAACCTGGCCTCGTCCATCTTCGCTCGGGAGAAGTGCGCGCGATCCAACTCGGCTTCACCGCCCCGCGCCCGGAAGAGGTTGCACTCCCGGAAGTTCGCGAGGGTCAAGGTCGAGAAGGCGAGGTCCATGGTGACCTGCCCACGCAGGTCGAGCCCGTGCAGGTCGAGGCGGTACAGGTTCAACCTCGTGAGGTCGAGTCTGTCACCGACACCCGGATCCACGCGCCCAGGCTCGAAGAGCAAGCGCAGCAGCCTGGCCAGGTGGCCTCGGAGCAGGTCGCTGACGGCGTCCTCCGGCTTGGCCTTCAGGTTCGCCACCACGATGTTGAGCAGGTCGCAGTGAAGATCGTGGTAGCGCGGCTTCGTGAACAGCCCGAGTGCCGCGGCGCCGTTCAGCCTGAGGGCCGGGTTGTCCGACCCTAGGTTGGCCGCGACCGCAGAGATCCGCTCGTCGAAACGCCGGACCTGCTCGTTGACCCGATTCTCTCGATCGAGCTCTTGCAGTCGCAGCAGCTCCGCTCGCCACTGAGCGGCCTTCTCGGACTCGGCCCGTTGCTGCTGGGTGAGCTCCGCCCGCCACTGAGCGGCCTGGTCATCGGCACTCGTGCGCGCGGCGGCCAGGTCGCGGGACTGCTTCCACAGGGCCGCCCCCAGGGTGATGACGCCGATGAGTACCGTCACTAGAGGCCCGACCGTGAGCAGCCATCCGAGCGGGCCGGCTGCTCGGTCGTTCCCCAGTTCGAGTTGGCGGATCTCTTGCTGCAGCTTGCGTCGTTCGAGCTCGTCGGCGTCTGGTGAGGGGGTGTCACCTGCCGCCACCGGTTGGGAGTTCGTCGCTGCAGGACCATGGGCCGCCGGGCTCGTTTCCACGCCAGCAGCCAGCGCCACCCACGGCACCGACACGCTGAGCACGAGCACCGCGGACGCGATCACGAGGACAGCGCGGCTGCACATCCAACTGGCGGGATCCGAGCTCCCCAGCCCTCGTTCGACCATGAGGCATCTCCTCGATGCAGACCCAGCACTCCGGGTGCCGCCCCTCGCAGGGTAGCCCCATCGGCGCGCAGCCCCGTCTGCCCGTGGAGGTCAGCCCTTGACGTAGGACAGCTTCTCGGCCACCAGGCCGTCGCGGAACCGGAGCACGTCGACCCCGCGGACGTGCCCGGGCGAGCCGTCGTCGTTGGTCCACGTGAAGCGCCACCGCGCGCAGGCCCGGTCGCCGGAGACGAAGGTCCCCTCGTCGGTGAACACCGGATCCACGGTCTGGCCGAAGAAGCCCTCCCACACCGCTCTGACCGCCGCGGCGCCCTCGTGGCGCTGCCCGTCGGGCGCCGGGCCGGTCGACTCGAAGACGCAGTCGTCGGTCATCAGCGCCATGATCGCGTCGACGTCGCCGGAGCCGAACGCGGTCGTGAAGCGGGCCAGGGCGGCATCGGTGGGCCTCCAGTCCGCCGTGCGCCCGAACCCGGCGAGCAGGTCCGAGTTCCCCCCGCCCTCGGCGGACGGCCGGGGGCCGATGACGCCGGCGCCGCGATACAACGCCTCCCGCTCGGCGAACCAGCCGCCCACCTCGGCCACGAGCTCGGGGTCCATCGAGATGTCCCCGCCGGTGGCCGCGGCGAGGTCCCAGCCGTGGATCAGGTGGTCGGCGGAGAGCTGCCGGACGTACTCCCCCAGGTCCTCCTCGCCGTAGGAGAGGTGGACCCGGCCGCCCGCGGGGGCCAGCTCGTCCACGGCGGCCACGGCCTGGGCCGCGGCGACCTGCGCCGCGGTGGCCGGGTCCGCCCCGAGGACGTCGCCGTCGTACCGGTCGCCCACCTCCCGGATAGTCCGACCCTGGAGGAGCGGGTGGGTCCAGAGCTCCTCGGCCACCACGTGGTTCACCAGGTCCCGCACCGACCACTCGGTGCACGGCGTCGCGTGTCCCCACTGGTCGTCTCCGACCGCGGCCACGCGGCTCGTCCAGTGCTCGACGGCGCGTCGATGCAGCGCGGTGAGGTCCACGGAGCCCTCCTGGCTCATCTCGTCCGCATCGCGCTGGCGAACCAGGGGTGGTGCAGGTCCTTGAAGCTGACGTCCTGCATCGACGCCATCACCTCGGCCATCTCGGTGGCGACGGCCGTGGGCATCTCCTGCTCCTCGCCGCGGCGGGCGTCGGCCTCGGAGGTGAAGGCGACCGTCTCGGTGAAGGACCCGTCGGGCTCGATCGCCAGCGTCCCACCGATGAGGTCCGGCCGCGCCGCGTGGAGCGTGTCCAGCGGCTCGGACATCAGGGCGCGGAAGCGGTCGGGCTCGGCCAGCCGCCCCTGGATCACCTGGACGAAGCCGGCCTCGTCGGAGCCGCCGTCGAGGAACATGATCGCGTCGTCGGCGTCGTGGAACGTCACCTCACCGTCGAAGCACCGGCTGGTCTCGCTCCACCAGGCGCCCTGCTGGGGCCGCGCCGCGTTGCGGCTGGCCGCCTCACGCGACTCGAAGCGCACGACGCCGATGAACTCACCGTCGTCGGTGAGCCCGTAGGTGCCGCCGAGCCAGCCCTCGGCCTGCGGCGCCAGCGTCTCGCGCCACGCCTCCATCTGGCTGCGCAGCAGCCCTTCGTCCCGGCACCGACCCTGAATGATCTGGATGAACATCGTCGCCACCTTCCGTCCCGTCGAGGTCGACCCCGGCTGAGATCGTCCAACCTTCAACGGTACGACTGCCCACCGGTCCTGTCACTGCCCGGATCGTGCCGTCTGTGAGACTGGCCGCGTGGGCGAGCGCAACGTCTGGGGCGACGATCTGGAGCCGTGCGGCACCGAGCCGCTGACCGGCTTCTTCCGCGACGGCTGCTGCCACACCGAGGGCGACGAGCGGGTCGTGCACACCATCTGCGCGGTCGTGACCACGGAGTTCATGACCCACCAGCAGAGCATCGGCAACGACCTGTCGACGCCGCGGCCCGAGTTCGGCTTCCCCGGACTGGTGCCCGGCGACCGCTGGTGCGTCACCGCCCACAACTGGGCGCGGGCCCACCAGGACGGCGCGGCCGCCCCGGTGGTGCTGGCCTCGACCAACGAGATGGTGCTGCGGCTGGTGCCTCTCGAGGTGCTCACGCACTACGCCGTGGACGTGCCTCCCGATCCCGGCGCGCTCGCCTGACGGTGCGACGCGCCCCGATCCGGCGCCGCGACCTGCATCCTCGGGTCCCGAGGGTCACACTGGGGTGATGAGAACCGCGATGGCCGCTGCGGTGACCGCAGCGATCCTGGCGGCGGCGTGGCAGGCGCCGTCGCTGGCTCCGCACGACCCACGGCCCGACCCGACCATCAGGACCAGTGCCGTCGCGTCCCACGCTCCGGCGCCCCCCAGCGCCGTCCGCGCACCGCTGACCACGGGCCGGAAGGCATGGGCCGCGGTCTCGGTCGCCACCGTATGGCGCTCACCGAAGGCGCCGAGACCAGTGGACCGCCCCGCGCTGGCCAGCCCCGCGCGAGTGGCGACCTGGCTGGCGCGGATGACGACCGCGCAGCGGCGCGGCCTGACCGGCCGCGCCGACACCCAGCTGCTGCTCGGAGACCGGGTGCGGGTGGTGAAGCTCCGTCCGGGGTGGGCCAAGATCGTCGTCCCCGACCAGCCCACCCCCGCCGACTCCCGCGGCTACCCCGGCTGGGTGCCCCGGCGTCAGCTCACGGCTGCCCCGCCCGTGTCCACCGCCACCCGCGCCACGGTGGTGACCCCGCTCGGCTGGCTGCGCGAGGACGCCGCAGGCGGCGCGCGCGTGCTCCGGGTCAGCTTCGGCACGCGGCTCCCCGTGGTCGGCAGCACCGGCAGCTGGGTGCGGGTGTCGACGCCCACGGGTGAGGTGCGCAGGATCCGCGCGACGCAGGTGTCGGTGCATGCCCCGGCCGACCCGGCGCTGCCGGCCGAGCGTGCGGCCGTGGTGGCGAGCGCCACGTCGTTCGTCGGGCTCGACTACCTGTGGGCGGGACGCTCGGGCTTCGGGTTCGACTGCTCCGGGCTCACCTCGCTGGTCTACCGCGTCCACGGGGTGCGCATCCCGAGGGACGCGAGTCCGCAGTCCAAGGCCGGGCAGAAGGTCAGCAGACTCCGCCAGGGCGACCTGCTGTTCTACGCCGACGCAGGCGGCGTCCACCACGTCTCGATGTCGGTCGGCAACGGCCGGATGGTCCACTCGCCGCGCACCGGCAGCCAGGTCCAGATCATCCCGCGCGACACCCCGGCCTACGCCGCGGAGTATGCCGGCGCGCGGCGCTCCCTTCCCTAGCCCCTCCACGGGAAGACGAACGAGGATGGACCGGCTCCGCGTCGCGCGCAGGTCCTCATGTCCTGCATCGTCGGGGCTAGCGGTCGGGCGGCAGGAGTCGTAGACTCGATCCCCTACGAACCGCCCTCGGACATGGGGTCTCGCAAGAGATGAGGGCGGTTCGCCTGCGCGAGTGAGTCGATCCGTCGCCCTCGCCGACATCGGCTCTGGCCGTGGGCGACCACCGGCCGCGGTGGCTGCGCGGACGCCGTATCGCCACGGCGGCTGCCGCCTTGACCTCACGCCCGCATGAGGTAGAAGGATCGAGGCATGACCGATGTCCAGGAGTCCGGATCACGTTGACCGTCGACGACTTCGACGCCGCAGTACGGCTTTGCCGCGACGCCCTGGGACTGCCTCAGGTGGCGGACTGGAGCGGCGACCAAGGGCGGGTGCTGTTGCTCGATGCCGTGGTCGACCAGGCCGCCAGGGCCACGAGCGTCACCGCGGTCGCGAGCAGACCGTAGGGGCCGCGGGTCGTGGTGAGCTTGACGAGCTCAGCCCTCAGGTGTGCGCGCATCGCTCTGTCCCGCCGTGAGGTCGCCGTTCGTGGGGTCGCCCTTGGTGAGGTCGAGGAAGGCCTGGTCGCTGGACCGGGGGGACGTCGACACCGCCGGCCGCATCACCTGGTCGTTGTGGCTCTACTGGTGGATGCGCGGGCAGCTCGCCGTCGGCCGCCGCCGGGCGGAACGCTGCCTGGCTGCCGAACCGGAGCCCACCCTGCTCCCCCGGGTCCATCTGGCGGCGGCCACGATGACCTACGCGTCCGGAGACCCGGTCTCCGGGGCCCGGCACTGGACCCAGGCCTATCGGCTCGGATGCGAGCAGGGCGATGCCGAGATCGCCTGCAAAGGGGCAGCCGGGCTGGGGCTCGCCGCGTTGGCCCAGGGAGACCTCGACGCGGCGACCGCGCACTTCCGGGAGGGGCTCGTGCTGGGCGAGCAGGCGCGCGGGGCCGGAGAATGGCTGTGCTCGCTGGCCCAGGTGTGGCTCGGGACGGTGTTGCTGCTGAGATCCGATCGGGCGGCGGCGACGATCGAGATCGGCCGCGGGCTGGAGCTCGCCCGGGCTCGCGGCGATCGACTGTCGACGTACGTCGCGCTGTACAACCTCGCGCAGGCCGAGATCGGTGCCGGCAACCATGAGCAGGCGCGCGTCCATCTCGACGAGGGCGTGGTGCTGTCCGAGCAGACCCAGGACCGCAGCAACCTGGTCTACTTCCTCGAAGCGCTCGCCGTCGTCGAGTCCTTCGCAGGAGACCACGAGCGCGTGGCCACCCTCCTCGGCGCCGCGGGGGCGCTGCGGGAGGAGGTGGGCGCGAGCGTCTACGTCTACTACGTCCCGGACGAGCGGCTTCGCGCCGAAGCCGAGCGCGCGGCGCGTGCCGACCTCGGCGACGACGGATTCACAGCGATGGCCGACCGCGGTCGCGCTCTCGGGCTCACGGGAGCCGTCCGCTTCTGCCTCGGTGACCGGACCGGCTCTCGCCTCACCCGGCCGGGCACAGCCCCCGTCTGAGCGGGGGCCTCGCGTCAGCGCAGGACTCGCTCCCTGCCGGGGTCGAAGAACGGCTTGAGCGACACCTGCGCCGGCACGCGAGTGCCGCCGATGTCGGTCTCGAACGAGCCGGCGGCGAGATCGGAGGCGGTGACGCCGCCTTCGCGGGTCACCTCGGCGATGCCGCAGGCGGCGCCCAGGGAATGGCCGAAGCCGCCGGAGCGGATCAGGCCGACCGGCGCGCCGTCCCAGTAGAGCGGCTCGCTGCCGTGCAGGTCGTGGTCGGAGGAGTCCAGCAGCACGTTGACCAGCCGCTTCTCCAGCGGCCCCGCCTCCTTCTGCCGCAGCAGCGCGTCGCGGCCGACGAAGCCGCCCGGCTTGTCCCAGGCGACGGCGAAGCCGAGGCCCGCCTCGAGGGGCGTGTCGGTGGAGTCGATGTCGTGGCCCATGTCGCGGAAGGCCTTCTCCAGCCGCATCGTGTCCAGCGCGCCGACGCCGGTCGGGCGGAACTCGCCGACCACGTCTGCGGCGGCACCGCGCAGCTGGTCGTAGAGCGTGGCGCCGAACTCCGTCGGCACCAGCAGGTCCCAGCCCAGCTCGCCGACGTAGGTCACCCGCAGCGCCCACAGCGGGGTGTAGCCGAGCTCGACCTTGCGCGCCGACAGGTAGGGGAAGGCGTCGTTGGACCAGTCGTCGGGGCTCAGCGACTGGAGCACCTCGCGTGAGCGCGGGCCCTGCATCGAGAGCAGGGAGTAGCCGCCGGTCACGTCGGTGACGGTGAGGAACTCACCCTCGCGCGTCTGCCGCCGGATCCACGCCGGCACCCGGCGATGGATGGTGTCGCCGCTGATGACGACGTACTGGTCCTCGGCCAGCCGGGTGACGGTGACGTCGGCGACGATGCCGCCCCACTGGTCGCACCACTGGGTGTAGACCACCCGTCCGACCTCGGTGTCGACGTCGTTGGCGCAGACCCGGTTGAGCACCGCCATCGCGTGCGGCCCCTGCACCAGGTGGTGCGACATCAGCGACAGGTCGAACATCGCGACGTGCTCGCGGGCGAAGCGGTGCTCCTCACCGACTCGCCGGAACTCCTCGCCGCGGGCGAAGCCCCACTCGACCTGCGGGGTGTTGCCCGGTCCGGCGAAGTACTCCGGGAACTCCCAGCCGCTGGTGGCCACGAAGTAGGCCCCGTCCTCGACGTGCCGTGGGTGGTACGGCGACCGGCGGACGTCGCGCCCGCTCATCGGCTGGGCGTTGGGCCACGACAGGTTGGTCAGCAGGAAGCCCAGCCGCTCCACGGTCCGCTCGGCGCGGAACCGCCGGGTCGCCTGGAACTCGTGGGTCCGGTCGACTCCGACCAGCGTGAGGTCCAGCGGCGGGCGACCCTCGACCAGCCACTCCGCCATCATGTGGCCCAGGCCGCCGCCGGTGAGGATGCCGATCGAGTTGAGGCCGCAGGCGAGGTAGAGGTTGTCGACCTCCGGCGACTCCCCCAGCATCGGCGAGATGTCGTCGGTGAAGCTCTCGGGCCCGCAGAAGAGCGTGCGGATGCCGGCGTCCTCCAGCGCCGGGAAGCGCCGCATCGCGACCTCGAGGAACGGCGCCATCCGGTCCCAGTCGGGCGGCAGCACCGCGAAGGCGCTGTCGCGCGGCGTGCCGTCGAGCGCCCACGCCTTGCCGACCGGCTCGAACATGCCCACCAGCAGGCCGCCGCCCTCCTCGCGGTAGTAGCCGTAGGCCTCCGGGTCCTCGATCACCGGCACCGAGTCCGCGGTCACCCCGTCGATCGGCTCGGTCAGCAGGTAGTAGTGCTCGGCCGCCTGCAGCGGCACCGTGACCCCCGCCTTGGCGGCGAGCTCGCGGCCCCACAGCCCGGCGGCGAGCACGACCTTCTCGCACTCGACGTCGCCGCGCTCGGTGCGGACGCCGACCACTCGGCCGTCCTCGACCAGGAACCCGGTGACCTCGGTGTTCTCCACCAGCCGCGCGCCGCGCTGCCGGGCGCCCTTGGCCAGCGACATGGTCACGTCGACCGGGTTGGCACGCCCCTCGTCGGGGGTCCAGAAGCCGTGGATCACGTCGTCGGTGCGCATCATCGGCACCATCTCGGCGACCTCGCGCGGCGAGAGGATCTCCTTGGTCATCCCCTTGGAGCGCATGTAGGCCGTCTCCCGGCGGTAGGCCTCGTCCATCCGGTCGGTGGTCGACAGCTGGAGATAGCCGCACCGCCGGAACCCCGTCGACAGTCCGGTCTCCTGCCTCCAGCCGGCCGTAGAGGTCGGAGGAGTAGCGCGCCATCCACAGCGCGTCCTCGAAGGCGCCCCCCGAGACGACCTCGCCGGCGGCGTGCCAGGTGGTGCCGGAGGTGAGCTGCTTGCGCTCCAGCAGGAGCACGTCGGTCGCCCCGCGCAGCGCCAGGTGGTAGGCGATGGAGGTGCCGATCACGCCGCCACCCACGACGACGTACTGCGCGCGGGCGGGGAGGTCCCCTTTCCCGTCACCGCTCTCGGCGGCGGCGTGCGCCTGTGCGGCGGCGGGGTTGATCGCGGCGAAGTCCAGGGACATGCCCGCAGCCTGCCATACCGTTGAACGGCTGTTCAACAACCCGAACGTTTGCTGCGAAATGGCTGGCTTCACGGCCTCCGGGCGTGCATTCCGCAGCAAACGATCCCACCGCAGAGCGTCTACTCCGCCCGCTCCTTCACGACCGGCACCAGGTCGGCCACCGAGTCGACGACGAGCGTCGGGCGGTAGGGGAAGTCCGGCACCCGGTCGGGGCGGGTCGACCCGGTCGAGACGAGCACGGTGCGCAGGCCCGCCTCGAGCCCGGCCACGATGTCGGTGTCCATCCGGTCGCCGACCATCACCGTGGTCTCGGAGTGGGCCTCCAGCTTGTTCAGGGCGCCGCGCATCATCAGCGGGTTGGGCTTGCCCACGAAGTACGGCGACCGGTTGGTGGCGGTGCTGATCAGGGCCGCCACCGACCCGGTGGCGGGCATCAGGCCCTGGCGGCTCGGCCCACTCGGGTCGGGGTTGGTGGCGATGAACCGCGCCCCGTCGTCGATCAGCCTGATCGCCTTGGTGATCTGCTCGAAGGAGTAGGTGCGGGTCTCCCCCAGCACGACGTAGTCGGGATCGCGTTCGGTCATCACGAAGCCCTCGTCGTGCATCGCCGTGGTCAGCCCCGACTCTCCCACGACGTACGCCGTGGCACCCGGGCGTTGCTCGGCGAGGAACCGGGCCGTGGCGAGCGCCGAGGTCCAGATCCGGTCCTCCGGAACGTCGATCCCGCTGCCCTGGAGCCGGGCCCGCAGGTCGCGCGGGGTGAAGATCGAGTTGTTGGTGAGCAGGAGGTAGCTCAGGCCGGAGTCCTGGAGCGCCTGGATGAAGTCGGCGGCGCCCGGGATCGGGTCCTCCTCGTGCACCAGGACGCCGTCCATGTCGGTGAGCCAGGTGTGGATGGGTCCACGCTGCGCGAGCTGCTCGGTCATCCGCCCATGGTCCCAGGGTCGACCGCCGCGACCACATCCAGACGGCCGATGGACCGGGTTCGGTGACGGGCGCGTGGGCCGCTAGCGTTCGTCCGTGGCCGCCGTCCTCGCTCTCCTCTCCAGCCTGTTCTGGGGCAGCGCCGACTTCGGCGGCGGGCTGCTGACGCGGCGGCTGCCGGCGTACGCCGTCGTCGGGGCGTCGCAGGCGGCCGGGCTGATCGCGGTGACCGTGGTGGTCGTCGCGGCCGGCGCCTTCGCAGACGACGCGGGGTGGCTGCCGTGGGCGATGCTGGCCGGCGCCTCCGGAGCGCTCGGCCTGGTGACGTTCTATGCGGCGCTGGCCACCGGCACGATGGGCGTGGTGTCGCCGATCGCGGCGCTCGGGGCCGTGGTGCCGGTGATCGCCGGCATCCTCTCCGGCGAGCAGCCGAGCGCGCTCGCCGTCGTCGGCATGGTCGTGGCGCTGGCCGGTGCCGTCGCCGCCAGCGGCCCGGAGCTGGGCGGCGCGACCGGGGCCCGGCCGGTGCTGCTCGCGGCCGTCGCGGGCTTCTTCTTCGGGCTCACCATGCTGGCGATCGCCCGCGGCGCCGAGTCCTCCGAGCTGATGACGCTGTGGGGTATGCGCGCCACCAGCGTCAGCGCCTTCGTGGTCGCGGCACTCGTCGTGCGCAGCATCGGCGGGATCGTCACCCGCGACCTCGCGCCGCTGATCGCGGTGGGGATCGGCGACGCCGGCGCCAACCTGTTCTTCGCGCTCGCCTCGACCCGCGGCCTGGTCAGTGTGACCGCGGTGCTGGGGTCGCTCTATCCCGTCGTCACCGTGCTGCTGGCGCGCCTGGTGCTCCGCGAGAGCCTGCAACGCGTGCAGCAGATCGGCGTGGTGGCCGCGCTGGCCGGGGTCGCGCTGCTGTCGCTGGGGTGAACGCCGGGTCACCTCCGCAGGTCGACGCCGGAGACTGCGGCGGTGGGCACGACCAGCGCGTCCAAGGCCAGGCAGCCTCGTTCGTCCGCGACCAGCGGGTTGATGTCGAGCTCGGAGATGAGGTCACCGACGTCGACGACGAGGTCGGAGAGCGCGACGAGCGCCGCGATCACGGCCGCCTTGTCCACCGGGGGGCCTCCCCTCACGCCGTCGAGGATCGGCGCGACGGCCAGCCTGTGCAGCATCCGCTCAGCGATCCGGCCGTCGATCGGCGCCAGCCCGAGCCGGCGGTCGCCGAGCACCTCGATGAACACGCCGCCGGCGGCGACCAGCACCATCGCCCCGAACTGCGGGTCGTGGACGACCCCCAGTGCCAGCTCGATCCCCCGTGGGGCCATCGGCGCGACGAGGACCTCCCGGCCCAGCCGCTCGGTGAGATCCGAGTAGGCGTGGCTGAGCTCTTCGTCGTCGGCCAGGTCGAGCAGAACGCCGCCGACGTCCGACTTGTGCGGGATGCCCGGCGTCGCCGTCTTGAGCACCACGGGATAGCCGACCTCGCGAGCGAACGCGGTCGCGGCAGCGACGTCGCTGACGACGGCGTGCGGGATCGTGGGGAGGCCGTAGTCGGCCAGCAGCGCCAGGCCCTCGCTCTCGGTGAGGATCTCCGGACGGGAGAGCCGGGCCCGCCACGTCGCGGTGATCGCCGGGTCCGGCCGACTCGGCGGCGCGATCTGCGGGCTGCCGGTGAAGTCCCGGTAGGCCAGGGCGTTGCGCACGGCGACCAGGCCGGGGACCGTGCCGTCGAGGACCGGGATGCCGAGATCGGTCAGCCGGCGGGCCAGATCCTGGCTGTCGGTGCCGACATGGTTCGTCATCATCGCCATCGGCTTGCCGGTCCGCCGGTGCACGCGTCGGCAGATGCGTGCGAACGACTCGTGCAGGTAGAAGCCCGAGGTGAGGTCGGCGACGAACACCCCGATGGCGGTGTCGTCATCGTCGACGAGCGCCTGCCAGCAGTGCTCGAAGATGAGCTGGTGGTCCCGTCCGGTGCCCCAGGCGTCGAGCGGGTTGATCGGCTCCAGGCCGTGGTCCAACCGCTCGGCGAGCAGCCGGGTGGTCTCCTCTCCGATCTCCGCGAACGGGACGCCCACGTCGGCCGCGAGGTCCAGCAACAGCTCGCGCTCGCCGCCGGAGTCATGGATGGTCGCCAGACCACCCGGCCCAGGACGGCGTACGTCGGAGAGCAGCAGAGCCGACGCCGCCAGCTCGTCGATCGAGGACACCGGGAGCACGCCGTACCGCTCGAACAGTGCCTGGTACGCCGCGTCGTCGCCGGCGATCGCCCCCGAGTGGCTCAGCGCCAGCGTGGCCGCCTGTGGGGTGCGCCCCGCTTTGAGCGCCACCACAGGTACGTCGCGGGCCGCCGCCTTCTGGAGCACCCTGACGAAGGCCTCGGGTCGGCGCACCGACTCGATGAACAGCGCGATCACCCTGGTGCTGTCCTGCTCGAGGGCGTAGTCCATGTATTCGGAGGCCGTGGTGACCAGCTCCTGGCCGGGCGAGATGGCAAGGTTGAAGCGCAGCTTCTGGTTGTTCCACAGCAGGGAGGTCAACACCGACCCCGACTGCGCGATCAGGGTGACGCCCCCTTGCTGCAGCTCGTAGGGGCGATGGAACGGAAAGGCGCGGAACCAGGCCTCGACGTTGTAGAAGCCCATGCAGTTGCCGCCGACGATCGGAAGATCCGCGGCGAGCGCCATAGCCCGGATCCGGGCACGCAGCGTCGACTCGCCGTCGTCGCTGGGAAGCAGGGCGCTGCCAGGGATCACCAGCCCACCGACGCCCAGGTCGGCGGCAGCCGCGACCTGCTCCTCGAGCCGCTCGTTGCCGACGCTGAGAACCGCCAGATCGGGGACCTCCGGCAGCTGGGCCAGATCGGAGTAGCACTCGAAGCCCTCGACCTCGGCATACTGAGGATTGACCGGGTAGACCGTGCCGGGGTAGCGGCTGACCTGGAGCTCCAGCACCATGTCGTTGCCCGGAGTGTTGGGCGTGGTGGAGGCGCCCACCATCGCCACCGACGCCGGCGCCAACAGGCGCGTGAGGCGATGCGGCTCGGTCATCGTCGCCAGCCCGTGTCGGGTCGTGTTGCCACGCCGATACTCAAGCACCCCACCCTGGCCCGCGGCCAGAGGGTGCGCCGTCCCGCCGGCGCCCCGGCCTCACTCCGCGAACAGGTCGCCGTGCTCCTCGACCCGGGCCAGCACCTCCTCGAAGCCGAACTGGTCGAGCGCCAGCGGGTCCTCGGCGCCCTCGGCCTCGACCTCGTCCCAGGTGACCGGCGTCGCGACCGTCGGGCCGCTCCCGGCCGCGCAGGGAGTACGGCGACATGGTGGTCTTCGAGCCGGCGTTCTGCGACCAGTCGAGGAACACCTTCCCCGGCCGCTTCGCCTTGGTCATCGTGGCCGTGACCTGCCGCGGATGCTCGGCCTGCAGCTCCTCGGCGATCTCCTTGGCGAGCGACGTCGTCTCGTCGGGGTTGAGCCGCCCCGGCAGGCCGGCGTACAGATGCAGGCCCTTGGAGCCGCTGGTGACCGGCCGCCCGGTCGAGCGCCGCGCTCGGTCAGCCTGTCACGCACCAGCAGCGCCACCTGGCAGCACTCCGACAGCCCGGCGGGCTCTCCTGGGTCGAGGTCGATGACCAGTCGGTCGGGGTTGCGCGGCCGGCCGTTGCTTGCCCACCGTCCACTGGTGCACGTGCAGCTCCAGGGCGGCCAGGTTGGCCAGCCAGGTGAGCGTGGCGAGGTCGTCGCAGATCGGGAACTCCAGGTGGTCGCCGTTGCGCGACGGCGCCCGGCTGCCGCGTGGTCGGGACTCGCGCGGTCCGCACCCACGACGGCGTCCCGGCCGGAGCGTTCTTCTCGAAGAAGCTCTGCTCGCTCGACGCCGTGGGGCCACCGGATCCGGGTGACCGCCCGGTCCCGCAGGTGCGGCAGCAGCACCGGCGCGACCTGGGCGTAGTAGTGCAGCACCTCGCCCTTGGTGGTGCCGGTGCGGGGATAGAGCACCTTGTCGAGGTTGCGACAGCCGCAGGGTGCGGCCCTCGACCTCGACATGGACCTCGCTGCCGCCGGGCTCACCGGCCCCGCCCCGACATCGCATCTCAGCGCCCGATCGCGATCACCGGCGCCTTGGCCGGGTCGAGCTTGCGCATCAGTGCGGACGATGAAGGGCCGCGGGCGCGCTCACGCAGCCGGCGGTCGCGCCGCGGCCGTTGACGTGCAGGAAGATCCCCGAGCCGCGGTGGCGCACCTGACGGCGGTTGAAGCCGGTGACGATGCTCAGCTCGTACTGCTTCGGGTAGTCGGTCAGCCGCTCCGAGGAGTTGGGGTCGCTGCGTCGGCAGCCGCCAGCGGAAGCCGCCCTGGCGGCTGGTTGCGATAGCGGTTGTAGTAGGCCGACCGGTTGTCCTGCACCCAGAAGTCGCCCTGGCGGATCTTGCGGTAGCGGATCGTCCAGGCGTCGTCGCGGTCCCGGGTGCCGAAGGCCGAACGGCAGCCCGAAGGTGCCCAGCGGCGTGGTGCCGGTGCCCTGCTTGCGCTTGCTTGGCGGGCACCAGGCCGCCGTACCCGATCCGGCCGTCGTCGGTCGCCAGCCGGCGCTTCCAGCCGCCGCGTCGGTGCGCGCCCAGAAGACCACGCGGGCGCGGTAGCCGCTGGTGCGGTTGACGGTGACGACCTGCGCGGTGCTGTCGGTGACGCGTACGTCGACGCCGCCCAGCCGGATCGACTCGGCCTGCGCCGGGGCGGCCAGCAGGCCGTCGAGCGTGAGCAGGGCGACCAGGAGGGCAGGGATCCCGAGGAGTCGTGAGCGCGACATGGTCACCAGCCTGCCAGGTCGTCGGGGGTCAGGTCGGCGCGCACGCCGACGGTACGACGGCTGGCGCAGCCGTTCCTGGGACGAGAGCCCGAGGGTCTCGACGTCGACCACCAGCACCGGCTCGACCCAGAGGGTGCCCTGCGCGTCGACCCGTGGCACCTCGTCGGCGAACGGGCTGGTGTCGCGCGCGAACGGCGCCAGCGCCTCGCGGAGCATCGGGCCGACCCGACCCGCGATGCCGCTGCCGACCCGGCCGCGGTAGAGCAGCCCGTCGCGGGTCGGCTCACCGACCAGCACGGCGCCCAGCCGGGTGGTGGAGTCGGTCTCGTGCCGCCAGCCGCCGACCACGAACGACCCGCGGCGGCGGTGCGGGAACTTCAGCCAGTGCGGGCTGCGCACCCCGGAGTCGGTAGCGCGAGCCGCGCCGCTTGCTGACGATCCCCTCGAGGCCCTGCTGCCGGGTCGCCTCGAACAGCATCGCCGCCGTCGTCGTACGCCGTCGGGCACCTGCCAGTGCGCGTCGGCCAGCCCGAGCCCCGCCAGGAGCTCGCGGCGCCGCTCCAGCGGCTCGCGGAGCAGGTCACGACCGTCGAGCCGGAGCAGGTCGAAGACCAGGTAGGTCACCGGCACCCGCTCGGCGAGCCGCGCGGCGCGGTCGGCCTTGCGCGACGTGCATCCGGTCGGCGAGCGCACCGAAGGACGGCGTCCCGTCGACCAGCGCCACCACCTCGCCGTCGAGCAGGAGGTCGTCGCCGGGCAGGTCATGCGAGCTCGGGGAAGGACACCGTCGCGTCCTTCTCGGTGCGGCTGGTCAGCCGGACCCTTCGGTCGCGGCCCGCGTCGAGGTCGGCGAGCACCCGCATGCCGTCCCACTTCACCTCGTGCAGCCACTCGGTGCCGGTCGGCACGTGGTCGCCCTTGGTGGCGAGCATCGGACGCATGCGGCCACCCTAGGTGCCCTCCCGGGCGCCGAGCGGCACATGCCGGATCTGCCGCTCGGGTGCCTCGCCCAGGTGCGCAGAACGCGCCCGTCCCTGATACTGGTGGGACGGCAGTGCCACCTGCGCCGTCGACCGCGATCCGTCTCGGCTGTTGCGAAAGGTCCTCCCCATGCGCGCGATCTGGAAGGGCGCGGTGTCCTTCGGGCTGGTCAGCGTGCCCGTGAAGCTGTACGCCGCCACCGAGTCCCACGACGTGTCGTTCCGCCAGGTGCACGCCAAGGACGGCGGCCGGATCAAGTACCAGCGGGTCTGCGCGATCGACGGCGAGGAGGTGGCCTACGCCGACATCGCCAAGGGCTACGAGACCGAGGACGGCGAGATGGTCATCCTCACCGACGACGACATGGCCGAGCTGCCGATCGACGCTCCTCCCGCGAGATCGCGGTCGAGAAGTTCGTGCCGTCCGACCAGATCGACCCGATGCTGTTCGAGAAGTCCTACTACCTCGAGCCGGAGAAGTCCGGCGCCAAGCCCTACGCCCTGCTCCGCCAGGCGCTGCTCGACGCCGACCGGATGGCCGTCGTGACCGTCGCGCTGCGGCAGCGCACGTCGGTCGCGGTGCTGCGGGTGCGCGACGACGTGATCGTGCTGCAGACGATGATGTGGCCCGACGAGGTCCGCCAGCCCGACTTCTCCGTCGAGCCGGGCGAGGTCAAGGACGCCGAGGTCAAGATGGCCCACATGCTGGTCGAGACGCTGGCCGGCGACTTCGACGCCGACGAGTTCGAGGACGACTACGCCGAGGCGGTCGAGACGCTGGTGAAGGCCAAGATCGAGGGCGGCGAGGTCAAGAAGACCGCCACGGCCGACCAAGTCCTCCGGCGAGGTCGTCGACCTGCTCGCCGCGCTGCAGCGCTCCGTCGACGCCGCCAAGGCCGCGCGGGGCGAGGCCGACGATCCTGACGAGGCCGACGAGTCGTCCTCGGCCAAGCCGGCCAAGAGGACCGCCGCCAAGAAGTCGGCCAAGAAGGCACCCGCCAAGAAGACCGCCACCAAGAAGACCGCGGCGAAGAAGGCCCCCGCCAAGAGGAAGGCCAGCTGACGCTGGTCGCTCTGCCGTCCTGACGTCCTCCCCGCCCGCCCGGCCGTCTGGCGGGGGTGCCGGGGGGTAGCGTCATACGAACCGCGCGCCCCGGCAACCGCCCCGTATGACGCAAACCGCGGCGGGCGGGAGGCGGTCGGCGACGTCAGACGAACCGCGCGCCCCGGCAACCGCCCCGTATGACGCGAACCCCGGCGAGACGGCGACCACCGCGAGGAGAGGCCTCAGCCGGCCTGCAGCAGCCCGCGCACCACCCGGAGGCCGACCGACATCCGGGCCAGGTCGGCGGTCTCGTCGGTGCAGATCTCCTCCAGCGTGTCGGCGGCCCGGCTCGACGCAGCACGCCGTCGGCCGTCCTCCCAGGCGCGCGATCCGCTCCGGGGCGCCGCTCGTTCGGCGTCGTCGCTCGAGCACCTGGGCGGTCAGCTGGGCGTGGACGGCGTACAGGTCGTCGCGCAGCGCGGCCCGGGCCATCGTCTGCCAGCGGTCGTCGCGCGGCAGCGCGAGGATCCGGCCGACCAGCGCCGGGCAGGCCGAGCCGCTCGCCGAGCGCGAAGTGGACCCGCGCCACCTCGGCCGGGTCGAGGCTCGTCGCGGTCGGCGATCTCGACGATGCCGAGCAGCATGTACGCCGGGTGCAGCACCGCCACCTTGCGCCGCCAGGTCCTCGGGCACGCCGTGCGCCGACCAGCGCGTCGCGGCGCGCGCTCGAAGTGCGCCGAGCTCGCGCCCGACCATCAGCTCGGGCAGCTCGCGCCATCACCGCTGCACCGGGCACGGCGAAGAAGTCGACCACCGCCTCGCTGTCGAGCGGCGGCCGCCGGTTGTTGACCAGCCAGCGCGACGCCCGCTCGACGAGGGTGCGCATCTCGATCCGCATCTGGGTCTGGACCGGCGCGTCCAGCTCGTTGTCGAAGGCTTGATCTCGTCGCGCAGCGGCAGCGACCCGAAGATCTCGCGGGCCACGAAGTTGGCGCGGGTCAGCTCGGCGGCGCTGGCGCCGGTCTCCCCCGACAGCCGGGGCCAGAAGGTCATGCCGGCGCCGTTGACCAGGTCGTTGACGACCTGGGTCACGATGATCTCGCGGCGCAGCGGGTGGCTCGAGCATCTGCGCGCGGTAGCTCTGCCGCATCTTGCGTCGGGAAGTAGGCGAACAGGTCGGCGTGCAGGAACGGGTCGTCGGGCAGGTCGGAGGCGAGCAGCTCCTCGGCGAGCACGATCTTGGTCCAGGCCAGCAGCACCGACAGCTCGGGCGCGGTCAGCCCCTCGCCGCGCTCGAGGCGCGCGGCGCACCTCCTTGCGTGACGGCAGCCCCTCGAGCTCGCGGTTGAGCATCGCCGTCGCGCTCCAGCTTGCGCATCCACTCCTCGTGGACGTGCAGCAGCGACGGCGCGTGGGCGGCGGCGTTGGCGAGCGCGAGGTTCTGCTCGTAGTTGTCGCGCAGCACCAGCTCGGCCGACCTCGTCGGTCATCTCGGCCAGCAGCGCGTTGCGCTGCTTGCTCGGTCAGGTCGCCGTCGTGCGACCACCCGGTCGAGCAGGATCTTGATGTTGACCTCGTGGTCGGAGGTGTCGACGCCGGCGGAGTTGTCGATGAAGTCGGTGTTGATCCGGCCGCCGGCCACGGGCGTACTCGATCCGGCCGAGCTGGGTGAGCCCGAGGTTGCCGCCCTCGCCGACGCACCTGGCGCGCAGCTCGCGCGCCGTCGACGCGGATCGCGTCGTTGGCCTTGTCGCCGGCGTCGGCGTTGGTCTCCGTCGACGCCTTGACGTAGGTGCCGATGCCGCCGTTCCAGAGCAGGTCGACCGGCGCCACGCAGGATCGCCCGCATCAGCTCGCGCGGGCGTCAGCGAGGCGACGTCGTCCGTCGAGGCCGAGCGCCGCGCGGACCTGGCGTCGTTGAGCGGGATCGACTTCGCGCGAGCGGGAGAAGACGCCGCCGCCCTCGGAGATCAGCGACGTGTCGTAGTCCTGCCAGCTCGAGCGCGGCAGCGTCGAACAGCCGCTGCCGCTCGGCGTACGACGTCGCGGCGTCGGGGTCGGGGTCGAGGAAGATGTCGCGGTGGTCGAAGGCGGCGACCAGCCGGATGTGCTCGGAGCAGAGCATGCCGTTGCCGAACACGTCGCCGGACATGTCGCCGATGCCGACGGCGGTGAAGTCCTCGGTCTGGCAGTCGATGCCCGCGCTCGCGGAAGTGCCGCTGCACCGACACCCAGGCGCCCCGGGCGGTGATGCCCATCGCCTTGTGGTCGTAGCCGACCGAGCCGCCGGAGGCGAAGGCGTCGCCGAGCCAGAAGCCGTAGTCCTTGGCGACGCCGTTGGCGATGTCGGAGAACGTCGCGGTGCCCTTGTCGGCGGCGACCACGAGGTAGGGGTCGTCGCCGTCGTGGCGGACGACGTCGCGCGGGCGGCACGATCTCGCCGTCGACGAGGTTGTCGGTGATGTCGAGCAGGCCGGAGATGAAGGTCGTGTAGCAGGCGATGCCCTCGGCCAGCCACGCGTCGCGGTCGGCCGGAGTCGGGCAGCTGCTTGCAGAAGAAGCCGCCCTTGGCGCCGACCGGCACGATCACGGCGTTCTTGACCATCTGCGCCTTGACCAGGCCGAGCACCTCGGTGCGGAAGTCGTCGCGGCGGTCCGACCAGCGCAGGCCGCCGCGGGCGACGGCGCCGAAGCGCAGGTGCACGCCCTCGACGCGCGGGCGAGTAGACGAAGATCTCGAAGCGCGGGCCGCGGCTCGGGCAGGTCGGGGATGCGCCGACGGCTCGAGCTTGAAGGACATGTAGGCGTGGACCGCGCCGTCCGTCGGTCGCGCTGGAAGAAGTTGGTGCGCAGCGTGGCGCGTGATGTGGGTGAGGTAGGAGCGCAGGATCCGGTCGTGGTCGAGGCTGGCCACGTCGTCGAGGGCCCGCGGCGATCCGCTCGCTCGACCTCCTCGACCTTGGCGCGACGCGGCCTCGGCCGTCGGCCTCGCCGCCGGTCGCCGCGACCGGGTCGAACCGGGCCTCGAACAGCTGCACCAGCAGCCGGGTGATGTCGACGTTGCTGCGCAGCGCCTCCTCGATGTAGTCGAGCGCGAACGGGCGTGTTGCCCTGCCGCATGTACTTCGCGTAGGCGCGCAGCACGGTGGCCTGGCGCCAGGTCAGCCCGGCGGCGAGCACCAGCGCGTTGAAGCCGTCGATCTCGTTGTGGCCGTCCCACACCGCGCGCAGCGCGTCCTGGAACAGCTCGCGACTGCGTGGGCGGGCAGACCGCCGGTCGTGGCGCAGCCCGAAGTCGTAGATGTACGACGGCCGCGGCGAGGCCCTCGAGCTCGTAGGGCCGCTCGTCGACGACCTCGACGCCCATCGAGGAGAGCATCGGCAGCACCTGCGACAGCGACAGCGGCGACCCGATCCGGTAGACCTTGAGCCGCGCCTCGCCCGGCGCCGGCGTCGACCGGCTCGTAGAGCGACAGGTCGATGCCCTCGTCGCCCTCGATGGCCTCGAGCCGGCCCAGGTCGACGGCGCCGGTGCGGGGCGAGAAGTCCTCCTTGTAGGCCTCGGGGAAGGCGTCGAGGTAGCGCCGGGCCAGCCGGGCGCCGCGCTCCTCGCCGTACGTCGGTGACGCACCGCGGCGGCGAAGTCGTCGCGCCAGGAGCGCGACGCCTCGGCCAGCCGGCGCTCGAGGTCGGCGACGTCGACCTCGGGGATGATGCTCGCCCGTGGGCGGGCGGACCACGAAGTGCACGCGGGCGAGCGTCGACTCGTTGACCCGGGCGGTGAACTCGACGTGCTCGCCGCCGAGCTCGTCGCGCAGGATCTGCGGCGAACCGCTCGCGGACCGTGGTGTTGTAGCGGTCGCGCGGGCAGGTAGACCAGGCAGGAGACGTAGCGGCCGTAGGTGTCGCGGCGGATGAACAGCCGCAGCTGCCGGCGCTCGCGGGTGAGCATCACCGCCTCGCGCGATCGGCGCCAGCTCCTCGACGGGCGTGTGGAACAGCTCGTCGCGCGGGTAGTTCTCGAGGATGTCCATCAGCGCCTTGCCGGCGTGGCTGCGCGGGTCGAAGCCGGCCGCGTCGAGCACCTCGGCGACCTTCTCGCGCAGCAGCGGGATCCGCGTGCACCGACTCGGTGTAGGCGGCGGCGGAGAACAGCCCGAGGAAGCGGCGCTCGCCGACGACCTCGCCCGTCGTCGTCGAACGTCTTGACGCCGACGTAGTCGAGGTACGCCGGGCGGTGCACCGTCGCGCGGAGTTGGCCTTGGCCAGCACCAGCAGCTTCTTCTCCTGCGCGCGCTCGCGTGACCGCGGCCGGGCAGCTTGCCGGAAGGCCGCGGACTGCGTCCTGGTCGGCGCGCAGGATGCCGAGGCCGGTGCCGGGGACGCGCGCGCAGCGACAGCTCGTCGCTCGTCCTCGCGCTCGAGCTGGTACTCGCGGTAGCCGAGGAAGGTGAAGTGGTCGTCGGCCAGCCAGCGCAGCAGCGTCGCGGCCCTGGCGCGACCTCGCTCGGCGGACAGCGGCGGCGGGCTCGCTGCCGAGCTCGGCGACGATGGCCAGCAGCCTGGGCGTGCATCCTCGGCCAGTCCTCGACCGCTCGCGCACGTCGCGCAGCACCCGCTGGAGGGTCGCGTCGATCGCGGCGAGGTCCTCGCTCGTCGGTGATCCGGTCGATCTCGACGTGCATCCACGACTCGCGGACCACCTCGTGCCCGGCCTCGAGGTCCTCGTCGGTGACCCCCGCGAGGCCGACGCACCTGGAGCAGCTCGCCGGTGATGTCGCGGACGACCTCGAACTGCGGGTGGACGACGACGTGCACGGTGCGCTGCTGCCGCGCCGAGCGCCATCGTCACCGAGTCGACGAGGAACGGCATGTCGTCGGTGACGACCTCGACCACCGAGTGCCCGCCCGCGGACCAGCCGTGCTCGGCGACCGTGGGGGTGAACACCCGCACCTGGGCGGTGCCCTGCGGGCGCGACGCCGCGAGCTCGCAGGTGCGAGGCGAGCGCGCCGTACAGGTCGACCTCGGCCGCGGTCGACAGACGTCCTCGGCCGCGACGTGGCGGTAGTAGGCGCGCAGCAGGTCGGGCGTGATCCCGGACGGCGGGCTGCCGGCGCCCCGTCGGCTGCGCCGCGATGTCGGCGGCCCGTCTCGAGCAGATCGGCCTTGGTGTCCTCGGGCGGTGGCTGGCACCCTCCGACACTAGGACTCCGCGCCGCGTCGGGCGACAGACGACACCGGGTGGCGCCGTCGCGGTCGCCGATGGGCCATCGATGGGTGCATGAGGTTCGTCCACGAGATGACGTACGACGCCACCCCGGAGGCCGTGGCCGCGATGCTGGCCGACCCGGCCTTCCGCGAGGCGGTCTGCGAACGCCAGCAGGTGCTCGCGTACGCCGTCTCCGTCGACGACGCCGGCGGGACGCTCACCGTGTCGGTCGATCAGGTGCAGCGCAGGCCCGCGGCATGCCGTCGTTCGCCCAGACGTTCGTGGGCGACGAGATCGAGCATCGCGCAGCGCGAGACGCTGGCGCGCCGCCGACGACCGCCGACGTCGGTGGTCACGGTGCCCGGCAAGCCGGTCGCGGATGAGCGGCACCATCGTGCTCGACGGGCCGACGGCGAACGCACCTGGAGACGGTGTCCGGCGACATCGTGGTCGTCGGATCCCGCTGATCGGCGGCAAGCATCGAGGAGCTGGTGGGCAACGTGGTCCGGCTGGCGCTCGACGCGGAGTACGCCGTCGGGCAGCGCTGGCTCGCCGAGCGCTGAGCGGCCCTCCGCCAGCCGGGCTACTTGCCAGGCGCAGACAGGTCGTCCTCGTCGTCCTCGCGACGACGCAGCACGATCACGACCGCCAGGATCAGGAACGGCCCGAAGGCGAGCAGCATCGCGATGACGCTCTCGTAGGCGTGGAGCTGGCCGAAGTGCCACGGCACCGCGGTGGTCACCACGGTGGGCAGGGGCGGAATCACGGCCACGCCCGTCAGTGTGCCACGGGCGCCTCAGCCCATGTGCGGGTAGCGGTAGTCCGTCGGCGGGCACGAAGGTCTCCTTGATCGACCGCGGGCGAGGTCCAGCGCAGCAGGTTCTGCGGCGGCGCCGGCCTTGTCGTTGGTGCCCGAGGCGCGGGCGCCGCCGAACGGCTGCTGGCCGACGACCGCGCCGGTCGGCTTGTCGTTGATGTAGAAGTTGCCGGCCGCGAAGCGCAGCGTCCTGCTGCGCCCAGGCGATCGCCGCGCGGTCCTGGGCGATGATCGCGCCGGTCAGCGCGTACGGCGCGAACGACTCCATCTGCGCCACGACCTTCTCGAAGTCGCGCGTCGTCGTAGACGTGGACGGTCAGGATCGGGCCGAAGTACTCGGTCGTGAACATCTCGTCGGTCGGGTCGGTCGGACTCGCACGACGGTCGGGCGGACGAAGTAGCCGACCGAGTCGTCGGACGTGCCGCCGGCGACGACGGTCGAGGTGCTTGGCTGCGCTTGGCGCGGTCGATCGCCGCCTTGTGCTTGGCGAACGCGCGGTCGTCGATGACCGCGCCCATGAAGTTGGAGAAGTCGGTGACGTCGCCCATCGTCGATCGCCTCGATCTCGGCGACGAAGCTGGTCGCGCATCTTCGTCCACACCGACTGCGGCGACGTAGGCGCGCGAGGCGGCCGAGCACTTCTGGCCCTGGTACTCGAAGGCGCCGCGGATCAGCGCCGACGCGCAGCACGTCGGGGTCGGCCGACGGGTGGGCGACGACGAAGTCCTTGCCGCCGGTCTCGCCGACGATCCGCGGGTAGGAGCGGTAGCCGGCGATGTTGCTCGCCGACCTCGCGCCACAGGTGCTGGAAGGTCGGCGTCGAGCCGGTGAAGTGGATGCCGGCGAGGTCGGGGTGGGCCAGCGCGACCTCGGAGACGTCGAGGCCGTCGCCGGGCAGCATGTTGATGACGCCGGGCGGCAGGCCGGCCTCCTCCAGCAGCTCCATCAGTCAGTGACGCGGCGAGCTGCTGGGTGGGCGACGGGCTTCCAGACGCACCGTGTTGCCCATCAGCGCCGGAGCGGTCGGCAGGTTGCCGGCGATCGCGGTGAAGTTGAACGGCGTGATCGCGTAGACGAAGCCCTCGAGCGGGCGGTGGTCGGTGCGGTTCCAGATGCCGCGGGCTGTTGGCGATCGGCTGCTCGGTGAGGATCTGCTTGGCGAAGTGGACGTTGAAGCGCCAGAAGTCGATCAGCTCGCAGGCGGCGTCGATCTCGGCCTGGTAGGCGGTCTTGCGACTGGCCGAGCATGGTCGCGGCGTTGAGCCGCTGGCCGCCACGGACCGGCCAGCAGGTCGGCGGCCTTGAGCAGGACCGCGGCCCGGTCGTCGAAGGACATCGCCCGCCAGCTCGGGCGCGGCGTCGGCGGCGGCCTTGATCGCGGCCTCGGCGTCGGCCTGCGTGGAGTTCTTCGAGCGACGCCGAGCACGTGCTGGTGGTCGTGCGGCTGGACGACCTTGATCTCGGCGCCGCCCGCCACCTTGCGTCGCCCGCCGATCGTGGCGCGGAAGGTCGTGCTGCTTGCCGCTCCAGCCGCGCCAGCTCCGCCTCGAGCTCGGCCCGCTCCGGACTGCCCGGGGCGTAGGTCAGAGTGCGGCTCGTTGACCGGGGCCGGCGGGGTGGTGATGGCGTCCATGCGGCCGATGGTGTCAGACAGGCTCGGGACCTCCAACCCGCCGGTTGCGCTCGGGCCGGCCGCTCAGAGCAGGGCGTCGATCTCCTGCGTCGCGAACCACGCCAGGTCCGCCTCGTCGGGGTCGGCGTCGCGTCGGTGGCGAGCTCGGCTGCGTCGGCGTGCACGGCCGCGAGCCGCGTCGAGCCGAGGCCGTCGGGAGCCGCACCCGGGTGCCCTCGCCGGTCGACCGCGGCCACGACGACCGCGGCGACCAGGCGGCGCGCGGGGTCGCCGGGCGCGAGCGGCCGGCGAGGCGTCGGCAGCGGCCATCAGGGCGGCGTACTCCGCACTCCTCGTCGTCGTCCGTCGGGCCACGCCTGCCGCAGCTCCTCGGTGACCGCGTGCGCGGGCAGCGGTCCGGGCAGGGCGCGCTCGGCGGCCAGCCGGCGCAGCTGGGCGCCGGTCAGCGGGACGTAGACGCCGCGTCACCGGTCGCCCTTCGTGGCGGGCGCTTGCGGCGGCCGCGCGGAGCGCGCGGGCGCGACGTCGGTCGCCGAGTCGACCAGCTCGTCGAGCGCCTCGCGGAGGCACTGGCCGAGCACGTCGACGTCGGGCAGCGGCGTCGCGGTCGGCGGTGATGCCGTAGAACACGCGCGCCGTCGTACGACGTGACGCCGATCGCCAGCGCGTGCCCGGGCAGCAGCGGGTGGCACGGGGTAGGTCTCGACCATCCGCGCGCCGGCGGCGTACAGCGGGAACTGCGGGCCGGGCACGTTGGTGACGGTGAGGTGGAAGCCGCGCCGCAGCTCGGCGGCGGCGACCCGCGACCCGAGCGCGTGGAAGGTGGTCGGCGCGAAGCCGGCGATGCCCGCGAGCCGGTTGGCCGACGACGCCGCGGCCGGTCTCCTGGTGCGCCTTGAAGGAGTAGGACACCTGGTGCAGCCGGACCACCGGGCTCGCCTCGCCGACCGGCAGGTCCACGAAGTGCGGCGGCGATCTGGGTGCCGAGCGAGGTCGCCTCGAGCTCGTCGTCGATGACCGACATCGGCACCATCGCCTTGAGCGTGCGCAGCCCGCCCATCGACTCGGCGCGGGTCATCAGCCAGCCGCGCAGCGCGCCGGTCGACCGTGGCGAGGATGACGTCGTTGACGGTGCCGCCGTGGGCGTCGCGGATCGCGCGGTAGTCGGCCAGGTCGGTGCGGACGGTGACGAAGCGGCGCTGCTGCGAGAGCGGCCGCGGTGATCGGCGAGTCCGCGATCGGGCGCCGGTTGGCCAGCGCGTTGGCGACTCGGCGCCGGCCGGCTGAGCGGCCGCCGCCGGCCGCGCGCAGCGCGGACTCGGCGTTGCCGCGCACGGTGTCGCAGCACGGTGCGCGGGCTCGCGAGGCCGTCGTCCGACAGCGCCTCGACCATCAGCGACGTCGGGCTCGGCCGCGCCGCGGGATGCCAGTCGTCGTGCACCAGCGACTTGGGCTCGGGCGAGGTGTCGAGCAGCACCTGACCGAGGTCGACGGTCTCGACGCCGTCGACGAGGATCTGGTGCGACTTGGTGAGCAGCGCGACCCGGCCGCCCGTCGAGCCCCTCGACGAAGTAGACCTCCCACAGCGGGCGGCTGCGGTCGAGCGGTCGGGAGACGATCCGGGCGACCAGCTCGCGCAGCTGGTCCAGGTTGCCCGGCCGCGGCAGCGCCGAGCGGCGTACGTGGTAGCCGAGGTCGAAGTCGGGGTCGTCGACCCACACCGGGTTGGCCAGCCGGCCCGGGCACCGGCTGGATCCGCTGGCGGTAGCGCGGGACGAACGCGATCCGGTCGGCGATCAGGTCGACCAGCCGGTCGTGGTCGAAGCCGGACGTCGCCCGGGCTCGAAGATCTCGACCGTCGCGTTGTGCATGGGCGTCGAGGGCGACTCCTCGGCCAGCAGGGCCAGGTCCCGCGGCCGGAGCCGCTCAGCTCATCTGGTACCCTCTTCGTCGCGTGCTCTGCGGCCGCCGTGATCGACCGATGCCGGGTTGCTCAACGTGGGATTCTGGCAGACGCCACGCGCCGACCGGCGGGGACCGCCAGGGTCAGGCGATGAGGAGCACCTGACGTGCGACGAGTCCCTGGCCGCGCCTGCCGTGCTCGCGGCCGCCGGCCTGGCGCCAGCTGCGGCGGCAGCGACGACGGACGACCCCGGCGGCGCGGACGACGGTGCCACACGAGGCCGATCCACGGTCACCTTCGACGGCGGACGACGTGACGCCCAACGGCGAGCGGGTCGAGGTCGTCGACGGGCAGCACATCGACGCTCGAGATCACCGCCGACGAGGCCGGCGAGATCCACGTGCACTCCAGCCCCGAGCAGGAGCTCGACTACGAGGCCGGCACCACCGACCTACGACGTCACCATCGACCAGCCCGGCGTCGTCGACGTCGAGTCGCACGACCCCGAGGTCGTGATCGTGCCAGCTCGAGGTGCGCTGACCGTGATCAGCCGACGGTGGGCCGTCGTCCGACGACCTCGCCTCGCCCACGGGATCGGCGGCGCGAAGGACCTGCCGATCTCGCCCGAGCTGGCGATCGCCGGCGCGGTCGCCGCGCTGATCATCTCCTTCACGGTCCTCGCGGTCGCCTGGCGCACCCCGCGGTACGACGCCGCGACCGGCGGCCGGCCGGCGCCGGCCTGGCTCGCCGGCTCGTCGACTCGCACCGGCTGGCGCCGTCGCGCTGCGCGTGCTCGGGCTCGGCTGCTCTTCCTGCTACGTCGGCGTCGCCGCGGTCTTCGGCCAGGACCTGCTCGATCAACCCGGTCTTCGGGCATGTTCTACGTCCTGCTGTGGGTGGGCCTGGTGCCCGCTGTCGCTGCTGCTCGGACCCGTCTGGAAGGCGATCAGCCCGGTCCGCACGATCAGCCGCGGCGTCGCGGCGTCTCGGCGCGCACCGACCCCGAGACGGGGCTGCTCGCCTATCCCGCGCGGCTCGGCTACTGGCCGGCCGCGGTCGGGCTGTTCGCGTTCGTCTGGCTCGAGCTGGTCTACCCCCACTCCGACCGAGCTCGGCCCGTCCGGCTGTGGATCGCGCGGCTACCTCGCCGTCATGCTGGTCGGCGGCGCGCTGTTCGGCAACGCGTTCCACGAGCACGCCGACCCGTTCGAGGTCTACTCGACCCTGGTCGTCTCGGATGTCGGTCTGGGGCCGTCGCGACGGCGAGCTCGTCGTCCGCAGCCCGCTGGCCAACCTCGCCACCACCCCGGCGCGGCCCGGGCTGGTGGCCGTGGTCGCCGTGCTCTTCGGCAGCACGGCGTTCGACTCGTTCAAGGACTCCCCGCGCGTGGCTGCAGCTCGTCGCAGGACGCCGGCTCACCGCCGTACCTGCTCGACAACCTGGCGCTGCTCGGCTTCTGCGTCGGGCGTCGGCCGCTGATCTTCACCGCTCGGCACCATCGCCACCGGGGTCGGTCCGGAGACCCGGCGCAGGCGAGCTGCCCGACGCTGTTCGCCCACTCGGTGGTGCCGATCGTCGTGGGCTACATCGTCGCCCACTACCTGAGCTACCTGGTCGAGCGGCGGCCAGACCGACCCTGATCCAGATGAGCGACCCGATCGGCAACGGCAGCAACCTGCTTCGGCACCGCCGACCTGCAGGTGAACTACTGGCTGCTCGACCACCCGACGCTCCTGGCCAACACCAAGGTGCTGGCGGTGGTCGACCGGCCACGTCCTCGGCGTCGTGGCCGCGCACGACCGGGCGATCGCGCTGCTGCCGCAGCGGCACCAGCTGACCGGTCAGCTGCCGCTGCTGGTCGCGATGGTGGCGTTCACCGTCGGCGGGCTCTACCTGCTGTTCGCCGCCTGACCCGCCGGCCGGAGGCCAGCCGAGCACCGCGCCTGCTGGGTGCCACCCGAGTGTCGGGGACCACCGCGTCGACGAGCTCGGCGACTGCGCGGCGCAGGGACCCGTCGCCCAGCTCGACCAGGTGCGCCCGGCCACCAGGGCCCGGTCGACGGCCGGCGCGGTCGTCGGGCAGGAAGTGCAGGCCGGCGACCCGGGCGAACCCCTCGACCATCCCCGCGATCTCGCGCTCGGCCAGCCGAGGGTCGACCGGCTGCGGTTGACCACGACGTGCACGGGCGCGCCGCCGGCCAGGTCGCGCAGCTCGACCAGCCCGCGGGCGAGCCGGGACAGCCCGACCGGGTCGGCGGCGCCGACCACGACCACCTCGTCGGCCGACCCGAGCGCGGCCAGCGTCATCGCGTTGCGGGCCGGACGCCCGGACCGAAGTCGGCGCCGCCGTCGTCCTCCAGGCTGAAGCCGGTGTCGACCACCACGTGCGCCTCGCCGGCCGCGACCTCCAGCAGATGCTCGACCGCCGCCGGCCCGGACCTCGACCCACCGGTCCGGCACGCGGCAGCCCGGTGACGACGCGGAGCCGCGGGTCGACCCGGCGCTGCACACCGGCGAAGCCGCTCGGCGAGCGTGCCCGGCCGCGGCCAGCCGGGCGGCGGCGAGCAGTCCCGACACCTCGTCGAGGACGCCGAGCTGCTGGGCGACCGCGCCGCCGTAGGGGTCGGCGTCGACCAGGACGGTACGCCGGCCGCGCGCGGCCAGCTCGGCCGCCAGCGTCGACCGCGACCGTCGTCCGCCCGGGGGCGCCCGCGGGCCCCACACCGCCACCACTCGCCCGTCGGTGACCGGGGGCGCCTCGTCGGCCACTGCGTCGGCCACTCCGCCGGCCGGCCCGGCGGCCGGTCGCCGGCGGCCAGGTCGCCGACGGCTGCGTCGCGCGACCCCGCGTCGGCGTCGTCGGGGTCGGTCACCGCCGCGACCAACGCGTCGAGGTCGTCGGCCGGCAGCAGCCTGGTCACGCCGGCACGGGAGGCGCGCAGCCGCATCTCCTCGCTCGGCTCGACGCCACCGCGACCGGGCGCACCTGGTGACGGCGCAGATGCTCGACCGCGGCCGCGTCGAGGCCGGGCGCGTCGAGCGCCACCACCGCGACGTCGGCCTGGCCGGCGGTCGCCGTCGCCAGCAGGTCGTCGACGTCGACGCAGCGCTTGAGCACCACCACGTCGCGGCGTGTCGGTCGAGTCGGCCGAGCGCGGCGGACTCCCAGGCGGCACCCGAGGCGACCATCAGGACGCAGCGCATCCGACCGCTCCTCAGCCCCGGCCCACGACGGTGAGCCCGGACTCCTCGGCCGCTGCGCAGCGTCGTGCCGAGCGCGTCCTCCTCGGCGGGGCTCACCGCCCAGCACCAGCTGGCGGTCGCCGGTGGCCGCCGAAGCCGTCGGTGGCCGGCGGCGCGGCGAGCACGACGACGTCGCTGAGCACGCGGTCGCGACCGGCGCTTGCCGCGACGCCGTCGCCACCGTCACCCACACGTCGACCACCGACCCCGGACCCACGTCGGGCGGCACCGAGCGACCGAGGCACCGACACCGGCACGCTCAGCAGCCGGTCGCTCCGAGGGTCACCCAGCGCGGCCGCCGGCACCAGCTCGCCGGCGGCGACCGGGCGGAGCAGCGTCTGCGGGTCGGGCAGCGGCTGGTCGGCGCCGAGGTAGCGCTGCGCGTCGGCGTCGTCGACGAACCGCACCCGGGTGGCCACCAGGTCGTCCGTCGGCCAGCTGTCTGACCGGCGGCGAGGTCGGCCGATGCCGCCCAGACCGCCGTCGTGTCGTCGGCCTGCGCCAGCAGCCGCGCGCCGGCCACCACCGAGACCGCCACCAGCGCGAGGCCGACCCAGAGCCGCGGGTCGCGCCAGCCCGGCGGCGTCGGCGCGGAGCGCGGACGGGGTCTCGCTGGTCCCGAGAGTGCTGGTCACGCGGCCCATCATGCGTCAGGTCCGAGCCGCGGTCGCAGTGCGTTGTCCACAGACGGGCCCCACCCGTCCTCCACAGGCCGCGGCGAGGCCGCTGCCGCGACCGGGTGTCCGAGTGCCACCATGGAGGCATGGCGGACACCCCCCGCTTCCTGACGCTCGCCGACGTGGCCGAGGTGCTCAACACCTCCGAGCGCCCAGGTCTACGCGCTGGTGCGCCGCGGCGACCTGCCCGCGATCAAGATCGGCGGCCGCGGCCAGTGGCGGGTCGAGGCGAGCCAGCTCGAGGAGCTACATCCAGCGGATGTACGCCGAGACCAGCACCTTCGTCGACGAGCACCCCTTCGTGGAGGAGCGAGGCGGCCGCGGAGCGGCTCGACTAGCCGCCGCGCGCCACCACGGACCCGTCGCGGGCGCCGACCGCCCGGTGGCTCAGCCGACCTTGCGAGTCGAGCGTCGACCCGACCGTCTGCTCCTGGCCGCCGCGCTCGCACGGTGAACTCCACGGTCTCGCCCGGCTGGTGCGTGCGGATCGCCACGATCAGCGCGATGCCGTCGGTGACGCGCTGCCCGTCGACCGCGGTGATCACGTCGTCCTTGCGCAGCCCGGCGCGCGTCGGCGGGGGTGTCCGGCAAGCACCTCGTTGATCGCCGCGCCCTCGGGGTCGTCGCCGGCGCCGGTCTGCACCGGTCGCCCCGATCACCGGGTATCGCGCCTCGCCGGTGCGCAGGATCTGGTCGGCCGTCGTGCGCACCTGCTCGATCGGGATCGCGAACCCGACGCCGATGTTGCCGGTCTCGCCGGACGCGCCGCCGGTGGTGGCGATCGCGGAGTTGACGCCGACCACCTGGCCGGCGAGGTTGACCAGCGGCCCGCCGGAGTTGCCCGGGTTGATGGCGGCGTCGGTCTGCACCGCGTTGATGTAGGACGAGTCGTCGGCCGAGCTCGCCGGTCGTCACCGGGCGGTTGAGCGGCGCTGACGATGCCGGCGGTGACGGTCGAGGCTCAGGCCCGAGCGGCGAGCCGATCGCGACGACGCCGCTCGCCGACGCGCAGCGCCTGCGAGGCGCCGAGGGCCGCCGGCTGCAGCCCCTTGGCCTCGTCGGGCGTAGAGCACGGCGAGGTCGTAGACCGGGCTGCGGCCGACCAGCGTGGCGTCGTAGCGGTTGCCGTCCTGGTCGACGACCTCGATCGCGCCGTCGTCCGTCGGCGGCGTCGGCGACGACGTGGTTGTTGGTGACGACGTGGCCCTGCGCGGTCGAGCACGAAGCCGGAGCCGGTCGCGCCGCCGTCGCTCGCCGTCGAGTCGGCCAGGATCTGCACCGTGCTCGGCAGCAGCTGCTGGGCGACCGCCGCGACCGAGCCGTTGTCGGCCGGCAGCGGCGGGCCGGGTCGGTGCCGACGACCGAGCCGGCTCGGTGCTCGAGCTGGTCGAGCCGGTCGTAGGCCGCTCCGCCGACGGCACCGCCGAACAGCCCGACGACGAGCGCCAGCGAGGCGACCACCGGCCACAGCCACCCCGGCACTCGGCCGGCGGCTGCCGCGCCGCCATCGGGCAGCGCCCCGGTCGGCGACCACGGGCCGGCCCCCGGGGGCGACATGCATCGGCGCTGTGCCCCACGCGGCCGGCTCACGCTGCCGCCGTCGGGCTGGCCATAGGCCGGCTGCTCGGTAGGTCGGCCGGCGTCGTAGCCGGCGGTTCATCGGAGGCAGGCTCGGGGAAGCGGGGCGGCGTGCCGTCGCGTCGGCGTACGTCGGCTCCGCGGCGGCCGGCTCGGCGGGAGCCGACTCCGGCGGGACCCACGCGTCGCCGGGGTCGCTGCCGCTGCCCGACAGCGGCTGGGTCGGCTCGGTGTCGCGGTCGGGCGCCCACGGCTCATCGGGCTCGGGGATGCGCTCGGTCACGCCCCGTATTGTCACTGACGCGGTGAAGCGACCACCGGCTGGCGTCGAGCGCGCTGCTGCGCGACGGTGTCGACGACCTCCTGACCGCTGAAGGAGACCGGCCGAGCGAGGCCCGACCAGCGAGGTGACCGGGGCGCGCCGGTCGGTGGCCGGCGCGGAGGCGGGCGCGGCGCCCACGAGCAGCAGGCCGAGCACGGCCATGCCCACGGCACCGCCGCCGACCGCGACGCTCGCGGCGCGCGGCCGGTGCCGGCTGTCGGCCAGGAGACAGGTGTCGCCGGGCGGCAGCATCGGCGCAAGGAGCAGCGCGCCCTTGAGGCCGGACGGCGCGGGCGCGGGGTCGGTCACGAGATGCGGCCGAGCTCGGCCAGCCGGGTCTTGACCCAGCCCTCGCGCTCGACGAGGTCGCGGCAGAGCGTGGCAGGCGTGCACGTGCGCCCAGGCGCGCTCCTCCTCGACGGCGTCGAGCTGGCCGTCGAGCAGTGCGCTGACCCGCGGGCCGAGGTGGCCGATCACGAGCCCCCTCCACGCCGACGGGTGCGGCCGCCTCGTCGCCGTGGGCGACCGGGCCGGCGTAGCGCTCCCGGCCGGCCTGCGGCGCCCGGTGCGCGAGCGCGCGGCGCAGCTGGGCGCGGCCGCGGTGGATGCGGGAGCGGACGGTGCCGAGCTTGGCGCCGAGGATCTCCGCGATCTCCTCGTAGGTGAGGCCCTCGACGTCGCAGAGCACGACGGCGGCGCGGAAGTCCGGGGGCAGCGAGGCGAGCGCGCGCTCGACGTCGTCGTCGAAGGTGCCGTCGAGCGTACGCCGCGTCGGGCGCCGGGCGCGGTGCTCGCGAAGCCGGCCGGCGCGCTCGTCGGAGAGCGCGTCGAAGCGGATCCGCTGCTTGCGGCGGGCCTGGTCGAGGAAGAGGTTGGTGGTGATCCGGTGCAGCCAGCCCTCGAAGGTGCCGGGGGTGTAGGTGTCGCAGCGAGCGGAAGACCCGGACGAAGACCTCCTGGGTGAGGTCCTCGGCGTCGGGGCGGTTGCCGGTCAGGCGGTAGGCGAGGCGGTAGACGCGGTCGGAGTGGCTGCTCGACGATCTCGTCCCACGTCGGCACCGCGGCGGTCTCGCCGGGCGCGGGCTGCTCCATCGAGGTCTCCGGGTGCCGGGGTCCCCGCTGACGCGTCCGTCGCGCGTGCCGCGGCCGAACAGGCCGGCCGATCAGCATCTGACCTCCTCACCGTAGGAACCGGGCCTGAGAGCAACCTGTGAGCCACCCCGGGGATTCCCCCACGAACCGCGTCGTCCGGACACGACTCGCGTCTCCGAACGAGCGAGCCGCGGCTCGGTGTTCCCGACGCGATAGGGTCGCGACAACCGGCTGCGCCCGACGACCGCCAGGAGGCCACCATCACCCCGATCAAGCCCGCCAGCTGGACCTACGCCGAGGAGTTCGTCGCCGAGGACGAGGTCCTGGCCGCGGCGCGCGCCCGCGCCGAGGAGGTCGGGCGTCACGCCGATCGGCTCCGGGTGCCGGCGCCGCCCTGCGCTTCCTCGCCTCCGTGCTCGACGCCCGCGCGGTGGTCGAGATCGGCACCGGCACCGGCGTCTCCGGGCTCTGGCTGCTGCGCGGCATGCGCGCCGACGGCGTCCTCACCACCGTCGACATCGAGGCCGAGCACCAGCGCCTGGCCCGCGAGTCCTTCACCGAGGCCGGCATCCCGCACCAGCGGGCGCGCACGATCGCCGGCGCCGCCCTCGACGTGCTGCCCCGGCTCACCGACGGCCACTACGACCTCGTCTTCTGCGACGGCGACAAGCACGAGTACGCCGCCTACCTCGACGAGGCGCTGCGGCTGCTGCGGCCCGGCGGCGTCGTGGCCTTCGACAACGCGCTGTGGCACGACCGGGTCGCCGACCCGGCCCAGCGCGACGAGGAGACCGTCGCGATCCGCGAGCCTCGGCCGCGAGGTCGCGCGAGCACGACGACCTGGTGCCGTCCTGCTGCCGGTCGGCGACGGCCTGCTGGTCGCCAAGAAGATCTGGATCGGCGAGCAGGACGACTGACCCGGCGCGAGCGGTGCTCGCCCGTCGGGTGAGGCCTCAGCCGCGCACGGACGGAGCGAACCCCGCGCCGCCCTCGGCGACGGCGACCACCTCGCACGGCTCGATCAGCACCGGCGCGCTCCCGACGATCTGCGAGCCCGGCGACTCCGCCGCCACGGCGCTGAACTGCTCCTGGAACCTCGCCCGCGCGACCTCGTCGACGAAGACGTAGCAGCCCTCGAACCACTGGCCGGGCACGGCCCGCCAGGTCTTGTGAGCGCAGACCGGGCATGCCGGTGAATCGCGCGTGCGAGGTGTCGGCGACGTAGCTGGCCAGCCTGCTCCAGCACGTCGTCGGGTGCGTCGGCGAGCGACCAGCGGACGGTGAGCCCCCTCACCGCACGCCCGCCAGCGGGTCGTCGGAGGCGAGCCACTCCAGGAGCAGCCCGCGGCCCGAAGCCGCTGGGACCCTCGGTCCACTCGTAGCGCTCGTCGGGCGAGTCGCCGACGGAGGCGATGTCGAGGTGGGCCCAGGGCACGTCGCCGGCGAAGTGCTGCAGGAACAGCGCCGCGGTGATCGCGCCCGGCGCCACCGGCCGCGTTGTCGGCGTCGGCGACCTTGGAGGCGAGCTTCTCCTCGTAGTCGCGCGACCAGCGGGAACCGCCACAGCGGCTCGCCCGCGCCGCTCGCCCGCGCCCGAGCAGTGCGTCGGCGAGCGCGTCGTCGTTGGCGAAGAGGCCGCCGACCCGCTGACCCAGCGCGACCTTCATCGCGCCGGTGAGCGTGGCGACGTCGACGATGACGGCCGGGCTTGAGCTCCGCGACGGCGTAGGCCATCGCGTCGGCCAGCACCAGCCGACCCTCGGCGTCGGTGTTGGTGACCTCGGTGGTGCGGCCGCCGTAGTGGCGGATCACGTCGCCGGGACGCATCGCGTCGCCGCTGACGGCGTTCTCGGCGGCGGCGACCAGGCCCGACCACCCGGACCGGGCAGCCGACCCGCGGACAGCGCACCGATCACCGCGATCACCACGCCGCCACCGGTCATGTCGCGCTTCATCGTCGACCATCGCCTCGCCCGGCTTGATCGAGAGGCCGCCGGTGTCGAAGGTGATGCCCTTGCCGACGAGCACCACCGTGGGAGTACGCCGGCCGGCGCTGGCCGGGGCGTAGTCGAGGCGGATCAGCCGCGGCGGGGTCGCCGACGCCCCGCCGACGGCGACGATGCCGCCGATGCCCGCGCTTGGCGAGCTCGCGCTCGTCCCAGACGGCGACGTCGAGGCCCTCGAGGGCCGCGAGCTGCGAGGCCTGCTCGGCGAGCCAGGCCGGCGTTCTTCAGGTTGGAGGGCACCGTGGCGAGCATGCGTGCGCGCCAGCCCGCACCGCCGACCGCGACCGCGCGCACCAGCTCGGGGGCGCGGTCGTCGGCGTCGTCGAAGCCGGTCAGCACGACCCGCGCCACCGGCCGCTGCTTCGGGCCCGTCGGAGCGCCAGTGGAAGAGCGAACGAGCCGAGCATCATGCCGACCACGAACGGCTCCAGCGAGCCGTCGGGCGCGGCGGCCGGGATCGACGTGGCCACGCTGTCGTGGTCCTTCGCGGCGCGGGCCAGCGTGGCGCCGGCCCGGCGCAGGTCGGCGGGTCGCTGCTCGCCGACGCCGACGAAGAACACCGGCGCCGGCCGGCCGTCCGAGCGTCAGCGGCACGCACCGTGACCTCGCCGACGGCCCCCGTGGCGCCACGCTGCTCCAGTGCGCCGAGCAGGTCGACGCCGCGCGCCTCGGCGAGCTCGTCGGCGTCGGCATCGACGACCGGGCCCCCGTCGCCCGGAAGCACGGCGTACGCCAGCGCCGTCGGTGCCGCGCATGGCGCTGGGGGTGAGCGCGCTGAGGGCGAACTCGGGCGGAGAGACCTGAGGCGGCAGGGCGCCGGAACCGGCCCTGCCCGGACGTGGGCACCGTGATCAGCAGATCAGCCGACGACGGCCTTGCAGCGCGTCGCCGAGCGCCCCCGCCTCGTCGGCGTTCAGCTCGACCACCAGGCGGCCACCACCCTCGAGCGGGCACGCGCATCACGATGCCGCGACCTTCCTTGGTGACCTCCAGCGGACCGTCGCCCGTCCGCGGCTTCATCGCCGCCATCCGCGCACCCCTTCCTCGTGTGCCAACGAGCCTGCGGCGCACCGGGGGCAGGTCGAGTCTCCCCGCCTTGGCGCGCACGCGGTCTCCATTATCCCCCATGCCGCGGTGACGCGGACCACAGGGCGCACCGATGGGCACGACCGCGGCTGGCAGACTCGCGCCCATGCAGGCCCGCTCGGCGCTCTTCGACGTGTACGGCGACCACCTGCGCGCCCGCGGCAGCCAGGCGCCCGTGGCCGGCCGTGGTCCGGCTGCTCGACCCGGTCGGGATCGCGGCGCCCGGCGGTCCGCACCGCGATCTCGCGGATGGTCATGCAGGGCTGGCTCGAGCCGGTCCAGCTGCGCCGGCGGCCGCGGCTACCGCGCCACCGAGCGCGCCGATCCGCCGGCTCGACGACGCCGCCGACCGCGTCTACCGCGCGGCACCGCCGCGCCGTGGGACGGCCGCTGGCACCTCGCCTTCGTCGACCCGCCGCGCGACCCGCGGCGCCCGCACCCGGCTGCGCGCCGACCTGGCCTTCGTCGGGCTACGCCGAGCTCGCCGACGACGTGTGGGTCAGCCCGCTTCCCGCGCGCCGAGCTCGACTCGATGCTCGAGCGCGCCGGCGCCACCGCGCGGACCGCCCGGGCCGACCGGTTCGACCCCGAGCCGACCGGCGCCTGGGACCTCGACGCGGCCTGCGCGCGTCGTACGACGGCGTGGCTGGCGGCCGCCGACGACCTGGTCGCCGCAGCACCTCGGCGGCGCACGACGACGCGGACGAGGCGGCGTTCGCCGCGCGCTTCCACCTCGTCCACGAGTGGCGCAAGTTCCTCTTCGCCGACCCGGGCCTGCCCGACGAGCCTGCTGCCCGCCGACTGGCCCGGGCGCGGACCGCGGCCGAGCTGTTCGCCGCGCGAGGCGACGCCGGCTCAAGCCCGGCGCCGACCGGTTCGTCGGCCGCGCTGCCTGACGGGCGCCTGACCGGACCGGCACGACTGCGCCATGACCGACTCCCCCGTCCTGCTCGACGTCGCCGACGGCGTGGCGACGCATCACGCTGCAACCGCCCCGACGCGATGAACAGCCTCGACAGTCGCCACCAAGGACGCGCTGCTCGAGACGCGTGCGAACGAGGTCGCGGCCGACGACGCCGTGCGCTGCGTGGTGCTGACCGGGATCGGGGCGCGCCTTCTGCGTCGGGCAGGACCTCAAGGAGCACATCGCAGGTGCTCCGAGAGCGCCGACCGCGACCCGCTCTTCCGCACCGTCGACGAGCACTACAACCCGACTGGTCACCACGCTGCTCGACGATGCCGAAGCCGGTGATCGCCGCCGTCAACGGAGTCGCGGCCGGCGCCGGCGCCAGCCTCGCGCTTCGCCTGCGACCTGCGGATCGTCGCCGACACGGCGGGCTTCAACCTCGCCTTCGCCGGCGTCGCGCTCTCGTGCGACACCGGCGCGAGCTGGACCCTGCAGCGACTGGTCGGGCGGGCCAAGGCGATGGAGCTGCTCTACTTCCCGCGCACCGTCGCCGCCGCAGGAGGCGCTCGAGCTCGGCCTGGCCACCCAGGTGGTGGCCGACGACGAGCTGCCCGAGGCCTCGCGGCGCTGGCCGGCCGGCTCGCGGCCGGCCCGACGCGTCGCCTATGCGGCGATCCGGCGTCGCTGGCGTTCTCCGCCACTCACGACCTGCCGAGGAGTCGCTGGCCATCGAGAGCCGGATGATGCAGCTCACCGGCGCCACCGACGACCACGCGGCCGCGGTCGACGGCGTTCCTCGCCAAGGAGAAGCCGGTCTTCGAGGGGCGCTGAGCCGGTCAGCCGGAGGCGCCCTTCGACCACCACGTCGCCGCGCCAGCCGCCCAGCACACCGACCACCTGGCGCGGTGCCGTCACCCGCATCCGCTTGCGGCCGGGGCGGGCGGCCGTACTCGACGGTGAGTGCGGCGCCGGAGAACTTGCTGGTTGTACCACCCGGTCATGGTGCCGTGGCAGACGCCGCCGCAGTCGAAGGACTTGCGCCGGCAGCGTCAGCGCCTGTCGGCCACCCGGCGGGCGAACGCGGGCGCTTGGTGTCGGTGTCGACGCCGTTGAGCGGCTGGTGGAAGCTGAGGATCCGGCGCGGCTTGACGCCCCTGAGGAACTTCATCATCGCCCGCGTCTCCGGCTCCGAGGCGGGCTTGGGGCCGGACTCGTAGTTGCCGTCGAGGTCGGTCCACCGGTAGGGGAAGTTGCGGTTGAGGTCGACGCCGCGGGCGTTCTTGCGGGTGCCGCGCGCCAGCCCGTCGGGGTTGTACGTCGGCACCACCCACAGGTCGATGCCGTGGACCTCCGGGCCCGTCGCGCAGCGACCGCAGGATCTGGCGCGGCGCGGCCTCGTTGCCGTGCATGGTCGCGACAGCAGCACCATCACCGGGGCGCCCGGCTCACCGAGCCGCTAGGCCCTGATCGGGCGGCCTCGGACCGAGCGGCCGAGCATCTTCTTGCCGATCACGTCTCCGGCGAGGCGGCGGGGGCGGCGGCACGGGCAGCGGTCGGGGCCGGAAACGGTCCGGGCGCCACGGCCAGCGCGACCGCGAGCGCCGTCGCGCCGGCGGCGAGCCGCGGAGAGCGCGCGGTGCCGCGCGTGCCGATCAGCACCGTGGTCCTCAGATCGCGCCGAGCGCGTAGATGATCGACAGGACCGAGACGCCGACGAACATGCCCGACGTGGGCGAGGACCGACAGCCCGGGACCGTCGCTCCAGCGAGTCCTCGGCGCGCGGCGGACGCGTGGCGGCCGTGGCTGGGCAGCCAGCGCGAGCAGGATCAGCAGGCCGCAGAGCGCCACGATCCACCAGGCAGGCGAGCGCCACGATGCCGACGATCTCGCCGCCGGCCAGGCGAGTCCTCGGGCGCCACCAGGATAGGTCGCCCAGGCGGCCAGCGCGAGCACCCCGAAGATCGTGTGCCCGTTGAGGATCGCCGTCGGCGACCTGCGACTCGCCGGCGGCGCCGACTCCCTGCGCAGGCGCAGGCGGGTCAGCACGACCACCACCGCCGCCAGTGCGGTCAGGATGTAGACGATCACCTCGAAGGACACGGCGCGAAGTCTGCCCTAGTCGGGTTCGCCGGTCGCCATCGGCGGTCGGCGCGGCGTGTCCCTGTCTCGGCCGCGTCCCATCTCGGCGTGCCCCATGCTCAGCCGCGAGCCGGTCGAGGAGCGCGTCGACCTCGGACATCCGGTAGCCGCGGAAGGCCAGGGAGAAGCGGACCCGGCGCAGGTCGTCGGCCGCGAGCGGGCGGTCGGCGGGCACGACGGCGTCGGGCCGGTCGTCGTACGCCTCGGCCATGCGGGGCGCCGCGGCCGGCCGCGACCACGGCGACGCCGCCCAGGGCGAGCACGATCAGGACCGCGAAGAACCACATCATCCGCGACCGCCCGACAGGCCGCCGCCCTTGGCGCGCCTCGACCATCAGCGCGCACCGCCTCGTCGACGTCGTCGGTGAGGATCAGCAGGTCGAGGTCGGCCTCGGCGATCTTGCCCTCGGCGAGCACGGTGTCGCGCAGCCAGTCGAGCAGGCCCTGCCAGTACGCCGTGCCGACCAGCACGATCGGGAACGACGGTGACCTTGCCGGTCTGCACCAGCGTGAGCGCCTCGAAGAGCTCGTCGAAGGTGCCGAGGCCGCCGGGCAGCACGACGAAGCCCTGGGCGTACTTGACGAACATCGTCTTGCGGGCGAAGAAGTAGCGGAAGTTGATGCCGATGTCGACCCACTCGTTGAGGCCCGGCTCGAAGGGCAGCTCGATGCCGAGCCCGACGCTGACGCCGCCGGCCTCGCAGGCGCCCTTGTTGGCGGCCTCCATCGCGCCGGGACCGCCGCCGGTGATGACCGCGAAGCCGGCCTCGGCCAGCTTGCGCCCGACCTCCTCGGCCGGTGGCGTAGTACGGGGTGGTCGGGCGGCGGTCCGGGCCGAGCCGAAGACGCGCGATCGCCGGGCCCGAGCTCGGCGAGCGCGCCGAAGCCCTCGACGAACTCCGCCTGGATCCGCAGCACCCGCCACGGGTCGGTGTGCACCCAGTCGCTGGGGCCGCGGGAGTCGAGCAGCCGCTGGTCGGTGGTGCTGGCGTCGACCTGGCCGCGGCGCATGCAGCACCGGACCCTTGCAGCGTGGAGCGGTCCTTCATGAGCCGGTCCTCCAGCCAGGTCGCGGAGCGCCTCCTCGCAGCGGACGATCTGCTCGACCGGGCACGTGCTCCTCCTGCTTGTGGGCGAGCATCGGGTCGCCGGGCCCGAAGTTGACCGCCGGGATGCCGAGCGGCGGTGAACCGGGCGACGTCGGTCCAGCCGAACTTCGGGTTGACCTCGCCGCCGACGGCGTCGACGAACGCCTTGCGCGGCCGGGACGGTCGAGTCCCGGGCAGGGCGCCGGGCGCGGAGTCGGTGACGCGTCACGTCGTAGCCGTCGAAGAAGTCGCGGACGAACGCCTCGGCCTCGGCCTCCGAGCGGTCGGGGGCGAAGCGGTAGTTGACCTCGACGACGCACTCGTCGGGCATCACGTTGCCGGCGACGCCGCCGCGGATGACGACCGCGTTGAGGCCCTCGTGGTAGGTCAGCCCGTCGATCACCGGCCTGCGCGGCTCGTAGTCGTTGAGCCGGTCGCAGCACCTCGCCCGCGCGTGTGGATCGCGTTGACGCCCACCAGCGCGCGGGCGCTGTGGGCGCGCTCGCCGGTGGTGCGCACCTCGACCCGCAGGGTGCCCTGGCAGCCGGCCTCGACGCACGGCGTTCGACGGCTCCATCAGGATCGCGAAGTCGGCCGCGAGCAGGTCGGGGTCGCTCTCGGCGAGCTTGCGCAGGCCGTTGTGCTCGGCCTCGATCTCCTCGGCCTCGTAGAGGATGTACGTGACGTCGCGGTTGGGCTCCGGGACGGTCGCGGCGAGCCGCAGGATGACGGCGTCGCCGCCCTTCATGTCGCAGGTGCCGAGCCCGTGCAGGAGCTCGCCGTCGCGGCGGGCGGGCAGGTTGTCGTTGACCGGCACGGTGTCGAGGTGGCCGGCGATCACCACGCGCTCGCCGCGCCCGAGGTCGGTGCGCGCGACCACGGTGTTGCCGCGACGGGTCACCCGAGGTGCGGGCAGGCCGCGCAGCGCCGCCTCGACGGCGTCGGCGATGCGCCTCCTCGTGGTGGCTGACGGACTCGATGTCGACCAGCTGCTCGGTGAGGGTCACGACGTCGGCCGTCAGGTCGAGGACCACCGGCCCGGCCTCCGTCTCCGCATCCATGCGGTCATCCAACCATTCCCGCCACCCGCTCGTGACATGTCGCTCATGGACCACCACGCGCATGTCGGGGTCAGGCGCGGGCGACCCGGACCGCCGTGCTCGGCGCCTCCTCGTAGGTCACCTCGAGCGCGAGGGTCTCGCCGGCGAGGAGTGCCTCGTGCGTGCGGGCCGCGGCCAGCACCTCGGCGGGACCGGCCACGACCACGGCGATCCGGTCGGAGACGTCGAGGCCGGCGTCCTTGCGGGCCTGCTGGACCGCACGGACCAGGTCGCGGGCCACCCCCTCGGCCGCGAGCTCGGGGGTGACGTCGGTGTCGAGGACGACGAAGCCGCCGCGGGGCAGCATCGCCGTGGCGCTGTGCCCGTCGGTGTCGCGCGGCGACCGTCTCGAGGGTGTACTCCCCCTCGACCAGCGCGAGCCCGCCGGCGGTGACCGTCCCGTCCTCGGCGACCGACCAGTCGCCGGACTTCGAGCCCTTGATCGCGAGCTGGACGTCCTTGCCGAGCCGCGGTCCGGCCGCGCGGGCGTTGACGGTCAGCCGCTGCGTCCACGCCGTACGACGCCGCCTCGGGGTCGTCGACCGCGAGCAGCCGCACCGCCTTGACGTTGAGCTCGTCGGCGACGATCGGCTCGAAGCCGGCCAGCGCGCGCGGCTCCGGAGCCACCACGGTCAGCGACGCCAGCGGCAGCCGGTTGCGGAGGTTGGCGGCCTTGCGCAGCGCGGAGCCGGCCGAGCAGACGTCGCGGACCTGGTCCATCGCCGCGACCAGAGCGTCGTCGGCCGGGCAGGCTCGTCGGCCGACGGCCAGTCGGTGAGGTGCACCGAGCGTTCGCCGGTGAGCCCGCGCCAGACCTCCTCGGTCGTCAGCGGCAGCAGCGGCGCGGTCACCCGGCAGACCACCTCGAGCACCGTGTAGAGCGTGTCGAAGGCCTCGGTGTCCACCACGCCGTCGCCGCCCAGAAGCGCTCGCGGGAGCGGCGGATGTACCAGTTGGTCAGCACGTCGAGGAACGTCCGCGTCGAGTCGCAGGCGTCGGCGACGTCGTAGTCGTCGAGCTCGCGCGTCACTCGCTCGACGTAGTCGCCGCAGCTTGGCCAGGATGTAGCGGTCCATCGGGTGGGTGGAGTCGGTGCGCCAGCCGCGCGTCGTGCGCCGCTCTCGCCCGCGGCGTTGGCGTAGAGCGCGAAGAAGTACCAGCTGTTCCACAGCGGGATCAGCACCTGGCGCACCGAGTCGCGGATGCCCTGCTCGGTGACGACCAGGTTGCCGCCGCGCAGGATCGGCGAGCGACATCAGGAACCAGCGCATCGCGTCGGCGCCGTCGCGGTCGAAGACCTCGCGGACGTCGGGGTAGTTGCGCAGCGACTTGCGACATCTTCTTGCCGTCGGAGCCGAGCACGATGCCGTGGCTGATGCACGTCGAGAACGCCGGGCGGTCGAAGAGCGCCGTCGCCAGGATGTGCAGCGTGTAGAACCAGCCGCGGGTCTGGCCGATGTACTCGACGATGAAGTCGCCCGGGAAGTGGTGCTCGAACCAGTCGGCGTTCTCGAACGGGTAGTGCACCTGGGCGAACGACATCGAGCCCGGAGTCGAACCACACGTCGAGCACGTCGGTCGACGCGGCGCATCGTCGAGCGGCCCGGTCGGGTCGTCGGGGTTGGGGCGGGTCAGCTCGTCGACGTACGGGCGGTGCAGGTCGGGGTTGCCGTCGTGGTCGCGCGGCAGCGGGCCGAAGTCGCGCTCGAGCTCCTCGAAGGAGCCGTAGACGTCGATGCGCGGGTAGGCCTCGTCGTCGCTCTTCCACACCGGCACCGGGCTGCCCCAGAAGCGGTTGCGGGTGATCGACCAGTCGCGGGCGTTCTCCAGCCACTTGCCGAACTGGCCGTCCTTGATGTGGTCGGGCACCCAGCGGATCTCCTGGTTGAGCTCGAGCATCCGCTCCTTGAAGGCCGGTCACCTCGACGAACCACGACGAGACGCCCTTGTAGATCAGCGGCTCCCGGCAGCGCCAGCAGTGCGGGTAGGAGTGGTCGTAGGTCTCGCGGCGCAGCAGCACCGTGCCGGGCGTGATGGCGCCGGCGTCGGTCTCGAGGCCACGCGTGCGCGGCCTTGAGGTGGTCGATGATCGGCAGGTTGGCGTCGAAGACCTGCATGCCCGCGTAGTCGACGACCGGGAACGGTGAAGCGGCCGTCCTTGCCGACCGGCATCACCGCCTCGATGCCCTCGCGGTCGGTGACGACCTTGTCGTCCTCACCGAAGGCGCCGGCGGTGTGCACCAGCCCGGTGCCGTCCGTGGTCGTGACGAACTCGGCCGCGACGACGCGGAAGGCGCGCTCGTGGCCGAGCGTAGTAGGAGAACGGCGGCGTGTAGCTGCGGCCGACCAGGTCGGCGCCCTTCAGCCGCGCCACGACGACGGGCTCGCCGGCGCCATCGTCGGCGGGGCCGCCGAGCTCGCGGGCGTACGACGGCAGCCGGGCCTCGGCGAGGAGGTAGCGCTCGGCCCGCTCCGGATCACCGGGCACGCCCGACTCGACCACGACGTAGTCGATGTCCTCGCCGACCATGACCGCGAGGTTGGACGGCAGCGTCCACGGGGTCGTCGTCCAGACCAGGGCCGACGCCTCAGCCGGTCGTCGACGCCGGAGGCCGACGGTGACGGCCGGGTCCTGCGCGTTCTGGTAGACGTCGTCGTCCATCCGCAGCTCGTGGTTGGACAGCGGGGTCTCGTCGTTCCAGCAGTAGGGCAGCACCCGGAAGCCCTCGTAGACCAGGCCCTTCTCGTACAGCTGCTTGAAGGCCCAGATCACCGACTCCATGTAGTCGGGGTTCATCGTGCGGTAGTCGTTGTCGAAGTCGACCCAGCGCGCCTGGCGGGTGACGTAGTCGCGCCACTCGCCGGTGTACTTCATCACCGACTGGCGGCAGGCCTCGTTGAACTTCTCGATGCCGAGCTCGACGATCTCGTCGGTGGTCTTGATGCCGTAGCGGCGCATCGCCTCGAGCTCGGCGGGCAGCCCGTGGGTGTCCCAGCCGAAGCGCCGCTCGACCCGGTGGCCGCGCATCGTCTGGTAGCGCGGGATGAGGTCCTTGACGTAGCCGGTGAGCAGGTGGCCGTAGTGCGGCAGGCCGTTGGCGAACGGCGGGCCGTCGTAGAAGACGAACTCGTTGTCGCCGTCGGTCACCGGCGTCGCGCTGGTCGACGCTCGCCTGGAAGGTGTCGTCGGCCTCCCAGTAGGCCAGCACCGCCTCCTCGATCGCGGGGAAGCGGGCGTCGGCGGGCACGCCGCCGCTCGCGTCGGTGCGGTGGGTCACCTTGGGGTAGGTCATCGGGGTGGTGCTCCTGCGTCGTCTCGGGCTGCTGCCGCACGAGGACGACGTCTCCGGCCTGCTGCCGGGGGCACCGCGGTACCACCTCGCTTGCCTGCCCGCCGCTCGAGGAGGTCGCCGCGACCGTCTCGACACCTCCGGGGAGGACCGCTCCATCACGGCTGTGACGGGCCTACCCGTCCGGGTCTAGTGGGTCGCACGCCGGCTCGCGCGCGCCGTTCTTCCGGAGGCTCGCCGCTGATGACGGCTCAGACGCCTTCGACGCCAGGGTACGGCGGCGCGCGCGGCAGGCGCCAATCGATTCGGGCTCGGCGGCCCGTTCCGGACAGCCCGTCGGGACAGCCGTCGGGACAGCCCGTCAGGACAGCCCGTCAGGACAGCCCGTCAGGACAGCCGGCCGATGCCGGGCAGGAAGCGGCCCACCAGGGCGGCGTACGAGGTGTAGGTCCCGCCGTGGAGTCTGACCAGCGCCGGCTCCTCGACCTGGCGGACCTGGACCTCCAGCCCGATCCACGTCAGCCCCACAGCCAGCCACGACACCCACGACGCGGTCATCAGCGCGAAGCCCAGCCCAGCGACGACCATGGCCGTGAAGACCGGGTTGCGCACAGGACGCCTGGCCGTGGACAGGCGTCGTGGCGCGTGGGAACGTGGAAGCAGGCTCCAGAGGAGGACCCCATGGAACAGTCCACAGCGCCGATGGCCTGCCCCGACTGCCACGCCCTGACCGACGACCTCGCCGCGCACGAGGCGTGGCACACACGCCTGGTCCGCGACATCGCCGTAGCCGTCAGTGAGTTCAACGCCGCGCGGTGACGCCTCGCTCGGCTGAGCCCGGTTGATCCGGCTGAGCCCGGTTGATCCGGCTGAGCCCGGGTGATCCGGCTGGCCCGGCTGATCCCGCTCGCGGGATTCGGCGGCCTTCGCACGGCTTTGTAGGGTGGCGTGCGATGACTGAGACGACTGCGCGGGCCGCCTGGGGCGACGGCCTGGCCACCCTCGACGCCGTCGGGCGCCGTGCTCGACGTGTGGTTCCCGGCTCCGGCGCTCGGCGAGCCGCCGGCAGACGCGAGCGCCCCCGCCGAGCTGGACGGCGCTGGCCACGCCCGACGACGTACGCCGCGTCACCCGCGAGGTGCGCCGGGTCGAGATCGCCGACCTCGAGCGCCGCGCCCGCCTCCACCGAGGACGTCTGGCTGCGGCTGCACCTGCTCTCCCACCGGCTGGTGCGCCCGCACGGCGATCTCGATGGACGGCGTCTTCGGCCTGCTCACCAACGTCGTGTGGACCTCCGCCGGCCCGTGCGCGGTCGACGGCTTCGAGCAGACCCGGGCGCGGCTGCGCGGCGACGCGGCCAGCACGTCACGGTCTTCGGCGTCGACAAGTTCCCGCGGATGATCGACTACGTCGTGCCCGAGCGGCGTCCGCATCGCCGACGCCGACCGGGTCCGGCTCGGCGCCCACCTCGCCGAGGGCACCACCGTCATGCACGAGGGCTTCGTCAACTTCAACGCCGGCACGCTCGGCACCTCCATGGTCGAGGGCCGGATCTCGGCGGGCGTCGTGGTCGGCGACGGCTCCGACGTCGGCGGCGGCGCGTCGATCATGGGCACCCTCTCGGGCGGCGGCAAGGCAGGTCATCTCGCATCGGCGAGCGCTGCCTGCTCGGCGCCAACGCCGGCATCGGCATCTCGCTCGGCGACGACTGCGTCGTCGAGGCCGGCTGCTACGTCACCGCCGGCACCAAGGTGACCGTCAAGCGACATGGACGGCAAGCCGCAGGTCGTCAAGGCGGCCGAGCTCTCCGGGCGTCGACAACGTGCTGTTCCGCCGCAACTCGGTCACCGGCGCGGTCGAGGCCGTGCCGTGGCAGGGCGACGGGCATCGCGCTCAACGCCGCGCTGCACGCCAACTGACTGACCGGACGTGCCGGTCATGCGCCACGCCGGCCGCGTCACCGTCGCCGCACGTCGTCGCCCTCGGCGTCGTGGCGGCCGCGCGGCGTCGCCGTCTGACCGCGGCGGCGTCGGGCCGCTGCCGCGACGCCGAGCGGGTGCACGCGCCGAGGTCGGCGGCCACGCCGTCGACGCTCGACCTCGAGCAGGCCGAGAACGCCGCGCTGATCGCCGCGCATCGCGGTCCAGCCGCGGGCTGCCGGCCGCGCGCCGCGTCGATCGCCCTCGCCACGGCGTACCAGGAGTCCAAGCTGCTACAACATCGAGCTACGGCGACCGCGACTCGCTCGGCCTCTTCCAGCAGCGGCCCGTCCCAGGGCTGGGGCACCGTCGAGCAGATCCTCGACCCGGTCTACGCCACCAACGCCTTCTACGACGCGCTGGTGCAAGGTCGACGGCTACGACGAGATGGAGATCACCGAGGCCGCGCAGGAGGTGCAGCGCTCGGCCTTCCCCGACGCGTACGCCGACCACGAGGACGACGCCCGCGCGCTGGCCTCGGCGCTGACCGGCAACTCACCGGCGGCGCGTTCAGCTGCGTGGTGCGCGGCGACGCCGACGAGGCGCGCCGCCGAGCTCGACCGAGCGCGGCCTGACCGCGCGCGCCGACGTCGTCCGACGTGACCTGGACGGCGCGTGTTCGGCGACCTCCCGCTGGGCGGCTTCGCGCCCGGCGGCGTCGCGCAGCGGCCACATGGAGGGCTCGGCGCACTACGACGGGCGCGCGATCGACGTCTTCGTGCGGCCGGTCAACGCCGACAACGAGCAGCGCGGCTGGGCGATGGCCGCGCTACCTCGTCGCCCAGGCCGACCGGCTCGACATCGAGCACGTCATCTTCGACGACCGGATCTGGAGCGCCGGGCGCCGCTCCGAGCGACGGGCTGGCGCGACTACCGCGTGCCGTGCGGCAGCTCGGGCGACCGGGCGATCCTCGAGCACCGCGACCACGTGCACGTCGACGTCGCCGCCTGAGCACCGGGATCGGACGGAATGGTCCGACCGGACAGCGGGCCCATGACCCGTCCGGGTGGTGCAGAGATGACCCGAAGGGGTCATCTAGACCTGACCGATCGTCGGGAGGGTCACGGGGGTCTCCGTGGTCCCATGGAATCGCCGTCTGGCCATCACCCTCACCCCGTCGGAAGGACCGCTATGAGCTCGTCCCAGATCTTCACGATCGGCACCGCGCTGCGGCGCGCGGAGGACAACGGCGTGCCGGTGGAGGTGTTGGTCGAGGGACAGTGGCTGCGCGGTGAGATCGCCGGCCTGGACGGCGACGGCCTGGTGCTGGTGACCCCCGAGCGCACCCAGTGCGTGGTGCGCAACGCCCACATCTCCGTGGTGCGGATCCTGGCCAACCTGTCCTTCGACGACGAGGCACCGAGCGAGCCCCGGGCGACGTCGTACGAGTCGACCTCGACGAGCTACGACGGCCCGCGGGACTGGGAGCCCACCCGCGCGGCGGATGCCGGCACGACTGTCGCCGCGGCGGCGACCGGGCCCACCGCCGAGGACTCCTCGACGTTCCGCTGGGCCTCGAGCAACGGCACCGTGCCCGCAGCCGAGCCGGGTTCGGCCGCCTCCGCCCTCGACGATGACCGCCTGGTCCTCGGCGCCGCGGACGACGACGGGCTGGTGCTCGGCGCAGGCGCGCACGACGACCTGCTCGTGCTCGACGCCGGCGACGACGGTCCGCGGGAGCTGGGCTCCGGCGCCTCCTGGCAGGCCGCCGACGTCGCCACTGACGCGGTGCTCGAGCCGGCCGCGCCCGCGGCCGAGAAACCCTTCGAGACCGCCCTCGAGACCCGATCGAGACCCCTGTCGAGACCCCGGTGGTGGACGAGCCCGTGAGCGAGGAGACCCCCGAGGCCCCGGAGGCCGAGGTGATCGAGCTGCGGCCGGAGCCGGTCGCGGCAGAGCCGCTCGCCGAGCCGGTGGCCGAGGAGCCCGCCGTGGCCAAGGAGGCCTCGGACGACCTGGTGACCCGCCTCCTCGCGGAGTCGATGCGCGAGGCCGGGATCGAGCCGGAGCAGCCCGCGACCGCCGAGGCGCTCGCGGAGCCTGCACCGGATGCGGACATCACCGAGGACACCGCGCAGGACACGGCCGGCGACCCGGCACCCGGCGAGCTGCTGCACCCGGAGAAGGCCCCGGCCGACGACGACGAGCCGCGGGTCTTCGCGCTGCCGGCAGCGTCGGCGGTCGGCCCGGCGACGACTCCGGCCACGACCGCCGCTGCTGCCCCTGCCGCGGCCCCCGAGGTTGCTCCTGCCGCCGAGGCCGCGCCGGTCACCCCCGCACCCGCGGCCGCGCCTGCTCCCGAGCCCGCTGCCGAGCCCGCTGCGGAGACGCCCGCTCCCGCGCCTGCCGCGGCCGGAGACGACTGGCGCTCGATGCTGGAGGGACTGCGCAGCGAAGCGGCCACACCCCAGACCGGTCAGAGCGCCCCGACCGGCCAGCCCGAGGAGAAGCGCCGCGGCCGTCGCCTCGTGATGCGCTGACCGCAGGCCCGGTCAGCCGGCCAGCCGCCGCACCGCGGCGGCCGACCCGCTCGTCGGTCGCGGTGAACGCGACCCGCACGTGCTGAGCGCCCGCGCGGGCCGTAGAACGCGCCCGGGCGCGACCAGGATCCCCCGCTCGGCCAGCCCGGCGACGGTCGTCCCAGCAGTCCTCGCCGCGGCGTCGCCCAGAGGTAGAGCGACGCCTCGGAGTGGTCGATGCGGAAGCCCGCCGACTCCAGCGCCTCGCGCAGCAGCGGCACGGCGGGCGGCGTAGCGCGCGTGCTGCTCGACGACGTGCGCGTCGTCGTCGAGCGCGGCGATCATCGCGCGCCTGCTGCGGCCCGGGCATCTGCAGGCCGAGGTTCTTGCGGACGGCGAGCAGCTCGCCGACCACGCGCCGGGTCGCCGGCGACGAAGGCGCAGCGGTAGCCGGCGAGGTTGGAGCGCTTGGACAGCGAGTGCACGGCGAGGATGCCCGTCGAGCGAGCCGCCGCTGACGTCGCGGGTGCAGCACCGACAGCGGCGCGTCGCCGTCCCAGGCGCACTCGAGGTAGCACTCGTCGGAGACCAGGATCGTGCCGCGCTCGCGGCACCAGTCGACGACCTTGCGCAGGTGCTCGAGCGGCAGCACCCGGCCGGTGGGGTTGGCCGGGCGAGTTGAGCCAGAGCAGCGCGCGGGGTCCGCGGGCCGAACGCGGTGAGCGAGTCGGTGGCGAGCGCGTCGGCGCCGGCGAGCGCGCGCGCCCGACCTCGTAGGTCGGGTAGGCCAGCGCGGGATAGCACGACCAGGTCGCCGGGACCGAGGCCCAGGTGGACCGGCAGCGAGCCGATCAGCTCCTTGGAGCCGATCACCGGCAGCACGCCGTCGAGGCCGAGCCCGGTCACGCCGTGGCGGCGCGCGCAGCCAGTCGATCGCGGCCTGCCGGGTCTCCGCGCGGCCGATGGTCGTCGGGTAGCCGGGCGAGTCGGCCGCGGCCGCGCAGCGCGTCCTGGACGACGGCGGGCGTGGGGTCGACCGGCGTGCCGACCGAGAGGTCGACGATCCCGTCGGGATGCGGCGCGCGCGCGTGGCGGCGTACGGCGTCAGCTGGTCCCAGGGGAAGTCCGGGCAGCCGCGGCCGGAGACCGGCCGCGCGGCCGCTCGACGTCGGGCGGTCACTGCGTCGTGCTCCTGCGGCGGCAGCGCGGCGACGAGCGGGTGGTCGTGGTCGATGACGCCCATCTTGGCGGCGCCACCGGGCGAGCCGAGGTCGTCGAAGAAGTGCGACGTTGGCGTCGTAGTAGCTCCTTCCACTCCTCCGGGGTGTCGTCCTCGTAGAAGATCGCCTCGACCGGGCAGACCGGCTCGCAGGCACCGCAGTCGACGCACTCGTCGGGGTGGATGTAGAGCATCCGCTTGCCCTCGTAGATGCAGTCGACGGGGCACTCGTCGACGCAGGCGCGGTCCTTGAGGTCGACGCACGGCTGGGCGATGACGTAGGTCACCTGGTCCTCCCTCTGCTGGCGGCCCCTGCGGCGGGCCGTGCTGTGCGTCCATGGCCGACACGGGCTATGGCGTGACGCGAACGCCGACAGCCTAGTATCCCTGTGTGTCCACCGGCGCGACCGGCCACGCCACGGAGCGTGCCGACAACCCGCCCGTGGGCCGGCACCGGCTCGGGCCGCACGTCGTCGGCCAACGGGTCGTACTGCGACGCCTGTTGACCCGCGAGCGCGGACCGTCGGGAGGACCGGCCTTCAGCGACGTGCTGGGCGAGTGCCTGTCCTGGGGCGAGCACGCGGTGCTCCGGCTGGCCGACGGCAGCGACGGTGTCGGTGCCGGTGGCCGAGATCGTGTCCGGCAAGCCGGTGCCGCCGCGGCCGTCGGTGCGGCAACGCGTCTCACCGCAGGAGGCCCAGCTGCTGGCCCTCGCGATGTGGCCGCAGCTCGACACCGCCGCCGCTGGGCGCCTGGATGCTGCGGCTGGTCGGACGCTCAGCCGCCAACCGCCGCGCCAACTCCGTGCTCGCCATGACGCCCGCCGGGGTCGACGACGCGGTGCCGGCGGTGGAGGCGCACTATGCGGCGCTCGGTCGCCGGCCGATCGCGGCGGTGCTGCCCGACTCTGCCGAGGAGGAGGCCTTCCGGTCGCGGGGCTGGGTCCTGGAGAGCGGCGAGCTCGACTCGCTGTTCCAGCTGGCGAGTGTGGCGATGGCGCGGCGGACGCTGCGCGAGCGGCCGGCGTACGCCGTGCGGCTGGAGGAGGACGGCGACCAGCTTGTCGCCACCGTCGGCGCCGACGCCGGCGGCCTGGCGTCGCTGGCCGGCGACTGGGTGGGACTGCGGGCGCTCGAGGTCGCCCCGTCCCGGCGCCGCCGGGGCCTGGGGCTCGCCGTGGTCGGGGCCCTGCTCGACTGGGGTGCCGAGCGCGGCGCCACGACGGCGTACCTCCAGGTGCTGGCCGACAACGAGCCCGCCCTCGGCCTCTACGAGCCGACTCGGCTTCTTCACCCACCACACCTACCGCTACCTCGCTCGCTGACCCTCCCCCGGCCGAACGTTTGCTGCGTTCTGCACGCTCCCGACCCCGAAAACGGTGCGAAATGCAGCAAACGATCGTCGTAGACTCGGCCATCGCGGGCCCGGGAGTGACGCCCCGGCGACGGCTCGCGACCGCGCGTCCGGCGGACCGACGAGAGGCCGGAGCCAGTGGCCCCCGGCGAAGGTGTGGTGGCACCGCGACCTGGCCCCCGCCCACACCTCCAGGGCTTCCCGTCGCACTGGAGGTGATCCTCGATGACCCGACCCGTTCCGACCCTCAGCCGCACGCTCGCGGCCGACCTGCCCACCAGCCCGCCGGGCGACCCGGTGCTGCTCCAGGGCTGGGTGCACCGGCGTCGCGAGCTGGCAAGGGTGACGTTCCTGGTGGTCCGCGACCGCAGCGGGCTCGCGCAGGTGGTGCTGCCGCCGGGTACTCCGGTGCCGCCGGAGGAGACGACCGTCGCGCGTGCACGGGATGGTCCTCGCCAACCCGCAGGCGCCGGGCGGCGTCGAGGTCGGCCGAGGCCACGGTCGTCGCCGCTGACCGAGGACGCCGCGACACCGCCGGTCGAGCTCTGGCGGCCCACGCTGTCGGCCTCGCTGCCGACGCTGCTCGACCACGCGCCGGTGACGTGGCGACATCCGGTCCAGCGGGCCCGTTGGGAGCTCGCGGCGGCCAGCCTGCGCGGCTTCCGCGCCACCCTCGACGGGCTCGGGTTCACCGAGATCCAGACACCCAAGCTCGTCGAGTCGGCCACGGAGTCCGGCGCGAACGTGTTCGCGGTCGACTACTTCGGCCGGCCGGCGTACCTCGCCCAGAGCCCGCAGTTCCACAAGCAGCAGCTGGTCGGGCGTCTTCGAGCGCGTCTACGAGGTCGGTCCGGTCTTCCGCGCCGAGCCGCACGACACCGTCCGCCACCTCGCGGAGTACGTCTCGCTCGACGTCGAGCTCGGCTTCGTCGAGCGACCACCGCGACGTGCTCGGCGTGCTCCGCGAGACGCTCGCCGGGATGGTCGCCGCCGTCGCGGGAGTACGCCGGCCCTGCGGTCGAACGGCTCGGCATCGAGGTGCCGGACGTCCCCGAGGAGATCCCGGTCGTGCACTTCGCCGAGGCGCTGCCGCTCGTCGGTGCGCCCGACGACGAGCCCGACCTCGCCCCCGAGCACGAGCGGGCGCTCGGCGCGTGGGCGCGGCCGAGCACGGCACGACCTGCTCGCCGTCGAGGGCTACCCGATGGCGAAGCGGCCGTTCTACACCCATCCCGCAGCCGAGCGACCGCGCGGTGGACCAACAGCTTCGACCTGCTCTTCCGCGGCCTGGAGCTGGTCACCGGCGGGCAGCGGCTGCACCGGCCGTCGGCGACTACGACGCCGCGCTCCGGGCCCGCGGCGAGGACCCGGCGGCGTACGCGTCGTACCTGCAGGCGTTCCGCCACGGCATGCCGCCGCACGGCGGGTTCGCCATCGGGCTGGAGCGCTGGGTGGCCCGGCTGGTCGAGGCCGCCAACATCCGTGAGGTCACGCTCTTCCCGCGCGACCTGCACCGGCTGTCGCCGTAGGCGAGACGCGCCTCGCGGCCCCATCTGCGACGCCTCGCCGGCCCATCTGCGACGCCTCGCCGCCCCGTCGCTGAGGGCTACTTGCAGATGACGGTGTCGGAGGGGATGTAGCGGGTGAAGAACTTCTCGGTGCGGACCGGCTGTCGGAGCCGGGCTTGCGGAAGTAGCGCCCACGTCGATGTCGAAGCCGCCGTAGCCGGTGTTGGGGTAGCAGTCCTCGGTGGTCGAGCGTGCGGGTCGCGGGCCTGGTGAGGTTGTAGCGCTCGCCGGTCCTGCTGGTGATGTCCCAGTACTTCGTCGACCACATCGACACCGTCACCACGCCCTGCGACGAGGAGGTGCGCCGGGGTGACCCGGGCCTCGACGAGCACGCCGTAGGGCGTGTCGTTCTCGAAGCGCAGGTCGACCGCGCCCCAGGCGACCGTCGCCTCGCGGCCGACCGGGTAGCGGTCGATGTAGAACGAGTGCGGCTTGTGCTCGACGTCCTTGAGCCCGGCGAAGAACATCGCGTTGAACGTCGTCGTCGCCATCTGGGAGACCCCGCCGCCGAGGTCCTCCTTGAAGATCCCGTTGCTGATGATGAAGCCCTCGGTGAAGCCGTTCTCGCGGGTGCGCTCGCCCACGATGTCGTTGAGCGAGAAGATCTCGCCCGGCTTGAGCACGGTGCCGTTGACGAGCTCGGCGGCCCGGCCGATGTTGACGTTGCGGTACTCGGCGTAGGGGTAGTACGTCGTGAACGTCGAGACCTGCTCCTTGATCTTGAGCGCGCGGGCGTCCTTGGTGGTGAACGTCGGGCTTCGGCGACCGAGGAGCGTCGACCTTGCGCTCGCGCTTGCCGGCTCGCGGGCGACCAGCTGCGAGGAAGCGCGGTCGCGACCTCGGCCGGGCTCGTAGGTCACGCCCGGCTTGGCCGGGATCACCGTGCGGCTTGCCGTCGACCAGCGCGACGGTGGCGTCGACCGGGGCGCCGTCGCCGCTGATCGACTGGTCGACCAGCGCGCGGATGAGCCTCGCGGTCGACGGTCGGCACCAGCTCGCCGTCGACGGGCTCCAGGCTCAGCGCCGGCGGTGAAGTCCGCGGGGCCGAGCACGCACCTTGGACTTGCCGAAGGTCAGCGTCACCGGCCCCGACACGGCCGGGTTGGCGAAGTCGTCGACGGCGGCGCGGACGTCGGCCTCGTCGATGTCGGGCAGGTCGTCGACGACAGCCAGGTCGACCGGGCCGTCGGCGAGGTAGCCGGCGACCAGGGTGTCCTGCGCGGCCTCGGCGTCGATAGCGCGAACCGCTGAGCGCCTGCCGTGACCCGCACCTGGGTGCCGTTGAACGAGACCGACGCCGTCGCGGGCCGGCCGGCCGAGCCGGTCGCTGAGCTCGTCGAGGTACGACGTCATGGTCGGCTGGTCGACCGTCGACCACCGCCTCGAGGTCGTCGCCGCCGGTGAAGTAGTGCCACAGCCACTCGGGCGACCAGCTCCGCGCCGCCGCCCGCCTGGTCGACCGAGCCGTCGACGTCGACGGAGAGGCCGGCCTCCGCCGGCACGACCGAGACCTCCTCACGTCCGACGGTGACGTCCATCGGCCGGTTCTCGGCGGACGCAAGGCCCGCCTGCAGGTCATCGGCCGCGTCGGCGCGGCTCTGGCCGCCGACATCGACGCCGCTGATCGTGGTGCCCCGGGGGACCTTGTCGCCGGCGAGGTAGTAGAGCCCCGCGTAGCCCGCGCCGAGCAGCAGAAGCAGCCCGAGCAGCAGGAGCAGGACGACCCGGCCGCCCTCCCGCTCCCGAGGCTGCGGCGTCTGCTCACCGGTGAACAGGTCGGGCTCGGAGGTCATCCGGACATCCGAGGGAGCGGCCGGTCGCCGACGTCAGAGACCGGCGAAGAGGTCGGCCTCGAGCCCGTCGTCGCCCACCGGCCCCGCCGTGCCCTTGACGAGCCGGAAGAACTCCAGGCCCCAGACGGCGTCGCCGAGGTTGTTGGACAGCGCGAAGAACGGCCCGTCGAGCGTGATCTGGGTGGCGTGCGCGGCCAGCGCGGCCATCTTCGTGTCGACGTGGTCGGTGCCGTCGACCGCGGCGGTGAGGTCGCTCGTCGGAGATCACGAACGGCGGCAGCGGGCCGTCGGGGTCCATCCCCTCGAAGCTCGTGGTGTCGCCGGCCTCGCGCAGCGCCCGCAGGCCGGCGCGCATCCGGCTCTCCGACATCGCGCCCCAGTAGATCTTCGCGATGTCCCAGGCTCGCCCGAGGTCGCGGCGGTACGACGGGCACGGCGGCCAGCTGGGCGGCGTACATCGCGACCCGGTGGGCCTGGATGTGGTCGGGGTGGCCGTAGCCGCCGAACTCGTCGTAGGTCACCAGCACCTGCGGCCGCACCTCGCGGATGACCGCGACCAGGTGGTCGGCGGCCTCGGTGAGGTCGGCGTGCCAGAAGGCGTTGTCGTGGCACGTCTCGGCGGCGACGGCGTGGCCGTCCTCGTGCCACTTCATGCCGGAGTCGCGGTAGCGGCCGAAGCCGCCGAGGAAGCGGTGGTCGGTCACGCCGAGCGCCGTCATCGCCGTCGTCGAGCTCGCCGCGTGCGGTGCTCGCCAGGCCGTCCGTCCTCGTCGGCGGCGAGGTGCTCGCAGGTCGGGCACCAGGATCTCGCCCATCTCGCCGGCGGTGCAGGTGACCAGGGTGACGCCGCGGCCCTCGGCGACGTACTTCGCCATCGTGGCGCCCTGGCCGATCGACTCGTCGTCGGGGTGGGCGTGGACCAGCAGCAGCCGCTGCTCGGGGAGCGAGCTCATGCGGCGATCCTAGAGAGCGCCCCCGACGGCGGCATCGCGGCCCGATCGGAGGAGCGCCTGCACCCGGTCAGGAGCGACCGCGCCGGGGGCGCTCGGCAGCGTCGGCGCCTCGGGTGACCGCGCGGGCGGCGGCTCCTCGACGTCGAGCCAGGCGTCGTCGCAACGGTCGACGACCATCTCCAGCACCAGCACCGGCGCGTCTGAGAGCACCGCCCACGGATGGTCCTCGTCGTCGTCCTCCCCGGCGAGGCGCTCGCGGGCCACCTCGGCGGTGTAGCCGTCGGCCTCCAGTCTCCGAGCCGCGGTCCGCGCGTCGCCCTCGTCGAAGAAGATGCCTCGGGCCCCGGCCGGGTGAGCGTCGAGCCAGCCGGCGATCTCGGGCAGGAAGGGTCGGTCCGACTCCAGCCAGTCGACGTCCTCCAGCTCGTCGGGCCGCAGCCAGCGCACGGCGTCGTGCTCGAGGGGCGTCGGCGTGCCGCTCTCCAGGCGAGCCAGGGCCACGGCCAGCTCGTGCCGCACGTCGATGGCGACCACCGGCGGGAGCCAGCGGGCCACGGACACCCGGCAGCCGAGCTCCTCGGCGACCTCGCGGACCAGAGCCGCCTCGGGTTGCTCACCCGGCTCCACCTTGCCGCCCGGCAGCTCCCAACGACCGGCGGCCGCCGGCGGGTGAGTACGCCGCGCCGCCAGCACGCAGCCACCGGCGACGACCGCCGCGCCGACGACCAGGACCCGCCCGGACGACGCTGCGGGAGAGACGGCTGGAGGCACGGCTGGAGACATGGGCCCGACCGTAGTGCCTCCTCCTCCTCGCCTCGACCGTGGCCGGCGAGGACTACGGTGGCCTTCGTGGTCACCGCGTCCCCGCCTCCACCGCCGACCGGGGTGCACCTCGACCGCACGGCCGAGAACGCCGCCGAGATCGCCGCGCTCGCGTCGCTGGTCGGCGGCCCGGTGGGGCTCGGGGCGCTGTTGGGCGACCTCAACCGCGCGGCCCGTCGCTCGCGCGGGTTCCTCGGCCGGGCGGTCGACCGGGCCTGGACCTGGGACCGCGCCGACCGGTGGACGCGCACCTGGTGGCCGCAGGGCATCGCCACCTCCGCGGATGCCGGCGGCCCGCACGCGCGGCGCCGCGTGGTCGCGGTGACGTGGTACGCCAAGGACGTCGACGGCGAGAGCCCCGGCTCCCGGGTGACCTTCCTCGACCTCGACACGCTCCGCTACCGCCACGTGCTGCTCGTGGTCCCCGCGCTGGTCGACGGCCGGCCGGTGCTGACCCCGTTGCGGGTGCACGCGGGTGGCGTGGCGTGGTGCGGGCCCTACCTCCACATCGCCGCCACGGCGCGCGGGTTCATCACCTGCCGGGTCGACGACGTGATGCGCATCCCCGACGAGCGCGGAGCGCCGCACCACCTGTCCCGGCTGGCCGTCGACGACGAGGCCGTCGCGTCGTACGGCTACCGCTACGTGCTGCCGGTGCGGTTCCGCTACCGCGCCCACGCCGACGACGGAGTCACCCGGCTGCGCTACTCCTTCCTCTCCCTGGACCGCAGGCACCCGGCGGCGCTGGTCGCGGGTGAGTACGGCCGGGGCGAGCAGACCACCCGGCTGGCCCGCTTCCCGCTCGACCTCGACACCGCCCTGCTGGAGACCGGCGACGACGACCGGGCGCGCCCGGTCGAGCTCGACCAGGGGGTGCCCGGGATGCAGGGTGCGGTCGTCGTCGACGGCCGGTGGTACGTCACGGTCTCGCACGGCCCGGCCGTCCCCGGCACGGTGTACGTCGGCACGCCGGGCCGGCTGCGGCCCCGGCGGCTGGCCCTCCCCATGGGCCCCGAGGACATCGCCGCGGAGCCCGGAACCGACCGGCTGTGGACGCTGACCGAGCATCCCGGGCGGCGCTGGGTGCTGGCGCTGCGCCGCTCCCGGCTCGGCTGAGCGCCGTCAGCGCCCCTTGACCAGCCGCTCCATCAGGGCCAGGTCTCCCAGCGTGTCGGCGGGCGTCACCAGCGGCTCGGCACCCGACACGACCACGTCCGCGAAGTGGCGGAACTGGCCGGTGAAGCTGTTCTCCTTGAGCTCCGACCGCGTCACCGCTCCCCGGGTCGAGACCAGCTCGGCCGCCGTCGGCGTCCACGAGGCCACGCCCCTGGTGCCGGTGATCCGGATCTTCGGGCCCTCCAGCGGCGCCGAGAAGCAGCTGGTCCAGGTGCCGAGCGCCCCCGACGCGAACCGCATCGCCGCGGCGATCGTGTCGACCGGGCCGAGCACCGGCTCCTGCAGGGCCTGCAGGCCGCGCACCTCGACGGGGTCGCCGACCGCCTCGCGCAGCACATGGGCCAGGTGGACGCCGGCGTCCACGACGAAGCCGCCGACGTGCGCCGGGTCGTGCCGCCAGGAGGTGTGGAACCACGGCTGTGACCGGTCCATCACGGTGAAGTCGCGCACCTCGACGGTGCGCAGCTCGCCGAGTCGACCCTGCGCGACCCACCGGGCCAGCTGGTGGGCATGGGACATGAACGCGTAGTTCTCCCCCACGAGGTACGGCGCGTCGAAGCGCGCCGCGGAGGCGAGCAGCCGCTTGGCGGCAGCCGTGTTGGCGGCGTTGGGCTTCTCGGTCATCACCGCCTTCCCGGCCTCGAGGGCGGACAGGACGAAGCGGGGCGCGGCGTCGATCGGCAACGAGATCATCACCGCCTCGACGGCCGGGTCGGCGAGCAGCTCGTCGGTGGTGTCGTGCACGACCGGGATGCCCGCGTCGGCGGCGTACTCCTCCGCCTTGGCGCGAGTGCGATTGGTGCAGGCCACCAGGTCGATCCGATGCCGCAGCGCCCGAAAGGCCGGCAGGTAGAGGTGTCGGGGGGCGAGGCCGGTGCCGATCAGGCCGAGCTGGAGCTTGCGAGGCATGCGCTGACGCTAGCAACCCGCAGCGGGCTCGTCCGCGGCGTGCTCCTCCGCGAGCAGCGCAGCCCCTCGGGCCAGGTCGTCGACCCCGCGGTCGAGCTCGTCCGGCCGGTCGGTGGTCAGGTCGAGATGGAAGCCGTAGAGCGCGGAGTCGACCAGGGTCACCACCCGGCCCACCCGGTCCGCCGGGGTTCCGCAGGACGTGAGGTAGTCGGCGAGCGCGGCCGACCAGCGCTCGTTGGCGGTGCGGGCGTCGGTGAGGTAGGGCTCGCGGCCCAGCAGGCCCTCGCTGGCCGCCTGGCAGTAGACGTCGAGGCAGGCCGACAGAGGCTCCGACTGGTACGCCGCCCACAGTGCGTTGACCCCCGCGCGCACCCCCGCGACGGGGTCGATCGCGCGGACCTCCTCGACCGCGCGCTCGCTGGTGGCGGTCACGATCTCCGAGACCAGCGCGTCGCGGGTGCCGAAGTGGTAGACGAGCATCCGGTCGCTGGTGCCGATCGCCGCGGCCAGCGGCCGCAGCGTCAGGCCGATCAGCCCCTGGCTCAGGACGTGCTGCGTCGCCGCGCTTAGCAGCTCCCGACGACGGTCGGACCCAGCACTCACGGAGTGAACGTAGCATGTGCTACATTTGGATGCGTAGCGACCGCTACATAACCCATCGCTCCGAGGAGCGCTGACGAAACGAGGACGGACGTGTTCGGCGCAGCTGTGCTGCTGGCGGTGGCCATCGCCATCGAGGTCGGGGCGACGGCGGTGCTGCCGCGCGCCGAGGGCTTCACCCACCCCGGCTGGACCGCCGTGGTCGTGGGTGGGTACGCCGTCTCGATCTGGCTGCTGACGCTGATCGTGCGCACACTCCCGGTCTCCATCACCTACGCCATCTGGTCCGGCGTCGGCACCGCCTTCGTGGCCGTCGTCGGCTACTTCTTCCTCGGGGAGTCGATGGGCTGGGTCAAGGCGCTCTCACTCGGGCTCATCGTCGCCGGCGTCATCGGGCTCAACCTGGTCCCGATCGCCCACGCGTAGCCCGGGTCCATCAGCCTCTCGGTGCGCAGGCGTCGGCCCCACGGAGCCGCTGCAGCAGCCCGTAGCCGGCCAGCCCGGCCGCCAGCACCAGCGTGGCGACCTGCAGCGGGGCCCCTGACAGAGCGATGCCCGCGAACACGACCGTCAGCCCCGCCATCGCGGCACAGGGCGAGCCACCGCGGGCGGCGCCCCGCTGCGGGAGGTACGTCGCCAGGGTCAGCGCCGCCGGCACGACGACGAGCAGCAAGGCCAGCCGCCAGGGCCACGACAGCTCGCTCCAGCCGCCGACCTGGGCGGCGTACTCGTGCCAGAGGAGGGGGGCGACCAGCAGCGCAGCCGCGAGCCGCCCCGACCCGAACGCCCGCCACCAGGGCGGGCGAGCGGGGACCGGGACGGCCAGCTGCGGGGCGGGCCGCTCGAAGAGCGCGGACAGCGGGTCCTGAGGCATGGCCACAGCCTAGCCCATATACCCTGGGGGGTATCAGGTGCTGGACGAGTCGAGGGGGCAGTCGCCGCGACCCGAGCCCTGCCGGCCGCGGTCGGAGTCGCCGTTCCAGCCGCGCCCGTGTCCGGCACCGGCGCCCATCCCGCCGGGGCCCATCCCGCCGGATCCGCCCCCGCCCCAGCCCATGCCGGGACCGATGCCGGTCTGGTCGCCGTCGACCCAGGCGGTGAAGGCCCGCAGGTGCATCCGCGAGGCGGCGAGCAGCCGCGACAGCACGGCCTGCACGTCGGCCTGGTCGATCTCCTCGAGCGTGGCCTCGAGGTCCGCGATGTCGCGCTCCTCGAGCTCGACGCCGACCTGCAGCCCCGCGTCGAGCGACTCCAGACCCTGCGCCTTCCAGGAGTCGTAGAGCTCCTGGATCTGCGGGTCGGCGTAGTCGCCCGCGTCCAGCCCCGCCGACGGGTCGTCGATGCCGTACGTCGTCAGCAGGGCGCCCACCGACGCGAAGTGCTGCTGCTCGGAGGAGGCGATCCGGGCGAACGGGCCGTCGTCGTAGGTGTCGGCGAAGAGCGTGTAGAGATCGCGGGCCATCCGCTCCTCCTCGCGGTTGAAGGCCAGCGCCGTGACGGCGTCGTCGGCCGCCACCGTGGACTGCGCCACGACCTCGCCCTGCGAGCCGTCGGCCGACCAGGTCGCCGCCACCGCGGCGCCGCCGCCGGCCAGCGCCAGCGCGGTCACCCCCGCCACCACCGCGGCGGTTCGGCGGCCTCGCCAGCCGGTGTTCACCGTGCTGGTCGTGGTCCCTCGTGTCGTCATCGTGCTCGCCTCCTGCGGTCGTCGTGCTCGATCCTCGGCTGTCTCCCACTCAACGCGGCGAGGATGAAGGGTCGAGCGCGGGCGGGATGAAGATGGTGTGAAGAAGCCGGCGCCGGGGATCGGCGGCGCCCGGCCGGCCCTACGGTGGAGTCGACGCCCCGCGAGACCGACAGGAAGGAGCCCGCACGTGAGTGCCACCGTGCTCGTGGTCGACGACGAGCAGGGCATCCGCGAGGTGCTGCGGGCCTATCTCGCCGACGCCGGCTTCCGGGTCCTCGAGGCGGCCACCGGAGCCGAGGCCCTGCGGCTGGCCGAGGACGAGGACGTGCGGCTGGTGCTGCTCGACCTCGGCCTGCCGGACGTCGACGGCCTCGAGGTGCTCCGCCGCCTCCGCGCCTCCGCCGACCGGCCCACCGCCGAGGTCTACGTCGTGCTGGTGACGGCGCGGGCCGAGGAGGTCGACAAGATCGTCGGCCTCGGGGTGGGCGCGGACGACTACGTCACCAAGCCGTTCAGCCCGCGCGAGGTGGTGGCCCGGGTCCAGGCTGCGGTACGCCGGCTGGGCAGCGCCGCCGACCGGCCGGTAGGGGCCGACAGGCACGCGGCGGACGCCGGCGAGCGGATGGAGTTCGCCCGGATCGTCATCGACCGCGCCCGCCGCGAGATCACGGTGGACGGGTCGTCCGGTCTCCCTGACCACGCTCGACTTCGACCTGCTGGCAGCCCTGGCGACGGCGCCGGGACGGGTCTACTCCCGCGCCCAGCTCCTGGAGCACGTCTGGGGCTACGACTTCTACGGCGACGAACGCGTGGTCGACGTCCATGTCCGTGCGATGCGCAAGGCCCTCGGCGACGACGCGGGCGACCCGTGGCTGATCGGGACCGTGCGGGGCGTCGGCTACAAGTTCCTGCCCGAGCCCGACCGGGACCGGCGCCCGTGAGGCGGGTCTGGGACAGCCTGTCCGCGCGGCTGATGATCTCCCACCTCCTGGTCGCGCTGCTGGGCGGTCTGGCGACGGCACTCGTGGTCCGCCTGCTGGCGCCGGCCCTGTTCGACCGCACCCTGTCGGGCATGGGGCGCGGGCCGGGCCAGGGCATGGGCGGGATGACCAGCGGCACGCTGCGGGCCGAGTTCGCCCGGGCGGTCGACACCTCGCTGGTGGTCGGGACCCTGCTCGGCGTGGTCGTCGCCGCCGGAGCCGGCGCCTGGGCGGCGAACCGACTGCTGGCGCCGCTGCGCGACGTCCGCCGGGCCGCCCGCGACCTCGCTGCCGGACGCTACGACGCCCCGGTCGCACTGCCCCGGGAGCGCGAGCTCGCCGAGCTGGCCACCGACGTCAACGCCCTCGGGGCCACCCTCGCCGCGACCGAGACCCGCCGGGTGCGGCTGCTCGGCGAGGTGGCCCACGAGCTCCGCACGCCGCTGACCGTGGTGGAGGGCTACGTCGAGGGGATGATCGACGGCGTCCTCGACACCGGGCCGGAGGAGCTGGGCCGGCTCACCGAGGAGGTACGCCGGATGCGGCGGCTCGCCGACGACCTCTCGGCGCTGTCCCGCGCCGACGAGGGCCGACTCGAGCTGCGGCTGTCCGACGCCGACCTCGCCGAGGTCGCCGAGGCCGCGGCGGAGCGGCTGCGACCGCAGGCCGAGGACGCCGGGCTCCGTCTGGAGGTCGACCCCGGGCCGACACCTCTCCCGGCGCGGATCGACGCCGACCGCATCGCCCAGGTGGTCACCAACCTCGTGGGCAACGCCCTCCACGCCACGCCGGCCGGCGGCTCGGTGACAGTGCGGTGCCGCGACCTCGGCGAGGCGGCCGAGGTGGCGGTCGTCGACACCGGGGTGGGCCTGGCGCCCGAGGACGTGACCCGGGTCTTCGAGCGCTTCTACCGCGCCGGCGCCGGGGCCCGGGGCCACCACGGCTCCGGCATCGGGCTGACCATCGCGCGCGACCTCGCCCGCGCCCACGGGGGCACGCTCACGGCCACGTCACCGGGCCCGGGCCGGGGGGCGACGTTCGTCCTCCGGCTGCCACCGGGGTGATCCCTCGGCAAAACTTGGCGCCGCCCCTCTGGCAGAGGTCCAGACCATCGTGGCAGGGTGGCCAGGTCCACGACCCGAGGAGTGAACATGCACGTCTCTAGCGCGCACAGCGGGCGATCCCGCACGCTGCGACTGCTGACCGGCGGCGCCGCGGCGCTGCTGGCTGCCGGCTTGCTGTCGGCCACCACCGGCCCGGCCGAGGCCAAGGATGGTCGCGGTGGCGGTCACGATCACGGCCACGGCCACGGCCACGGTTACGGCAAGGGCCGTCTCGTCGACCTGCAGCTGCTGGCCTTCAACGACTACCACGGCCATCTGGAGGCCACGACACCCGGCCCGCTCGACGGTGAGGCGGCCGGGGGCGCGGAGTACCTCTCCGCCAAGCTGTCACGAGCTGCGCGACGGGAACCGGAACTCCCTGACCGTCGCCGCCGGCGACCTGATCGGTGGCTCGCCCGCCTTCTCGGGCCTCTTCCACGACGAGCCGTCGGTCGAGTCGCTCAACGCGATGGACCTCGACGTGTCCGGCGTCGGCAACCACGAGTTCGACGAGGGTGTCACCGAGCTGCGGCGCATGCAGCGCGGCGGCTGCCACCCGGTCGACGGGTGCTACTTCCCCGACGAGCCCTACGCCGGCGCCGACTTCAAGTGGCTGGCCGCCAACGTCCAGAACGACCGCGGACGCACTCCGCTGCCGCCGTACTGGATCAAGAAGGTCAAGGGGGTCAAGGTCGGCTTCATCGGCATGACGCTGGAGGCCACCGACACGCTGGTCGCCGCGGCGGGCATCCAGGGCTGGAACTTCCTCGACGAGGCCGAGACCGCCAACAAGCTGGTGCCCAAGCTGAGGCGCAAGGGCGTCCGCGCGATCGTGGTGCTGCTCCACGAGGGTGGCTCGCAGACCCCGCCGCCCGGTGACGTCGACGCGTGCGTCGGCATCAGCGGCCCGGTCGTCGACATCAACAACGCGCTGTCGCCGGCGATCGACGTGATGATCACCGGTCACACGCACCTGCCCTACAACTGCACGCTTCCCGACCCCGCCGGCAGGCCGCGCATCGTGACCAGCGCCTACTCCTACGGTCGGGTGGTCTCCGAGGTCAACCTGGTCCTGGACAAGCGCACCCGCGACGTCCGCCGCAGGCTGAGCAGCGCCACCAACCACAAGGTGGTGCAGTCCGAGCTCACGCCCGACCCGGCGCTGACCACGGTCATCGAGAAGTGGCAGCCGCTGTTCGACGACGCCGGCAACGACCCGGTCGGCACGATCACCGCCGACATCAATCGCGGGGGCGTGGCCGGCAGCGACCGGGGCGTCGAGTCGCCCGCAGGCAACCTGGTGGCCGACGCGCAGCTCTGGTCGACCTCCTCCAACGGCGCCGACGTGGCGCTCATGAACCCCGGTGGCGTGCGGTCCGACCTGACCTACGCCTCCTCCACGGGCGAGGGCGACGGCGTGGTGACCTACGGCGAGGCGTTCACGTTCCAGCCGTTCGGCAACACGCTGGTGACCTACGACATGACCGGAGCGCAGATCGTCTCGGTCCTCGAGGAGCAGTGCCAGCCGCTCGGGTCGAGCCGACCGTTCCTGCATCTGGGGGTGTCGGCGGGCTTCACCTACGACCTCGCCACGACCATCGACGCGGGCAACTGCACGTCGGTCACGATCAGCAACGTGCAGCTCAACGGCGTGCCGCTCGACCCGACGGCGACCTACCAGGTCACGGTCAACAACTTCCTCGCCGACGGCGGTGACAACTTCACCACCTTCGGCACGGTCACCAGCCCGCGGCTGGACGGCGGCAACGACCTGACCGCGCTGGTCGGCTACCTCGGGGCCTTCAGCCCGGTGGCTCCCCCGAGCATCGATCGGGTCAACGAGCTGCCCTGACCGGCACGCAGCAACCGGGCCGGTACGGCGTCCTCGGACGTCGTACCGGCCCGGTGCCGTTCGGGCGGGGCTCCCGTCGTCCGGAGGGGGTCGTGTGCCTGGCCCGGCGGAGACTGGGACGGCTGGGGCACACGACCCCTTCTCGGCTAGGACCTGAGCCGCGCCGTCCGCAGGTAGGGGAAGAACTCCTCGACGTCGTCGAACTTCTCCCGGGCCTCGTCGGTCGGCATGGTCGGCGGCACGACGACCTTGTCGCCGGGCTGCCAGTCGACCGGCGTCGAGACGGCCGCGCGGTCGCCCTGCTGGAGCGCGTCGACGACGCGCAGGATCTCCAGGAAGTTGCGGCCCGTGGACTTCGGGTACGTCATCGTCAGCCGGATCTTCTTGTCGGGGTCGATCACGAACACCGACCGCACCGACGAGCTGTCACCCTCACCCGGGTGGATCATGTCGTAGAGCTCGGCGATCCGCTTGTCGGGGTCGGCGATGATCGGGTAGTCGACCGAGGTGTCGTTGTAGGACTCGATCTCGGGCTTCCACTTCGCGTGGTCCTCCACCGAGTCGACCGACAGCGCGATCGTCTTCACCCCGCGCTTGTCCCACTCATCACGGAGCTGAGCGACCCGGCCGAGCTCGGTCGTGCACACCGGCGTGAAGTCGGCCGGGTGCGAGAAGAAGACGACCCAGGAGTCGCCGGCCCACTCGTGGAAGGAGACCGGGCCTTCGCTGGTGTCGACCTGGAAGTCGGGGGCGGTGTCGCCCAGGTGCAGTGACATGAGTACCTCTTTCGGGATGGTGCGGACAACGGCGCCGGTGGCAGCCTCTCCGTGCCCATGATACCCCTGGGGGTATCAGGTCTCGAGGCGGGGCGCTGCGTCCAGCATGCCCGACGCCAGCTCCTCCGCCATCGCCAGCGCGGTGGTCCACCCCGGGGAGACGGCGTTGAGCACGTGGGTCGACGCCGGGCCCGGGCGCACCACGAAGTCCATCTCCAAGCGGTTGGTGCGGACGTCGAGCAGCTGGGCCCGGATGCCCGGCCGGGCACGCTCGCGGAACAGCCCCTCGTGCGCCGCCGGCACCAGCCGCCGGGCCTGGGCCAGCAGTGCGCGCCGGGAAAGCTTCGGCAGCTCCGCCGCGAGCAGTCGCGGGGCGGCGGCGCGCTGGCCGGCCAGGAAGCGCGGCAGGGTGCGCGCCACCTCGCCGAGCTCGTGGCGGGTGACGCCGCCGAGGCCGGCGTACGCCTCCCGGCTCAGGGCCGGGATCGCGGTCGGACCGGCCTTGACCCGGCCGGCCACCGTGACGGTCAGGTGGACGCCCAGGAAGGGGAAACGCGGGTCGGGCACCGGATAGACGTGGCGTCGCAGCGGCAGCGAGTCGGCGGCGGCCGCCCAGTAGAGCCCTCGGAACGGCAGCAGTCGGTAGTCCTCCCCCACGCCGAACCACCGCGCCACCCGGTCGGCGTGGAGTCCGGCCGCGTTGACCAGGTGGCCCACCTCCAGCCGGGCACCCTCGGACTCCAGCCAACCCGGGCCGGCCGCGCTCACCGGCGACCGGAGCCGCACCTCTCCGCCGCGGCGGCGCACCCGCTCGGCGAGTGCCTCCACCACCGCCACCGGATCCGCCGACGCCGTGGTCGGCGACCACAGCGCCTGCTCGTGGGTGCGTGCCAGCGGCTCCAGACGAGCCAGACCGCCGGAGTCGACCAGCTCCAGCGGCACCCCGTTGGCGACCCCGCGGCGATGGAGCTCCGCCAGCGCCCCCAGCTGGTCGGGCCCGGTGGTCACGACGACCTTGCCGGTCTCCCGCAGTGGCACGCCCTCCTCCGCACAGAAGGCCCGCAGGAGCAGGTTGCCGCGCGCGGTCAGCCGGGCCTTGGCGGAGTCGGGATGGTAGTAGAAGCCCGCGTGCAGCACCCCGCTGTTGCGCCCCGACGCATGCTCGGCCAGGCGCGGTTCCTTCTCGAGCACGACGACCGACGCCGCCGGCCTTGCCGCGAGCACCGCGTCCGCGATCGCCAGGCCGACGATCCCGCCGCCGACGACGGCGACGTCGTGGTCACGCGCCACGGCTCAGCCGACCGGCCCGTCCCACGACCAGCGCGGGATGGTGAGACCCGCCGGCACGTCCTCCGGCGACTCCGGAAAGCCGGCCATCGCGCCGGTGGCCCAGGTGAAGTAGTCGAGCATCGGCTGGCGCACCGAGGGTGGCACCCCGACGTCGTCGAGCGCCTGCTCGAAGCAGCTCACGGCACGGCGGTCCATCTGGTGGTGCTCCCCGTTGCCGGAGTGGAGTCGCAGCACGAACGACTCGTCGCCGTACTGCCGGGAGTACTCGCGGGGGCCGCCCAGCGCCTCCGTCCAGTACGCCGCCAGCCGCTCGCCGTGCCGCGGGTGGTATCCGTGGGAGAAGGCGTGGCCGACGACCGGGTCCGCCATCACGCGCTGATGCCAGGCGTGAGCCAGCGCGGCGAACGTCTCGGCTCCCCCGGCCGCCTCGAAGATCGACGGCTCCATCGCGGCACCGTCTCACGCACCCCCGCGCGAGGCAAGGGGCGGCCGATGGCCGCAGCGGCGCGGGCCGACCGACGCCGCGGGCGCCTAGGCTCGCCGGGTGACCGACACCGGACGCCGCGCCCCCGTCGCCTTCACCGTGGCCGCGCCGGTCGCCGTGGCGGCGGTCGCGCTGGCGTCGGTGAACCTCCGCCCCGGCGCGACCTCCGTCGGCCCCGTGCTCGAGGAGGTGCGGGCCGGCCTCGCGATGAGCGCGGGGGCCGCCGGGGTGCTGACAGCGCTGCCGCCGCTCTGCTTCGCCCTGATCGGCGCGCTGGCGGTGCTGGTGGCCCGCCGGGTCGGCACCACCGCCGGGATCGCGCTCGGCCTCCTGGCGGCGGCGCTGGGCATCCTCCTGAGGATCGGCACCGACTCGGTCGCGGTCTTCCTGCTGCTCACCGTCGTCGCTCTCGGCGGCATGGGCATCGGCAACGTGCTCGCGCCCGCCTGGGTGAAGACGCACGGCGGGGGCCGCGAGGTGCGGCTGATGACGGTCTACGGCACCGTCCTCGTGGTCGGGGGCGCCGCCGGCGCGCTGGCGACCGCCCCCCTGGCCGCCGGCCTCGGCGGCTGGCGGCCCGCGCTCGGCCTCTGGGGCTGGCTCATCGTGCTGGCCCTGCCGCTGTGGGGATGGCTCGTGGTGCGGGAACGCCGAGATCCCGACCGCGCGACGCCGCCGGCGGCGCCACCGCGAGGCCAGATGCTGCGCTCGCCGACGGCACGCGCCATCACGGCTCTCTTCGGGATCCAGTCGATGCACGCCTACGTGCAGTTCGGCTGGCTGCCGCAGGTCTACCGCGACGCGGGGCTCTCGCCGACCTATGCCGGCGCACTGGTCGCGCTGATCGCCGGGACCGGCATCGTCGGCGGACTGACCATGCCCACGCTCGCGGCGCGGGCGAGGACCCTGGCCCCGGTCGTGCTCGGCTTCGGTGCGCTGCTCGCGGGAGGGTACGCCGGCCTGCTGGTCGCTCCTGCCGCGCTGCCGTGGCTGTGGGCCCTGATGCTCGGGATCGCCGGCTTCGCCTTCCCGCTGGCGATCGCGCTGCTCACCGCCCGCACCCGCAGCCCCCGCGTCACCGCGCAGCTGTCGGGCTTCGTGCAGCCCGTGGGCTACCTGGTGGCGGCGCTCGGGACGTTCGTCGTGGGCCTGCTCCACGAGGCCACCGGCGGGTGGACGCTGGTGCTATGGCTGCTCCTCGCGACGGCGGTGCCGTTCACCTGGGCAGGGCTGGGCGTGTCCCGGCCGGCATACGTGGACGACGAGGTGTGAGCGTCCCGCGCGGCGCCCCCGCGACGCCCGGCGGCCGGCGTACCGTGGCGGGATGGCGAGCCGCACCCGCACGGCGAGATACGCCCGCCGTCGCCGGCGCCGGATGGCGCGGGTCGAGCACGACCTCACCGCCGAGCAGTGGCAGGCCCTGGTGGCGGGGTGGGAGGGCTGCGCCTACTGCGGTGCCGCCGACGGTCTCCAGAAGGACTGCGTGCTGCCGGTCTCGCGCGGCGGCCGCTACACGTCGACCAACGTGGTTCCGGCCTGTGGGTCGTGCAACGCCAGCAAGGGCAACCTGGAGGTCACCACCTGGTTGCGCCGCACCGGCAGGGACGAGCGCGCCTTCCTGCTCCGACAGGCCGAGATCGCGGCCGCCGTGGCCACCACGCCCACGATCGCGGGCTGACGCCGTCCCGCCTGACCGCGGGGCCGGAATCGTGGCGGCGCCGGCGTCGCTCACGAGCGCACCAGCCGCGCGATCGCGTCGGACGCCTCCCGCAGCTTGGCCTCGCGCTCGGGCCCACCCTCACCGACCGCGTCGACGACGCAGTGGGAGATGTGGTCGTCGAGGAGGCCCAGCGCCACCGACTGGAGCGCCTTCGTCATCGCCGAGACCTGGGTCAGGATGTCGATGCAGTACTGCTCTTCCTCGACCATCCGCTGCAGCCCGCGAGCCTGGCCCTCGATACGTCGGAGCCGTTTGAGGTAGTCGGCCTTGTGGTCGAGGGCGAGATAGCCGTGCTGCTGCTCGGCGCCGGTCGCGTGGTGGTCGGTCATCGGGTGCGCCCCTTCTTGAGTGCGGGTCTACTCTTGACAATACCATACCCCCCTATGGTATCAACCAGACATGCTCCGCCGCGAACCGGGAACCTCACCGGGGACCCCGCGGCCGCACGACACCCGGAAGGACGTGGTCTCGATGAGCCAGACACACCACGGCGTGGACACCGCCGATCACCAGGGCCACCAGAGCCACGAGGGCCACCAGGATCGGCGGGCCGAGCACCAGCACGGGGACCACCAGTACGGGGACCCCCAGCACGGCTCCGGGGCCGGCGGCCACGAGGGCCACGGCGGGCACGCGGGGCACGGCGACCACGTCGCGATGTTCCGGCGACTCTTCTGGGGCTCGCTGGTCGTGGCCGCGCCGACGGTGCTGCTGTCGGGGATGTTCGCCGACCTGGTCGGCTACTCGTTGCCGGACCTGCCCGGCGTCGGAGTGGGTCTCCCCCGTGCTCGGCACCGTGCTCTACCTCTGGTTCGGCCGGCCGTTCCTCACCGGCGCCGTCTCCGAGATTCGGTCCCGCCGGCCGGGGATGATGCTGCTGGTCGCCCTGGCCCTCACCGTCGCCTTCCTGGCGTCGTGGGGTGCCAGCCTCGGCGTTCTCGCGCACCACCTGGACTACTGGTGGGAGCTGGCTCTGCTCGTCGTCATCATGCTGCTCGGCCACTGGATCGAGATGCGCTCGCTGGCACGCACCACGTCGGCCCTGGACTCCCTCGCCGCGCTGCTGCCCGACGAGGCCGAGCGGGTCGAGGGCGACCAGACCGTCACCGTCTCCCCCGACGATCTCCGAGTCGGCGACGTGGTCGTCGTCCGCCCCGGCGGCAGCGTGCCGGCGGACGGCACGGTCGTCGACGGCTCCGCCGCCATGGACGAGTCGATGATCACCGGGGAGTCCCGCACCGTGCGCCGCGCGGCCGGTGACGCCGTCGTGGCCGGCACGGTGGCGACCGACTCCGGCCTGCGCGTCGAGGTGACCGCCACCGGCGACGAGACCGCGCTGGCCGGCATCCAGAAGCTGGTCGCCGAGGCCCAGGCATCGGGCTCGCGCGCCCAGCGGCTCGCCGACACGGCCGCCGGCTGGCTGTTCTGGTTCGCGCTCGGCTCCGGCGCCGTCACCTTCGCGGTCTGGTCACTTCTCGGGATGCCCGACGAGGGCGTGGTCCGCACGATCACCGTCCTGGTGATCGCCTGCCCGCACGCGCTGGGCCTGGCCATCCCGCTGGTGATCTCGATCGCGACCGAGCGCGCCGCGCGCGGCGGCGTACTCGTCAAGGACCGGGTGCAGATGGAGTCGATGCGCGGCGTCGACACGGTGCTCTTCGACAAGACCGGCACCCTCACCAAGGGCCAGCCCACCGTGACGGCCGTCGAGCCGGCCGACGACCGGGACCTCGGCGCCGACGCCCTGCTCGCCCTGGCGGCGGCCGCCGAGGCCGACTCCGAGCACCCGTTGGCGCGCGCGATCGTGCGGGCCGCCGAGGATCGGGACCTGGAGGTGGCGCCGTCGGGTGACTTCACCTCCCACCCCGCCGTCGGCGTCACCGCGACGGTCAACGGCCGCACGGTCCGCGTGGGCGGTCCGGCCATGCTGGAGGAGGTCTCGGGCGCCGAGCTCGCCGCCGCGGAGGACTGGCGCAAGCAGGGGGCGATCATCCTGCACGTCGTCGTCGACGGCGCCGTGGTCGGCGCGCTGCGGCTCGCCGACGAGATCCGGCAGGAGTCGCGCGCCGCCGTGCGCGCCCTCCACGAGCGTGGTGTCCAGGTCGTGATGATCACCGGCGACGCCGAGGCCGTCGCCCGCTCGGTCGCGGCCGAGCTCGACATCGACCGGGTCTACGCCGGCGTCCGCCCCGAGGACAAGTCGTCCAAGGTCGCCGAGCTCCAGCGCGAGGACCGCCGCGTGGCGATGGTCGGCGACGGAGTCAACGACGCACCGGCCCTCGCCCAGGCCGACGTCGGCATCGCCATCGGCGCCGGCACCGATGTCGCCATCGGCTCGGCGGGGATCATCCTCGCCTCCGACGACCCCCGCTCGGTGCTCTCGGTGATCGAGCTGTCCCGGGCGACGTACCGCAAGAGCGTGCAGAACCTCGCCTGGGGCGCCGGCTACAACCTCATCGCCGTCCCGCTCGCCGCCGGCGTCCTGGCCCCCGTCGGTTTCCTGCTGCCGATGTCGGTCGGCGCGATCCTGATGTCGCTGTCGACCGTCGTGGTCGCCCTCAACGCCCAGCTGCTGCGCCGGCTCGACCTCACCCCGGAAGCCACCGCGCCCCTCAGCGCAGACTGAGACTCCCGGGCAACACCGGGGAGTTCCACGGTCAGCTGGTGACCCTGCGACTCCCCGATCCCGGCGTACGTCGGTGCGTCGGAGCCGCCCGATAGCCTGAGCCCATGCGCCGCACCGCGGACGTCGTGGTCATCGGCGCCGGAGTCATCGGGTGTTCGGTTGCCCACGCCCTGGCCGGCTCCGGCCGCTCGGTGCTGGTGGTCGAACGCCACCCGGGCCCGGGCCAGGGGTCGACCAGCGCCTCCTCCGCGATCATCCGCTTCAACTACTCGACGCTGGCAGGGGTGGCCACCGCCTGGGAGGCGCACTGGTCCTGGTTGGACTGGGAGGGCTTCCTCGGTGGTCCCGACGAGGACGGCTCGGTGGCCAGGTTCTGGCGCACCGGCTCCCTGTGCCTCGATGCGCCTTCCCACGATCCGGCCAAGGTGCTGCGGCTCTTCGACCGGGTCGGGGTGCCCTACGACGTGCTCACCGCGACGCAGATCCGGGAGGCGCACCCCTGGTGCGATCCCGCGCGCCACTACCCCCCGAAGCCGGTCGACAGCGAGGCGTTCTGGGACGAGCCGTCCGGAGAGGTCGGCGGCTACTACACACCCGATTCGGGGTTCATCGACGATCCCTCGTTCGCCGCCCACAACCTGGCGACGGCGGCCGCACGGCGCGGAGTCCGGTTCCTGTTCCGGGCCACGGTCTCGGGCATCCGACGGGGGGCCGACCGGGTGTCCGGGGTGGAGCTGACCGACGGGACCGTGGTGGAGGCGCCCGTGGTCGTCAACGTCTCCGGACCCAGCTCCGGCCACGTCAACGACCTGGCCGGCGTCTCAGGGGAGTTCTCGGTCCACACCCGTCCGCTGCGGGTGGAGACGCACTCGGTGCCGGCCCCACCGGGGTTCATGGGCACGGACCGGCCCGGCCCGTTGGTCGCCGACCTCGACCTCGGCACCTACTTCCGAGGCACCCCCTCCGGGGAGCTGTTGGTCGGCGGGGCCGAGCCGGAGTGCGACCCGCTGGAGTGGCTGGAGGACCCCGACGACTACGACCCGTCGGTGACCCGATCGACCTATGAGACGCAGGTCTACCGCGCCGCCCGTCGCCTTCCGGGGCTCGGCGTCCCGAGCACCCCGCGCGGCATCGCTGCGGTCTACGACGTGACCGACGACTGGATCCCGATCTACGACAAGACGGCGCTCCCCGGCTTCTACGTCGCGATCGGCACCAGCGGCAACCAGTTCAAGAACGCGCCCTTGGTGGGCGCCTATCTGAGGGCGATCATCGACACCTGCGAGTCGGGGGTCGATCACGACCAGACCCCGGCCCACATTCGACTGCCGCGCTGCGGCATCAACCTCGATCTGTCGGCGTACAGTCGGCTTCGCCAGCCCAGCCCGGACAGCAGCAACACCGTCTTGGGTTGAGCGGCTCGCCGGTCACGCCGCCCGCGAGCACACGCAGCCCGAACGGAGCGCTCGTGAAGCAGACCCACTACAGGGCCGTCGTGATCGGTGGTGGCGTCGTCGGCGCCAGCGTCCTCTACCACCTGGCCAAGCTGGGGTGGAGCGACCTGCTCCTGATCGAACGATCCGAGCTGACCGCCGGTTCGACCTGGCACGCCGCGGCCGGCTTCCACACCCTCAACGGCGACCCCAACGTGGCCGCGCTGCAGAAGTACACGATCGACCTCTACGCCGAGCTCGAGGCGGAGACCGGCCAGTCCTGCGGCGTGCACATGACCGGCGGGGTCAGCCTGGCGGGCTCCCCGGAACGCTGGGAGTGGCTGCAGTCGCAGTGGGCGACGTTCCAGACGATCGGCAACGAGACCGTGCGCCTGATCGAACCAGACGAGATCAAGGAGCTGTGTCCGATCGTCGACGTCGACGGCGTCTACGGCGGCATGTTCGACGCCCTCGAAGGTCACCTCGACGCGTCCGGCACGACGTACGCCTATGCCGCCGCGGCACGCAAGCGCGGAGCCGAGGTCGTGCTGCACAACCGCGTCGTCGAGCTGCATCAGCGCCCCGGGGGGTGGAGTGTGGTCACCGAGCACGGCACGATCACCGCCGAGCACGTGGTCAACGCGGGGGGGCTGTGGGCTCGCAACGTGGGCCGGATGGCCGGGGTGGATCTGCCGGTGGCGCCGTTGGAGCATCACTATCTCGTGACCGAGACGATTCCCGAGGTCGCCGGCCACGGCGCCGAGCTGCCGATGATGATGGACCTCGAGGGCTTCACCTACCTCCGCCAGGAGGGACAGGGTCTGCTGCTCGGGGTCTACGAGCTCGATCCGCGACACTGGCACGTCGAAGGCGCCCCCTGGGATTTCGGGATGCGGCTGCTCGCGCCCGACATCGATCGGATCGGACCGGAGCTGGAGATCGGCCTGTCACGGTTCCCGTGCCTGGCGACGGCAGGCATCAAGAAGTGGGTCAACGGCGCCTTCACGTTCACCCCGGACGGCAACCCTCTGGTCGGGCCGGTCGGTGGGCTGCCGGGCTTCTGGGTGGCGTGTGGAGTGATGGCCGGGTTCAGCCAGGGCGGCGGAGTCGGGCTGGGCCTGGCGCAGTGGATGGTCGACGGCGAGCCGGAACGCGATGTCTTCGGCATGGATGTCGCCCGCTACGGATCCTTCGCGAGCGCCGACGGGTACCTCACCGCGACGACCGGTCAGTTCTATCAGCGTCGGTTCGTGATGACCTACCCCAACGAACAGCTCCCGGCCGGACGTCCCCTGAAGGTGAGCGGGATCCACGACCAGCTGGTCGATCAGGGCGCACACTTCGCAGCGAACTGGGGTCTGGAGACTCCCCGCTACTTCGTGCCCGGGGACCCGGACTTCGTCGAGACGCCGTCGCTGCGGCGGAGCAACGCCTTCGACGTCGTGGCTGCCGAGGTTCGCGCCACCCGGGCAGGCGTCGGTCTGCTGGACACCACGGCCTTCTCTCGGTACGAGGTCAAGGGCCCCGGGGCCAGGGCCTGGCTCGACCACCTGCTGGCCGGCGTCGTACCCGAGCCCGGCCGGATCCGGTTGACCCCGATGCTGAGCGCCTCGGGTCGGCTGACCGGGGACCTCACCACGACCTGCTGGGCCGAGGACGAGTTCTGGCTGATGGGGTCCTACTACCTGCGGGCCTGGCACCTGCGGTGGTTCCGCGACCGCCTGCCCAGCGACGGGAGCGTCCGGCTCGACGACATCTCCGACCGGGTCGCCGGCGTCTCGTTGTCCGGTCCGGCGTCGCTGACCCTGCTCTCCCGGCTTGTCCCGCCGGGCGTCGAAGACCTGCGCTGGCTGCACGCCACCGAGCTCGACCTGGGTCCCCATCGCGTGCGGGTGGGAAGGCTGAGCGTGACCGGGGAGCTGGGCTACGAGCTGAACGTGCCCGCCGACCAGCTGGCCGGGGTCTACCGCCTGCTGCGCGAGGCGGGCGACGGCCTGGGTGCCGTGCCGCTGGGCTACGAGGCGCTCGACGTGATGCGCCTGGAGAAGTCCTTCGGCATCTGGTCACGCGAGTTCACCTGGGCCTACACGCCGGGGATGAGCGGGCTGGACCGGTTCGTGGCCTTCGACAAGCCGGCCTTCGAGGGTCGCGACGCCGCCCTGCGAGAACGGGACCGGGGCTCGCGGCAGCGGCTGGTCACCCTCGCCGTCGACGGCATCGATGCCGAGGCGATGACCTTCGACCCCCTCTGGTCCGGTGATTCTCGGGTGGGTTTCGTCACCTCCGGCGGCTATGGACACAGCGTGGGCACGAGTCTGGCTCTGGGGTATGTCGACCGCGCATGGGCGCACGTGGGCTGCGAGCTCGACGTCCACGTGGTCGGGCAGCGCACGTCAGCGCGGGTCATCCCCGACAGCCCGCACGACCCGGCCGGCGCGCGTGCCCGTGGCCAGAACGGTGCCGCCTGATGTTCCGCAACGACATGCCCCACGTCGAGGTGCTGTCCCCGGAAGCGATCGCGATCATCGAGGCCGGCTGGAGGCGGCTGGTCAGCGAGATCGGGATCGAGTTCGTGCACGACGAGGCGCTCGACCTGTTCCGCGCGGCCGGCCAGCGCGTCGACGGCGACACTGTGTACTTCGACCCCGACTGGGTCCTGGAACGGGTCGCCCAGGCGCCGAGCGAGTTTCATCTACGGGCCCGCGATCCGCAGTACGACGTCACCATCGGTGGCCGGAACATGGCTTTCGCCACGGTCTCCGGGCCACCGTTCTTCAGGGTCGGCGACGAGCGCCGCGACGGCAGGCTGGCCGACTATGCGTTGATGGCCGAGCTGGCGCACTCCTTCCCGGAGCTCGACCTCGTCACGATGCCGGTGATCGAGCCAGACGACGCGCCTCTGGACTCCCGCCACCTGGACATGCTGCTCACCGCGACCAGGTCGACCTCCAAGCCGGTCTTCGGATCCGCGCTGTCGACCGCCCACGCCGAGGACAGCATCGAGTTCGTCCGGATGCTGCATGCCGGACGGGATCTCTTCGTGCCGGGAGACGCCGACGACCGGCGCCCGACGACCTCGATCATGTCGATCGTCAACGTCAACTCCCCGCTTCGCTACGACACCCGGATGCTCGAGGCCCTGCTGGCCTATGCCAAGGCGGGGCAGGCCGTCGTGGTGACCCCCTTCCTGCTGATGGGCGCGATGTCCCCGGTGACCGTCCCGGCCGCCCTGACGCAGCAGACCGCGGAGGTGCTGACGGGGATCGCCCTGATGCAGCTGATCAAGCCCGGGGTGCCCTCCGTGATGGGCTCGTTCCTCTCCACCATCGACATGCAGTCGGGATCACCGAGCTTCGGCGGGCCCGAGTCCGCTCAGGGGCTCTATGCGTCGGGCCAGCTGGCGCGGCGCTACCACCTGCCGTGGCGCGCCGGTGGAGGTGGCCTGACCTCGAGCCAGGTCGTCGACGCCCAGGCCGGCTACGAGGCGTTCAACACCCTTCAGGCCGCGTTCGGCGCGGGCGCCAACCTGGTCGTGCAAGCGGCCGGATGGCTGGAGTCCGGGCTGGTCTCTAGCCCGGAGAAGCTCGTCCTCGACATCGAGATCCTGCGTACGTTGCGCAGGCAGTTCACCCCGTTGCGGGTCGATGAGGAGTCGCTGGCCTTCGGGGCACACGAGGAGGTCGGCCACGGGGGCCATTTCCTGGGTGCGATGCACACGTTGGAGCGATTCAGGGACTGCTTCTACCGGCCGTTGCTCAGCTCGACGGAGAACTTCGAGCGCTGGACCCGCAACGGCGCGCCAGATGCTGCCGTCCGCGCACGACGGATCTGGCGCTCCACGATCGACAGCTACGAGGCACCGACGCTCGACCCCGAGCTGGAGGCACAGCTCTCCGCCTTCGTCGAGCGCCGTCGCCACGAGCTGGGCGACTGACGGCATCCGCACCAGGCCTCGGCTGATCTGGTCCAGCTCGTCGGAGCCCAAGGCAGCAGGTCTGAACGCGGCGCGGACCCGGAGGACTGGAGCGCTTCGGCCGGGCGGCGCGGTAGGGTGTGGTGGCTGATGCCGGCCCTTCGGCCGCTGTCTTGTGGCTGTCTCGTGAGCAAATGGTGGGCAAGCGATGCTTCGACGGTTCCTCCGGAACGCCGTGGTGGTGTCGGCGTTGGGGCTGGTTCTTGTGTCAGCCGCTCCTGCCGGGGCTGCGACTCAAGCGGAGACCTCGAACGAGATCGGCGGGACGTCGGTGGCCGCCCACGCGGCCGCGCAGGGCTTCCAGTCGGCCTGGGCGACCCAGGTAGTGGCCAACGGGGGCACCGCAGAGGCTCCCATGACGCTGACCCAGCCGGCCTTCACCAACGGAGCACCGGTGACGGGCATCATCGACACCGCCGCCGACGGCACGACGACCTCGATCGCGCGCACCCGCTACAGCGCTGGAGGCTCACCATCATTCGTGGAGGTCTCGCCGAATCCCGGCACAGCGACGTGTACGACGGCGGGCAGGAGTCTGCAGGGCGGCGCGCCCAGACCGACGGTGCTGGAGAGCAACGCGACCTGCGGCACCCCGGCCGGGTTCGCCTACGCCGAGCAGGGCGGGGTGGGCGAGAGCACCACGCGGGACGCGGTCGAGTTCACCTTCAGCCGACCCGTGTTGGGATTCGGTGCCTGGTTCGGCGATCTGGAGACCCGCACGGATGGCAACGGGGTCCCGGCCGTGGTGAGGCTCTACGGCGGAGGCGACGCGCTCCTGTCCGACCAGGTGGTGGAGCCGGGCCCCAACTACCTCCCGCAGAGCAGCTGCGGAGGTGGCTTCACCGGATGCGGCAACAACACCACCCGCTGGATCGGCTTCGTGGCCGATCCCGCCCAGCCGGTCACCCGGATGGTCGTCATCGTCGGCGACGACGCCGTCGGCGGAGACGCTCTCGGCGAGGGCCTCGGCCTCATCGGCCCGACCCTCGACCTCAGCACCGCAGCGATCTCCCTGGCCAAGACGGCTCGCCCGCTCACCGACACGAACGGCGATGGCATCATCGGTGCCGGCGACGACGTTCGCTACGACTTGGCGGTGACCAACACCGGAAGCCTGCCGGTCTCGTCGGTGTCGATCGACGACCCTCTCGCGACCGAGCTCAGCTGTCCGGCGGGGCCGGTGCCGGCGGCCGGCGTCGCCCAGTGCACGGGCACGCACGTGCTCACCCAGGCCGAGGTCGACTCGGGCTCGTTCAGCAACACCGCGACCGCGGCCGCGACGGCGTACGGCGGCACGATCATCTCGAGCCCGAGCACGGCGGCCGTCCCGATCCCCTCGGACCCGGGGCTGAGCCTGACCAAGACCGTCGACGAGCCGACGTTCGCGGCTCCGGGGGATGTTCTGCACTTCGAGGTGACGGCGACCAACACCGGCAACGTCACGCTTCGCGGTGTCTCCGTGACCGACCCCGCGCCGGGTGACGGCACGTTCGACCTCGACTGCGCGGGCCTACCGGCGACCCTCGCGCCAGGCGCGAGCGGCACGTGTGCGGCCTCCTACACCGTGACCCAGGCCGACCTCGACGCCGGGAGGGTGGTCAATCGGGCGCGGGCTTCGGCCACCGACCCGTCCGACGGGACACAGTCCGCCGAGGACACCGCGGCCTCCACCGCACAGGGCGTTCGTGCTCTCGCGCTCAGCAAGCGCGTGGCGGAGAAGTCCTACTCGGCGACCGGGGATCTCCTGCACTACACGATCACCGCACGCAACACCGGCACCGTCACCCTCACGAACGTGCGGGTGAAGGACCCGGCGCCCGGCACCGGTCGGTTCACCACGACATGTGGCACCCTCACCACGCTGGCCCCCGGACAGGTCAGCGTGTGCACGGCGAGCTACACGGTGGCGGCACGCGACCTCGCAGCGGCCCAGGTGCGAAACACCGCCTCGGCGTCTGCGGACGGTCAGGTGGATGCGGTCACCGCCAGCGCCACCTCGAAGCTGAAGGAAGAGCCCTCTCCTCATCCGGCGGGGACCCTCCCCGACACCGGGGCACGGGACCTCCATCACGCCGGCCTCATCGGCCTCGCTCTGGTGTGCACCGGCGCCTTCCTCGTCGCCTGGGGTCGACGTCGCCGCGCCTGAACCACCACGACCGGCAGAGAGGAGGATTGTCGTGGATCAGATGAGCGCACTCGACAGTGTCTTCCTGCAGGCTGAGACCGCGCAGGCATCGCTGCATATCGCGAGCGTCGCCATCTTCGAGGGCCCCGAGCCCGACTTCAGCGAGATCTGCGCCGCCATCGAGGCCAAGCTTCCCGAGGTGCCCCGCTGGCGCCAGCGGTGGCGCAAGGTGCCCCTGTCTCTCGGCCGGCCGGTCTGGCTGGACGACGACCGGTTCGACCTCGCCACCCACGTGCTCCACACCGTTCTCCCGACACCTGGCGGGCAGCGCGAGCTGCACGAGGCTGTCGACGAGGTGATGTCGCAGCACCTTGACCTCGACACGACGCCGTGGGAGGTCTGGGTGCTCAGCAGCCTCGAAGGTGGCCGCTGGGCATTGATCACCAAGGTCCACCACAGCATGGTCGACGGCATCGCCGGCACCGACCTGCTCTCGACCCTGCTCGACGACTCGCCCGATGCCCGGCCGCACCATGCCGAGGAACCGTGGGTTCCCACCCCCGCCCCGAGTCCAGTGCGGCTGGTCGGCAGCGCCATGCGTGGGTCAGCTCGCGAACGGGTCCACGAGGCCGGTGCGGTCGCCCGCTCCCTGACCCGGTTGGCGACCCATCCCACGACGCTGGCGCGCCGTTCGCTCGGACTGGGTCGTGGGTTGTTCGGCTTTGCGAAGGCGGCGAAGCCGACGTCGGCCTCCCCCTTGATCGGTCCCCTCGGAAGGGACCGCCGCTACCGTTGGACCAGCTTCCCGATGCTCGACCTGCTCGCCGTCAAGGAGCACTTCGGCGTCACGGTCAACGACGTGGTGCTCGCCGGGCTGAGCAACGGTGTTCGCGCGCTGCTTCTCGAGCGTGGCGTGAACCTGGACCATCACCTCGTCCGCACCCTGGTCCCCGTCTCGGTGCGGCACGACGACCAGCACGGGCTCGACAACCGGGTCTCCGCAGTCCTGCTCAACCTGCCGGTGGAGATCGGCGACGCCCGCGACCGACTGATCGAGGCCAGCCTGAGAATGCGCAGGCTCAAGAACTCCCAGGAAGCGGCCGCGGGCGAGCTGATCACCGGCCTCGGGGACGCGATGCCGCCGCCGCTGCTCGCCGCTGGGCTGCATGTGTTCTTCCGAATCCCGCATCAGCACCTGAGCACGGTGGCCACCAACGTCCCCGGACCTGCCGACCGGCTCTACCTTCTCGGCCGCCGGATGCAGCGCACCTACCCCTACGTCCCACTCGCCGACCGGGTGCGCGTGGGCATCGCCGTCACGTCGTACGACGGACACTTGCTGGTGGGGGTGACTGCCGACCGGGACAGCATCCCCGATGTCGACGTACTCGTCGCGGGCATCGACCGCGGCTTCGCCGAGCTGCGCGACGCCACTGAACCGCCGGAACAGTCCTGAGAGGGCGGTGAAGTCATGGGTCGGCATCGCATGTCGGCCGTCGACGCAGCTTGGCTGCGGATGGACAGCCCCAAGAACCTGATGGTGGTCACCTCGGCCCAGTGGTACGACAGACCGCTGGATCGAGAGAAGGTGGCGAAGCTCCTCGAGGAGCGCATGATCGACCTGTTCCCCAGGTTCAGCCAGCGAGTGGTCGACGACCACGGCCTGTGGTGGGAAGACATCAGCGACTTCGACATCCACGACCGCCTCCATGACGTGGTCCTGCCTGAGCCCGCCGGCCGTGCCGAGCTGGAGCAGGCGGTCGGCGATCAGGTCTCCGTGCCGCTGTCGTGGGAGCAGCCATTGTGGGACATCTACCTGATCGACCGCTACGAGGGGGGCGCCGCCGCGATCTTCCGGATGCATCACGCCATCGCCGACGGATTCTCGCTGGTCCGCGTGCTGCTCTCGCTGACCGACGATCTCAGCATCGAATCCGCCAACATCGCCCCGGTGAGCGAGGACGAGGCAGGCTGGGTGGCTCTGGCCGGGGACGCACTGCGCGGGGCCCTCTCGCTGGCCACCCACCCCCTGACGGCGTCGAAGAAGGTGCTGGCACTGGCCCGCCCGATGAACCTGATCGACCTCGCGCACACCGTGGTGTCCGACACCGCCGCCGCCGGCAAGCTGCTCCTCCTCCCACCGGACCACCACACCGTGCTCAAGGGTCCACTTGGTCAAGAGAAGCAGACGACCTGGACCGACCCGCTCGCCTTCGGCGACGTCAAGAACGCAGCCCATGCCTCGGGGGCGACCATCAACGACCTGTTGCTCGCCGCGGTCGCGGGCGCGCTTCGCACCTATCTGGTGCGGCGGCGCAGTGTCGTCGCCGACGTACGAGCCATCGTGCCGTTCAACCTGCGCCCGCTGGACAAGCCGCTGCCCGCGAACCTGGGCAACCAGTTCGGGCTGGTCTACCTGGCGCTGCCGGTCGAGACCGCTACCCACCAGGAGCGACTCGCCCTGATGAAGCACCGGATGGACGCGATCAAGAAGTCGGCTGAGGGGGTGGTGGCCTACGGGGTCCTCGAGATCCTCGGCAAGGCCCCCGGGGCGGTCGAGGACCTCGCCATCAAGATCTTCACCTCCAAGGGGACCGGAGTGATGACCAACGTCCCTGGTCCCCGCCATCCGGTGACCCTGGCCGGGTCGCGACTGCTCGGCACCATCGGGTGGGGACCGACCTCGGGCGACCTCGGCCTGGGAGTGGCGATCTTCAGCTACGCCGACGAGATCACGGTCGGGTTCTGCGTCGACAAGGGCCTGATCCCCGACGTCGAGGTTCTCCGCGCCGACTTCATGGATGAGCTCTCCACGTTGCTCCAGGAGTAGGCCACGCTTGCGCCGGCACCCTCCTGACCGCCCACCACAGGGCCTGAAGCTCCGCTGAGCTGGGCCGGATGATCCTCCGTCGACAAGACCAGCTCGCAACGCGGCGGCTGCCTCGTGTAGGGCCCGCTTCGCGGCGATTCAGACGTTGAAGCGGAACGAAAAGCGGGTGTTTCGGCTGTTTTCGGTCATGGTTGGCTGAGGCGGAAAACACGGTTTGAACTGCGGAAACGCGTTCTCGTACCGTTGGACGGCGTCGGCGAGAATCGGTCTCCGCCGGACTTCTTGCGGACTGTTTGCGGACCGCTACGCCTCCGCGCGCGTGGCGATCGTCGCTTCGATCCAGGCGGGATCGCGACGAACATCCACGACGGCAAGCAGCTCAAGGCGGTCCTCGCCAGCGAGGTACACGGCCATGTACGGGAATCGCTTGAGCAGGGCGCGGCGGTAGGACTCGAAGAGGATGGCGCCCGACTCGGGGAACAGCTCGATCCTCTCGACCTGCTCCATCAATCGAGCTCGGAAGCGGCCGGGCAGCGCCGGATCGAGCGATGCGTAGCGGGCGACGATGGCATCGAGGTCTTCCTCAACCCTGGGGTGGAAGACCAGCCGGCGTCGCGTCACTTCCAGCGAGCGCCCATCCGGGCGTCCAACTCGTCCCAGGTCAGCGCGATGGACGGGTCGGCGTCCAACTCGGCCGCCCGCGACCGGATCATCGCCTTCTGCTCGTCGGTGACCTCAAGGGGAGCCGACTCGACCGTGCTCTCGATGTACTCCACGAGCTCCAAGCGCTCATCGAGGCTCATGGCCTCGATGGCTGACTGCAGAGCGGGGTTCACCATGGGCTCAGGGTACCTGGCGGTGGCGTCACAACGGCTCCAACCGAGTCGCATCCTCGAGGGCGGGTCCAGCTCGCGAACGTGGTCAGCGGGTTGTCTCGGCAGCCTCACCGTTGGCGTTTGACGATGAGGGCTATCAGCTCGCGACTGCACCCCACCACCGCGGCTAGTGCCCCGTAGCTCCATCGCTTCGGGTCATCGCTCCGAAGTTGTTGAATCAAGCGGTCGCGCTCGGCGCGGTACTGCTCGGCAGCCCGATCGGCCTCCGCGGCCTTTGCGTGCAGTTCTCTTGCGCGCGCGGCGCGAGGCTCGGACGACCCGCGTGCGGCCTGGGCACGCCTCGGGGCGGCACCAGTGTTGGTACCGCCCCGGGCGCGACTCCGGATTCCGCCCAACGGGTCAGAGGCCACGCGCGAACTCGGTGATCAGCGAGGGCACCGCCGCGTCGAAACCGACTACGTCGAGCATGCCGGGGTCGGACGGGTTCGCGATGCTGAACCCGGTGGCCGTCATCCCGACCACAATCAGCTTCGCGTCGATCCCGGACTTGCGTCGGTACTCCGCCAGCGCCTGGTGCGGCTGGATGCGACCGGCCCAGGTCTCGTTGTCCGTGTAGACCACGAACGTGTCGACCTTGAGCCCCTTCTCGGTCGCGTACACCATCGGCAGTGCGCAGTCGGTCCCCGACATCGGCATCGCACGACCACCTTCATGCGTCGTCCAGCCGCTGGCGCGGTGAGATCGCAAGCGGCTTCAGCGCTCTGTCGTGCCAGTCGCGACCGTTCAGCGTCGTGAAACCCACCGCGGTCGCCGACGGCTCCGTCCGAGCTGCACCAGCGCCAGCGCCGCCGCGCCTCGCGAGCCGTGATCGGCATGTTGCCCAGAGATGGGCACCCCATGGACCCGGAGACGTCGACCGCCAGCAGCGTCGCTTGCCGACGGCTCGACCGCGCCGAACGAGGTGTAGAACGCGGCGTCCAGCGCATCGATCGACCGCCGGTCGGCGTCCACTCGCCGGCACCCCGCGCGGACCTGCCTGCGGCGTACGTCCGCTGGGCGACCAGCACATTGACCGGGTGGACCCGACCTGCGGCGCGCCGATCCGCATCGGTCAGCTGCGAGACGACCTCGTCAGTCCGGCCCCCCAGGTCGGGGAGCATGCCCAGCCGCGTGAGCCGCGGCAGCTGACGCATCAGTGCCGTCTGCGGCACCCCGGTGTCGAGCAGGTGGCCCACACGGCCGCCTCGTCGAGCGCCTGGTCGGCAGCATCTCCCACGTCAGAGCCGTGCTCGCGCACGTGCGGACCCGATCTTCGGGTCCGTCTGCCTCCTGGGCGCGCACGAAGCCCTCGATGAGGGCTGGCGTGTGCTCGCCGATGGAGCCCGGACGACCAGTCGAACACGTCCTTCATCTCGGGCGCCGTGCTGTCCGGGTGGGAAAGGCGCAGCAGGTCGCGGTGCGACCAGCCTTCGCGCTGGCGGTACTTGACCACCTGGTACGCCAGGTTCTCCGCGTCGCGCGAGGTGTACCACGCGCCCACGGCGCGTCGAAGGCCACGGCCCCAGCCGCGGAACTGCTCGACGTACTCGGCGAACAGGAACAGGTGCGTTCCAGTGCGCGCGACCTTCGGCAGCGCGGCGAGCGCCAGCTCCGAGGACTCGGGGTACGAAGCGGCGAGGGCCAGCGCGAACAGCGTCGGGTTCTGCTTGGGGGCAGCGCCCCCCTGCGACACCTCGACGATGGTCGAGACCAGCGTCTCCGGGTCGTCCTGTGCCATCCGGGTCACGACCTCCGCGTTCTCGCGGGCGAGGTCGCGCGGTGCGGCGTAGTAGGTGCCGCCATCCACGCCGAGCACGAGGAAGCGACGCAGGCGTGCCGCGTCGTCGAGCGTGAAGGCGTAGCCGCCGGCCGCGTTGCGGCGCTGGCGGGAATCGGCTCGCTCCGACTGCGGTGTCCGGCGGATGCCGAGCGTGCGCAGGACGTCCATGATCAATCTCCTTCTCGAGCCGACGAAGGTGGTGGCGGGCGTGTCGTGCGCACCGGACAGGCCCGGCTTGGCCGGGTGACCCTCCTCCGAGGGTCTCCTTGACAGGGAGAGGTAACCGATCCGCTCCGGCCCGCCACCGCCCATCGTCAGCTGTGGGTTGAGCGGGCATGTGTGTGCCCTCCGGAAGAGACGACGTTCGTCGCCGGCGGAACTTGAAGAGGACTCGAACCCCAACCGCCATATACCAGGTAACCGAATTGCTCCGGCCCGCTCTCGTACAGGGTTCGGGTGGGCGTGTTAGCGACCACCGGAGTCATGTGCTCTGCCATTTGAGCTACCTCGCCGAGGCGAGGGCGGGACTCGAACCCACAACACCAGGATCCGTTAACCGACGGTCTCCGGCCCACCCGAACCATCCGCTGTTCATTTGTCTTTCCAGGAGTGTAGGGGTCTACACACCTGGGCGCCTAAGGCTTTTGGACGACGCGACAGTGGACAGCGGCCGAAGCCCCTCCCGGACTCGAACCGGGGTGCGCGGTGTTGCAGACCGCTGCCTGAACCTCTCGGCCAAGGGGCCACTCGTCGGCGCCTTGCCAGCCGGACCGACCGGGCGTGATGCCCGGACCGGTCCGGCATATGCGTCAGCAGGCCGCCAACTGCACGCGGGTCGGCACGTACGGCTCCACAAGCAGCCGCATGCGGGCTTCCGGTGGTGTCCGGTCGGCCTTGCGGAGGTTGCACTGCTCGCAGGCAGCGACCGTGTTCAGCCACGACCACGGGCCCCCGCGGCTCGCGGGGAGCACGTGGTCGATGGTGGTGGCCCTTGCACCGCAGTAGGCGCACCGGTGCCGGTCGCGCTTCAGCACGCCCGTCCGGGAGTAGCCGGCCGGCCGATACATCCACTTGGCCGCGACGTAGCGCACCAGCCGGATGACCCTGGGCCACGGATGGGGCCCGATCATGCGGTCCAGATGACCCTCCTCCACGGTGGCTACCTCGCGGAAGAGCATGCGGACGGCGTGCTTGAACGACACCTTGCCGAGTGGCTCGTAGGAGGCGTTCAGCAGTGTCACCGAGGACAGGGCCACGGTTGTGGTGCTCACCGCTGACACCTCCTTCCTGGGTCTTGTCGGGTGGGCGGTGGTTCAGCTCTGGCGCCGGGCGCCGTTCCGTCGCCGGCGCCCGCGCATCGAGCCGCTGACCTCTTGCGCAACGGTGGCCAGCTTGACCTTGTCGGCTGGGGTGAGTTCCGGTCGGTCGTGTCCGAGCAGCACGATGCGGTCGGCGCTGGGCAAGGAGGCCCAGACTCGCTCGAACTTGTCCGGCGTTGCTGCGGGGAGTTGCGTGATGGTGCCCATGGGGCCTCCTCTCGTTTGGTTGGTCTACGCGTCCCGCCGACGCCTGCTCGACGCCGGCGGGACGCTGGTTCAGCCCTTCACGCACATGAGCGTGGTGAGCCGTGCGACGACCTCGACGAGGTCGTTCTGGGCCTCGATGACGGCAACGAGGTCCTTGTAGGCGCCGGGGATCTCGTCGATCACTCCGGCGTCCTTGCGGCACTCCACGCCGACGGTCTGCGCGGCCAGGTCCTCGACGGTGAAGGTGCGCTTGGCCTTGGTGCGCGACATCCTCCGGCCGGCCCCGTGCGAGGCCGACCAGTAGGACGCCTCGTTGCCGAGGCCCTTCACGACGTAGGACCCGGTGCCCATGGAGCCGGGGATGAGCCCGAACTCGCCGCGGCCAGCACGGATCGCCCCCTTGCGGGTCACGATCAGCTCCGTGCCGTCCGAAAGCGTCTCCTGTGCCACGTAGTTGTGGTGGGCGGAGATCTGCTCGCCGTACGCGACCTCCAGTCCTCGGCAGGCGAACGCCTCGGCGACGACCTGCTGGAAGAGCGCCATCATCACCGCACGGTTCCGGGCGGCGTACTCCTGCGCCCAGTACAGGTCTCGGAGGTAGGCCTCCATCCCCTGCGTGCCGCCGAGGAACACCGCCAGGTCCCGATCGGGCAGGTCGAGGTTGTGGTCGAGCCCCTTGGCCTCGTTGATGTGCCGCTCGGCGAGCTCCTTGCCGATGTTTCGCGACCCCGAGTGCAGCATCAGCCACACCTGCTGGTCGTCGTCGACCGTGAGCTCGAGGAAGTGGTTGCCGCCGCCGAGGGTTCCCATCTGCTGCATCGCCCGACGCTCGCGGTCCTGCACGCCCCGGTGCAGCACACCGAACCCACTCCAGAACGCGGACCAGCCCGCGTAACGACCGTGGTTGAGGCCGAGCCGCTTCACATTCGGCGCCGAGTCGTGCGAGGCGAACCCCACTGGTACGGCGGCCTCGACCGCGAGCCGCAGCTGGTGCAAGTCGTCGGGGAGATCGTCCAGGGTCAGGCTGGTGCGGACTGCCTGCATGCCGCAGCCGATGTCGACGCCCACCGCAGATGGGGACACAGCGTCGCGCATCGCGACCACCGAGCCGACGGTGGCCCCCTTGCCCAGGTGGACGTCCGGCATCACTCGTACGCCGTGCACCCAGGGCAGGCGGGAGATGTTGCGCAGCTGGTCGAGCGCTGCGGGCTCCACCTCGTGTGGGTGTGCCCACATGAGTGTCTCGGCCTGGGCTCCGGGAAGGGCGACGGGGAAGCCGTGAGTGTTGGTCATCATGATCGCCTCCTTTGGCGTTTGGTTGGTTGGGTTGTGGTGCCCTCACCTGGACTCGAACCAGGCTGCCAGCCTTCGGAGGGCCGGAGGCAGGTCCGCTGCTGAGGGCAGTGGGTGGTACAGAGCGGACGACGGGACTCGAACCCGCTTCCTCCTGCTTGGAAGGCAGGCGCCCGGCCAGTCGGGCCACGTCCGCGAAGGTCCCATGAGGACCAGAGCCGGTGACAGGAATCGAACCCGCGTTGCCCGTCTTACAAGGACGGCGCTCAGCCAGCATGAGCAACACCGGCGGGGTGACTGCCCGGAATCGAACCGAGGACCTCCAGAGCCACAATCTGGCGTGCAGACCCGCTACACCACAGTCACAGCACCCCCTCCAGGAATCGAACCTGGATCCCCGGTTTCGTAGACCGGTGCCTTCTCCTTTGGGCCAAGGGGGTATGGCTGCTGGGAAGCCCCGCGGCGCTTTCACGCCCCGCACGCAGCCGGTGCGGTCGTACTCAGGCGGCGGTCGTCCGCTTGGGCCGACCCCGCTTCTTGACCTTCTCGATGGGCTTGCCGCCCTCGAGCAGGACGCCTCCCCAGACGCCCCACTCGTCGCGGCTGACGCCGAGGGTGAGGCAGAGCGCCCGTACCTCGCAGGTGGCGCACACCGACCGGGCCTCGGCCAGGTCGTCGTCATCCGCGGGGTCGAAGACCGCGGGGTTGTCATAGTCCACGCAAGCCCAGTCGTACGCCGGGATCCTTGGCGTCGGGTGGCCGTAGGCAACGGTCACGCCCTTGGTGTCCAGGATCTCGTCGATCATGGTCTGCATGTGCCGTCACCTCCTTCGGTTGCTGGGGTGGCACAGGTCTGGCCGGCCTGAGGAGGCCGGGGATCGTTGTGCCCCCGGCAGGACTCGAACCTGCACCCCGACGTCTGAGGAGGACGCGGCCCTGTCCAGTTGGGCGACGGAGGCGAAGCGGTACACCGTCTCGGACTCGAACCGAGGACCTTCGACTTAAGAGGACGCTGCTCTACCAACTGAGCTAACGGTGCCGAGCCCATCGAGGGGCGTGGTTGCGGGGCCGCGAGTCGAACGCGGACCGACGGGCTTATGAGACCCATGGCGTCTCCCGACACCCGCATCGAGCTGCGCGGGCAGGGATCGAACCTACGAAAGGCGTGGGTCAGAGCCACGCTGGCCTGCCAACAGACCGCCGCGCATCGGTCGCCGAAGCGACGCAGCTGCCCGACCAGGACTCGAACCTGGGACCTTCGCCTTAACCTCGATCCACCGATGAGCCGCGTGGCGTGAGCGTGGCGTAGAACGAGAATGCCCTTGCGGGACGGGAGAATCGGAGTTCTTCAGGCAACGATTCGCTCGCAAGGCAAGGGCATCTCTGGGGTGAAACTCTCTCACACGCTTCGAGGGTCGTCGGTGGCGTTCGACGATCCGAATCTCGTGTCGTCCGGCGGTCTGGTTCCGGTGCTCGCGTTGGCTGAGTCCGCGGGGTTGCGGGACCTGGCCGATGAGCACCTGACGGTCCCAACCGACAAGGGCGCGAACCCCGGGTTGAAGGTCGCCTCGCTGGTCGGCGGGATGGTCGCCGGCGCCGATTCGATCGACGACATGGCGTTGCTGCGGCACGGCGGGATGAGCCGGGTCTTCGCGAAGGCGTACGCGCCCTCGACACTGGGGTCGTTCCTGCGAGCATTCACCTTCGGTCACGTCCGCCAGCTCGACGCGATCGCATCGAGGTTCCTGATCGCGCTGGCCCGGCTCACCCGACTGCTCGATGCGTCCGCGGCCAGCGACACCGATCCGGACGCCTGTTGCCGGGTACGCGCTGCTCGATGTCGACGACACGATCATCGAGGTCCACGGTCACGCCAAGCAGGGCGCCGGGTTCGGCTACTCCGGTGTCCGGGGGCTCAACGCGTTGCTCGCCACCCTCGCGACCACCACGGCGGCGCCGGTGATCGTGGCCCAGCGACTCCGCCAGGGCTCCTGTGGGTCACCACGCGGCGCGAAGCGTCTGGTCGGCGACGCAGCCAGGACGGCGCGGCGGCTGCTCGGCAAGACCCAGCTGATCCTGGTGCGGATGGACTCGGCGTTCTACGGCCGCGGACCAGTCCACGCCGCCCTCAAGGGCGGCGCTGCGGTGTCGGTCACGGTGCGGATGGACAAGGCGGTCAAGAAGGCGATCGCCATGATCGGCGACGAGGCGTGGGCCACCATCGAGTACACCGACGCCGTCTTCGACGAAGCTCACCGGCCGCTGGGTCTCGCGTGCTGAGGTCGCCGAGGTGCCGTTCACCGCGTTCGCCGCGCAGAAGAAGGCCGACCAGGTACCGGGCCGACTGGTGGTCCGTCGGATCCCGGACTTCAACGCCGAGAAGAACAAGGCGGCCGGTCAGGACACCCTGTTCGACGTGTGGCGCTTCCACGCCTTCTTCACCACCGCCGACCCCAAGGTCCTCGACACCGTCGCCGCGGACAAGTCCCACCGCCACCACGCGGTCATCGAGCAGGTCCACGCCGAGGGCGCTGCTCTGCCGACTGAGCTATCGAGCATCGTGCTCCAGATTGGGAGCGAGAGTGGGGCCGCGAGGGATCGAACCTCGCCCTGCCGGGCTTCAACCGGCCGCGCCGCCTTCAACGCTTCAGCCCCATCGGGGTGTTGGTCGGCCTGGAGGGACTCGAACCCCCGCTCCACGGTTTGTAAGACCGCCGCGCTGCCGCTGCGCCACAGGCCGGTGGTCGACCAGGGAGGATTTGAACCTCCGACCTCCTCGTTATCAGCGAGGCGCCCACACCGGACCGGGCTCCTGGTCGATCGAGTCGGGCAGGCGGGACTCGAACCCGCGATTCCCTGCTCCCAAAGCAGGTGGGATGGCCGCTTCCCTACAACCCGTTGCGTACCCGCCCCCGGACTCGAACCGGGATGCCCCGAAGGACACGGCGTCCTGAGCGCCGCGCGTATACCTGATTCCGCCAGGCGGGCTTGCCTCATCTGATCGAGCGGATGACCGGCCTCGAACCGGCTGTCTCCTGCGTGGCGAGCAGGCGCGCGTCCACATGCGCTTCATCCGCGTACACGGGTTCGCCGCCGTGTCGGCTGGTGGAGCGGCGGGGTATCGAACCCCGGTCGGCGTACTTGCAAGGCAAGCCTGGACACCTGTCCCCGCCCCGACGTACCCACCGAGGGAGTCGAACCCTCACGCCCCGAAGGACACCGCGCCCTCAACGCGGCCCGTCTACCGTTCCGGCAGGTGGGTGTGCTTTCTCTCGTGCTCTCGGTGGGAGTCGAACCCACATGCCACGGGGGCGCCGCTACTTGAAGGCGGTGCGTCTGCCGGTTCCGCCACGAGAGCATCGGTACCCCCAGCCGGACTCGAACCGGCGTCCTCCCGGCTGAGAACCGGGCGTCCTTGACCGCTAGACCATGGGGGCCGTGGGGTGTGCCGTGGACGGGGATCGAACCCGCGCGGCCCGGATTGAAAGTCCGGATTGGCAGCCAGCAGCCACCACGGCAATGCGCGCTCCGTACGGGACTCGAACCCGTGATCTCCCGCTCGACAGGCGGGCGTCCACTCCAACTGGACCGACAGAGCCTGGCGGAAGGTGGAGGAGTCGAACCTCATGGCCAAGGCCACGACCCGGGTAGCAACCGGGCGCCGGGCCACCCCGGCGTCGCCTTCCATCAGCGGAGGGAGCGAGGATCGAACTCGCACGCCCGTGTGGGCCCTCCGTTTTCCGAGACGGCTGCCGTCGCCGGCCATCGGCTGGTCCCTCCTCGCACCACGTTGTACGCCGGGCAGGACTCGAACCTGCATGCCCGCGAGGGGACCTGGTCTACAGCCAGGCGGGCCAGCCAATTGCCCAACCGACGCATGTGCCGCAGCGCTGGCATCCCCGACGTCTCCGCCGTGGGTCGCTGCGGCGACAGGAAGCCGCTCCCGCCGTGCGGGTCCGGCTCCTGCCTGATGCTGTCCACTATCGAGTTCGCCCTCACTCCCCATCGCTGGGGTCTGAGTCGGGAGAGGTATCCCCACGGCCATGTGACCGTTAGCCCGGTGCCACGTTGCTCGCCAGCCTCTCGGCCAGGTCGCGGGTCCGGTGCCCGTGGGACCTTCCACGATTCGCATGGACGGAGGGAATCGAACCCCCAGCCGCCGGTTTTGGAGACCGGTGCTCTTCCAGTTGAGCTACGTCCACTTGCTGCTGTTGTTGAGTTGTGCGCTGCGCTCCTGCGTCGCGGCGACCTGGGCCGCAAATACAGAAGGGCCGCTTCCGTGAGGCTGCGAGTCCTGGGTCCTGGTGACCCGTGGACTTCCGCCTCAGCTGGAGCGGCCCGGCATGTACCGGTGCTTGACGGCACCTACATGGGCGGCTCCAGCTGGCTCGGCAGCCACTGACCCTTGGTCTCGAAGCAGGGCTCGTAGCCTTCGATCCTCGACCGCAACTGGGCAGCATCCAGCGCACGGGCCGCATTGCGACTCGTGACGGTGTGGATAAGGCGCATGCCCATCTCGCTGGTCCTTCCAGAACGTGCTTCATGACCGGGTCCCGTTGACCCGGCCGCGAACAAGGGTAAGGGCGGCCACTCTGTTTGGCCTAGCGGATTTTCGCAGGCCTCGCATGCGCTCGCCTACCGCAAGCACCTGCCCGGCGCGCAGGAGCGTGATCAGGTCACTGAGCGCGACGACGATCGTCGATCTCGCCTGGCTCCCTGCGGACTGCTTGCGGGCCGGCGAGACCTTCCGCGCCAATGATCTCCGACGCGGACTAGCGATTCCCGACGACGCTAGACACCGAAGCGGAACGAAAGCCGGGTGTTTCGGCTGTTGTCGACCATGGTTGGCTGAGGCCAAAAAAACACAGTCTGAACTGCGGAAACGCGTTCTCCATACCGATTGGACGTCGTCGGCGACGATGGGGCTCCGCCGGACTTCTTGTGGACTATTTGCGGACCGATGGACGGTCAGGCTAGTCCGAGCGCCGACCTAGACCTTCGATCTTCGCGCATCTTGCGGACAGGTCGCGGATGCTCTGCCAGACAACTGCTCGGGGCGCGTCGATCTTGAGTGCGCGGATGTATTCGTCGAGACGTTGCGGGCGATCTTGGAGGTAGGTGACTGCCTTGTTGAGGCTCTCGCCGACCGTCTTGCCGTACGCATCGACCGCCTTGCGTGCGCCGGCCTTCAGGGCGGTGGTGTCGGGTTTCATCATGGCCAGGTCGATGAGGTCGCGGCTGAACGTCGACGTGTCTGCCCAGCGGTCGTCGTTGGCGAGCAGCTTGGTTGCGACCTGGTCGGTTCGCGTCAGGATCCGTACGCCGCAGATCTCATCGTCCGGGGAGGGAGTGTCGAGGTCGATGCGACCTTCGTGGATGATCTCGAACTTGATCGCAACCCCCGCAACGAGCACCGAGGTCCTGATGCCGTAACCGTCAACAGAGGGTGTTCGACCCAGGTCCAGTTCGCGGGTAGCCAGAGCGTCGAGCCCATGGTCCCTGACGATCTGGCGCAGCTCGCGGTAGGACTGCTGGTCGGAGACCAGGAAGTCGATGTCGACCGACTCGCGGAACTCACCGTTGGCGAGGACGATCGCGGTGCCGCCTCCGAACCAGCAGTTGTGCTCGGCCAGGAGCGGTGCGTCGAGCATCGACAGCACCTCGGCCACCCGTTGGTGGTGCAGCCGCCTAAACAAGGAGCCTCCCGTTGCTGTAGGTGTCCGCGAGGTGCTGGATGAACGCCTTCTCGTGGTCGGTCAGCGTCTCCTGGTTGAGGTGTCGCCAGCCGCGTTCGTAGAGGTTGAGTGCCTCTGTCTCGGTGATGGTGGTGCCGGCGTCGGTCTGCCAGGCCAGCGTGCGCAGGCCGGGGTAGTCGCCGACCGTGATCGTCGCCGGTTCTGCTGCTGGCGCGTCGAGGATCGGGACGACGAGGTGAAGTCCGAGTGCGGCTGCAACGTTGATGTAGGCGCCGATCGTGACCGAGGGGTTGCCTGCCTCGATCCTGTGCAGGGTGACACGCGAAACGCCAGCAGCTTCGGCACAGGCGACTACCGTGACACCGAGGGCCTTTCGGCGTTCGCGCAGCCGGGCGCCCAGGCGTTCGAGGTCCGCCTGCTGCTCGGGGCTCGTGTACGGGCTTGTGGCTGGCATGTTTCTCATTTTAGTCATTCAGTCCTTGAAGTCAATAATGAGAAACATCTTGAGAGAATCCTCTCGGTAAGACGGGCTAGCCCGCGCGAAGCCAGCCATGCCTCAAATTCGTCCAAGAGCCGTGCGTGCATCCCACCACGAGGCGCAACGCTCGCACCGACGATCGATCAGATCGAACTAGGCGGCCAAAGCAGGAGGTTGCCGATCGCGCCGAACGCGAGGCCCGATAGCAGCAGTGCGATACCCCAGACCCGGCGTCGGCGCCCTCCGACGAACAACTCTTCGAGGCCGATCTGCGCTCTAGCAAGACCGTACGCCGGTCCCTCCTCCGGGCGCGCCGGGGCATTGATCCGTTCCGTCGGGCCGATTCCGGGGCCGTTGAGCCCGGGTGTCACCCCGGACCCATCGCCGACTGGCTGCCGACAGCCCACTCCCTCCACTTCGGCGCGCCCATTTGCGCTTGGCGTTGCGCTTCGACGCTGAGGCGGGCATCGCGGGCATAGAGCGCGTCCCATTGCCGAACGCCGTCAGCGATGAACGTCTCGATGGGAATCTCGCGCTCCTCGGCATCGAACACCACGAGGTCGTCGAAGGTGACCGTGCCCTCGATACAGAAGGAATCGGTCTCGCCGTCCCTCTCGACGCCGCACTCGTTGAACCAGTAGAAGGAGTGCGCGCCACCTTCGGTCCGAACTGGGATGCGGAGGCTCGGATCCGCTGGCCAGTGTCTGGTCAGTCCGGGCTCATCGAAGAAGCGCCAGCCGTAGATCGAACCGCCCCAGGCGAGCGAGTCGAAGAAGGTCTCGACTGCAGCCTCGTCAGCCAGAGGGATGGCCGGCTCGGTCGCGGCCTGCTCGCCGACCGGATCTCGCCGCAGCATGAACCGCAACTCAGCGGGCCGCATGAGCCGCATGATCCGGCGACCGTCCTTCGCGAGCGGGCCGGACTCTGGAAGCGCGATCACCTGCAGCAGTACGTCGACGTACGCCCTGGCGGGATCGAGCCGAACTCCGACCACGTCGGACTCGTTGAGCGCGACTTCAAGCGGCTCCCGGGTGGCGTCGCCCCGATCCATGCGGCCCATCCTCACTCAACAGCGACCGCGCCTGCGACCGAGATTGGCGCCGGCCTGGGACGGGTACTGCCACGGAGTCGCGAAACGACGCCGGGAGATGAGGAAGTAGTTCCATCGACGCGCGCTCGCTACAGCAGTCGCAGCACGACGCTGTCCTCCGCCTCCCTGCCGCCGACGCCGTGGGCTTCGACGATCTCGACGATCCAGTCGAAGAGCGTGGTGCCCTCGCCCCGCCTAGCCGCCTCTAGTTGGGCGGTCACCGCTGGCACGTTGGACGGGTGGCATCGGGCGAGTGTGCCCTCAAGCCACCGCACAGTCGCGGGCCAGCCGAGCGCCTCACGCGAACGCGACGAGTTCAACCAACGCAACTCGAACCCGCCGTCCGGAGTTCCGCACCCACCCCGCAGGATGTCGTTGAACGCGTCTAGGCTGCCGTTCCACTCGAAGTCCGCCAGGAGCGCCGAGAACCGCGCCACGAAGCCTTCGAAGTCGTCGAACCGGTCGCCGTCGATGACGAGCACAGGGAGCCCGACTGGAACCGCCTGTCGCCAGTTCGCCTCGAACGTGTCCGCATCGAGATCGACGAGTTCGAAGTCATCGTTCGCCGCGATCTCCGCCACGCTCGGCGTCGGCTCCCAGCTCAGCGAAGTGCTCGCCTCTGTGATTCGGTCCGCGCGCTCCAGGCGGCCATCGGCGAACTGGTGGATCTTGCGAACCTCGTAGCGCGCCGCGTCGAGCTCGGCGAGGATCACTGTGGGCTCGTCAGCGGCAGAGTGGCTCCACCTGCAAGCCAGATAACTTCGCGGTGGCGCAAACTCTCGGACTTCCTCTGCGCCGAGGACTGCGTCCGCCAGGTTCCCCAGGCCCTCGAAGTACGCGGCGTCAGTCGAATCGACCAGTAGCCTCGATACGCGGTACGCCTCGTCCATGCACTGCGCCAGGATCGGATGCGCCCCGCCGGTGAGCCCGCCGGACGAAAGCCAGGTCGATACGTAGCCGGCGATGTCCGAATCAAGCAGGACAACTTCGACGCCGCCGACTTCCACGCCTCGAAGCTCAGCCGGGAACGACCGAGCCAGATGCTCAGCCCAGAGCCGCTCGATCGGAACCCGCCAATGGCTCGTCACTCGTCCCGCCTCTCCGGCAGCCCGAGGGGCGGCACATCATCCTCGTGAAGGCCGCGGAGATACTCGCGCATCTTCTCGTCGATAGCCGACCGCTGACTCGGATTCTCATCCCAAGTCCGCAGCATCCCCATTAGGCTCTCGCCTCCCGCTGGCTCCCAGAGGTCCTCGTGATCGCCGACGATCTCGAGAACGTACTGCGCCGACGCGTAGGGCCGATGAGTGCGATCCATCCGATCGACGGCCCACCAGATCCCCTCCCACTGGCCACGCCAAGGAAGTTCCTCGTACGGCGAGCGGACCCCACGGATCGGATAGCCGAGCTCAGCCAGCACGTCGGCGAGACGGACTTGCCCCTCCAGCGCCTGATTGGACGTCAGCGACGCCATCTCCCGCAGAAGTGGCGAGTCGTATCCGTCGACCAGCCATTGCGCAGCGAGTATCGGCAGATCGCGATCCGGAATGTCCCGGCCGTGAGAGGCCTGCTCGGGTGTGACGTCGTATTCGGTCATCGGAACTCGCGAACCACTTCGATCGGGCCAACGATGTGTGCGTTGAACTCCTCCAGCTCCTCGGCAGGGATCCAGTACTCCAGGATCGTCTGGCCGCCGGCTTGCTGGACGTCGTATTGGTCGAGGTAGTCCTTCTCGACATCGAAGCGGGTCACGTAGCCGACGCCGCTCGCCTTCACGTTCCAGTCGCGGGCGATCCGGATGGCGTAGTCCTCGTTCAACACCGGATAGAAGATCGGCTGGTCCGGCAGTCGCGGTGGCCACTCGCGCCAGCCCGAGGCCTCAACGAGCGCGAGCTCCTTGGGGCCCGTCGGGCGCCAGAGGGTGACTGTCTCCATGCGCGCATTCTCGCTCAAGCCCGCCGCGCGTCCCTATCGATTTCGATAGGCCCTCACTCGCCTTGCTGAGCCCCAACCATTGATCACCGTTGGCTTCTCACGGCTCCCATAATCTCCTCCAGATCGCCGCCTTCTGGCCTCGATCCGCGCCCCACTTCAGTCGGCACGCATGCTACGAAGGTTCGTAGATGGGTCGCCCGTGATCGGGCGGCCCACGCGGCATTTCTAGGGGTCCGTTGGTTGTCGACGGACGTCGTGGAGGCGGTGGTCCGGGTGCACGGCGGCGTGAAGTTCTACCGCGGCGCAGCGAAGGCCGCGCGGGCCTACGTCGAGCGCGATCGCTCGCGCGCCGATGACTACTACCTCGGCGAGGGCACGCGGCGTCGCGATGCGGCTCGTCGCCGACCCCGGACGGCGTCGACCGCGAGCGGATCGATGGACGGCGACGCCTACGAGCAGTGGGTCGCCGGGATCGATCGTCGACACCGGAGCGCACGAAGGGTCGGCTTCGCGAGGACGCGAACGCGTTGCGGTTCGTCGAGGTCACCGTCAACGGACCCGAAGACCTGGTCGCTGGCCGCCGCGCTGCATCCCGACAGTCTCGGCCGCGCTGGACGCGGCGCAGGACAGGGCCGCCGCCGAGATCGTCGGCTGGGTCGCCCAGCACGCGACGACCCGGGTCGGACCGCGCGGACGCCAGGTGCAGGTGCCGGTCGAGCAGATCGAGGCCGCGGTGATCCGGCACTACACGTCGCGGGCCGGTGACCCGCACCGCCATCTGCACCTCCAGATCAACGCCCGCGTCTTCGCCGCCGGCGCGTGGCGGGGTCTGCACTCGGTCGGGTGTGCGCGACATGATCGAGGCGATCAACGGCATCGGGCACGCCGCCGTCGCCACCGACCCGGAGTTCCGGGCGGTCCTCGCCGCACGCGGCTTCACCCTGGACGCCGAGACCGGGGAGATCGAGCAGCTCGCGCCGTACGTCGGGGCGTTCAGCGCCCGGACCGGTCAGATCCACCGCAACATCGACCGGTACGAAGCCGAGTGGCGGCGCGAGCATCCCGGCGAGGAACCGGGGCCGCGGCTGCGCGAGGCGTGGGATCGGCGGGCGTGGGCCGATGCCCGGCCGGACAAGGTCGTCCCGACGGACGGCGCGGAGCTGGTCGCGCGGTGGAACGACGAGCTGCGCGCCCTGGGCTACCGCGACCCGGCCGCCCCAGCCGTGCTCGAGGCGACCCAGGTCGGGCTGGATCGACCGCGACGGGGCCGCGGACTGGGTCGATCTCGCAGCTCGGGGCGAAGCGGTCGGCGTGGAACGCCGCCGACATCCGCGGGCAAGGTCGAGGTCCTGCTGGCCCAGACCAACCTGGTCGCCGAGCCCGCGGCGCGGATCGAGCTCGCCGAGGACGTCACCGCCCGCGCCGCCGCACGCTGTGTCCGGCTGCTCACCTCGCCCGACGTGCCCGAACACGTCCGCTCGCTGACCTCGCCAGCAGGTGCTCGACGGTCGAGGCGGACCTCGTCCGCCGCCTCGCCCGCCGCGCCGAGCACGCCCGCCAGGCGGGTCCGGCTGCAACGGGCGCGGGCTGGCGCGGGTCGACCCGACCCAGGCCGCCGTCGTCGGCGCCCTGGCCGGCGACGGCCCGCTGGTGGTCGTGGAGGGCGCGGCCGGTGCAGGCAAGACCACCGCGCTGAGGTCGACGCGAGACCTGCTGGCGCGACAGGGGCATCGGCTGGTGGTGGTGACGCCGACGTTGAAGGCGGCCGAGGTCGCCGCCGCGGAGACCGGCGCCGACGGGCACTCGGCCGCCTGGCTGATCCACCAGCACGGCTGGCGCTGGGACGACGACGGGCACTGGGCCCGGCGCCCCGACGCCACACCCGCACCCGGCCGCCCGACTGCGACCCGGGGACCTGCTGCTGGTCGACGAGGCGGGGATGCTGGACCAGGACACCGCCCGCGCGCTCCTGACGATCGCCGACGAGACCGGGGCGCGGGTCGCGCTCGTCGGCGACCGGCACCAGCTCCCGGCGGTCGGACGCGGCGGCGTCCTCGACCACGCCCTCGCCTGGGCCCACCCGACCGCGGTCGTGACCCTGGAGAAGGTGCACCGGTTCACCGACCCCGACTACGCCGCGCTCTCCCTGCGGATGCGCACCGGCGACGACCCCGCCGCCGTCTTCGACGCGCTGCATCGCCGCGGGTCGATCGTCGTCCACCCCAGCGACGTCGAGCGCACCGCCGCCCTCGCCGAGGCGGGCGCGGCCGGCGACCTCGTCATCGCCGACACCCGCGAGCAGGTCGCCAACCTCAACGCCGCCATCCGCGACCAGCGCCGCGCCACGACCACGCCACGGGCGACTCGGCCGACCGATGGTGACCGCTCGCGGCGAACGGATCGGGCTCGGGGACCGCGTCGCCACCCGCCGCAACGACCCCGACCTCGCGGGTCGCGAACCGCCAGACCTGGACCGTCACCGGCATCGGCGACGACGGCAGCCTGATCCTTCACGGCCGCGGACGCGATCGGGTAGATCCCGGCGGAGTACGCGACCCGGTTCGTCGAGCTCGCCTACGCCACCACCGTCCACGGAGCCCAGGGCGAGACCGTCGACCGCGCCCACGTCGCCATCGGCGACACCACCGGCGCCGCGGCGGCGTACGTCGCGATGACCCGTGGCCGCGCACAGCAACACCGCGCACCTCGTCGCCGAGACCGTCGAGGACGCCCGGCAGCAGTGGGTCGACGTCTTCGGCCGCGACCGCGCCGACCTCGGCCCCGCCCACGCCAAGCGGCGGGCCCTCGACGCGATCGACCGCTACGGCCCCCAGCGCGTCGTCAGCCCGCTGGCCGGAGCCGCGCACGACCGATCGCCGGCACCGCGAGCGGGATCGGCTTCTGAGGCAGCGAGCTGCCGCCTGCGGATCGGCCGCCACTCGACGCCGATCTCCTTGGCGAGCCACGCGCTGAATCCGCCGGGTCACGCGGCGCCATGTCCTGCGAGGCGGTCGCCGCGTCGATCACCGGCTGCCACGCTTCGCGGATCACGTCGGGGAGGTTCAGCGCTCCCAGACCTGCATCAACAGGATCCCGTCGACCGACTCCAGCATCAGCTGCGGCGACGCCGCGCACGATGACCCACTCGTAGTAGTCGATGCGCTCGGCCTCGACCGACAGGTCCCACACCCGCGGCTCGCCGCGACTTCGAACAGTACCCCCAGCACCTGGATCTTGCTGAAGCAGTCCGGCATCGGCACCGACCACAGCCGCTCCGGCACGACGTACTGGCCGATCTCGGAGTCCTCGCCGGACTCGAAGACGACGACCGGCTTGATCGCGAGCTCGAAGTCGGCGACCGCCAAGAGCCGCTCCACCACCTCCAAGGTCGGGGACTTGCGGCGCGACTCGTACTCCGAGATCGACGACTGCTGCGTGCCCGCCCACAGCGCCAGCTCGCGCTGCGACGCACCGCGCCCTGCGGGCGACCTCGATGACCGTCTTCGGTGGGTACACAGCCACAGAATATCGCTGATCATCGATTGGAAGCGCATGCGCACCTACTGGGTGAGGTCGAGAACCGCTTGGCCTCATCGACCAGCGAGGAGCACCACCATGACCGCACAGCCGATCAACCCCGACGACAACCGCCGCCCCCGAAGAACCCCGGCGACGAGATGCTCACCCTCCAGGAAGCCTGCGGCTTCCTCCGCGTCCCCGAAGGCACCCTGCGCTACTGGCGCCACCTCGGCGCCGGACCCCGCAGCTTCAAGGTCGGCCGCCACGTCCGCTACTGGCGCGCCGACCTCGTCCTCTGGCTCACCGAGCAGACCAACCGTCCCCAGAACCACCGCTGACCCTGCCCCGCCGTCGGATCTCAGAGAGACGATGGAGCGATCCTGGAAGGAGCATCACCATGGCGGGAAACATCGCCAAGCGAGCCAACGGCAAGTGGCGGGCGCGGTACCGCGACGAGTCCGGCAAGGAGCACTCGCGGCACTTCGACCGCAAGATCGACGCCCAGCAGTGGCTGGACCAGGTCACCTCGGCGGTGGTCACCGGCACGTACGCCGATCCCAAGGCCGGCCGGATCACGTTCGCGGCGTTCTTCGGCGAGTGGTCGGCCCGCCAGGTCTGGGCACCCGGCACCGTGCTCGCGATGTCGCTGGCGGCCAGATCCGTGCCCTTCGCGGGGAAGCCGATGAAGCAGGTCCGGCGCTCGGACGTCGAGACCTGGATCAAGCAGATGAACGCCGCCGGGCTCGCCCCCGGCACGATCAAGACGCGGTACGTCAACGTCAGGTCGGTGTTCCGCGCCGCCGTGAAGGACCGGGTGATCGGCTCCGACCCGACCGACGGCGTACGCCTCCCCCGCGGCCGTCGCGCGGACGTCGCCATGTCGATCCCCACTCCGGAGGAGGTGGGGCAGCTCATGGCCGTGGCCGACGAACGGTTCCAGCCGTTCATCGCCCTCTGCGCGTTCGCCGGCCTGCGGCTGGGCGAGGCCGCCGGGGTCCAGCTCGGCGACGTCGACTTCCTCCGCAAGTCGCTCAAGGTCTCCCGCCAGGTGCAGCGCGTCAACGGCGGGGCGATCGACGTACGGGCGCCGAAGTACGGCTCAGAGCGCGTCGTCTACCTCGCCGACAGCCTCGTCAACGTGCTCGCCGAACACGTCACCGCTCACGGCACCACCGGCAAGGATCGGTGGCTCTTCGCCGGGGAGGGCGACGACCCACCGCACCAGAACACCGTCGGCTACTGGTGGCGCAAGACGCTGCGCGACGCCGGGCTGTCCGGCATCAAGCTCCACGACCTGCGGCACTTCTACGCCTCCGGCCTCATCGCCGCCGGGTGCGACGTCGTGACCGTCCAGCGCTCGCTCGGCCACGCGAAGGCGACGACGACCCTCAACACCTACGCCCACCTCTGGCCGACCGCCGAGGACCGCACGAGGAAGGCAGCGGAGTCGATCATGTCCGCCTCGCAAGGACTTCACGACCAGTCATCGCTCGAAGACGATCTGTGGCGCAGCCACCGCTCGTGAGCTTGCACCCCGCAGCGTGGTGATGATTGTCGCCCGGCGCCTCACGCCTGGGGCCCGGAGACGTGTCCCTTTTCGCCCAGAGTGGGCGTGGTGCGCTTCGGCTGGTGAGGTGCCCGCACAGGCGTCCTCCCCGCCAGCGCGCCCCTGCCACCGCGCTCGGCGCCCATCTCCTGCGTCGTTCTTGGGGGTTAGTGCCCGCTCGAGCGGGCACTAACCCCCCGCCGCGCAGCAGGAGTTGGGCCACCGCCGTCCACCGGACACCTGCGCCTGCCTTCCGCCGCCAAGGGGTCACGTCACAGACGTGCCAGTTGGTGGCGCCGCGGCTGGAGATTAAGCACCTCAAAACAGCCCCATCAAGCCCATGCTGCTGAAATTCTTGCGGACTCTGTGCGGACTGGAGGGGTCACACCCCCTCTGACCTGCGCAAACGCGCCGATTCACACGTTGAAGCGGAACTCCACCACGTCGCCGTCCTGCATGACGTAGTCCTTGCCCTCCATCCGGACCTTGCCGGCCTCCTTGGCCTTGAGCATCGAGCCGGCGGCGACCAGGTCGTCGTACGACACGATCTCGGCCTTGATGAAGCCCTTCTGGAAGTCGGTGTGGATCACGCCGGCGGCCTCAGGGGCCGTCGCGCCTTGGCGAATGGTCCAGGCGCGGGCCTCCTTGGGGCCGGCGGTGAGGTAGGTCTGCAGGCCGAGGGTGTCGAAGCCGACCCGGGCGAGCACCTCGAGCCCGGGCTCCTCGACGCCGAGCTCGTGCAGCATCTCCAGCGCCTCCTCGTCGTCGCCGAGCTCGACCAGCTCGGCCTCGAACTTCGCGTCGAGGAAGATCGCCTCCGACGGGGCGACGAGGTCGCGCATCGTCTGCTTGAGCTCCTCGTCGGCGAGCTCGTCGGCGTCGCAGTTGAAGACGTAGAGGAAGGGCTTGGCGGTGAGCAGGGAGAGCTCGCGCAGCAGACCCCGGTCGAGGTCTGCGGCGATGACCGGGGTGCCGGCCTCCAGGGCCTCCCGGGCCTCGTTGGCGGCGGCGACGACCGGGAGCAGCTCCTTCTTGCCCTTGGCCTCCTTCTCCAGCCGCGGGATCGCCTTCTCCAAGGTCTGCAGGTCGGCGAGGATCAGCTCGGTCTGGATGGTCGAGATGTCGGAGGCGGGGTCGACCTTGCCGTCGACGTGGGTGACGTCCTCGTCGCGGAAGACGCGGGTCACCTGGCAGATCGCGGCGGACTCGCGGATGTGGGCGAGGAACTTGTTGCCCAGCCCCTCGCCCTCCGAGGCGCCGCGCACGATGCCGGCGATGTCGACGAACTCCACGGTGGCGGGCAGGATCCGCTCGGAGCCGAAGATCCCCGCCAGCACGGCCAGCCGCGGGTCGGGCACCCCGACGACGCCGACGTTGGGCTCGATCGTGGCGAACGGGTAGTTCGCCGCCAGCACGTCGTTCTTGGTCAGGGCGTTGAAGAGGGTCGACTTGCCCACGTTGGGGAGACCGACGATGCCGATGGTGAGAGCCACGGGCCGGGAGTCTAGGGCCGGGCGAGCGGCCAGGCCGAAACGGCGTACGTCGTGCGGCGGCGGCCGGCAGTGCGTCCCTGCCCTTCGGCGGGTGTGACAGGCTCGGGACATGGAGGAGAGCACGACGCCGGAGCCGGCCGTCGACGACCTGCCCGACGTCACCCGTGAGCCCGTCGAGGCCGCACTGCGCGAGCCCGCTCACCTGGTCTCGCCGCGCGCCGTCGCCTTCTGGCGCACCTCGGCCGTGCTCGGGTCGCTCGTGCTCTGGGTGATCGTCGGGGTGGGCTTCGTCGCGCTGGGGCAACTGCCCGAGGGGCGGCCGTGGTACGTCGGCCCGGTGGCGCTGCTGGTCGTGCTGGCCACGCTGGTGCGGATCGTGGTGATGCCGGAGGTGCGCTACCGCGTCCACCGGTGGGAGGTGACGCCCACCGCGATCTTCACCCGGTCGGGCTGGCTGTCGCGCGAGCAGCGGATCGCTCCGCTGTCGCGGGTGCAGACCGTCGACTCCCACCAGGGGGCGATGATGCGGCTGTTCCGGCTGTCCTCGATCACCGTGACGACCGCCTCCGCCGCGGGACCGGTGCGCATCGACTGCCTGGACGCCGAGGTCGCCCGGCGCGTGGTCGCCGAGCTGACCGAGATCACCGGGTCGTCCGAGGGTGACGCCACGTGAGTGAGCCGCCTCCCACGCCGGGGTGGCCACCGCCGGTCGGGCCGCCGCCCCCGCAGCCGGGTGGGCCGCCGCCGGGTGCGCCGCCGCCGGGCTGGCCGCCGCCTCCCCCGCCGGTCGGGCAGGCGCCGGTGCCGCTGCCGGCTCCGGCTGACCTGCCGCACACTCCGGAGTCCGCGGCAGGCGTGGCGCCCGGAGAGCCTGCCGAGCCGGAGTGGCAGAGGCTGGACGTCCGGATGCTGCTGCTCGGCCCCCTCCAGTCGCTCAAGCAGTTCGCCGTGCCGCTGGTCATCGCGGTGCTTGGCATCAGCGGTTCGGGCGGCGGCATGCCGCCCTGGCTGATCGTGCCCGCGCTCGCGGTCCCCTTGCTCCTGGGGGTGCTGCCGTGGCTCACGACGGGCTTCCGGATGACCGATACCCAGTTCATCAGGCGCAGCGGTCTGCTCAACCGTCAGCAGGTCACCGCCCCCCTCGACCGGGTGCGCAGCGTCGACCTCGAGTCCACGCTGCTGCACCGGATCCTGGGCCTGACGAAGGTGCTGATCGGCACCGGGGTCGACGACACCCGGATCGAGCTCAACGCGCTCGCCAGCGACCAGGCCGCCGCGCTCCGGGCGGCGCTGCTGGGTCGGCGTACCAGCGTGGGCTCGGGGTCCGCTCCCGAGCCGGCTGAGGGCGGCGAATGGGCAGAAACGACAGGTTCCGGCCCGGGAATCCCGGTGTTTGGACCCAAACAGCAAGAAGCGCCCACCCCCGCGGCCGCCCCGCCGCCCCCAGCCCAGGTGCTGGCGCGCATCGACTGGTCGTGGCTGCGGTTCGCGCCGTTCAGCCTCTCCCGGCTGGCGGTGGTGGCGGGCGTGCTCGGTGTGCTGTCGCAGTTCGGCGACTCGCTGCCGTTCCTCGACCCGGAGCGAGCCGACTCGGCCTGGCAGTGGGCGCGGTCGTTCGCTGTCCCGCTGGTGGCGGGGGTCGTCGCCGCAGCCGCGCTGGCGGGATGGCTGGTGATCTCCGTGGCCGGCTACGTCATCCAGTGGTGGAACCTCTCGCTCACCCGCGAGCACGGCTCGCTGCACCTCACCTACGGGCTGTTCACGACCCGCTCGGTGAGCGTCGAGGAGGTGAAGGTCCGGGGCGTGGAGCTCACCGAGCCGCTGCTGCTGCGGCTGGTCGACGGCGCCGAGCTGGCGACGCTGGCCACGGGGGTCGGCGACGGCGGCACCACCAAGGTCCTGCCGCCGTCGCCGCGGGAGGTCTGCCAGGAGGTCGGCCACCAGGTGCTCGGCGCCGACGACGCGCTGACGGAGCCGCTGCGGCCGCACGGCCCCCGGGCCCGCCGGCGTCAGCACATCCAGGCGCAGTGGCCCGCGGTGTTCGCCGCCGGAGGCATCGTCGCCGCGACGCTGGCGCTCGACTGGCCGCGCTGGCTGCTGGTCCTCGCGGTGCTGGTCTTTCCGCTGTCCGCGGCCGCCGCGGAGGCGTCGTACCGCCACCTCGGCCACCTGCTCACCCCCACCCATCTCGTGGCGGGCGCGCCCTCCGTGACGCGCCGGCGCACGGTCCTCGAGCGCGACGGCGTCATCGGGTGGGTCGTGCAGCAGTCCTTCTTCCAGCGGCGTCGCGGGCTGGCCACCCTCGTCGCGACCACGGCGGCGGGCAGCGAGCGGGTGATCGTCACCGACCTGCCGCTCGCCCGAGCCGTCGCGGTGGCGGCGGCGGTGACCCCCGAGCCGGTCGCCCCCTTCCTGGTCTGAGGGCGCCCGTCAGAAGGGGGGCCCTAGTCTCGACCCGTGCGCCTCGCGACCTGGAACGTCAACTCCCTCCGCTCCCGCATCGACCGCGTCGAGGCGTTCGTGCAGCGCCACGACGTCGACGTGCTCGCGCTGCAGGAGACGAAGGCGCGCGAGGACCAGCTGCCGCTGATGGGCCTGCACGCCCTGGGCTACGACGTCGCGGTGGCCGGCGTCAACCAGTGGAACGGCGTCGCGCTGGTCAGCCGGGTGGGTCTCGACGACATCGAGGTCGGCTTCCCCGGCATGCCGCCGTACGGCGACCCGGCCGCCCCCGAGGCCCGGGCGATCGGCGCGAGCTGCGGCGGCGTCCGGGTGTGGTCGCTCTACGTCCCCAACGGTCGCAAGCCCGACGATCCTCACTACGCCTACAAGCTCGACTGGCTCGCGCGGCTCCGCGAGGCCGCCCGCGGGTGGCTCGCCGGGCCGGAGGTCGCGCTGGTCGGCGACTGGAACATCTGCCCGACCGACGACGACGTCTTCGACCCCGCGCAGTTCAAGAACAGCACCCACGTCACTCCCGCCGAGCGGGCAGCGTTCCAGGCGTTCCTCGACGACGGCTACACCGAGGTCACCCGCGCGCACGCCCACGGCTACACCTACTGGGACTACTACCGCCAGCGCTTCGAGCGCGACCGCGGCCTCAAGATCGACTTCGTGCTCGCCAACCCGCCGCTGGCGGCGCGGGTCACGGGCGCCTTCATCGACCGCGACGAGCGCGCCGGGCAGGGCGCCTCGGACCACGCCCCGGTGGTCGTCGACCTCGGCTGAGCGGGCGCCTAGTGGCGGCCGCCCGCGGTGCAGGGGCAGCCCTTGGTCCGGCCCGCCAGGGTGTCGTGGCTGAGCCTGCCGCGCCCGATGGCGTCGGCGGCCGCCGCGCGGGCGGTCATCGACCGGGCGGTCGCCCGGCCGGCCGTGGTGCCGATGTCGAACGTCGGGTTGCCGGCGACCATCGTCAGCTGCGGTGTCGCCTGGTGGATCTCCGAGACAGGGCAGGTCGTGATGTCGCGGTCGAGCAGGACCAGGTCGGCGTACTTCCCGGGCTCGACCGTGCCGGTGATCCGCTCCTGGTGCAGCTGGAAGGCCGAGGCTCTGGTGTGCATCCGCAAGGACTGGAGACGGGTGAGCCCTTCTTCCGGGTTCAGCGGCTCTCCCTCGCCGTACAGGCCGAACCGGTCGATGGCGCTCTGCACCTGGTTCCAGGGGAACAGCGGATCCACCGGCCAGTCCGAGCCGCCGGCCAGCCGGGCCCCGGCCCGGTGCATGCTGCGCGCGGGATACATGCGCGCGTGCCGCTCCGGCCCGATGAACGGCAGCAGGGCCTCCATCGTCCACACGTTGCGGGTCGCCCACTGCAGCTGCATGTCGGGGATGACGCCCAACCGGGCGAAGCGCCGGTAGTCGTCGGGGTGCACGAGCTGAAGGTGGGCGATCGTGTGACGGTTGTTGCGGCGGCCGTTGACGCGCCTGGCGATCTGGTAGCCGTCGAGCGCCGCGCGCACCGCGGCGTCGCCGATGGCATGGGCATGCACCTGCCAGCCGGCGCGATCCAGGACGGTGGCGAGGCCGCCGAGCGTGTCGCCGGTGAGGTAGAGGTCGCCGTAGTTGTCGGTCGGGACCCCGTTGCCGTCCAGATAGGGCTCCAGCAGGGCCGCGGTCTGGGCGGGGTACTCGATCACGCCGTCCATGAAGACCTTGACGGTGCCGAACCGGAGGTGGGGTACGTCGCGATAGCGTCGCGCCGCCGCGCGCACCTCGGCGAGCACCGACCTCGGCGAGGAGACGCGCTCGGTGGTGACCAGGAGCGCCGGCACCACACGCTGCCGCAGGTCGCCGTTGCCGGCCAGCGATTCGTAGAAGTCCAGCTGCCACGGGTCGACCCAGGCATCGAGGATCGAGGTGATGCCGCCGGCAGCCATCTGGGCGAAGGCACCGGCGAATGCGGCGTACATCTGGTCCGGCGTGGGATCGGGGATCAGGGCGCGCACCAGTCCCTGGGCCTCGTCCTTGAGCACGCCGGTGGGCTCGCCGCCGGCGTCCCGGACGATCTCGCCGCCGGTCGGGTCCGGGGTGCCGGCGTCGATGCCGGCCATGGCCAGGGCGCGGCTGTTGACCCACAGGTTGTGGCCGTCCGACCCGTTCAGCGCGATCGGGCGCGAGGTGGCGAGCGCGTCCAGGATCGCCTTGTGCGGCAGCGTGTCGGTCGGGGTGCCGGCCGGGTTCCAAGCCTCGACGACGAGCCAGGAGTCGGGTTCGCCGCCGTAGCCCGCGTCCTGCAGGAACGTCGTGACGAGCGCCTGTACCTCGGCGCCGCTGAGCTCGGCATCGTCCAACGACGGGTTCAGCCCGCGAAGGCCGGCATACATCGGGTGCGCGTGGCCGTCATGGATGCCTGACATGACCGTGCCGCCGTGGGCGTCGACCAGCTCGGTCCGGTGCGACCAGAACCGGCGCAGGCTCCGAGCGCTGCCGACGCCCAGGATCCGGCCGTCGCCACCGATGGCGACAGCGTCGGCGACCGGGTGCCGGCGGTCACCCACGAAGACCCGGGCGCCGTGGATGAGGGTGCTCGCCCTGCGTCGGGACGCCGCGCTCGCGCCCGAGGGCAGCGCGCCCAGGCCGGCGCTCGCGCCGGTGGCCGCGACGCCGGCGAGCAGGCTTCGCCGGGTGATCTCGTGGGTCATGACTTCTCCTTCGGGGTGGTGGGGACACGGGCCGAGATCCCGTCGAGCAGCAGGTCGACGGCCAGCGGGAAGGCGTCGAAGTCGTCGTCGAGGTACGGACGAGCCGCCGCGATCTGCGGATACCTGTCGCCGGGCAGCTTCCGGTAGGAGGTCGTCCAGGCCGCGTCGCGGCTCCGGACCTCCTCGGGCAGGCTGAGGTACGCCGCGCTGAAGCCTGCCCAGGCGAGAATCGTGTCGGCCAGGCCACGCCAGATCTGCACGGCGTCGTCGATGGCGAACCCGGCCTGGACCAACGTCGCGAGCGCCAGCTCGATGCTCCGCGCCTCGTGCTTGCCCTGGGTGGTCCGGACGCTCACCAGCACCGCGAGCCGTGGGTGGCGCACCAGCGAGCGGTGAACGGCCACGGCCTGCGCGGCCAGGGTGTCCCGCCAGCCGAGCCCCGGGGGCACCGTGTCCATGGCCTCCCCCAGCAACCGGTCGGCCAGCGCCAGCAGCAGGTCGTCCTTGTCGGTGAAGTGCCGATAGGCGGCGGTGGGGTCGGCCTCGAGCTCGGCGCCGAGGGCTCGGAACGTGAGTGCGGCGTCCCCACGACGGTCGATGATCGCCTGGGCTGCATCGAGGATGCGCTCCCGGGAGAGCTCGGGTCTGGCCCGGGGCGCGGCAGGCATCCCAGCATCGTGGCCCACGGCACTGGCGATGTCAACGCTGTTGACATCGGGCTGTCGGCGGTCTCGTCCATGCTGCGTCTCATGGACTTCCTCACCCTGACTTCCGGCCTGTTGCTCGGGCTGGTGCTCGGCGCGGCCCTGGGCGTGCTCTGGGCACGGGCCGACGGCGGCGGCGAGCCCGCGCTCGCTGCGGAGCTCGATCAACGCAGCGCCGACCAGGCGGTGCTGCGGGAGGGGCTGGATCGGCTGCGCGACCAGCTCCGCGACCTCGACCACCAGCGCGCCACCTGGCAGGGCCAGCTCGCCCAGCAGGTGCTCGACATGCGCCATTCCACCGACCTGCTGCGACGTGAGACCCAGTCCCTGTCGACGGCGCTGCGCCGGCCCCACGTCCGCGGGCGTTGGGGAGAGCTCCACCTGCGCCGGGCGGTGGAGATCGCGGGGATGGTTGCCCGCTGCGACTTCACCGAGCAGACTCGGCTCGACGACGGCGCCCTGCGCCCCGATCTGGTCGTCCACCTGGCCGGCGACCGCCACGTCGTCGTCGACGCCAAGGTCCCGCTCGACGCCTACCTCGACGCCGGCGCCACCGACGACCCCGACGAGCGCGACCACCACCTGAGCCGCCACGCCGACCAGCTGCGTCGTCACGTCGACGCTCTCGGCGCCAAGCGCTACTGGCGGGCCCTGCCCGAGACCCCGGAGTTCGTGGTGATGTTCGTGCCCGCGGAGTCCTTCCTCGCCGGCGCGCTGGAGACCAGCCCCGACCTGCTGGAGTACGCCGCCGCGCGCCAGGTCGTGCTCGCCACTCCGACGACGCTGATCGCGCTGCTGCGCACCGTCGCCCACGGCTGGCGCCACGAGGCGCTGGCCGACCGGGCGCAGGAGATCCACGCGCTGGGCCGCGAGCTCCACGAGCGGCTGGGCACCCTCACCGGCCACCTCGACGCGCTGGGCCGATCGCTCAACGCCGCGGTGGGCCACTACAACCAGACCGTGGGGTCGTTCGAGGCCCGGGTGCTGGTGTCCGCGCGGCGGTTCGGCGACCTCGACCTGACCGACGACGAGCTGCCCTCGCCGCGCCAGGTGGAGACCGCCGCCCGCTCGGTCGAGCCGGTGCCGCTGCGCTCCGCCGACCGGCGCGGCGCCCACGAGGGCGACGGTCCGAGCCCTAGCGTGGCCCTGTGACCGACGTGTCCAGCCCGGCCCCACCGGCGGCACCCGCGGAGAACCCGCCGGGCCCCGTGCCGGGAGCACGCGCCGCGGCGCCCTCGGTGTGGACCCACGGCCGGGAGCCCGGTCGTCAGGTGGTCGTGCTGGGGGTCGCGGTGGCACTGACCGTGGTCGTGCTCGACCTGCTGCTGGTCGGCGAGATCAGCCTCTTCTTCGACCTGTGGTTCGTGGTGCTGTGCCTGGCGCTGGCCGTCTGGGTGCGGCCCGACGGCTTCTTCACCATCGGGGTGCTGCCGCCGCTGATGATGGCCGGCGTGTTCGCGTTGGTCGGCGCGGTGTCTCCCGAGGCGGTCGCCCACCCCGACGACTCCGTCGTCCAGGCCGTCGTCTCCGGGCTGGCCACCCACAGCGGCGCGCTGGTCGCGGGCTACCTGCTCTGCCTCGGCACCCTGCTGCTGCGACAGCGGTCGCGGCGTCGCTGAGCCGCGACCCTCAGCCCCAGGTCTCGAAGCGCGTCGCGTCGCCGGCGCCGTACCTCGCCACCTCGGGCGCGTTGTCGGACCAGTCGATGACGGTGGTCGGCTGCGCGATCACCTCGCCGCACGCCAGGACCAGGTCGACCTGGTGGTCGAGGTCCTCCTTGATCTCCCAGCCATCGGTGCGCGCCTCGTCCTCTCCGGGCACGATCAGCGTCGTCGACAACAAAGGCTCGTCCAACGCCTCGAGCAGGGTCTGCACGAGCAGGTGGTCGGGGATCCGCACGCCCACGGTGCGCTTCTTGGGGTGCAGCAGCCGGCGCGGCACCTCGGGGGTGCCGGGCAGGATGAAGGTGTAGGGCCCCGGCGTCGCGGCCTTGATCGTGCGGAACGCCGCGTTGCTGACGTGGACGAACTGCCCGAGCTGCGCGAAGTCGTGACACACCAGGGTGAAGTGGTGGCGCTCGTCGAGGTCGCGGATGCGGAGCATCCGGTCACGCCCGTCGCGGTTGCCGATCCGGCACCCGAGCGCATAGCCGGAGTCGGTGGGGTAGGCGATCAGCGCGTCGTCGTCGCGCAGCGCGTCGACCACCTGCTGGATCAACCGGGCCTGCGGGTTCTCGGGGTGCAGGTCGACGAAGCGGGCCATGCCGGCGCTCAGCTGCCCTGCGCGGCGCGCAGGTCGCGGCGCAGCTCGGGGGGCAGCGCGAAGATCAGGCTCTCCTCCGCGCTGTGCACGGCCTGGGCGTCGGGATAGCCCCGTTCCCGCAGCAGGTCCAGCACCCCCTCGACCAGCTCCTCCGGCACCGAGGCGCCCGAGGTCACGCTCACCGTGCGTACGCCGTCGAGCCAGGCCTCGTCGATCTCGGCGGCGTCGTCGACCCGATGCGCCGCGCGTGCGCCGGCCTCCAGCGCGACCTCGACCAGGCGGACGCTGTTGGAGGAGTTGCCCGAGCCGACCACGATGACCAGGTCGGCACCGCGGGCGATCTCCTTGATCGCGAGCTGACGGTTCTGCGTGGCGTAGCAGATGTCGTCGCTGGGCGGGTCGAGCAGCTTCGGGAACCGCTCGCGGATCGCGGCCACGGTCTCCATCGTCTCGTCGACGGACAGCGTGGTCTGCGACAGCCAGGCGACCTTGCTCGGGTCGCGGACCTCGATGCCGGGGACGTCGGCGGGGCTCTGCACCAGCTGGATGTGGTCGGGCGCCTCCCCGGCGGTGCCCTCGACCTCCTCGTGACCGGCGTGCCCGATCAGCAGGATGTCGTAGTCCTCCCCCGCGAAGCGCTTCGCCTCGTGGTGGACCTTGGTCACCAGGGGGCAGGTGGCGTCGATGGTCTTCAGCCCGCGCGTCTCCGCCTGGCGGTGCACCTCGGGCGAGACCCCGTGGGCGGAGAAGACGACCGTGCGCCCCTCGGGCACCTCGTCGAGCTCCTCGACGAAGACCGCGCCACGGGACTCGAGGTCGGCCACGACGTGCTTGTTGTGCACGATCTGCTTGCGGACGTAGACCGGCGCGCCGTAGAGGTCCAGCGCCTTCTCCACGGTGATCACGGCACGGTCGACGCCGGCGCAGTAGCCACGGGGAGCGGCGAGCAGGACGGCGCGGTCGGCCTCCTCGCGGGTGAGGACCGGCGGCGTTCCGAGGTCGGTGGTCATGCCCGCCACTCTAGAGGGGTCGCGGTGGCGCGCCGATTCGCGGACCGGCCGCGTCGGCGCGGTGGCCTAGGCTCCGCCTGTGGCCCTCCAGACCTCACCCCAGCAGCCCGCGCCGGTGCGGCAGATCGCGACCGCGATCGCCGGCTGGGTCGACCGGTTGGGCGCCGTCTGGGTGGAGGGCCAGGTCGCCCAGGTCAACCGCCGCCCCGGCGTCGGCACGGTCTTCCTGACCCTGCGCGACCCGGTGGCCGACATCTCGGTCACGGTCACCTGCGCGCGGGCGTTGTTCGACGGCCTCAACCCGCCGCTGGTCGAGGGCGCGAGCGTGGTGCTGCACGCCAAGCCCTCCTACTACGCCAACCGCGGCACCCTGTCCCTGGCCGCGCGCGAGATCCGGATGGTCGGGCTCGGGGAGCTGCTGGCCAGGCTCGAGCGGCGCCGCCAGCTGCTGGCCGCCGAGGGGCTCTTCGCCGCCGAGCTCAAGCGTCCGCTGCCGTTCCTGCCCGCCTGCGTCGGGCTGGTGACGGCGCCCGGCTCGGCCGCCGAGCGTGACGTGCTCGACAACGCGCGCCGACGCTGGCCGTCGGTGCGGTTCCGCGTGGTCCACGCCGCGATGCAGGGCACCCGGTCGGCGTCCGAGGTGATCGAGGCGCTCGACCGGCTCGAGCGCGACCCCGAGGTCGACGTCGTCGTGGTGGCTCGCGGCGGCGGCTCCGTCGAGGACCTGCTGCCGTTCTCCGACGAGGCGGTCGTGCGAGCCGTCCACCGGATGCGCACCCCGGTGGTCTCCGCGATCGGCCACGAGCCCGACCAGCCGCTGCTCGACCTGGTCGCCGACGTCCGCGCGTCGACGCCGACCGACGCGGCCAAGCTGGTGGTCCCCGACGTCGCCGAGGAGCTTCGCGGCGTCACCTGGGCCCGCGACCGGATCCGGTCGGTGCTTGCCCAGCTGGTGACTCGCGAGCAGGCGGGCCTCGACGCCCTGCGCTCGCGGCCGGCGCTGGCCGACCCCGCCAGTCTGGTCGGGGCGCGCCGCGAGGAGGTGGTCGCGCTACGCGACCGCGGCCGCCGCAGCCTCGGCCATGCCCTCGACCGAGCTGCCGACGACATCGGCCACCAGCGGGCCCGGGCCCGCGCCCTGTCGCCGCTGGCGACCCTCCAGCGCGGCTACGCCGTGCTGCAGGGCGCCGACGGCACGGTGCTGACGTCGGTGGCCGGGGCCGCCCCGGGCGACCAGGTGGCCGTCCGCCTCGCCGACGGCCGGCTGCACGCCACCATCGACCGCACCGAGGACCTCGCCGTCCTCGCCGACGACACCACCGAGGGAGCAGCGCGTGCCTGACCAGCAGCCCGACGACCTGACCTACGAGGCGGCCCGCGAGGAGCTGATCGAGGTCGTCCGCACCCTCGAGGCCGGCGGAGCGAGCCTCGAGGAGTCCTTGGCCCTCTGGGAGCGGGGCGAGCACCTCGCGACGCTGTGCCAGCAGTGGCTCGACGGGGCCCGCGAGCGCCTCGAGGCCGCCCGGGGCGAAACGGACGACGACTAGCGGGGCGCGGTGGTCAACAACCCCAGCAGTGCCCGCAGGTCCGCGTCGTCGGCCGTCCCGTAGACCAGCAGCGGCAGGCCGCCGACCTGGGCGGCGTACGCCCGGTCCCCGCCGTCGTCGCTGAACGTCCGCCACTGCACGGCGACCTCGGACTCGACCGCGGCCGGGTCCCCCTCAGCGGTGTTCTCGTCGACGTAGGTGCCGAGCAGTCCGTCGAGGGTGTCGCCGCCCTGCCGAATCCCGACGAAGGTGTCGGCGTCGGTGACCATGCCCAACCCCCACGACGGCGTGGCGCCCTGCCGCAGGTCGACGCTGGTGGCGACCCAGCCGTCGGGCAGCCGCATGGGGTACGCCGGCTGCAACCCGTCTCGTTGCAGCTGGGCCACGACCGGCAGGTAGTCCACCGGCTCCTGGGCGACCTCGAGGGAGTCGCGGTTGAGCGCCCGGAAGCCGACGAACGCGCCCACCGCGAGCACGGTGACGATCAGCGCTCCGGCCATCCCGCCCATCGACCGCTGGTAGCGGGCACCGCGGGCGGGCGGGCGGCTGGCCGGGGGTCCACTGGGCTCGCTCACGGCGTCGATCGTGCCATGCCGCCCGCGAGCAGCTGGTCACCTCGGGCGTCCGCCCCACCAGGCGTCGGCGCAGGGACCTACGGTGGACGGTGATGACGACACCGACACCTCCGGCCGCCGCCGCGGAGACCTCGCCGTTCGACCGGGCCGGCCGCCCCTCGCCGGGTGACCTCGCCGAGCGGGCCCGACACGCGCTGGGCAGCCTGGTCGGGCGCCCCGACGCCGAGTTCCGGGACGGCCAGCTCGAGGCGATCGCCGCGCTGGTGGCCGACCGGGACCGGGTGCTGGTGGTGCAGCGCACCGGCTGGGGCAAGTCGGCGGTCTACTTCGTGGCCACGGCGCTGCGGCGGGCCGAGGGCGCCGGCCCGACGGTGATCATCAGCCCGCTGCTGGCGCTGATGCGCGACCAGATCGCCGCCGCCGGCCGCGCGGGCATCCGCGCCGTGACGATGAACTCCGGCAACGCCCAGGAGTGGGACGACGTCCGCGCGGCGCTGGCCGACGACAGCGTCGACGTGCTCCTGGTCAGTCCCGAGCGGCTCAACAACCCGCGGTTCCGCGACGAGCAGCTGCCCGACCTGGCGCGCCGCTGCGGGCTGCTGGTCGTCGACGAGGCGCACTGCGTCAGCGACTGGGGCCACGACTTCCGGCCCGACTACCGCCGCATCCGCGACCTGCTCGACGGGCTTCCCGACGACACGCCCGTCCTCGCGACGACGGCCACGGCCAACGCCCGCGTGGTGCACGACGTCGAGGAGCAGCTGGGCGTGGGCGGGCGCGCCGGTGCTCACCGTGCGGGGGGGCCTGGCCCGCGACTCGCTGCGGCTGGGCGTGCTGCGCTCGATGTCGCCGGAGCAGCGGCTCGGCTGGCTGGTCGCCCACCTGGCCGACCTGCCCGGCTCCGGCATCGTCTACACCCTCACCGTGGCCGCCGCCGAAGACGTCGCCGCGGCGCTCTCGCGAGGCCGGCCACGAGGTCGCGGCCTACACCGGACGCACCGACCCCGCCGACCGCGAGCGCATCGAGGACGCCCTGCGGCACAACGACGTCAAGGCGGTCGTGGCCACCTCCGCCCTCGGCATGGGCTTCGACAAGCCCGACCTCGGCTTCGTGGTGCACCTGGGGGCGCCGAGCAGCCCGGTCACCTACTACCAGCAGGTCGGCCGCGCCGGCCGGGCGACCGACCGGGCCGACGTGCTCCTGCTGCCCGGGCCCGAGGACCGCGACATCTGGCACTACTTCGCCAGCGTGTCGATGCCCACGGAGGAGCACGCCGACGCCGTGCTGCGCACCCTCGCCGAGGCCGGCCGCCCCCTGTCGACGGCCGCGCTCGAGACCGCGGTCGACGTGCGCCGCACCCGGCTGGAGCTGCTGCTGAAGGTGCTCGACGTCGACGGCGCGGTGCAGCGCGTCGAGCGGCGGCTGGGCCGCCACCGGCGTGCCGTGGACCTACGACGCCGAGCGCTACGAGCGGGTCGCCGCGGCCCGGCGCGACGAGCAGCAGCTGATGGTCGCCTACCAGGGCGCCGACGAGTGCCGGATGGCGTTCCTGCAGACCACCCTCGACGACGAGACCGCCGCACCGTGCGGACGCTGCGACGTGTGCGCCGGCGTCGTGGTTCCCCACCGACGTCCCCGACCGAGTGGTCGGCGCCGCCCGCGAGCGGCTGGCTCGGGTCGGCGTCGACGTCGGGCCACGAGCCCAGTGGCCGAGCGGCATGGACCGGCTCGGGGTGGCGGTCAAGGGCCGGATCCCGGCCGAGGAGGCGGTGCTTCCGGGGCGCGCGCTGGCCCGGCTCTCCGACCTGGGCTGGGGTCAGCGGCTGCGCGAGGTGCTCCGCGACGACGCACCCGCGTCCGCGGAGCTGGTGCGGGCGTGCGTGTCGGTGCTCGCGGAGTGGGGCTGGGCGGAGCGTCCGGTGGGCGTGGTCGCGCTGCCGTCGCGGAGCCGGGGCCGGCTGGTCGGGTCCGTGGCGGCCGGGCTCGCCGAGATCGGTCGGCTGCCGCTGCTCGGCGCGCTCGACCTCGCAGACGGCGGCCCCACCGGCGAGACGGGCGGCAACAGCGCCTTCCGCCTCGCCGGGGTGTGGGAGCGGCTGGTCGTCGGGCCCGACCTGGCCGCGACCCTGGCCACCGCGCCCGGTCCCGTGCTGCTCGTCGACGACGTCGTGTCGTCGCGATGGACGATGACGGTGGCGGGCCGAGCGCTGCGGCTGGCCGGGGCACCGGGCGTGCTGCCGTTCGCCCTAGCCGTCGATGGTTGAGCCGTCGATGGTTGAGCCGTCGATGCTTGAGCCGCCGACGAAGCTCAGCCGAGCGCGCGGAGCACCGCCGCGTGCACCCGCGGGTCGACCGCCATGCCGACGTGCGACGCGGTCACCTCGAGGGCCTGGGCCTGCGGGTCCAGGCAGGCCCGCCAGTCGACCACGCCGTCCCGACGCGAGAAGACCGCCGTGAACGGCAGCCCGTCGGGCACCGGCGCGCGGCTGGTGTCGAAGCTCTCGCGCGCGCAGTCGCCGGCCACGCACTCCTCGGCCATCAGACCGGGAAGCCCGGCGCGGCTCAGCCGCACCAGCAGGTCGACGCCCGCCGCCAGCGAGAGGTGGTGCGCCCCCGGAGCCAGCATCGGGCTGCCCAGGGTCACCAGGCCGGCGACCAGGTCGGGCCGCCGGGTGGCGAGCCCGCGGGCGAGCATGCCGCCCAGGCTGTGGCCCACGAGGTACGCCGGTCCGCCGCGCCGCTGCACGACCCCCTCCAGGCGCTGCTCGAGCGCGTCGACGGCGGCCAACGTGCAGCCGACGTTGAGGCCGATGCCGGAGCGGTAGGTGCGAAACCCCGCCTCGCGCAGCGACCGGTTGAGCGCGCCGAGCGTGACGTCGCCGGCGAAGAACCCCGGCACCAGCACCACCGGCGCAGCCTGCCGTCGGCTCGGCCGGAGCGGGTGGTGGGCGGCGCCTCGCGTGGCATAGCGCACCGACTCGGCGACCACGCTGGCCTCTCGCAGCAGCGCCGCCAGCGGCGGCCGGACGAATCCGTCCGGCCGGAGGAAGGGCGCCGCTCGGGTCGCCGCCACCGCCGTCATGCGCCCTGACAGTACGCCGTGGACGACGCGATCCTGTGCAGATCGACACATCTGCTGCCGATCCGTGACTTCGGCGGGTTGACTGGGGGCATGGCACGACCCAGCAACCAGCGCCCGACCGACACCGCCGCCGAGGTCAGCACCGGAACCGGCGCCGTGCCGGTCTCCGAGGAGCTGTTCGCGCCCGTCAGCCCCGGCGTGGAGCTGTGCTACCAGACGTTCGGGGACCCCGACGGCGACCCGCTTGCTGCTGGTCATGGGACTGGGCGGACCGATGACCTGGTGGGACCCCGAGTTCTGCGCGGGGCTGGCGCGGCGCGGGTTCTACGTCGTGCGCTTCGACAACCGCGACACGGGCCGGTCCACGAAGATCGGTGGGCGGGTCCGTCGCGCCGACCTGCTCCGTGCCTTCGCCGGCCGCGGTGGGCGGCCGCCGTACACGCTGTCGGACATGGCCGGCGACGCGTTCGGCCTGCTCGACCACCTGGGCCTCAAAGCCGCCCACGTCGTCGGCGTGTCGATGGGCGGCATGATCGCCCAGACGATGGCGGTGGAGCAGCCGAACCGCGTCGTGATCGCTGACCAGCATCATGTCGACCACCGGGCGGCGCACGGTGGGATGGCAGCACCCGCGGCTGCTGCCGATCCTGATCGCCCCCCGCGGCCCGGGCCGGACGGCGTACGCCGAGACCTCGGCGCGGCTGTGGCAGCTGATCGGCTCACCCGACTACCCCCAGGCGCACGCCGAGGTGCTGCGCCGGGCCGAGCAGACCTGGGACCGCGGGTTCTCCGCCAACGGCGTGATGCGCCAGATGCTCGCCATCCTGGCCCAGCCCGACCGCGGCCCGCGGCTGCGCAACCTGCCCCTGCCGGCCCTGGTCATCCACGGCGACGCCGACCGGATGGTCCACCTCTCCGGCGGGCGGGCCACGGCGGCCGCGATGCCGAACGCCGAGCTGCTGGTCGTCCCCGGCATGGGCCACGACCTGCCCCGGCCGCTCTACGACGACATCGTCGACGCCATCCGGCGTACCGCCGACCGCTCCGAACGGGGATGAGACGAGGTCGACCCGTCAGCGGCTCGGAGAGCCGCTGACGGGTCGAGGAGAACCTCTGACGGGTCGAGGTCAGTCGGAGAGGCGCTCACCCGTGTCGGTGTCGAAGACGTGCACGTGGGCCGGGTCGGTCGTGACGTGGATCGTCGTCGCCCTTGCCGACGTGGTGCTTGGCGTCGGTGCGGACGATGAGCGTGCTCGGGGCGCCCGCGACGTCGGAGGTGCCGTAGACGAAGGAGTCGGCGCCGAGCTGCTCGACGACGGTCACCTTGATCGGGAAGCCGCCCTCGTCGGCCTCCACCAGCCGCCAGTCCTCGGGGCGCACGCCGACGGTGATGTTGCCCTGCATCTTGGTCGACGCGGCCGGGTCGACCGGCACGGCGTAGCCACCGATCGAGGCCTTGCCGTCGTCGGCGACGGCCTCCATGAGGTTCATCTGCGGCGAGCCGATGAAGCCGGCGACGAAGAGGTTGGTGGGCCGGTCGTAGAGCGTCAGCGGGCTGTCGACCTGCATGCAGGTAGCCGTCCTTCATGACCGCGACCCGGTCGCCCATCGTCATCGCCTCGACCTGGTCGTGGGTGACGTAGACGGTGGTGACGCCGAGGTCGGCCTGCAGCTTGGCGATGTCGGTGCGGGTCTGCACGCGCATCTTGGCGTCGAGGTTGGACAGCGGCTCGTCCATGCAGAACACCTGCGGGCTCCGGACGATCGCGCGGCCCATCGCGACACGCTGCCGCTGACCGCCGGACAGCGCCTTCGGCTTGCGCTCGAGGTACTCGGTGAGGCCGAGGATCTTCGCGGCCTCCTCGACGCGCTGCTTGCGCTCGTCTGCGGGGACCTTGGCCATCTTGAGCGCGAAGCCCATGTTGTCGGCCACCGACATGTGCGGGTAGAGCGCGTAGTTCTGGAACACCATCGCGATGTCGCGGTCCTTGGGCGGCATGTTGGTGACCTCGCGGTCGCCGATGAAGATCTTGCCGGAGTTCACCTCCTCCAGCCCGGCGAGCATCCGCAGCGTCGTGGACTTGCCGCACCCGGAGGGTCCGACGAGGACCATGAACTCGCCGTCGCCGATCTCCAGGTCGATGCCCGGAACCGCCGGCTTGTCGGCGCCGGGATACCAGCGCTGCGCCTTCTCGAACGTCACTGAGGCCATGACAGGTGACTCCCTTCACCGGCAGGTACGTGCCGGACGATCCGTTGTGAAGTGACGGCGCTCACAGTAACGGACCGGGACGACGACCGGAACCGCGGCTCTCGCCAGGCGATATCGACGCCTCCGTTCTCGGCAAGGGACGAGGTCCGCGTTACGGATTCGTGACCGCGTCGCCCTTGACGAGTCCGTTGCGTAAGCGCTTACATCTGTCCCGGGTGTGTGCGCTCCGTCACACCCTCGTGAACAGAGAGAGGCAATTGCGCTGATGCGAAAAATCACCAAGCGCCCGGTCGCCTACGCGGCCGCTGCAGCGGTGGCCGGCCTGGTGCTGGCCGGCTGCGGCGGCGACGACGGCGCCGAGCACCCAGACCGCGGGCGGCGATGCTCCCGGCGCCGGCAAGCCCGAGTGCGCCCAGCTCGAGCAGTTCGGCGACCTGACCGGCAAGGAGGTCAGCGTCTACACCTCGATCATCGCGCCCGAGGACGACATCCACCGGGCGTCCTACACGGTCTTCGAGGACTGCACCGGCGCCACGGTGAACTACGAGGGCTCCTCGGAGTTCGAGGCGCAGCTGATCGTGCGGGTCAAGAGCGGCAACGCTCCCGACGTCGCCTACATCCCGCAGCCGGGTCTGCTCAACACGCTGGTGCGCGACACCGGCAACGTCGTCGCGGCGCCGCAGCCGGTCTCCGACAACGTCGACGAGTGGTTCGGCGAGGACTGGAGGAGCTACGGCACGGTCGACGACACCTTCTACGCCGCCCCGCTGGGCGCCAACGTGAAGTCCTTCGTCTGGTACTCCCCGTCGATGTTCGCCGACAACGGCTGGGAGATCCCGCAGACCTGGGACGAGCTGATGACGCTGAGCGACACCATCGCGGCCAGCGGCAAGGTCGACAAGCCCTGGTGCGCCGGCATCGAGTCCGGTGACGCCACCGGCTGGCCGGCCACCGACTGGCTCGAGGACGTCATGCTCCGCACCGCGGGCGCCGACGCCTACGACCAGTGGGTCAACCACGAGATCCCGTTCAACGACCCGCAGGTCGCCGAGGCGCTCGACGCCGCCGGCGCCATCCTCAAGAACCCGAACTACGTCAACGGCGGGCTCGGCGACGTGACGTCGATCGCCACGACGGCGTTCCAGGAGGCTGGCCTGCCCATCCTCGACGGCAAGTGCGCGCATGCACCGCCAGGCGTCGTTCTACGCCGCCCAGTGGCCCGAGGGCACCGACGTGAGCGAGAACGGCGACGTGTTCGCGTTCTACCTGCCGGCGCATGGAGGCCGAGGGTGACAAGCCGGTCCTGGGTGGTGGCGAGTTCGTCGCCGCGTTCGCGGACCGTCCCGAGGTCCAGGCCTTCCAGACCTACCTCTCGAGTGACATCTGGGCCAACGAGAAGGCCAAGGTCACCCCGGGTGGCTGGGTCTCGGCCAACACCGGCCTCGACATCGCCAACCTGAAGAGCCCGATCGACCAGCTGTCGGCCGAGATCCTGCAGGACCCCAACGCGGTCTTCCGTTTCGACGGTTCCGACCTGATGCCGGGTGCTGTCGGCGCGGGCTCCTTCTGGAAGCGAGATGACCAAGTGGATCACGGGTGAGGACACCCAGACGGTGCTGGACAGCATCGAGGAGTCCTGGCCGAGCTGACCCTGACGCGGCGGGGGCCGCGGGAGGCGAAATCTTCCGCGGCCCCTTCGCACTCCCCCGCTCCATCCCGATAATCACGCTGCACCCCTCCGGTCGGTGGCACCGACCCGCCGGGGCTCCCGCTCGCTCCGGCGCACTTCGCAGGAAAGTGGTGACGAATGAGCACACCGGAGAAGATCGTCCAGCTCCTGATCGCCGTCTCGTTGTTCTTCGGCGTCATGGGGCTGATCCTCCTGCGCGACCCAACGACTGAGGTCCCGACGCGGCGAGTACATCCAGACGGCCGCCTTCGTCGCGCCGGCGCTGCTGATGATCGCGGTCGGGCTGCTCTACCCCGCGATCAACACGATCATCCAGTCCTTCCAGAACGCCGGCGGCACCGCCTGGGTCGGCTTCGACAACTACCAGCAGATCTTCACCGACAGCGACCTGCTCAAGGTGCTGCGCAACACCGCCCTCTGGGTGATCCTGGTCCCGCTGGCCTCGACCGCGATCGGCCTGGTCTACGCGATCCTCATCGACCGGTCCCGCTTCGAGAAGTTCGCCAAGGCGCTGGTCTTCCTGCCGATGGCGATCTCGCTGGTCGGCGCCTCGATCATCTGGAAGTTCGTCTACGCCTACCGCGCGGCCGGCAACGAGCAGATCGGCATCGCCAACGCCTTCTTGTCCTGGCTGGGCGTCGACCCCTATCGATTCCTGCTCACCGAGCCGTGGAACACGCTGTTCATGATCGTGATCATGATCTGGGTCCAGGCCGGTTTCGCGATGACGATCCTCTCGGCGGCGATCAAGGCGATCCCCGACGACATCATCGAGGCGGCCACCCTGGACGGCGTCAGTGGCCTCGGGCTCTTCCGCTACATCACGATCCCGAGCATCCGACCGTCGCTGATCGTGGTGCTGACCACCATCTCGATCACCACCCTGAAGGTCTTCGACATCGTCCGCACCAGCACCGGCGGCAACTTCGGCACCAGCGTGCTCGCCTACGAGTTCTACATGCAGAGCTTCCGGTCCTTCAACCAAGGCCTCGGCGCGGCACTGGGCACCCTGATCTTCGTGCTCGTGACGCCGATCGTCATCTACAACGTCCGCCAGATGCGAAAGGTCGAGGCCCGATGAGCGCCACCGCCACCACCGAGGGCACCACCGCTCCTCCGAAGAGCGCGTCAGCCGCCGCCAAGGAAGGACTTGACCGGCCGTCTCAGCTCGCGGCGTCGCGATCGTCATCGCGCGTGCTGTGGACGCTGCCGACGGTCGGCCTGTTCGTCTCGTCGTTCCGCCCGGAGACCGCGATCAAGACGACGGGCTGGTGGAAGATCTTCACCAACCCGGAGTTCACGCTCGACAACTACTCGTCGGTGCTCAACGACAGCAACGTGAGCATGACGACGTACTTCGTCAACAGCTTCGTCATCACCATCCCCGCGGTGCTGATCCCGATCAGCCTCGCGACGCTGGCGGCGTACGCCTTCGCGTGGATGCAGTTCCCCGGGCGCGACACGCTGTTCGTCGCCGTCTTCGCGCTGCAGATCGTGCCGATCCAGGTGACGATGATCCCGCTGCTGTCGCTGTACGTGAACCCGCCGATCGGCCCGCAGCTCGCCGGGTCCAACGCACCGGGCGGCGGCTTCTACACGATCTGGCTGTCGCACTCGATCTTCGCGCTGCCGCTGGCGATCTTCCTGCTGCACAACTTCATGCGTGAGATCCCAGGCGAGCTGATCGAGTCCGCCCGGGTCGACGGGTGCGGTCACGTGCAGATCTTCACGCGGATCATGCTGCCCCTGATGGCGCCGGCGATCGCGGCGTTCGGCATCTTCCAGTTCCTCTGGGTCTGGAACGACCTGCTGGTCGCCCTGGTCTTCGGCGGCGGCAGCCAGGACGTGTCGCCGTTGACGGTGCGACTGGCCGAGCTGGCCGGGCAGCGAGGCGAGGACTGGCACCTGCTGTCGGCCGGTGCGTTCATCTCGCTGATCGTGCCGCTGATCGTGTTCCTGTCCCTGCAGCGCTACTTCGTCCGCGGCATGCTCGCGGGCAGCGTCAAGGGCTGAGCCGGACCACGACGACGATGCCCGGCGTCCCCTGGCAGCACCGGGGGCGCCGGGCATCGTGCATTCCCCACGAGGGCGACGACGTGCACGGGAGGAGGTGAGCCGGTGACCGGCATCAACGACGTCGCGAAGGAGGTCGGGCTGTCGACGGCCACCGTCTCCCGGGCGCTGCGCAACCTCCCCGGCGTCTCGCCCGAGACCCGCCAGCGGGTGGTCGAGGCGGCGCAGCGGCTCGACTACGTCGCCTCGCCGGCTGCCTCCGTGCTGGCCGGCGGCCAGACGCGCACCGTCGCGATCGTCGCGCCCTACGTCACCCGCTGGTTCTTCGCCACCGCGGTGGAGGGGGCCGAGTCCGTGCTCCGCCAGCACGGCTATGACGTGCTCCTCTACAGCCTCGGTGGCGACCAGCTCACCCGCCGCAGGGTGCTGCGCAGCCATCTGCTCACCAAGCGGGTCGACGGCGTGCTCGTGCTGGGCATCGAGCCGACCGAGGACGAGCAGCAGTGGCTCAACACGCACGCTCCCCCGGTGTCCCTCGTGGGCGCGCGGATGACGGGCTGTCCGACGGTGCACATCGACGACGAGCGGGCCGCCCACACCGGCGTCCGGCACCTGGTCGACCTCGGTCACCGACGGATCGGCTACGTCGGCGGGTCCGCCGTCGAGCCGCTCGACTTCAGCACGCCCCGAGCGCGCCTGCGAGGGCTACCGCCGCGCGCCTGCGCGAGGCGGGTCTCGAGGCTGCGCGCCGAGCTCGAGACGTTCGGCCACTTCACCATCGAGGGCGGCTTCGAGGCCGGGGGCGAGCTGCTGTCCCTGCCCGGAGCGCCCCACCGCGATCTTCTGCGCCTCCGACGAGATGGCCATCGGCGTGCTCAGCGCGGCGCGCGAGCGAGGCCTCCGGATCCCCGAGGACCTGTCGGTCGTCGGCGTCGACGACCACCAGCTGGCGCGCTACATCGGGCTGACCACGGTGCGACAGCCGGTGACCCAGCAGGGGCAGATCGCCGCCCGCAACCTGCTGGAGCTGATGCAGCGGCGACGACTCGACCCCGGAGCGGGCGCAGCCGCCGCGCGAGACGCTGCTGCAGGCGGAGCTGGTGGTGCGCGCGAGCACCGGGCCGGTCCCGGTGGATCAGTCGGTCTCGGGCGAGCGCGCGACGTAGACCTGCGCGGTCTCCGGGGGCATCACGGGCAGGCGTACGCCGGCCCGGCCGAGCACCGCGCCCGTCGTCCGGGCCCCGTCCCCCTGCGCCCAGGTGCGACCGAGGTCCATCCCGTGCTGGTCGATGGTCGGCGTCACCCGGTGCAGGTCGTAGGTCAGCTCGGGGTCGAGCCCCGGCAGCCGCACCGGGAGCGGCGACTGGGTGTCGGTCGAGGCGACGGTCGCGACGACGTACCACGCCTCGCGGCGGTCGGCGGCTGACCACACCGGTCACCACCAGCGCCGGGTCGGGGTGGTCGCCGTGGACCAGCGTGCCGGTGCCGAGCAGCGGACGCACCTGCCGGTGCAGGTCGACCCACTGGCCGACCGCCAGCCCGGTCGGGCTCGTCGATCGAGCGTGAGGTCCCACTCGATGCCGAAGTGGCCGAGCAGCGCCGTGGCGGCGCGGTAGCCCAGCCGGAGCGACCGGCCGGTCGTGTGCGGCGACCGGGCCGCCCAGGTGGGAGCCCATCAGCTCCGGCGGCACGAGCAGCGAGGTCCAGGCTGCAGGTGCTGGCGCTCGAGCGGCGTCGATGGTGTCGCTGACCCAGATCCGGTCGGTGCGGCGTCAGCACCTCCGGCGTCGACGCGGCCGCCGCCGCTGGCGCAGACTCGATCTCGAGCCGGGGGTGGGCGGTCGCGCAGCTCGTCGAGCAGGCGGTAGAAGGCCAGGGTCTGCCCGTGCACCGCCGGCGCGGCCGTCGTGCGTCGACGTCGGTCAGGTCGCGGTTGTGGTCCCACTTGAGGTAGGCGATGTCGTACTCGTCGAGCAGCGCCAGCAGCGCGTCGCGCACGTGGGCGTAGGCCGCGGGGTGCTGCAGGTCGAGCACCTGCTGGTGGCGCCACTCCGGCGGCAGCTCGCGCCGCGCCGCGCAGCACCCAGTCGGGGTGCGCGCGGACCAGGTCGGAGTCGAGGTTGACCATCTCGGGCTCGACCCAGAGCCCGAACTCCATGCCGCGGCGCGTGCACGTGCTCGACCAGCGGGCTGAGTCCCTGCGGCCAGACCTCCGGGTCGACCGTCCAGTCGCCGAGCCCGGCGGTGTCGTCGCGGCGGCCGCGGAACCAGCCGTCGTCGAGCACGAACCGCTCGACGCCGACGTCGGCGCGCGCGCGTCGGCGAGCTCGGTGAGCCGCGTCGAGGTCGTGGTCGAAGTAGACCGCCTCCCAGGTGTTGACGAGCACCGGGCGCTCGCTGCGGGCGCGCGGCGTCTGCGCGCGCAGCCAGGCGTGGAGCCGGGCGCTCAGCGGGTCGAGGCCGGCGTCGGACCACGAGCCGAGCACCCACGGGGCGGCGTACGACTCCCCCGGCGGCGAGCACCACCTCGCCGGGCGCGAGCAGCTCGCCGCCGCCGAGCAGCGCACTCACCCTCCGGCGTGCGCTCGGCGTACGTCGTGTGGTTGCCGCTCCAGGCGGTGTGCACGGCCCACACCTCGCCCCGTGCCGAAGCCGAAGCCGGGCGTGCCGGCGACCAGCAGCAGCGTGGCGTCGTGGCCGGTGCGCCCGTGTCGGGCGTCCCGCGCGATAGGTGCCCTGGACGAACGGGTGCCGCTGCGGGCGTGCGCTCCTTGCACCAGCGGCCGGTGAGGTCGAGCAGCTCGGTGGCGTGCGCTCCGACGGGGAGGGCGACGAGGACGGCGGTCAGGTGGAGGGCGCCGTCGCCGCGGTTGGTGACCTCGGTGCGGGCTGCGGAGCAGGCCCGGCCGGCGTCGAGCGCGAGCTCGACCTCGACCTCCCAGCCGGCCTCGGCATCGAGCCCGACCAGCGTGAGCGTGCTGCCGGCGGCGTCCTCCGCGAGGTCCCACGTCCAGTCGCGGGGGGCCGGGCGAACCGACGGGCCGTCGAGGCGGTAGCCCTCCAGGGCGGGGCGGCCGGCGAACCCGGAGGCGGAGTCGGGCACCACCGAGAGCCAGCGCGGTTCGTCGTGGGCGGAGTGGGGGCGGCCGGGCGTGCGCAGCGCCACGAGACCGTCGAGGGCGTCGCTGCACGAGCGGCCCCAGATCGGCGCCCCAGTGCAGCGCGGCCGGACCGTCGGACGTGGGCGCGACGACGACGCTGACCCCGCCCCGACGCAGGTGGACGACGGGCTGGGTCATCCGCGACCTCCGAGCAGTCGGCGCGTCCCGGCGCCGGGCCCGGCCTTGCGCACGACCGTGACGCCCGACATCAGGGCGAAGCCCTTGACCCGCACCACGGGCGAGTCGGGGGTGATCTGCGCGGGCACCTTGTCGCGCGCCTGGCTGAACTCACCCATGATGCCCACGCCCTCGACCACGACGTGGGTGTAGGCGTCGACGACGATGTCGACCCCGGCCATCACCGCGCCCACGGTGATCGACCGTCTCCGGCGCGGCGAAGGTCGCCTCGCGCAGGTCGAGCTTGACCCCGCCCATGAACGCGGCCGCCCGGTGCTCGGCGGGCACCAGCCAGGGGCCGACCCGCTTGGTCTCGCTCATGATCGCCAGCGAGCTGTCGTGGGTGACACTGGTCGGGAGGTTGCTGCGCACCGGAGCCGGGGCGGTGCTGTGCGGGATGGGCCGGCAGGTCGGCGGTGATCGGCACCAGGTCGGCGTACGTCTTCGCGGCGTACGCCGCCTCGAGCCGGTCGTCGAGCTCGTCGAGGTCGAGGCGCCCCTCGCCCGCGGCCTCGCGCAACAGCTCGGCCACCCGGTGCCGGTCGGCGTCGGAGATGCGCAGCCGTCGCCGCGTCGGGCGCTGCGGGAGCCCTCGTCGGGGCGCTCGAGCGGTCCTGCCATGCCGCCAGCGTAGTGGGCTCGACTAGCCTGGCCAGCGTGAGCACCTCACCATCGCCGCTGGTCCGGTCCCGAGTTCCGCTACTCCGACCTGCTCCCGACCTCGGCGTCCAACGGACGCCGACGAGACGGCCTACCGGCTGCTCACCACCGAGGGGGTGTCCAGCGTCGAGGTCGACGGCCGGACCTTCCTGACCGGTCGAGCCGGAGGCGCTGCGGCTGCTCACCGACGAGGCGATGCACGACATCGCGCACTACCTGCGGCCCGCCCACCTGGCGCAGCTGCGACGGATCATCGACGACCCGGAGGCCTCGGCCAACGACCGGTTCGTCGCGCTCGACCTGCTCAAGAACGTCAACATCTCCGCCGGCGGCGTGCTGCCGATGTGCCAGGACACCGGCACCGCCATCGTGATGGGCAAGAAGTCCGAGGGCGTGCTCACCGGCGGCGGCGACGACGCCGAGGCGATCAGCCGCGGGGTCTACGACGCCTACACGCGGCTCAACCTGCGCTACTCCCAGCTGGCGCCGCTGACCATGTGGGAGGAGAAGAACACCGGCACCAACCTGCCGGCGCAGGTCGAGCTCTACTCCATGCCGACGCCGGCCTCCGGCCCGGCGTACAAGTTCCTGTTCATGGCCAAGGGTGGCGGCTCGGCCAACAAGTCGTTCCTCTACCAGGAGACGAAGGCGGTCCTGAACCCCACGCGGATGCTCGCGTTCCTCGACGAGAAGATCCGCTCGCTCGGGACGGCGGCCTGCCCGCCCTACCACCTGGCGGTGGTGATCGGCGGCACCTCGGCGGAGTACGCCCTGAAGACCGCGAAGTACGCCTCCGCGCACTACCTCGACGACCTGCCCGACGGCGGGCACCGATGGCCGGCCACGGCTTCCGCGACCTCGAGCTGGAGGAGGAGGTCTTCCGGCTGACCCAGGACTTCGGCATCGGGGCGCAGTTCGGCGGCAAGTACTTCTGCCACGACGTCCGGGTCGTCCGCCTGCCCCGCCACGGCGCCTCCTGCCCGGTCGCCATCGCCGTGTCGTGCTCGGCCGACCGGCAGGCGCTGGGCAAGATCACCGCCGAGGGCGTGTTCCTCGAGCAGCTCGAGACCGACCCGGCGTCGTACCTCCCGGAGCACGACGGCGGCCGAGCTGATCAGCGGCGGCGAGGTCGTGCGCATCGACCTCAACCGGCCGATGCCGGAGATCCTGGCCGAGCTGTCCAAGCACCCGGTGAAGACGCGGCTGTCGCTCACCGGCCCGCTGGTCGTCGCCCGCGACATCGCCCACGCCAAGATCAAGGAGCGGCTCGACGCCGGCGAGGAGATGCCGGCGTACCTGCGCGACCACGCGGTCTACTACGCCGGGCCCGCCAAGACCCCGAAGGGCTATGCCGTCGGGGTCCTTCGGCCCGACCACCGCCGGTCGGATGGACTCCTACGTCGAGCAGTTCCAGGCCGCGGGCGGCTCGATGGTGATGCTCGCCAAGGGCAACCGCTCCAAGGTCGTCACCGAGGCGTGCGCGTCCCACGGCGGGTTCTACCTCGGCTCGATCGGCGGCCCGGCCGCCCGGCTCGCGCAGGACTGCATCAAGTCGGTCGAGGTGCTGGAGTACCCCGAGCTCGGCATGGAGGCGGTCTGGAAGATCGAGGTCGAGGACTTCCCCGCCTTCATCGTGGTCGACGACAAGGGCAACGACTTCTTCACCGACCCCTCCGGCGCCGTCACCGTGCCGTTGTCGGGCATTCGCGTCCGGTCGGCCGAGTAGGCGCTCCTCGGCTCGGCCTCCGGGGGCGCCCTGCCCCTGCCGTGGTGGCGGGGGCTTGCGTCATACGACCCGGCCGCCCCAACGACCCCTTCGTATGACGTCCCGGGGCACCGGGGGTTGCGTCATACGACCCGGCCGCCCCAACGACCCCTCCGTATGACGTCCGGGGCCGACGCACGAGCGGGGACGCGTCGCGACATCGCGGACCGACGGCCTCAGGCGCTCACGCCGAGAGCGGACCAGCCACCGGCACCCAAGGCGCGCTCGATCTGCGCGAAGAACTCGTCCGGCGCCAGCCGCAGTCCGAGCAAGGGAAGCCGGAGCACCGTCATCCCCTGCAAGGACAGGTCGTTCTGCCTCAGCGCATCTGCCATGACGGACGGCGCGGACAGGTGGTGCAGGCCGTCGACCTCGACCGCCACGCCGTACGGCTCCCACAGCGCATCAAGGTAGTGACGGCCGTCGCGGCTGCGGCGCAGCGCCTGACGGGTGGGTTCCGGGAGACCACGGCGCCGGCACTCCCCTGCGAACTCGAGCTCACCCATCGACCGCGCTCCCCCGACGAGGTCGAGGAGTACGTCGGCCAGCAGCTCGCGGCGCTTGTCCCGGCGGATCCGCACGAGCTCGACGGCCATCCGGTCGACACTGACGAGTCCCTGCTGCACCGGCAGCGTCAGCAGCAGTCCGGCCTGCTTGTCCGACACCGCCCAGATCGCGGCGCGGACAGCAGCCACCTCCGGGCGGGTCCGCGGCGGCCCCGTGGTTGCCGCCACGTCGTCGGCTTGCCACCGGCGCGTCTGCCGGATGTTGAGCCCGGCCGCACGGCGCACCCTCGCACCGCGGGGCACCGACACCCGGATCGTCTCAGGAACGAAACCTTCCATGCCCGCAGCCACGAGAGCCGCCGAGCCGTCGAGGAAGGCTCGAGGTCCGGCCTCGAACACCGCCACCCACCGGCGAGCCTCCTCCGTCAGGGGTCCGGTCACGACCGACACGGACTGGGAGAGGCAGCGCCGCCATCGTCTCGCGGCGATCTGTGCGCGCACCTGGCTCCTCGTCACCCCGAGCCCGTAGAGCTGCCGGCGGCTGATGACGCCGGCCTGACCGCGGGCCACGGCCACCGCGCGCGCCAGCGGTGGCGGGCCGGGCGACGAGAGGCTCGGGTGGTCTGACATGTGGTCGACGATGACGCGTCTCGCGGACGCTCGCCACCGCCCCGACGCCGACCTGTGGACAAGCCTCAGCGGTCGCCCGGGCGCGCCACCCGGGACGTCATACGGAGGGGTCGCTGGAGCGGCCGGATCGTATGACGCAAACCCCGCCAACCCGAGGGCCTCCGCTGACCTAGGCTCGACCCATGCACCAGCCCCCCGTGGAGGTCGCGCGGACGACGTCACCACGGGGGGAGCTCCTCCTCCGGCGGCGGTACGACGGCGCACGCGAGGTCCTCGAGCTGCGGGCCAACGGGGTCTTCGTCATGGACACGGCGGAGACCTCCTCGGAGGAGGCGCTGGCGCGCGAGGCGGTCGCCGTCGTCGAGCACCCTGGTCACGTGCTGGTGGGCGGCCTCGGCCTGGGGTTCACCCTCGCCACCGTGCTGGCCGACCCCCGCGTCGAGCGCTGCACGGTCGTCGAGATCGAGCCGGCGCTGGTCGGATGGCTGCGCGACGGCAGCGTGCCGCACGGCCCGGCGCTGCTCGCCGACCCACGGGTGGAGGTCCGGGTGGCCGACGTCGCCGCGGAGCTGCGCGGCGCCGACCCCGCGACGCTACGACCTCGTCCTGCTCGACGTCGACAACGGGCCGGGCTACCTCGTCCACGACGCCAACGACGCGCTCTACGCCGCGCCCTTCCTCGGCTCGATCCGCCGCGTCCTGCGACCCGCTGGAGCCCTGGTCATCTGGTCGGCCGCCCGCGAGCCCGCGCTGCTCGACGCCCTCGCGCACGGCCTACGACCGCGCCGACGAGCTCGCCTGCCCGGTCGTGCTGCAGGGCCGCCGGGAGCACTACTGGCTCTACGCCGGGCGACTCTGCCCCGAGTAGCCTCGGCGGGGTGAGCGAGGAACCCCCCACCACCCGCACCGAGCACGACTCCATGGGCGAGGTCGAGGTGCCGTCGCTGGGCGCTCTGGCGGAGCCCAGACCCAGCGCGCGGTCGACAACTTCCCGATCAGCGGCACCACGATCGAGCCGCGCGCTGATCCACGCGCTGGCCCTGGTCAAGGCCTGCGCGGCGATCGTCAACGCCGCGCTCGGCGTGCTCGACGGCCGAGCGGGCCGAGGCGATCGAGGCCGCTGCCGCCGAGGTCGCCTCGGGCGAGCACGACGACCAGTTCCCGGTCGACGTCTTCCAGACCGGCTCGGGCACCAGCTCCAACATGAACGTCAACGAGGTGATCGCCCGCTGGCCACCCTGGGCGGCGTCGAGGTGCACCCCAACGACCACGTCAACGCCGGCCAGTCCTCCAACGACACCTTCCCGACGGCGTCCACGTGGCCGCCGCCCGGCGCGGTCGTCGAGGACCTGCATCCCGCCCTGGCGACCCTCGAGACGCAGCCTGGAGGCCAAGGCGGAGCGAGTTCGCCGACGCGGTCAAGTCCGGCCGCACCCACCTGATGGACGCCACCCCGGTGACCCTCGGCCAGGAGCTCGGCGGGTACGCCGCCACCGTGCGCTACGCGCGTCGAGCGGCTCGACGCCGTCCTCCCCCGGGTGCGCGAGCTGCCCCTGGGCGGCACCGCCGTCGGCACCGGGCATCAACACCCCGGCCGGCTTCGCGGCGGCCGTCATCGGCGAGCTCGGCGCGCGCACCGGGCAGCCGTTCACCGAGGCCCGCAACCACTTCGAGGCGCAGGGCACCCGCGACTCCCTGGTCGAGCTGAGCGGCGTGCTGCGCACCATCGCGGTCGGGCTGACCAAGATCTGCAACGACCTGCGCTGGATGGCCAGCGGCCCGACCACCGGGCTCGCCGAGATCCACCTCCCCGACCTGCAGCCGGGGTCGAGCATCATGCCCGGCAAGGTCAACCCGGTGATCCCCGAGGCCACGCTGCATGGTCTGCGCCCAGGTGGTCGGCAACGACGCCGCCGTCGCCTGGGCCGGCGCGTCCGGCGCTTCGAGCTCAACGTGATGATGCCGGTGATCGCCCGCAACCTGCTCGAGTCGATCCGCCTGCTCGCGTCGGTCTCCCGGCTGCTGGCCGACCGCTGCGTCGACGGCATCGACCGCCGACGCCGACCGGATGCGCCAGTACGCCGAGTCGTCGCCGTCGGTGGTCACCCCGCTCAACCGCTACCTCGGCTACGAGCAGGCCGCCGCGATCGTCAAGCGGGCGCTGGCCGACGGGGCCACGATCCGCGAGACGGTGCTCGCGATGGGCTTCGTCGAGCGCGGCGAGCTGACCGAGGAGCAGCTGGACGCCGCGCTCGACGTGGACCGGATGACAGGACGCTGAGCGGAGGCCGCGGCACCGCGCCGGCGCTCAGTACCAGTTGTTCTCGCGCTTGAACGCCCAGGCGCTGCACGGCGTGCCGTAGGAGTCCTGGATGTAGTCCAGACCCCACCGGATCTGCACCTCGGCGGAGGTCAGGTAGCCCGGCGGCAGGTCGTGGAGCCCGGTCAGCGCCTGCGGGATGCCGTACGCCGTCGAGGTCGGGTTGTCGGCGTCGACCTGCCAGTCGCTCTCGCTGATGTAGAGCGAGTCGAGGCAGGACCACTGGTCGGCGAGCGAGAAGCCGAACTCCGGCATCAGCGCCTGCGCGATCACCTGGGGGTCGGCCTCCGAGAGGTCCTCGGTGCGCGCCTCGGCCACGACCCCGTCGGCGGCGAGAGCCGCCGCCTTGGTGGGGTCGGTCGCCGCTCGGCGGTCCTGTCGGGACGCCGCCTCCGCGGCCTGGGTGACGGCCTTGAGCGTCGCCTTCGGGGTGGGCAGCGCGGCCGACGCCGAGAAGGTCGGGGTCTGCGCCGCGGCGGTGTCGCCGAGCAGCACCCCGCCGGTCACGACGGTGCCGGTGGCGGCGGCCGACAGCGAGCTGAACACCAGGGCGTTGCGGACCGCGACCCGCGACGCGTGCCGGGCCCGGGCGCCGAGGCTCGCCTGGGCGTCACGGTGCCTCGGCGCAGGGGTGCGGTGCTTGGCCACCAGGGTCCTTCGGGGGGTGCGGCGTCAGAGTGGGCCGCGCCGCCGTCCCCCAGTCGGCGACGCGGCCAGCCCGACTGTCCCTCAGCGCCCACAGCCGCGGAGATGAATGCCCCAAGTGCCCCCGAGAGCCCCGTCACACCCTCGCCAAGCAGACCCCACCAGTCACGTCAGTCACACCCGTCACAGCTGGTGTGGACCAGTCCGGCGGGCCTCAGACCGTGACGTTCTCCAGCATCTCGGTGACCAGCGCCGCGATCGGCGAGCGCTCGGAGCGGGTCAGCGTGACGTGCGCGAAGAGCGGGTGGCCCTTGAGCTTCTCGACCACCGCGACGACGCCGTCGTGCCGGCCGACCCGCAGGTTGTCGCGCTGGGCGACGTCGTGGGTGAGCACGACCTTGGAGTTGGCCCCGATCCGCGACAGCACCGTGAGCAGCACGTTGCGCTCCAGCGACTGCGCCTCGTCGACGATCACGAACGCGTCGTGCAGCGAGCGGCCGCGGATGTGGGTCAGCGGCAGCACCTCGAGCATGCCCGCGGTCGAGGACCTCCTCGATCACCTCGCGCGAGGTCAGCGCGCCGAGGGTGTCGAAGACCGCCTGCGCCCAGGGCGACATCTTCTCCGACTCCGACGCCGGGCAGGTAGCCGAGCTCCTGGCCGCCGACGGCGAACAGCGGCCGGAACACCACGACCTTGCTGGTGCTGGCGGCGCTCCAGCACCGCCTCGAGCCCGGCGCACAGGGCCAGCGCCGACTTGCCGGTGCCGGCGCGGCCGCCGAGCGAGACGATGCCGACCTCGGGGTCGAGCAGCAGGTCGAGCGCGATCCGCTGCTCGGCCGAGCGGCCGTGCATGCCGAACGCCTCGCGGTCGCCGCGCACCAGGTGGACCTGCTTGTCGGGACCGACCCGGCCGAGCGCCGTGCCCGCGCTCGGACAGCAGGACCAGGCCGGTGTGGCAGGGCAGGTCGCGCGCCGTCGCCGAGGTCGAGGGCGCCGTCGTCGTACAGCTCGTCGAGCGTCGGCGGCCGGCGACCTCGAGCTCGGCCATGCCGGTCTAGCCGGTGTCGGAGTCGGCGATCGCCTCGGCGCGGTACTCCTCGGCGTCGAGGCCGACGGCGGAGGCCTTGACCCGCAGCGGCAGGTCCTTGGAGACCAGCGTGACGTCGTGGCCCTCGTTGGCGAGGTTGCGCGCGACCGCGAGGATCCGGGTGTCGTTGTCGCCGAGCCGGAAGCCCGACGGCAGCGACGTCGGGTCGGTGTGGTTGAGCTCGACCCGGAGCGTGCCGCCGTGCGTCGCCGACCGGGACCGGCTCGTCGAGACGGCCGTGCGCGACCCGCAGCTCGTCGAGCAGGCGCAGCGCCGTGCGGGCGAAGTAGCCGAGCTCGGGGTGGTGCCGCTTGCCCTCCAGCTCGGTGATCACCACGACCGGGCAGCACGACCTCGTGCTCGGCGAACCGGCGCAGGGCGCCCGGGTCGGCCAGCAGCACGCTGGTGTCGAGGACGTAGGTGCGGGCTCGGCGCGGTGCGGCCTGCGGGGCTGCGACGGCGGCGGAGCGGCGTCTTCTGCGGACTGAGGCGCACGACTACCCCTCGGCGACCGGCGCGCGCACTCCGCGCCCGGCCCTGGTCAGTCACGCTGACGGACCGGGACGCGGCCCGAAGGCCGGAGTGCCGGCTCCCCGCGCGCGCCGGCACAGCCAGCCTCGCGGTGCAGTCGTGATGTGCTCACGAACGGGCCTCCCGATGACGAGCGAGCTTCCCCACCCGCCGCTCATCGCGAACGTACGCCGCGCCAGCGGCCGTCCGGCGCGACACGCCCGAACGCGGGGTGAACGGTGCAGCGTCGACCGGTCAGCGACCGGCGCGTCAGGAGCCGAAGCGGCGCTCGCGCGCGGCGTAGGCGCGGATCGCCCGCAGGAAGTCGACCCGGCGGAAGTCGGGCCAGTAGGCCTCGCAGAAGTAGAACTCGCTGTGCGCGCTCTGCCACAGCAGGAAGCCGCCGAGCCGCTGCTCGCCCGAGGTGCGGATCACCAGGTCGGGGTCGGGCTGGCCCTTGGTGTAGAGGTGCTCGGCGATGTGCTCGACGTCGATGACCTCGGCGAGCTCCTCGAGCGATGGTGCCCCGCGCCGGCGTGCTCGTGCAGCAGCGACGCGGACGGCGTCGGCGATCTCGCGGCGCCCGCCGTAGCCGACCGCGACGTTGACCAGCAGCCCGTCGACGTCGCGGGTCGCCTCCTCGGCGGCCTTGAGCTGCGCGGCGGTCGCGGCGGGCAGCAGGTCGAGCGCGCCCGACCGGGTGGAGCCGCCAGCGGCGCTGCTCGGCGAGCGGCGTCGACGGCGTCCTCGATGATCGGCGAGCAGCGGCGTCGAGCTCGCTCCGGCGGCCGGTTGAGGTTGTCGGTCGAGAGCAGCCACAGCGTGACGACCTCGACGCCGACCTCCTCGCACCAGCCGAGCAGCGGCTCGATGTTGTCCGCGCCGGCCCGGTGGCCGTGGGCGGTGTCGCGCGCCGACCGCCTCGCGCCCAGCGGCGGTTGCCGTCGAGCATCACGCCGACGTGCTGCGGGATCCGGTCCGTCGGGCAGCTTGCGCAGCATCCGCGCCTCGTAGGCCGGGTAGAGCACCCGGCGTACGCGTTCCTTGCGCTCCGGAGTCACCGCCACGGGCTGATGGTAGCCGGGCGCCGCGGGCAGCTGGTGTCGACGAACACGTCACGCCCTGCGGTTCCGCCCGCCTAGCGCGTGGCGAGCATGAACGACGCGCTGCGGTCACGCGTCGGCGAGCTGCACGAGCAGTTCGACGAGGTGATCGCCGACGTCAAGCCGCGAGCTGCGCGGCTGGCTGCACGCGGCCACCGCTCCGCTCACGCTGGCCGCCGGCATCGTGCTGATCGCGCTCTCCCCCGACGCCCCGACCCGGGTCGGGTCGGCGATCTTCGCCGTCTCGGCGCTGCCTGCTGTTCACGGTCTCGGCGATCTACCACCGCGGCACCTGGTCGCCACGCACGTTCGGCCTTCCTCCAGCGCTTCGACCACGCCAACATCTTCCTGCTGATCGCCGGCTCCTACACGCCGTTCACGCCTGCTGCTGCTCGACGGCCGCGACCGCACGCGTCCTGCTCACCGTCGTGTGGGTCGGCGCCGCCCTGGGCGGGCTGTTCCGCGTCTTCTGGATCGCACGCGCCGCGCTGGCTCTACACCGCCGATCTACATCGCGCTGGGCTGGGCAGCCGCTGGTCTTCGTCCCGGAGTACGCCGACGGGGCGCGTCGATCTGGGCGTCGGGGTCGGGACGCCGTCCTCGTGCTGGTCGATGGTGGGCGGCGCGCTCTACACCCTCGGCGGGGTCGTCTACGGCTTCAAGCGGCCCGACCCGTGGCCGCGCTGGTTCGGCTTCCACGAGGTGTTCCACACCTTCACGATCCTGGCCTTCATCACCCACTACGTCGGCGTCTCGCTGGCGACGTACTCCCTGCGCTGAGGCCGGTCACCGGCCGCCGACGACTCACCAGAGGGCGGTCGCGACCATCGTCGCGGCGACCAGCCAGCCCACCGTCGCCGCCAACGCCAGTGCCCAGCCGACGCGCGCCTGGACCGCCTTGCCGGCGAGCCACTCCAGGCCCTGGTAGACGAGGCCGAGCGCGCCGATCGCGATCGTCACGTGGAAGAGAGCGGCCAGCGCGACGCCGGCGATCAGCCCGGCCTTCCAGTACTTCAGCCACGACAGCGCGAGCAGCGACGGGACCACGATCGCCCCCGCCAGTCCGTAGCCGATCTCGGACCACCAGCTGCCTTCGGGGATCCAGGGCAGCTCCCACGCCCAGCCGTAGCCGCGGTCGAAGACCTGCGCGGTCGCGGAGGCACCCAGGTAGGCGATCGCGCCGACGAGCAGCGCGATCACGCTCCGGAAGTAGACCTGGTTGCGGGTCGGCCACGCCTGGCGCGGTCCTTGCCACAGCGACGCGGTCGTCACCGCCGCCCAGACCAGCCACCGTCGGACCAGCCCCACGTGCGCGTCGCGCATCGCGTTGCGGAACACCACGTCGGCGTCGATCCGGTCGATCGGCGCCCCGGGCGGGTCGACCCGGTAGGTCGGGTCCTGGTCGGGGTCGCAGACCAGGCCGTCGTGCACCAGCGCGGCGGGCAGGTGCTTCCCCGACTTGGGCACCAGCCAGGTGAACCATGACGGCACCGAGGTGAGGTCGGTGGTGTACTCCGCGAAGGCGTTGGGCACGGTGATCGTGCGCTCCTGCGTCTCGTCGTAGTAGGAGATCGTCGCCAGCAGCGCGAACTCCTCCTTGCCCTGCGGCGTCACCACCCGCCAGAGCATCACGTCGTCCGGGGTGTGCGGCCACGTCTTCCGGCGCTCGGCGCCGCTCATCGGCTCGCCGTAGCGGAAGTTCCCGGGTTCCGGCGTCGTCGTCAACGGCTCCATCTTTCCAGCGTGGCACTCCCCGGCGGCCACCGAAAAGGCCCGGAGAGGATGTATCTGGCTCCGTCGCGCCTGTTCTGACGGTCACCGTTCTCCGGTGGTCACCGTGTTGCGTCATACGAAGCGGTCGCCCCCACGCGCGGACCGAATGACGTCCCCACCGGCCTCCGTGCTGCGTCATACGAAGCGGTCGCCCCCACGCCGGACCGAATGACGTCCCCACCGGCCTCCCGCTGCGTCATACGAAGCGGTCGCCCCCACGCGCGAGCGGATGACGTCCCTCGCCCACGGGGCAGCCCGGCGGCGCGACGGGCCCCGCGTCAGAGCTCCGCGGCCGACGTGACGGGCCGCTCGCAGACCTGGTGCCGGCAGACGTACGCCGCCGGCGCGCCCGTCGACGGCGGCCCGACCGGTCAGCAGCGGGATGTCGTCGCGGCGGGCCGTCGGCCACCACCACGACCGCACCCGGCCGACGCCGCGCCGCCGCCGCCAGCGCGTCGCGCTCCGGGCCGGACGGCCCGACGACGGCGACCTCCTCGCGGACCGTCGAGCATCGCCTCGGCCGCCGCCAGGCTCCAGCCGGCGAACCGCGGCGCCCGCGGCGCCAGGCCGGCGACGGTGGCGAGCGCCTCCTCCGCCGCCTGCGCGGTGCCGCCCCGACCCGGTGAGGGCGGCGTACGTCGCGAGCGCGTGGATCGTGGCCGACTGCCCCGACGGGCTGGCGTTGTCGGAGGGGTCGCGCGGCCGGGCGACCAGCGCCTCGGCGTCGTCGGCGGTGTCGAAGAAGCCGCCGTCCTCGGCGCGGAAGCGGGTCAGCGCCACCGTCGAGCAGGTCCCCCGCGGCGCGCAGCCAGGCGGCGTCACCGGTGGCCTGCGACCAGCGACAGGAAGCCGCTCGCCACCGCGCCGTAGTCCTCCAGCACCCCGGCGTGCGCCCCGACGACGCCGTCGCGCGAGACCCGCCGCAGCCGGCCGTCGACCAGGTGGAGGTCGAGCAGCAGCCGTCCGGCGGCGACGGCCGCGTCGACGTACGCCGGCTCCGAGCAGCGCAGCCCGGTGTCGGCCAGGCCGGTGATCGCCAGCCCGTTCCACGCGGCGACCACCTTGTCGTCGCGGGCGGGCCGCGTCCGGGCCGTCCCGGGCGGCGAGCAGCCGGCCCGGACGTCGCGCCCAGCCGGGCCGCGTCGTCGGGGTCGCGCAGCAGCTGCAGCGTCGACGTGCCGTGCTCGAAGGTGCCGCGCGTCGGTGACGTCGAACAGTCTCCGCCGCCCAGGCGCCGTCGTCGGCGCCGAGCACGTCGACCAGCTCAGCCTGGGTCCAGACGTAGAACTTGCCCTCGACGCCCTCGCTGTCGGCGTCCAGCGCCGAGGCGAAGCCCGCCCTCCGTCGGTGCGCAGCTCGCGGAGCAGGAAGTCGGCGGTCTCCCGCGCGACCCGCTCCCCCAGCGCGCCGCACCCCAGCGCGGCGTAGAGCCCGAGCAGCAGCGCGTTGTCGTAGAGCATCTTCTCGAAGTGCGGCACCACCCACGCCGCGGTCGACGGAGTAGCGCGCGAAGCCGCCGCCGAGCTGGTCGTAGATCCCGCCGCGGGCCATCGCCTCGCAGGTGCGTCGAGCATGTCGAGCGTCGGTCGTCTCGCCGTGCGGCGCGCGCAGCGCAGCTCCAGCACCATCGACGGCGGGAACTTCGGCGCGCCGCCGAAGCCCGGCGCCTGCGTGGTCGTACTCGCCGGCCAGCGCCGCCACCGCCCGGTCCAGCGTCGGCCTCGCCGAGCGGTCCGGCGGCGCGGGCCGCCTGCTGGCTGAGGTGCGTCGCGCAGCGTCGGACGCCGACCCGCCGGACGTCGTCGCGCCCGGGTCGCGTCCAGGCGTCGACCAGCGCGTCGAGCACCTGCCGGAACGACGGCTGCCCGTGCCGCGGCTGGTCGGGGAAGTAGGTGCCGGCGAAGAACGGGGTTGCCGTCGGGGTCGAGGACGCAGGTCATCGGCCAGCCGCCGTGTCCGGTCATCGCCGTGGTCGCCTGCATGTAGACCGCGTCGACGTCGGGCCGCTCCTCGCGGTCGACCTTGACGCTGACGAAGTGCTCGTTCATGAACGCCGCGGTCGCGTCGTCCTCGAACGACTCGTGGGCCATCACGTGGCACCAGTGGCAGGCGGCGTACCCGACGCGACAGCAGGACCGGGACGTCGCGCGCGCCGCGCCTCGGCGAACGCCTCCGGGCCCCACTCCCACCAGTCGACGGGGTTGTCGGCGTGCTGGAGGAGGTACGGCGAGGTCGCGGACGCGAGTCGGTTGGCCACGCCTCCCAACCTACGCGGGGCCCCGGTGGCCGAACGTTTGCTGCGTTCTGGCTGCCGACACGCCGTCGACACGTGCTTTTCGCAGCAAACGTTCGGAGCCAGCCGTCAGCCGACGACCGGGTTGTCGCGCAGCATCTCCACGTCCACCAGCTCGTCGGGGATGCCGAATGCCGCCACGAGGTCGAGGGCGAGCGGCCGGATCCTGCGGCACAGGTCGGTCGACCTCGCGGGTGATCGCCTTGCTGCGCGGGGCGGTGAGCCGGCCGTGCTCGAGGAACCACGCCCGGTCGGCCTCGATCACCGACAGCGCGTGCAGGTCGCTGAGCAGCCCGAGCGTGACCCGCAGGTCACCCTCGGGCAGCGCCTGCTGCCGCTCGACGAACGCCTCGAGCGACCAGCCGCTCCACGTGCGCCCGGGCCATCTCGATCACGTGCGGCCTGCATCCGTGAGAACACCGCGGCGGGCTCGGCGCCGGCGTCGACCGCGGCCTTGAGCCGACGCGCGAGCGTGTCGAGCAGGTGCGCCTCGCGATAGCGCAGCATCGAGAGCTGGTACGACGGGTCGAGAGGCCCGCCTCCTGGTCCCACGCGTCGCCGCCCGGGCAGCAGGTCGCGCACCCGGTCGAGCAGCTGGTGGGCGCGGCTGCGCTCGAGCACCGTGCCCACCGCCTGCGAGGCGACGAAGCGCACCATGCCGAGCTGGTCGAGGTCGGAGAAGTCGCTGCGGTAGTCCGTCAGCAGCCCCTTCGCGACGAGCTGCAGCAGCACGTGGTTGTCGCCCTCGAAGGTGGTGAACACGTCGGTGTCGGCCTTGAGCCGGTCGAAGCGGTTGGCGGCGAGATAGCCCGCGCCGCCACATGCCTCGCGGCACTCCTGCATGGTGCGGGTCGCGTGCCAGGTGGCCAGCGCCTTCGTGCCCGCGGCGCGCGACTCGAGCTCGCGGCGGGTGCGCTCGTCGTCGACGTCCCCGGTGAACACCTGATGCAGCCGGTCGGTCAGGACCTCCTGCGCGCCGTCAGGGCGTAGGTGCGCGCCAGCAGCGGGAACAGCCGACGCTGGTGGATGCCGTAGTCGAGGAGGAGCTGCTCCTCCCCGCCGCGGCCGACGAACTGGCGCCGGCCCGCCGCGTAGCGGACGGCGAGCGTGAGCGCCGACCTTGGCCACCGACACCCCCGCGCCCGCGACGCTGACCCGCCCCTGCACCAACGTGCCGAGCATGGTGAAGAACCGCCGGTTGGGGTTGTCGATCGTCGAGGCGTAGCCGCCGTCCGCGTCGATCTGCGCGAACCGGTCGAGCAGCGCCTCCCGCGGCACCCGCACCTCGTCGAACCAGAACCGCCCGTTGTCGACGCCGTTGAGCCCCATCTTGGGGCCGCAGTCCTCGATGCGTCACGCCGGGCGCGGGTCGGCCGTCGCGACGGACCGGCACCAGCACGGCGTGCACGCCGTGCCCCTCGCCGACGATCTCGAGCTGAGCGAAGACGACGGCGAGCTCGCCGTCGACGGCGGCGTTGCCGATGTAGTCCTTGCGGTCGGCGTCGGTCGGGGTGGTGACGACCAGCTCCCGGGTGTCCGGGTCGTACGTCGCCCGGGTGCCGAGGCGCCTGCACGTCGGAGCCGTGGCCGGTCTCGGTCATCGCGAAGCAGCCGAGCAGCCGGCCGCGACGCATCTCGCGCAGGTAGGTGTCGTGGTGGTGCTGCGTGCCGAGCTGCAGGATCGCCCCGCCGAACAGCCCGAACTGCACGCCGACCTTCACCAGCACCGACAGGTCGCCGAACGCCAGCGTCTCGAACGCCGCCACCGATGCGCCGATGTCGCCGGCGCCGCCGTACTCCTCGGGGAAGCCGGCCGCCATCAGCCCCTCGTCGGCGATGCGGAGGACGGCGGCACGCACCCCTGCCCGGTAGTCGGCGCGACTGAGCTCGTGTGGGTCGCCGGCCAGCTCGCCTAGCGGCACCAGGTGCGAGCGCACGTGTTCGCGCGTCGCGGCGTGCCCACCGTCGAGCAGCGCCCGGAGCGCGGCCACATCGACCACCGGCGGCTGGTCGTCGTCGCCGGCGTCGTCGGGCGCGGGGGTCACAGGGTCGGCCATGCCTCCCGACCCTACGTCGCGGGCTCGCGCACCCCGAGCGTCGCCGCGAGCAAGCGGCGGAGCACCCCCAGCTGGGCGCGCATGTGCTCCGGCTTGCCGGTCGAGCGACTCAGCAGGAAAGCGCCCTCGAAGGTGACGAACACGTGGTCGGCGAGGGCCTCGGCGTCGCCCAGGTCGAGGTCGCGGTCCAGCGCAGCGGCCCGGAGCAACCTGGCGATCTCCTCCCGCCATGTCTGGATGGCGTGGTGGATGAGGTCCGCGGTGCCGTTGCTCACCAGGGGTAGACCCGGTCGCGGGACATGGCCTCCGGATCGTGCCGCGCACCGAGCTCCTCAGGCTCGAGCTGGGCCAGCGCCGAGGCCACCTCCTTCACCCGCTCCGGGGACAGCAGCCGACTCGGTCCGTTGAAGGTTTCCGGGGGGTCGGGACGGCGCCGCTCCCTTCAGGTCTTCGACGCCGCGGGTGGACGTGACTTGACCGGTCTGGTAGCATCGGCGCCACGCACAAAGAGCGAATGCCGGGTTCCCCAGATCCGGCTAGCCGCATCTCAGCGAGTCGCGAGGGTGATTAATAGTCCCGGCACACCGGGCCTCCAGGAGCGGCGACCATTCCAGTCCTGTCAGGACGGTCGTCGAAGGGAGGCCCCGAGATGCAGCACCCGATCCTGCGGGCCTGTGCGACCGTGTCCGAGGCCCTCAAGGACGTGGGCGAGGTCAACCCGGTCTTCATGACCACCGGCGACAAGGCCGACGCCCTGCAGCAGCTGGTCCGCGCAGAGGCGCAGCTCACCGAGCTCAGGCTGCGGGTGATGGCCGAGGCCGGCGACGTCGCGGCGGCGACCGCCTCCCACTCGGTGGCGGAGTGGCTCACGGTGCATGCTCGGGTGCGCCACGAGGACGCCCGCTCCGAGCACAGCCTCGCGGTCGCTCTCGACCGGCACTACGCCGCGCTGGCGACCGCGCTGCGCCACGGTGACGCGACGCCGGCCCAGGCCCACGTCATCGCCCGCGCGCTCGACGACCTGCCCGACGAGGTCCCCGACGAGGTGCGCGCGTTGGCCGAGGAGACGCTGGTCGACCATGCCGCGCGCTTCGGCCCCCGCCAGCTCGCCCGACTCGCCCGCCGCATCCTCGACGTGGTCGCCCCGGAGATCGCGGAGGTGGCCGAGGCACGCCGGCTCGCCGCGCTCGAGGCCGAGGCGCGCCGCCGGACGCGCCTGTCGCTGCGGCGGCTGGGTGACGGCACCACCCGGTTGAGTGGTCTGCTGCCTGACGCGGCGGCGACCCGCCTCGCGACGTACCTCGAGGCCTTCACCAACCCTCGCCAGCAGACCGAGCCACCCGAGGAGGGCCGAGACCCGCTGCGCCGCCCGCCCTATCCCCGGCGGCTCGGCGAGGCCTTCTGCCAGCTGCTGGAGGCCGTCGACCCGGTGCGGCTGCCGCTGCACGGCGGCGACGCGACCACGGTGGTCGTGACGATCGACCTGGCGACCCTGCGTCGCGAGCTCGGCGTCGCCGACCTGCTCGGGTCCCACCTGCCCGGCGCCGCGGAGGCCGAGGGCTTCGGCGAGACCATCACCGCCGCCGAGGCCCGCCGCCTGGCCTGCACGGCCGACATCGTCCCCGCCGTGCTGGGCGGCAACGCCGAGGTCCTCGACCTGGGCCGCAGCCGGCGGCTGTTCACCGCCGCGCAGCGCCGAGCCCTCCGGGTGCGCGACCGCGAGTGCCGCGCCGAGGGCTGCACCATCCCCGCCGCCTGGTGCGAGGCCCACCACGGCGCCGATCCCTGGTCGCGCGGCGGCCGCACCGACCTGCGCGACGGCGTCCTCCTCTGCTCGCACCACCACCATCGCGCGCACGACCCCGGCTTCGAGACGAGTCGCCTGCCCAACGGTGACGTGAGGTTCCATCGGCGCAGGTAGACCCAGACGTGGGAGATCGCAGAAGCGAGGTTCAGGGTCTGCTTTCACGAGGCGACGGGGCCATCTGACGAGCACGGGGTCGAGGGTGCCGACGTTTCCGAGGAGCGCGCCTGGGCTCAGGCAAGGCGGGGTGACGCGACCTTAGTCCTGTGTGCCTGCCTCGCTCGTGACGGACTCGGACTGCTCCGCCTTCACCGCCACGATCCTCGACCGTCCTCGGCTGCTGCCACGCACGCCGAAGGGGCGGGCCACACGAAGAGGGGCCGACACGTGTCGTGTCGGCCCCTGATCGGGGTGTGTTCTATCGCCTCTCCGGCGCCCGCTCTACAGGTTGACCGGGATCAGAACCCTGCTGATCCCGTGCGCGAGCTGCTTGTTGCCTGCGTTGATGTCCAGCTGGGTCTTGACCACCCACGGGTTGCGCAGGTCGGGGTCGTTGTCCACCAGTTTGATGCCGAAACTGCCCTTGGACCTGATGATCACGTTCACCTTGAAGGTGTTGCCGCCGTCGGCGGTCGCGAGGCGGGCCCCATCGGCACCAAGCGCTGCTGCCGAGTCGATCGGGCCACCCGGAACCACGTGGTAGAGCAGGACCTTCTCTACGGTCTCCACGCCGAGACCGGCCACCACGGCGAAGGCCTCTTCCTCGCTTGACGGCCAACTACCTGTCAGATCCTTCACGAGACGGTAGAAGGCCACGTCACGGGGGATGAACGCGGTGAGCGCAACGTCACCTTGAGTAAGCAGTGCCACATCGGTGTCGCCACCGGTGGCGTCGATCACCGTGAGCGCAGCCTGAGTCACGATGTCGTAGTCCCACTTGTTGTTGTCGAACATGTCGCCGTCCGCCAGGAGCACGTCTGACAGCGGTGTGGTCCCGGTGGAACCTGCCGCCATCGCGGCGGGAGCGGAAAGCGCGGCGCCAGATGCGGCAAGCGCGAGCGCCGAAGCCGTTGCGACAAGTCGTGTGCGGATACGCATGGGGGTTCTCCTGTCGTCGATGGTCGCAGCGTCGCGGCGACCCTATGGCTCTCCTTCGCCGCGGCGCGGCAGCCGGTTGCCGATCCGCAAAGATACCCAGAAGGGTCGTGCGCGGCCACGCGGACCCGTGGCACCCGCCAACTTCCTCGTGATCCCAGCTGGCGCGGCGAACGACACCGGTCTACGACACACATGGCCGCGACCGGCGAGGGCAAGCGCTACGACGCGGCGCCGTCCCGCTCGGCCAAGAGGTCGAGGGCGATGTCGACGATCATGTCCTCCTGGCCGCCGACCAGGCCGCGGCGGCCGACCTCCATGAGCAGGTCGCGGGTGTCGACGCCGTACTGCGCCGAGGCGTTCTCGGCGTGGCGCAGGAACGACGAGTAGACGCCGGCATAGCCGAGCGTCAGGGTCTCGCGGTCGACCCGGACCGGGCGGTCCTGCAGCGGCCGGACGAGGTCGTCGGCGGCGTCCTGCAGCTGCGAAGAGGTCGCAGCGGTGCCGCCAGCCACGCAGGTTGGCCACGGCGACGAACGCCTCGATCGGGCAGTTGCCGGCGCCGGCGCCCTGGCCGGCGAGCGAGGCGTCGACGCGATACACGCCCTCCTCGACGGCGACCACGGAGTTGGCGACCGACAGCGAGAGGTTCTCGTGGGCGTGGATGCCGATCTGGGTGCCGGGGTCGAGCACGTCGCGGTAGGCGCGGATCCGCTCGGCGCACGTCGTCCATCAGCAGCCGGCCGCCGGAGTCGGTGACGTAGACGCAGTGCGCGCCGTAGGACTCCATCAGCTTGGCCTGCTGCGCGAGCGACGCGGGGTCGCTCATGTGCGACATCATCAGGAAGCCGGAGACGTCCATGCCGATCTCGCGCGCCGTGGCGATGTGCTGCGCGGCGACGTCGGCCTCGGTGCAGTGGGTGGCGACGCGCACCGAGCGTACGCCGAGGGAGTAGGCCTGCTTGAGCTCCTCGATGGTGCCGATGCCGGGCAGCAGCAGCGTCGTGAGCACGGCGTGCTGGATCACCTCGGCGGCGGCCTCGATCCACTCCCAGTCGGTGTGCGAGCCGAGGCCGTAGTTGAGCGAGCCGCCGGCGAGGCCGTCGCCGTGGGTGACCTCGATCGCGTCGACGCCGGCAGCGTCGAGCGCGGCGACGATCTTGCCGGACGTCCTCGACGTCGATCCGGTGCCGGATGGCGTGCATGCCGTCGCGCAGCGTGACGTCCTGGACGTAGAGCTCGACCTGGTCGTCGGGGGTCCGGACGCTCATGCCGACACCTCCTCCGACTGCGGCGCGGATCGGGGCCGCGCCTCGTCGCCGCGATGTGCTCGGCGGTGCGCATCGCGGCCGAGGTCATGATGTCGAGGTTGCCGGCGTACGCCGGGAGGTAGTGCGCCGCGCCCTCGACCTCGAGGAACACCGACACCTTGTGCGAGACCTGCACGTCGCCGACGCCCTTGCCGAGCAGCGTGTGCACCGGCTCGCCCTCGGGCAGCGGGGTGAACTGCACCTGCCTGCTTCAGCCGATAGCCGGGCACGTACTCCGCGACCTCGGCGACCATCTGCTCGATCGACTCGCGGATCGCGTCCTGCATCAGCTCGTCGGGATCGTCGATCAGGCAGAACACCGTGTCGCGCATGATCAGCGGCGGCTCGGCGGGGTTCAGGATGATGATCGCCTTGCCCCGTCCGGCGCCGCCGACCGCCTCGATCGCCGTGGGCGGTGGTCTCGGTGAACTCGTCGATGTTGGCGCGGGTGCCCGGACCGGCCGACTTCGACGCGATCGAGGCCACGATCTCGGCGTAGGGCACGTCGGTGACCCGCGAGACGGCGTACGACGATCGGGATCGTCGCCTGGCCGCCGCAGGTGACCATGTTGACGTTGTCGGCGTCCTCGATGGGTCTCCAGGTTGACCACCGGCACGACGAACGGCCCGATCGCCGCCGGGGTCAGGTCGATCAGCTTCTTGCCGTACGGCGCCAGCTTGGCCGCGTTGACCCGGTGCGCGCCGGCCGAGGTGGCGTCGAAGACGATGTCGATGTCGTCGAAGTCGGTCCATCGCGATCAGCCCGTCGACGCCCTCGTGGGTCGTCGGCACCCTGAAGCGGGCCGCCCGCGCGAGTCCGTCGGACTCGGGGTCGATGCCGACCATCGCCGCGCACTCCAGCGTCTTGCTGATCCGCAGCATCTTGATCATCAGGTCGGTGCCGATGTTGCCCGACCCGATGATCGCCACCTTGGTCCTCTGCTCGCTCATCAGTCGTCCTCTCCGGAGAAGCGGGCGGTCACCGTGCCGAGTCCGGTGATCTCGGCGGTCACGACGTCGCCGGAGCGCACGTCGACCATCGGTCCGAGCGCGCCGGACAGCACCACCTGACCGGCGCGCAACGGCTCCCCGAAGTCGCGGGCGGTGCGGGCCAGCCAGGACAGCGCGTTGAGCGGGTCGCCCAGGCAGGCGGCGCCGTTGCCGGAGGAGACCTGCTCCCCACCACGCCGCATCGTCATCTCGACCGCGACCGGCTCGACCTCGTCGAGGGTCCTGTGGTCCGAGCCCAGCACGTAGAGCCCGGAGGAGGCGTTGTCGGCGACGGTGTCGCCGAAGCGGATGTCCCACCCGGCCACCCGGCTGTCGACGATCTCCAGCGCAGCGACGGCGTAGTCGACCGCCGCCCGCACCTGCGCCACGTCGAGCTCGCCCTCCACCAGGTCGTCCTGGAGCACGAACGCCACCTCGGCCTCCGCCTTGGGCTGCAGCAGTCGGCTCATCGGGACCGTCTCGGTCTCGGCGTAGCCCATGTCGTCGAAGAGCACGCCGAAGTCGGGCTGATCCACGCCGATCTGCGCCTGGACGGCCTTCGAGGTCAGCCCGATCTTGCGACCGACGATGGTCGCGCCAGCGGCCAGCCGGGCGGCGGTGAGCCGCTCCTGAACGGCGTACGCCGCCTCGACGTCGGCCTCCCCGATCAGCTCACGGACGGGGTCGCAGGGGGCACCGTCGGCCGCCGCCTGCAGCAGCCGCTCGGCGGCCTCGACCACCTCGGGACGGGTAACGCTCGACACAGGCGGCCTCCAGGCAGGTTCGGACTCGGTGCGGTCGATGCTCGCGCGCGCATGTCTCCCCCGGCGCATGCGTTCCACCCACCGGAACGGTGGAACGCGGTCGCGGCGTCTAGACTCGGCGACCATGCGGGTGTTCGTGCTCTCGACCGGCCGGTGTGGGTCGACGACCTTCGAGCGGGCGTGCAGCCACATCACCAACTACACCGCCGGGCACGAGACCCGCCGCCGCTTCCTGTTCGAGAGGCGCTTCGACTACCCCGACCAGCACATCGAGTCCGACAACCGGCTGAGCTGGTTCCTCGGCGGGCTGGGCCGACGCTTCGCCGACGAGGACACCTACTACGTGCACCTCACCCGGAAGCGCGCCAGGGTCGCCAACTCCTACGCCAGTCGCTTCGAGAGCGGGTTCCACTCCAGCATCATGCGTGCCTTCTCGCAGGGCATCCTCATCCGCCGCCACTGGAAGCCCGAGAGCCACACCAAGATCGCGCGCTTCTACGTCGACACGGTCACCGACAACATCCGCGAGTTCCTCCGGCACCGACCGCACACGATGGACTTCCCGCTCGAGCAGGCCCGCGAGCTGTTCCCCGTCTTCTGGGAGTGGATCGGCGCGGAGGGCGACCTGGACGCGGCCCTGGCGGAGTTCACGGTGCGGCACAACTCCACCAAGGAGATCAAGGCCCGCCGCCGCGCCAAGCGGATACCGCCCCGACGCGGGCCTACGCTGGCGACATGGACGCGCACGCCTGGGACGCCCGCTACGCCGACAGCGACCTGGTCTGGTCGGCCGAGCCCAACCAGTTCGTCGCCCGGGAGTGTGCCGACCTGGCACCCGGCTCGGCGCTCGACCTGGCGGCGGGCGAGGGGCGCAACGCGATCTGGCTGGCCCGGCAGGGCTGGGACGTGACGGCGGTCGACTTCTCCCAGGTGGCGCTCGACAAGGGCGCGCAGGTCGCCGGCGACGTCGACGTGCGCTGGGTCCGGGCCGACGCCACGATCTGGCGGCCGGACCGCGCCTTCGACCTCGTGGTGATCGCCTACCTCCAGCTGGTGGCGGACCAGCGGGCCGCGGCGTGCCGGGCCGGATTCGACGCGCTGCGCGCCGGCGGCACCTTCCTGCTCGTGGCCCACGACGCGACCAACCTCACCGAGGGCACCGGCGGTCCGCAGGACCCGGCGGTGCTCCACACCGCCGACGACGTGCTCGCCGACCTGGCCGGCCGTGCGTACGACGTGCGGGTCGCCGAGCGCGTGGAGCGGGTGGTGGCGGGCGGGGACAACCACCGGCACGCCGGCGCCGCCGGCGCGGTGGCGCTCGACTGCCTGGTGCGGCTGGTCAAGCGCTGATCCGGGCTGAGGGTGGGGCTCAGTCCCCGCTGCCGTCGCCTCCGCCATCGGAGCCGCCGGCGTCCGAGACGTCGACCTCGCCCCCCGCCTCTCGCTCGACCGGCGGGTCGCCGTAGACCCCGGCGTCCTTCGCGGCCTGCGCCTTGCGCAGCTGGCGGGTGAAGCTCCACATCAGCAGCACGGTGGCGACGAGGAGGAACACGAACATCACCGCGCCCCACGGACCGGCCACCACGTCGTCGTCCTCGGGCACCGGGTCCGAGGGGGTGGTGGTCACGGTGCGGGCCAGCGTCTCCATGGGGCCAGTGTGTCAGGGTTCCGGGTGGCGCCGGACGCCGGTCAGGTGGGCTGGCCGATCCCGGCGAAGAGGTCGGTCTCGGGCTTCGTGGTCTGCGACGTGGCTGACCACCAGCTCGTAGTCCTCGGTGCGGCCAGACCTTCTCCTGCAGCTCGCGCGGGATCGCGAACCACATGCCGTCGGGGTCGATCTGCGTGGCGTGCGCCAGCAGCGCCTGGTCGCGCACGCCGAAGTACTCCGCGCACTCGACCTGCGTGGTGATCCGGGCATCCCAGTCGGGCTCGGGCTTCCACTCGTGCAACCGCTCGGCCCACGGCGACTCGAGCTCGTGCTCGACCATCGCGTCGTGCAGAGCCTGCATCCGCGGCCGGTTGAAGGAGTGGTGGTAGTAGAGCTTCAGCGGCTGCCACGGCTCTCCGGCGTCCGGGTAGCGCGTCGGGTCGCCGGCCGCCTCGAAGGCCGCGACGCTGACCTGGTGGCACATGATGTGGTCGGGGTGCGGGTAGCCGCCGCGCTCGTCGTACGTCGTCACGACATGCGGCCGGAAGCTCGCGGATCAGCCGCACCAGCGGCTCGGCGGCCTCCTCGACCGGCATCGTCGCGAAGCAGCCGTCGGGCAGCGGCGGCTTCGGGTCGCCCTCCGGCCAGCCGGAGTCGACGAAGCCCAGCCAGTCCTGGGTGACGCCGAGGATGTCGCGGGCCCGCTCCATCTCCTGGCGTCGGATCTCGGTGATGTTGTCGAGGATCTCGGGGCGGTCCATCTTGGGGTTGAGGATCGACCCGCGCTCGCCCCCGGTGCAGGTGACGACGTGGACGTCGACGCCCTCGGCGACGTACTTGGCGGTCGACGCCGCGCCCTTGCTCGACTCGTCGTCGGGGTGCGCGTGCACGTGCATCAGCCGGAGCCCGGCCCGCGGGCGTTCGGCGGTGGGGTGCTCGGACATGCGGCCGAGTCTAGGTGCGCCGTGGAGGGTCAGCCGACCCTTCTCAAACCCAAGTCGTAGGCGGGGTCGTCGTGGTCGTCCTGGTCGAGCCGCACCGGCGGCTGGTCCCCGCCGCCCGCGGGCAGCGGCCAGTCCCGGACCGTGCGCGTGCCCAGGCCGGGCAAGACGAGCCGAACGTCGACAGCCGGGCCGGCGCCTGACGGCGACAGCCCTGGCGACAACAGCCCGGAGCCGTCGATCACGGTCGCGAAGCCTCCCTCGCTGTCGGTCGTCGCCACCTCAGCCCAGTCGCCCCCGAGTCCCTTCACCTCGACCCGGACCCCGGGCAGGGGCTCCCCGGTGCGCCCGTCGATGACGCTGCCGCGCAGCGAGTAGGTCACGGTCGCGCCCGCGTCACCCGAGACCCGCAGCCGGGACTCGGACGTGTCGCCCTCGGCCACGCTGGGCTCGGCGGGCTCCGCGGCCGCTGCGCCCTCCCGCGTCCCGACCGGTGGCCCGGCCGGCCAGAGCCCGCCCAGGAGGATCCCCACGGCGAGGACGCAGACCCCTCCGAGCACCACGACACCCAGGAGGAGCCTCCAGAGGACAGGGCGGTTCATCGTCGTAGTGAACCACTGCTCCCGCCCGACGAACAGTGATCAGCAGTTTGACACCATGGGGTGGTGACCACCCCCGCCGACCCGCAGCAGACCGAGGCGCTGCTGCGCGAGCGCTACGGCCGGCGCGGTCCGGGCCGCCCGGTGCTGGTGCTCGTGGTGACCGTGTCGGCGGTGTTCCTGGGCTGGCTGGCCTGGGCGACCTGGTCACATGCGACGCCGACGGTCGAGTCGCAGCTGCTGGGCTACGCCGTCGTCGACGAGCACGCGGCGACCGCCCGGGTCGACGTGGCCCTGCGCACCGACAGCGACCCCGAGGCGGCCGGCGTCCGCTGCCTGGTGCGAGCCACCTCGGTCGACCACACGCCGGTCGGCGAGCTGTCGTGGGTGCCGACCGACGGCCGCCAGGAGGTCAGCATCCGCACCGAGCGACGAGCCACCAGCGTGGAGCTGGTCGGCTGCACCGCCACGGACCAGCTGCGCCCCCGCTGACCTGCGGTTTCCACCGCGGATCGGACATCCTGGCGCCCGGGTTGCTAGGCTTGATGGATCAGTTGATCCCGCAGGGCTGACCGGGCCGCTCAGGCCCGGGTCGTGCAGCCGACGGAGTGCCGCACGACGATGCCCGCGCCTTCCGTCGCCGCATGACCCGGTCGAGGTGTGCGCCGGACGGCCTTCGGGAACCTCGATCACCCACGGCAGAGGACATCGGTGAGGCGACACGCCGCCGGGTCCCGCCCGCACCACAGGAGAGAACCCATGACGCAGTCCAGCGACCAGGAGACCATCTGGCTCACCCAGGACGCCCACGACAAGCTCGTGGCCGAGCTGGAGGACCTGAAGGGCCCGGTCCGCCAGGAGATCATCGAGCGGATCAGCGCCGCCCGCGACGAGGGCGACCTCAAGGAGAACGGCGGCTACCACGCCGCCAAGGACGAGCAGGGCAAGCTGGAGGCCCGGATCCGTCAGCTCCAGGAGATGCTGCGCCGTGCCGAGGTCGGCGAGACCCCCGACGACGACGGCATCGTCGAGCCCGGCATGAAGGTCACCATCCGGTTGCCCGGCGACACCGACACGGAGAGCTTCCTGCTCGGTGCCCGTGAGATCGAGGACGACCAGCTCGAGGTCTTCTCGCCGCAGTCCCCGCTGGGCTCGGCGATCCTCGGCGCTCGCAAGGGCGAGACCGTCAGCTACGAGGCTCCCAACGGCAAGAAGCTCGCCGTCGAGATCGTCGACGCGGTGCCCTACACCGGCTGATCCTCGCCTCCGAGGAGCAGGGTCAGCCGCCGAGCGTCACCCGGTAGCCGCGCTCGCGGAGCCGGTTGATCACCTGCTCGGCGTGGTCGGCACCGCGGGTCTCGAGCTGCAGGCGCACCTCGACCTCGTCGCAGCGCCAGCGAGGGCGAGATCCGCTCGTGGGCAGACCTCGAGGACGTTCGCCCCGAGCGAGCCGACCTCCGTCAGCAGCCCGGCCAGCCCGCCGGGCAGGTCGGGGATGCACACGCGCGAGGTAGAGGTAGCGACCGGCGGCGGCCATGCCGTGCCGGATCACCTTGCCCAGCAGCAGCGGGTCGATGTTGCCGCCGGACAGCACGGCCACCGCCGGTGTCGCGAAGGCCGTCGGGTCGTCCAGCAGCGCGGCGACGGCCGCGGCACCGGCCGGCTCGACGACCTGCTTGGCCCGCTCCATGAGCGCCAGCAGTGCCCGCGAGAGCGAGTCCTCGGAGACCGTCACGATCTCGTCGACGTAGTCGCGGACGGCGGCGAACGTGATGTCGCCGGGCCGCCCGACCGCGATGCCGTCGGCCATCGTGCGCATCGCTCGAGCGGCACCGGGTGCCCCTGGGCGAGCGACGCCGGGATACGCCGCGGCCCCGGCGGCCTGCACCCCGACCACCCGGACGTCCGGGCGCTGCGCCTTGATCGCGATCGCCACGCCGGCGAGCAGGCCGCCGCCGCCGGTCGGCACCAGCACGGTGCCGCACGTCGGGGGCCTGCTCGAGGATCTCCAGGCCGCAGGTGCCCTGCCCGGCGACGATGTCGACGTGGTCGAAGGGGTGGATGAGGACGGCGCCGGTCTCGGCGGCGAACTCCTTGGCGCGGGCGATGGCCTCGTCGAGGTAGCGGCCCGTGGAAGACCACCTCGGCGCCGTAGCCGCGGGTGGCCTTCTCCTTGGGGATCGGCGCGCCCTCGGGCATGAAGACCGTGGAGCGGATGCCGAGCAGCTGCGCCGCGAGCGCGACGCCCTGGGCGTGGTTGCCGGCCGAGGCGGCGACCACGCCGCGGGCGCCGCTCCTCCGCGGTGAGCCGCGAGATCCGGACGTAGGCACCGCGCGGCTTGAACGAGCCGGTGCGCTGGAGGTTCTCGCACTTGAGCCGGACCGGGCCGCCGGCCAGCGCGGAGAGCCAGCGGGAGTCCTCCATCGGCGTGCGGATCGCGACGCCGTCCAGCACTCCCGCGGCGGTGCGGATGTCGGCGAGCGTGACCGACCCCGGGTCAGTCATCGGCCGGCGCGCCGTGCTCAGGTCCGGCCGACCCGCCGGCCCCGCCCTCGTCGAGGTCGTCGCCCACCCCGCTGTCGGTGCCTTCGGTGCCTTCGGGGTCGTCGGTGCCTTCGGGGTCGTCGGGGTCGTCGGGGTCGTCGGGGTCGTCGGGCGGTCGCCCCTCGCCTCCGGACGCGAGGTGCTGGACCACGGCGTTGCCGGCGGCCGCGAGGGGCACGGCGACCAGGGCGCCCGCGATGCCCGCCGACGAGCACGCCGGCGCCGATCGCGACGATCACGCCGAGCGGGTGCACCGACACGAAGCGGCCCATCAGGAACGGCTGCAGCACGTGGCCCTCGACCTGCTGGACGGCGATCACGCCCGCGAGCATCAGCAGCGCGGTGATCGGGCCCTGGTCGACCAGGGCCACCAGCACCGCCACCGCGCCGGCGACCGTGGCGCCGACCATCGGGACGAACGCGCCGAGGAAGACCAGCACGCCGATGGCGACCACGAAGGGCACGCCCAGGACGGCGGCCACGATCATGATCCCGATCGCGTCGGCGAGCGCCACCAGCACGGTGGCCCGGACGAACTGGGTGAGCGAGTTCCAGGCGACCCGACCGGAGCTGTCGACCCGCTCGCGGGCGGCGCGCGGCGCGAGCCGGACCACCCAGCGCCCAGATCCGGTCGCCGTCGGCGAGGAAGAAGTACGTCGAGAACAGCACGATGAAGAACCCGGCGAGGACGTGGCCGATCGTCGGTGCCGACCTCCGTGAGCCGGCCCACGACCTCGCCCTGCTGGGCGGTCTCGGTGATGCTCTGCTGGGCCTGCTCGATGTAGGTGTTGATCTGGGTGTCGGTGGCGTGGAGCGGGCCGGTCTTGAGCCAGTCCTTGATCTGGTCGAGCCCGTCGGCCACGGAGGTCGCCAGGTCGTTGGCGCCGTTGGCGACCTGCTGCCCGACGAAGGTCAGCAGGCTCCCCACGACCGCGAGCCCGGTCACCACCACCAGCCCCGCGGACGCCGCGCGCGGCAGGCCGACGTCGGACAGCAGCCGGACCACCGGGACCGACAGCGACGTGATCAGCAGCGCGACGACCAGCGGCAGCGTGATCACGGCGAAGAACGCGAGCAGCCGGAGCACGACGTAGGTCGCGACGCGATGACGAGCAGCCGCCACGACCAGGCAGCCGCCAGGTCGAGGCCCCACGGCACCTGGGCGCGATGGTGCCCGTCGACGGTGGTCTCGTCGGCGACGGGGTCGGTGGCGCTCACGCGCACAGGCTACCCACGGCCAGGGGCACACAGGGTGGAGGCGAGCCGGTGGGCGGCCCACGGGTGCGCGGCGGCGAGCAGCCCGGCCGCGGCCAGCACGTAGTCGGCGTCGACCACCACGCGCGGCGCCCGCGGCAGCTGCCAGCCGCCCTCGATGTCCGGGCCGAGGCTGCCGGCGAGGACGCGCTCGGCGACGCCCTCCCGGCCCGCCCGCAGCACGCCTCCGGAGCCGACCAGCAGGTCGACCTCGCGCAGGTCCTTGCCGGTGCGCTCCACCACCCGCCCCTCAGGGCTCAGCACCACCCGGCTGCGGCCCGCGTGCCGGCGCAGCGCCAGCCCGACGGCGGCGCGAGCGATGGCCTCGTCGATGCCGGCCTCGGTCTCGTCCTCGGGCAGCAGTCCCGGGTCGGCGTGCCGTCGCGCGGCCGCGTCGGCGTACTCCCCCAGACCGGCCTGCTCGACGGTGGACACCGCCGACCAGCGCATCCCGAGGTCGCCCTCGACGGTGCGGGTGACCGGCGTCGTGGCCACCACCTCGCGAGCCAGCCCGCTGTCCTCGGGGTCGACCTCGACCACCGAGTGCACGTCGGTGGTCGCGCCGCCGACGTCGACGACGACCACGTCGCCGGCGCCGGGATGCTGCGCGTCGAGGCCGCGGGCGAGCAGCTCGACACCGGTGAGCACCACGTCGGGCGTCGCGCCGCGGACCATCGCCGTGAAGTCGGCGCGAGCGCTCAGGTGCTTGCCGCCGATCACGTGCGCGAGGAACATCTCGCGGATCGCGGCGCGCGCGCCGTCGGGCGTGAGCACGCCGATCCGCGGCACGACGTTGTCGGCCAGCACGTACGGCGTCCCGGCCGCGCCGAGGATCGCGGCGACCTCGCCCTGGGCTGCGACGTTGCCGGCCACGACGACCGGGCCTCGCCACTGCGCGGCGACCAGGGCGCGGGCGCACCCGAGCAGCGCCTCGGCGTTGCCGCCGTCGGTGCCGCCGGTGAGCAGCACCACGTCGGGTTTCACCTGCGCCACCTCCGCCAGGTCGTCGCCCCGGCTGGCGGCGAACACGCCGACGACCTTGCCGCCGCTCGAGAGCGCGACCCGGCGGCCCGCCTCGGCGGTCACCAGCTCCTCGTTGCCGACGACGGCGATCCGCAGCCCACCGCCGGCACTGGAGCAGGCGAGCACCTCCGCGCCCGCGACGCGCGGGTCCTGGGCGGCCAGCGCGGCCAGGCAGGCGTCGTACCCGTCGAGCACGTCGGTGTTGATCGTCGTCGGGTGCGCGGCCGCCGCGACGAGGCGGCCCTCCGTGACGTCGACGAGCGAGGCCTTGGTGAACGTCGAGCCGAAGTCGACGCAGACGACGACGTCGCGACCGGGCTCAGCCACCGGCGCTGCCGAGCGCCCGGTCGAGGTCGGCGACCAGGTCGTCGACGGTCTCGATGCCGACGACGAGCCGGACCAGGTCGGCCGGCACCTCGAGGTCGGTGCCGGCGACGCGAGGCGTGCGTCATCCGGCCCGGGTGCTCGATCAGCGACTCGACGCCGCCGAGCGACTCGCCCAGCGTGAACACCTCGGCGCGGCCGCAGACGTCGAGCGCCTGCTCCTCGCCGCCGGTGACCCGGAAGCGACACCATCCCGCCGAAGCGCTTCATCTGCCGCGCCGCGACCTCGTGGCCCGGGTGGGCCTCCAGCCCGGGGTAGAAGACCTCGGTGACCTGCGGGATGGCCGGCAGGAACGCCGACGACCTGCTCGGCGTTGTCGCAGTGCCGGTCCATCCGCACCGCCGAGCGTCTTGAGCCCGCGCAGCACCAGCCAGGCGTCGAACGGCCCGGCGACGGCGCCGATGGCGTTCTGGTGGAAGGCGAGCTGCTCGGCCAGGTCGAGGTCCCTGCACGACGAGCGCGCCGCCGACGACGTCGGAGTGGCCGCCGCAGTACTTCGTCGTGGAGTGCACCACGACGTCGGCGCCGAGGGTCAGCGGCTGCTGGAGGTACGGCGAGGCGAAGGTGTTGTCGACGACCAGCAGCGCGCCGGCCTCGTGGGCGATGCCGGCCAGCGCCTCGATGTCGCCGATGTTGAGCAGCGGGTTGGTCGGCGTCTCGACCCAGACCAGCTTGGTCTGCCGGGCCGGATCGCCGCGCGCGACGGCGTCGAGGTCGGACGACCGGCGCCGGGCTGTGCTCCAGGCCCCAGGCCTTCGCGACCTTGTCGAAGAGCCGGAAGGTGCCGCCGTAGGCGTCGTCGGGGATCACCACGTGGTCGCCGGGCCGGCACAGCGCGCGGACCAGGGTGTCCTCGGCGGCCAGCCCGGAGGCGAAGGCGAAGCCGCGCTCCCCCTCCTCCAGCGCCGCGAGGTTGCCCTCGAGCGCGGTGCGGGTCGGGTTGGCGGAGCGGCTGTACTCGTAGCCGCCGCGCAGCCCGCCGACGCCGTCCTGCTTGTAGGTCGAGGTGGCGTAGATCGGCGGGATCACCGCGCCGGTCGTCGGGTCGGGCTCGTAGCCCGCGTGGATGGCGCGGGTCTCGAAGCCGGACTTGTGTCCGGTGCTGCTGCTCGCTCACGGGTCGAGGGTAGTCACCCCCGACCCGGAGCACCCCCCGGCTGGGATCGCCGGCTGTCCCCGCTCTCTCGTGGCATAGCGGCAGCGCGCGAGACGTCAGGGATTCGTCATACTCTCCGGGATGGTCCGGGGCCGGTCGCTCGTTGCACCAGGTGAGCCCCGAGAACTGAGGAGTGACCCGTGTTCTTCACCCGCACCGCCCCGCCCCTGCCGACCGCCGCCGACGCGCTGCCCGGCCGCGCCGACCGGCCGTTCCCGCTCCCGGAGCGCCACCTCGTGCTCGACGCCCCGCTGGTCACCGACGAGGTGCCCGACGGGCTTCGAGGTCGCCGTCTTCGGCCTCGGCTGCTTCTGGGGCGCCGAGGAGATCTTCTGGCAGGTGCCCGGGCGTCTGGTCGACCTCCGTCGGCTACGCCGGCGGCACCACGCCGCACCCGTCGTACGAGGAGGTCTGCAGCGGCCGCACCGGCCACACCGAGGCCGTCCGCGTCGTCTTCGACCCCGCCCGGCGTCTCCTACGCCGACCTGGTCAAGACCTTCTTCGAGGTCCACGACCCGACCCAGGGCATGCGCCAGGGCAACGACGTCGGCACGCAGTACCGCTCGGCGATCTACTGGACCACGCCCGAGCAGGAGCAGTCGCGCGCGAGCTGACCGACGCGCTACCGGCCGACGAGCTGACCGCGCCGCGGCTACGGCGACGATCACCACCGAGATCCGCCGCCAGCGCGCCGGCGTACTACTACGCCGAGGACTACCACCAGCAGTACCTCGCCAAGAACCCGCACGGCTACCGCTGCCACAGCGCCACCGGCGTGCCGTTCCCTGCGGACGCGTAGGGCCACGGGCGACCCGCCCCGGACAGTGCCGTGGATCGGTTCACCCCGTGGCACCAGAACACGGCACAGCGCCGGGAGTGGACCAGATTGGCTGCCAGAGTGGCAGGATCGGCTCGTGACGAACGTGACCGACGCCTTGGCTCGCTGGCACGCCGTCCTGGCGGCCCGGGACGCCGCAGCGGTCCCCGGCCTGCTGGCGCCCGATGCCGTGTTCCGGTCGCCCGCGCTCTTCCAGCCCCAGGTGGGTCGCGACCTGGCCGCGGCCTACCTGAGAGCGGCGCTGGCGGTGCTGGGCCCGGAGTTCCACTACCACCGTGAGTGGACCAGGCCGGGCTCGGCCGTGCTGGAGTTCACCTCCGCGGTGGGTGGGCGCCAGATCCACGGCATCGACATGATCACCTGGGACGACGACGGCCTGATCACCGAGTTCACGGTGATGGTGCGGCCCTTCTCCGCGCTCCAGGCGCTGATGGAGGCGATGCTGGCCGAGCTGACCACCGCCGCCGACGTCCCCTGAGCCCGACGCGCCCGGCTCGCCCACCGCCAGCCTCCCCGGCCGGCAACCAGCAGCCAGCGGCGAGTTGGCGGCGTACCCGACAATGGACCCATGCCCGACGAGCGCGATGCCCGCGACCTGCCCCGCAAGGCCGTCGCCCGGACGGCGCGGCTCGCGGCGCTGCCGCTGGGCTACGCCGACGCGCAGCGCCATGGGGCTCGGCAAGCGGCTCGGCGGCCAGACCGCCGAGACGGTGGTCAACGACATCCAGCAGCGCACCGCCGAGCAGCTGTTCCGCACCCTGGGCGAGCTCAAGGGCGGGGCGATGAAGTTCGGCCAGGCGCTGTCGGTGCTCGAGTCGGCGCTGCCCGAGGAGATGGCCGCGCCCTACCGCGAGCACCTGACCGAGCTGCAGGACTCGGCCCCGCCGATGCCCACCCAGACGGTGCGCGAGGAGCTCGAGCAGCGAGCTCGGCCCCGACTGGCGGGAGCAGCTCGTCTGGCTCGACGGCGGACCGACCGCCGCGGCCTCGATCGGCCAGGTGCACCGGGGCCGCTGGGCCGACGGCCGCGAGGTCGCCGTCAAGGTGCAGTACCCCGGCGCCGGCGAGGCGCTGATGAGCGACCTGCGCAGCTCAGCCGGCTGGCCCGGGGCGTCGCGCCGCTGTTCCCGGGCATCGACGTCAAGCCGCTGATCGCGGAGATCCAGGCCCGCGCCGAGGACGAGCTCGACTACCACCTCGAGGCCGAGGCGCAGCAGGCGTTCGCCGACGCCTTCGCCGACGACCCCGACATCGTCGTGCCCGAACGTCGTCGCCGTCGGCGACCACCGTGCTGGTCACCGGAGTGGCTGGAGTGCCCCCAGTCGCTCGCCGGCATCATCGCCGACGGCACCCAGGAGGAGCGCGACCACTACGGCGAGCTGCTCGTCCGCTTCCTCTTCGACGGGCCGGCCCGCACCGGCATGCTGCACGCCGACCCGCACCCCGGCAACTTCCGCGTCATCCCCCGCGAGGACGGCTCGCCGGGCCGGCTCGGCGTCCTCGACTTCGGCGCCGTCGCCCGGCTGCCCGAGCGGCAGCTGCCCCGGGCGATGGGCACCCTGATCCGGATCGCCAGCTCCGAGGACCCCCGACCGGCTGGTCGAGGGGCTGCGCGAGGAGGGCTTCATCAAGGACAACGTCAAGGTCGACCCCGGGCTGGTGCTGGACTACCTCTCGCCGTTCGTCGAGCCGACCCGCACCGAGCGTTTCCGCTTCTCCCGAGAGTGGATGCGCGGACAGTTCCAGCGGATCAACGACCCGGCCGACCCGACGTTCACGATGGCCACCAAGCTCAACCTGCCGCCGACCTACCTGCTGATCCACCGCACCTGGCTCGGCGGCCTCGGCCTGCTGAGCCAGCTCGAGGCCGAGGCGCCGTTCCGCGCGATCCTCGAGGAGTCGCTGCCGGGTTTCGCCGAGGAGTAGCCCCGGACCACACGCGGGCCGGTCAGTCGCCGACCCAGAAGCCGCGCCCGCCCCACCAGTCGCCGTCGGAGTACGCCGCCGGGCCGCGCGAGCCGAGGTAGGAGCCGACGACCGCGGCGCCGAGGTCGTCGAGCTCGGGTGCGACCACGCGGCCCTCGACCCGGCGTGGCCATCGCGTCGACGAAGCGGGCCAGGCCCGGGTCCTCGCCGAGCCGGAAGAACGTCGTCTGCGCGCCGAGCCGACCGGCGTGCGTCGAGCTCGCGCACGGCGTAGGCGATGGTCAGCGGGTGCGGCGGGTAGGCGAAGAAGACCTCGCCGTCGGGCTCCAGGTGGGAGGTCGGCTCGCCGTCGGTGACGATCGAGCAGCACCGGCTGGGCGTTGCGGGTGCTTGCGGAAGTGCCGGTTGGCGAGCAGCAGCGCGTGGTGCAGGTTGGTGCCCTTGTCCCACGTCGCGTCGAGGCGCGGTCAGCTCCTCGATGTCCATCACCTGCGGCGTGCCGCCCGAAGCCGATCAGCTGCAGGTCGTCGCCGCGGAACCGCGAGCGGATCAGCGTGTGCAGCGCGAGCGCGGTGCGCTTCATCGGCACCCAGCGCCCGTCCATCGCCATCGAGAACGACGTGTCGACGAGCAGCGCCACCGCCGCCTGGGTGCGCGCCTCGGTCTCGGTGACCTCGACGTCGTCGACGTCGAGGCGGACACCGCCGCGCGGGTCGCCGCCCTCGGCGACGACGCGGCGTACGGCGTTGGTCATCGGTGCGGGTGACGTCCCACGGCTCGGTGTCGCCGAACTCCCACGCCCGCGTCGCCCCGGACGGCTCGCCGGCGGCCCCGGCGTGCCGGACGTCGCGCTCGCCCTGCCGGCCCGACATCCGGTCGGCGACGTCGCGCAGCAGCGCCTTGCCGAGCTGGCGCATCGCCTTCGGCGACAGCCGCAGCTGGCCGTCGGTGCCGCGCCGAGGTAGCCCGCGGTCGCGCAGCGCCTGCTCCAGCTCCTGCAGGGTCCGGGCGTCGACGGCGGCCTCGTCGCCGAGCTGGCGGGCCAGCGCGTCGAGGTCGACGTCGTCCAGCCGGGCGCCGCCGTAGGACTGCGACGAGCTGCTCGGCGAGCGCGTCGAGGTCGGCGAGGTCCTGGCAGCACGCCGGTGCCGTCGCCGAGGCCGAGTCCCTGCTCGCCGTCGAAGCGCTCCGAGCCGCCCCAGTCCTCGCCGGGCCGCAGCGACCTGGAGGTTGGCGTCGAGCCGGGCCAGCGACTCCATCAGCTGCGGGCGAGCCGAACGCCTGCTGCGACGAGCTGCATCAGCTCGGCGCGCTGCTCGGGCGTCATCGAGTTGAGCATCCGCTGGGCGGCCGCCGCGCGCTGCGGCGAGCGCGTCGAGCAGCTCGTCGACGTTCTGCGGGTTCTCGGGGAAGAAGTCGCCGTGCTTGTCCATGAACTCGTCGAACTCCTCGTCGGTGTCCTCGCCCCGAGCGTGCGTCTCGAGCAGGTCGTTGAGGTCGCGAGCATCTCCTTGACGGCGGCGCGGTCCTCGTCGGTGGCGTTCTCGAGCGCCTGCTTCATGCCGGCGAAGCGCTGGTCGAGCAGCTCGCGGCCGAGCAGGTCCTTGATCTGCTCGTAGGCCTCGCGGGCCTCGCGGCTCTGCCAGTCGTACGACGACAGCTCGCTGACCGCGGCGGCGGTGGAGGCGGGCAGGTTGTCGAGCTGCATCTCGCGCAACGCCCGGTCGCCGTCGTCCATCGTCGACGTCGCGGGCCAGCTGCTTGCGCTCCGCCAGCACCGCCTGGTCGAGCAGCTCCGACCTCGCTGCGAGCGTGCCGTCGAGGTTGTGCCGCTGGAGTCAGCTCGCGGCGGCGCTCGGCGACCCGGCGGGCCAGGTCGTCGAGGCCCGGTCTGGTCGCTGCCCGCCGCGGCGCAGGAACTCGCGCATCGCCCGCTCGGGCGATGTAGCCGGCCATCACGTCCTGGCCGATCGCGTCGAGCGCCTCGGCCAGGTCGACCGGCGGCGCCAGCGGGTCGCCGCCGGCGTAGCGGCCGTAGCGCGAGCGGTGGGAGTGGCGAGCCACGCTCAGTGCCTGCCAGGATCGGTGGTCGCAGCCATCACGCCAGTAGACGGTCTCTCCGCCGGCGGAGTCCTTGCCGATCTTGCGGGCGAGGTAGAGCCCCTCGAGGGCCAGCTCGATGGCGCCGGCGCGCTCGCCGTCGTTGTGCGCCCCGAGCCGGTCGCATCACCTCGTCGTAGAGGTCGGACTCGCCCAGCACCGGCAGCCCGGCGAGGAAGTCGCGCGCGGTGACCTGCTCGCCGGTGGTGACCATCGCGCCGCTCCTCGATGCGCGTCGACGAGCAGGCGCGAAGTCGATGCCGCGGAGGTGCTGCGCGGACCGTCTCGGCGGTGGCGGTGCGCAGCAGGTGGGTGAGGACCTCGGCCTCGCGGCCCTCCTCGCCGGTCTCGAACTCGATCTTGCCGCCGAGCACGTCGACCGCGGTCTCCAGGTCGACGACGCGGGCGACGGCCTCGTCCTCGCCCTGGGCGGTGGCCCGGTGCAGCGCGGCGGCGGCGATCGTCTCGGCGCCGGCGATCGCGAACCGGGCGCGACACGCCGGAGCGCTGGTCGACGGCGCGTGGACTCGCGCAGCGCCGCGGGTGAAGCGGGCCAGGACCTCGACCAGGTGGTCGGGCACCTCGGCGACCAGGTCGGCCTCCTGCCGGATCACCGCGACCTCGTCGTCGAGCTCGCGCGGGTAGTGGGTGCGGATCTCGGCGCCGAAGCGGTCCTTGAGCGGGGTGATGATGCGGCCGCGGTTGGTGTAGTCCTCGGGGTTGGCGCTGGCGACGACGAGCACGTCGAGCGGCAGCCGCAGCACGTAGCCGCGGATCTGGATGTCGCGCTCCTCCATCACGTTGAGCATCGCGACCTGGATCCGCTCGGCGAGGTCGGGCAGCTCGTTGATCGCGACGATGCCGCGGTGGCTGCGCGGGATCAGCCCGAAGTGGATGGTCTCGGGGTCGCCGAGCGTGCGGCCCTCGGCGACCTTCATCGGGTCGACGTCGCCGATCAGGTCGGCGACGCGGTGTCCGGCGTGGCCAGCTTCTCGGCGTACCGCTCGTCGCGGTGCCGCCAGGCGACCGGCAGGTCGTCGCCGAGCTCGGCGGCGCGACGCTGCGACGCCGGGCGTGATCGGGTCGTACGGGTGCTCGCCGAGCTCGGAGCCCGTCGATGACCGGCGTCCACTCGTCGAGCAGGCCGACCAGGGTGCGCAGCAGCCGGGTCTTGCCCTGGCCGCGCTCGCCGAGCAGCACGACGTCGTGGCCGGCGATCAGCGCCCGCTCGAGCTGCGGGATGACGGTGTCCTCGAAGCCGTGCAGGCCGGGCCACGGGTCCTCGCCCGTCGCGCAGCGCGGCGAGCAGGTTGTCGCGGATCTCCTCGCGCAGGTGCTTCTGCACGTGTCCGGCGGCGCGCAGCTCACCGACGGTGGTGGTCGTCGGCGCCGGGCAGCTGGGGTCTGGGGTCACCCGATCACGCTAACCCCGCGCGCAACCCCACCCCGCGGGGCGAGCGCGGATCCGGGCTCAGGCGCTCGACGGGCCGGCGTCCTGACCCTGGAGGGTCGCGAGGCGCCGCCCCAGAAGGCTGTCCAGGCGAACCAGCTGGGCGGAGGTCCGCTCCACCTGGGTGAGGGAACGCTTCACCCGCCGAGCCGTCATCACGTCCGTGACCGGGTTGTCCAACCACACCTCGACGAAGTCCCGGAACTCCACCACGTCGACCGTCTCGGCGAAGGTGCGCTCCAGCGGCTCGAGGGCCTCGCGCACAGCGGCGAGCGACAGCTCCACGTTGCGGACGCTGTCGTTGGACCGGTCGAGATGGATCACCTTGCGCGCGCTGGAGATGAGGCCACCGAGCCACGCGTCGTAGAGCGCCTCCTCGCGGGCGCGCTGCAGTCGGGCGCGCGCGGCGTTCAGGTGGTAGTGCGCCACGGAGATCGCCTCGCGCGCAGCCGTGATCGCTTCCGCCTCGGACCGCGCGGGCCGTCCGGTCATCTCCGCCCCCCGTTGTGTCGACTGCCCGGCAGCCTAGACGCCCGGTCTCACAGGTCCGTGGACCCGTCGAGGCTCTCCCGGATCAGGTCGGCGTGGCCGGCGTGGCGGGCGTACTCCTCGATCAGGTGGACCAGGATCCAGCGCAGCGAGAAGGGCTGCCCGTGGTGTCGGCGGCCCGCCGAGAGCGTGTCGAGGCCGTCGCCCTCGGCGAGCGCGTGCTCGATCCGCTCGTCGGCGAGGACGATCGCGCGGTCGTGGAGCTCGAAGAGGTACGCCGGCTCGTCGTCCGCCGCGGAGTGCCACTCCCAGTCGCGGTCGGCCTCCCAGTCGACCGACGCCCACGGCTCGCCGAGCTCCTCCCCGGCCAGCGTCTCCACCAGCCAGCCCTCCTCGACCACCGCGAGGTGCTTGAGCATCCCGCCCAGGGTCATCGTGGCCGGGGCGAGCGGGGTGGCGAGCTGCTCCCGGGTCAGCCCCTCGGCCTGCCTCCGCAGGGTGGCGCGGTAGTAGTCGAGGAAGGCCCGCAGCATCGTCACCTCGTCGGCGGCGAGCGGCGGGTCGGTCTTCTGGGTGGTGGGGTCGGCCATGGCGATCACGCTAGGTCAGCGCGCTCCGGGTGGCCATCGCGATAGCCTCGCGGACATGCCCGGCTGGCCGTCGTACGACGAGGTGTCGAGGCTGCCGTCCGGGGACCGGGTGGTCGTGCCGCCGGAGTCCGGCGACGCCAACGGCCACCTCAACGTGCGGCACTACCTCGGCCTCTTCGACGACGCCGAGTGGGTCGTCTACGAGCGGCTCGACCTCGGCGCCGACCTGGCGCGCCGCGGCGTCGGCGGGATCTTCGCACTGGAGCAGCACCTGACCTACCGCCGCGAGGTTGCGGTGGGCGACGAGGTGTCGGTCGGGATCCGCTTCGTCGGTCGCAGCGCGCGGATGGTCCACCTGGTCGGCTACCTCGCCAACCACACCCGGGGCGAGGTGGCCGCGAGCATGGAGGCGCTGGAGGGATACGTCGACCTCGGCACCCGCCGGCTGGCGCCCCTCCCGTCACCACAGGTCGCCGCGATCGACCGCCTGCTCGCGGAGGCCGCCGCGCTCGGATGGGAGCCGGGACTCAGCGGGGTGATGACCCCTCGCTGAGCGTCTCCGCCCGAGTCCGCACTCCGGCGCACGACGCCGAGCGCGCTCGACGGGCACCTACGGCAGGGGCAACACGGCCCGGACGCGGCCGCCCTCGGAGCTCGTCTCGGCGACCAGCGCACCGCCGAGCTCCGCCGCCCGCTCACGCATGGACGCCAGCCCCACCCCCGGCTGCCAGGTCGCCGTCAGGGCGCCGGCGTCCCTCACTTCGACGACGAGTGAGGACTCCTCCAGCCTCAGGTCGACGCCCGCGTCGGTCGAGCCCGAGTGCCGGGCGACGTTGGTCAGCGCCTCGCCGACGATGCGGTACGCCGCCACCTCCACGGCGGCCGGAAGCGACGGCAGCTCGCCGGTGACCAGCTCGACCCTCAGGGGCCTCCCCTCCGGCGTCCGGATCAGTTGGATCTGCTGCCGAAGCGCCGGCACCAGGCCCAGCTCGTCGAGTGCCGGAGGACGCATGGCATACACGAGCTGCCGGATGTCCTCGATCGCCGTCACCGTCTCCTGCCGAAGCGAGGCGAGCAGCTGTTCGGCACCGGCCGGGTCGGTGCGCAGCGTGTTGAGCACAGCGTCGGAGGTGAAGGCGATCCCGGAGAGCCGTGGGCCCAGACCGTCGTGCAGGTCCCGTCTCAACCGGCGACGCTCCTCCTCGATCGCGGAGACGGCCTGCCCTCGCGAGACCCGGAGGTCGGCCGCGAGGCGGCCGGCGATCTGGGTCCGAGCCAGCAGGGGCGCGACCAGGTCGAGGACGTGCTGGTCGCCTGCGGACAGGGTGAGATCACCGGCGCGCAGCCCGACGACGAGATCGCCGGCGTGATCGGGGCCGAGCGCGAGGCTCAGCCTCCGCGTGTGCGTCACCTCCTGGCCGGACTCGGCCACGGTCTCGCCGTCGATGTGCAGGGCGGCGTAGGGCAGCACCAGGGACTCCCTGATCGCCCGCAGCGCCAGCTGCGGGTCCGCGCCGATGTGGGCGACGACCCGCGTCGCCGCATCGAGCGGGTCCGGACGAGCGCCGAACAGCAGCTCGTCGATGACACCCCGGAGCACCACCTGCAGGGGATGGAAGGTCGTGGCCGCCAGCGCGCCCACGATCCCCAGGGTAACGACGGGCGGCGTCGGGTCACCCAGGATCTGGAGGAGTGAGACTGCGCCCATGAAGAGCGACAGGTAGCCGACCATGGAAGTGAAGACCACGACGACCCGCACCACCAGCGCGCGGACGTCGATCACCTCGGGGCGGCTCACCCCGACGTACATCGCCGGCCCGACGGCAGCAAGGGACAGGACCCCGACGGCCGCACCCACCGAGCCCAGCTGGAGGAAGGACGCCAGGAACAGCACCACCCCGGCCACCGACGCCGCCAGCGCAGGCCAGATCAGCCCGCGGTCCGCCGTCCCCTCCCGCTCGAACCGCCACCACAGGTGGGCCAGGACGGTACACCCGATGACCAGGCCCAGCGTGCCGACCACCGGCGGGCTGCCGTTCCACGCCATCGCGACCATGCCCGCACCAGCCACGACGACGCCCGCCACGAAGTCCACGGGGTGCCGCCAACGCGGCCGGGGGTAGCTCATCAGGGTCATCGGGAAGAGCAGGGCCGCCGCCACCACCAGCGACAGACGAGCACCATCCCTGTCCCCGGCGCCACCCAGCACCGCCCCCACACCCACGGCCACGCCACAGAGGCCGAGCAACACGCCACTGACGCGCGATCGGCCCGCCACGAGCATGGCGGCGGCGCTGACGATGGAGACGACACCGAGCGTCGCGAGGGCAACCAGCACGGGATAGGTGGTCACGAACCGAGGCCACCCTCCCGGGCGCGGAGGATCGCCCCCGTCCGGTCGGCGACCTCGAGCTTGGCGAAGATGCTGGTGAGGTGGTTGCTCACGGTCTTCGGGGACAACGAGAGTCTCTGCGCGATCTCTGCCGTGCGCCGCCCGGATGCCAGCAGGTCGAGGATCTCGCGCTCCCGGTCGGTCAGCTGGGGGAACGGATCCGGTCCGGCCGCCGGGGGGCTCTCGAAGTGGCCCAGCACTCGGCTTGCCACTCCCGGACCGAAGACTGCCTGCCCCGCCGCCACCGCGCGGACCGCGGCCACGATGTCCGCCTGGTCGGCGCCCTTGAGCAGGTAGCCTCGCGCTCCCGCACGCATGGCCGTGAACACGGTCGCGTCGTCGTCGTACATCGTCAGGATCAGGACCGCGGTGCCGGGGGCGCTCCGGCGAATCCGACGGGTGGCTTCGACGCCGTCCAGTCCAGGCATCCGCACGTCCATCAGCACCACGTCGGGCCGGAGCAGAACCACCTCGCGGACGGCCGCCTCCCCGTCGGCGGCCTCGCCAACGGCCTCGAGGCCGTCGAGGGTCTCGATCAACGCGCGCAGGCCACCGCGGACCACCGGGTGGTCGTCCGCGATGAGGATCCTCAGCCCCATGGGGCCATCATGACGGGCCGACGCGGGATTGACCCGGGAACGACTTCCCGTGAGTAGGGACGCCTGCGGGAACATGACAGGCACCGCGCCCCTCGCGGAGGGGAACTCGGCCGGCTGATCGTGGAAGCATCCGCCTCATCCGAAGGAGTCGTCATGAAGTCCTCGACCGCAACCAGCTCCACCCGTCAGAGGGTCGGTCTCGTCCTGACCGGACTGTTCTGCGCCGGCAACATCCCTAGCGCCCTCTTCTCGACGCCTAGCGGCCAGGCGGGACCGCCGCTGAGCATCCTCGTCGTCGACACGCTGCTCGGGGTCGGAGGCCTGGTGGCCGCCATCATCGCCTGGCGGACCGGGTCGCGCGTCGCTCTGAGGGCCGCTGCGGGCGCGCTCATCGTGATCACGTTGACCGGGCTGCCGGCGTTCTTCGTGGGCGTGCCCGCCGGGATCAAGCTGATGGTCGCCGTCACCACGCTGCTCGCGATCCTGGCCGTGGTGCTGCTCTTCTCCCCCGCCCGCCGCCCCGTGTCCGTGCTGGACTGAGGAGCCCACAATGATCGCCGTGATCACGCTTTTGGTCGCCTTCCCGGCCGGCTACGCCGTCAGGTCTCGCCTCGCCGCGAACACCATCTACGCCACCGCGTACCTGTGGTCTTTCGTCTTCCAGACCCTCTACCTGACACTCAACATGCTCAACCACGGCGAGAACCCCGCCTTCTCGCCCGCGTCGTTCCCCTGGGCCTACGGTCTGGTGGCGGTGTTGATCTTCGGCGCTGGGTTCGGCCTGGTCGCGCTCGGCGGGTTCGTCCGCAGCCGGGTCCACCGGCGTCGTGAGGCCACCTCGCTCCTGACGCAGGAGGCCGGCTCGGCCACGGCATGACCCTCGGCACCCGGGGCTCAGCGGGGTCATGACCCCTCGCCGAGCCCGTCGCCGGCTCGGTCGCGGGGACGCGGATCGTGCCGGTGCTCGGGATCGGCGACGAAGATCCGCTCGTAGAGGTCGTAGACGAAGGCGGCCTTGGCGTTGTTGTAGTGCATGCCATCGGTGTAGCCGCGTGCCGCGACCTCGAGCTTGTGGGCGGCGTAGGCGTCCCGCTCGTCGGGGTGCGTGCGGAGCCAGTCGCGGAACATCAGATGCCGGCGCAGCTCAGGGGCGCCGGGGGGAAAGACGTGCAGGTGGGTCGTCGGGCGCGGCCGGCGCAGCATGCGGTGCTCGTCCCACTCCGGCTCCCGGACGCGGAGGGCGAACCCAATGCGCTCCAGGGGCGGCACGTAGGTCTCCTCCGCCGCGGGGTCGGGGACGGCGAGGTCGACGTCGAGCACGTCCTTCGCCGGGAGACCAGGCACGCTCGTCGAGCCCATGTGCGCCACCGAGATCGCGGTCGGCCCCAAGACCTGCTCGATCTCCCGACGCAGCGCCTGGAAGGCCGCGGGCCACCTCGGGTCGGCGTCCACCACTGTGACCGGCGCCGGCTGCCAGGTGCCGACGCGCGCCGCGGCGATGGCCCGGTCGTCGGGTGGATCGAACGGCCGCCACAGCGGGTGGGTCGCCCTCACGCCAGCCGCCCCGTGGCCGGGTCGCGGGTGGTCACGCAGTAGCGGAGACCGGCGGGACCAGCCAGCACCGTCCAGAACTCCTCGTCGGGCTCGGCGGTCGCGCCCAGGGCCAGGTGGCGGGCCACCTCGGCCCGGCGGTCGGTGGTGCCGAGGTCGAGGTGCGCGGTCACGGGGGCTTCGTCGGTCGTCGGTGCGCTGGAGCAGGACGTCGAGGGCGTGCTGGCGGCGACCGCGCAGCCATGAGAACTCCGGGCGGCGGGGCAGCGGCTCCGGGGTCGCCTCCAGCACCTCGCCCCAGAACGCCGCCTCGACGTCGTACGACGCCCGCGGGAGGTCGAGGGACACCTGGTAGACCAGGCTGGTGTGGCCACCGGGCCACGTGCGTGGCGGCGGGCGCCGGCTGCCGGGACGGTCGAGGAAGCAGAGCACGAAGCCGCCGGGTGAGCGCAGCAGGACGTACCCGTCGTGGTGCAGCTCCTTCGCCCCGAGCGAGAGCGCGCGATCCGCGGCCGCCCGTGGGTCGGCCACGTGGACGTCGAGGTGGATCCTGCTCGGCCCCTCGGCGAGCCGCTGCAACCGGAGGTAGGCGTCGCCCTCGGGCGGCACCAGCGTCGCGACCTCGGCGCTCGCCCCGCAGGGCTCAGAGGCCGCGAAGCCGGTCACGCCGCTCCAGAACGCGACCCCGTCGTCGAAGGCGGCAGCGGAGAGGTCCAGGCAGGCCGACAGCCAGAGGGGGCTCCACGGGTGCACGGGCCCAGGCTAGCCGCGGACTAGGGTGCAGCCATGTCACGCGAGGTGTTCATCGAGGCGCTCTGCGCGCCCGCGCTGGCCGACATCGTCGATCTCGTCTGCTGGGTGGAGGACGGCCCCGAGGGCGAGCGGGTGCCCTATGCCGCCAACAGCGTCGGACGGGTGCGGTTCCACGTCGACGGGCCGGCCGAGGTGGTCGCCGGCGACAACCCGATCGGCAGCGAGGACCCGCTGGCGTTCCTGCCCTACGAGAAGGAGCTGGCCGACCCCTCGCCCCGGCGCTCCACCGGCAACGCCTATCCCTTGGCGGCGCGGCGACTGCTGTCGTTCTTCGCCGACCCCGACCGCAGCCCGGACCTCGCGATCGTGCACACGCCGCGGCACTTCTTCCCCGACGAAGGCGGGCACGTGGGCGAGCACGGGTCGCTCGACGTCATCCAGTCCCGGGCGCCGTTCATCCTCAGCGGCGCGGGCGTGCAACGGCTGCGGCTACGTCGACGACCACGCCCGGCTGGTCGACATCGGTCCGACGCTGGCCCACCTGGCCGGCGTACGCCCTCGAAGGGCTGCGGGACGTGCACGGGGCCGCGCTCGACGGGCGGCCCCGGGCGGAGTGGTACGACGCCGAGGCCTCCCGCTCGCACGTGATCGGCATCCTGTGGGACGGCGGGCACTGCGGCGAGCTGCTGCACCTCGCCGAGACCGGCGAGCTGCCGGGGGTCGCGCGGCTCGTCGAGCGTGGGCTCGCGCTGCGCGGCGGCGCCGTGGCGGAGTTCCCGAGCATCACGCTGACCAACCACACCGCGATCCTCACCGGCGTGGGGCCGGGGCGACACGGCGTGATGGGCAACGTCTACTTCGACCGGGCCACCGGGGAGCGAGTCGTCCCCAACGACGAGAGCACCTGGCACCGCAGCTCCGACTGGCTGCAGCCCGAGGCACCCGGACGATCTTCGAGATCGTCAACGACCACCTGGGGTCGACGTCGACGCTGCGCACCGCCAGCGTGGACGAGGCGATCGACCGAGGCGCCGACTACTCCACGATGGCGCTGATCCGCGCCTCCGGCGAGAGCGGTGCCGACGCGCTCGACGACTCGCTGCCCGACCCGAGCACGTCGCCGTTCCTGGGGGACCCGGCGTACCTCGAGGACAGCTACTTCCGGTGGTGCGTCCGCGTCGACGACCTCGGGCTGCAGCAGATGAAGGACCTGTGGGCCGACCCGGCGGCGGCGCCGACGCTCACCTGGTGGGCCAACGTCGTCACCGACGGCGGACACCACGGCGGCGGGCCGCGCTCGGCGATGGCGCGCGACTCGCTGCGGCAGGCCGACGCCCGGCTGTCGGTGTTCCTCGACCATCTCGAGGGGCTCGGCGTGCTCGACGACGTGACGATCCTGCTGACCGCCGACCACGGCTTCGAGGGCTCCGACCCCTCCTGCACCGGCTCCTGGAAGCCCGCCCTCGACGCGCTCGCGATCCCCTATCGAGACGAGGGCCCCGGGCTGGTCTACCTCCTCTGACTGCGAACGTTTGCTGCGTTCTGCACCGCGACACGCCGATGCCAGGTGCGAAACGCAGCAAACGTTCGGTTCAGACGGGGTGGCAGTCGTCGCCGCAGGCGGTGGGCGACGACACGGGCCCGTCCGCGGGCGCGCCCGCCGGGGCCACGCTCGTAGGAGGCGGCGGGCCGTCGCTGTGGGCGGCCGGGCGGTGGAGGACGGCGCCGCTGGGCGCGATGCGGACGTCGTCACCCACGACCTCCGCGGACCCGTCGACCAGCAACGTGAACCCGTGGTGCTCGCCGGGTGCGAAGGCCATCGTCACCCGGGGGTTGTCGGACACGTTGGCCAGGCTGCCCCGCCCGGGCCCGGCGACGACGAGCCGCCCGCCCGCGACCACCGGCTCGACCGTGACCACCTTGACCCGCCCCTCGCTCGACGCTGTGAGCAGGTAGCCGGCCCCGTAGTCACCCAGCAGCTCCGCCAGCCGGTCCACGGACACAGGGATGCTCATGCCGCCACCCTACGACGCGTGGGGATCCCGATCGTTTGCTGCAGAGTGGTCGGCGACAGGCCGAGGAGACGTGCAGAACGCAGCAAACGATGGTCAGCCGGCGGGCAGAGCGCGCCAGGGCAGGTGGTGCTCACCAGACACCGACGACCTCGCCGCCGATCCGCACCACGAACGCCAGCACCACCGCCATGAAGAAGCCGCGCACGAAGCCCGAGCCGCGCGAGACCGCCATCCGTGCGCCGAGATAGCCGCCGATCAGGTTGGCCACCCCCATCGCCAGCCCGATGCCCCAGAGCACCGCCCCCTGCGGGACGAACACGCACAGCGCCGCCAGGTTGGTCGCCCAGTTGGCCAGGCGGGCCTTCGCGGACGCCTCGACGAAGGCGTAGCCGAGCAGCCCCACCAGCGCGATCACGAAGAACGACCCGGTGCCCGGCCCCAGCGCGCCGTCGTAGAAGCCGATCACTGCTCCGGTCGCCATCGCCGCGCCGAGATGGCGCCGGCCCCGGAAGCGCAGCGCGGTCTGCTCCCCGAGCCCCGGTCGCAGCACCACCACCGCGCCCACCACCACCAGCGCCACGAGCACGATCGGCTCGAAGGCCTCCCGGGGGATCCGGCTGGCCAGGCCCGCGCCCGCGAGTGAGCCGAGGAACGCCAGGGCCATCAGCGGCCCGAACGTGCGGGGGTCGGGGCGCACCCGCCGGTAGTACGTTGCCGCGGCGACCGAGGTGCCGCAGATCGAGGCGATCTTGTTGGTGGCCAGGATCTGCACGGGCGCGGCCCCCGGCAGCCAGACCACCAGCGCGGGCAGCTGGATCAGCCCGCCACCGCCCACGACCGCGTCCAGGAAACCCGCCAGGAGAGCCGCGAGCAAGAGGAGCACCACGGTGCTCGCTGCCAGGTCCACCCGTCGATCGTAGAGGCGGTGGAACCCGGCGAGCGGAGCGCCTCGGCTCCTGGCGCCTGGCGCTCGCATGTATTCGAGGAGCACTCGCGCCCTCTTCCCCCACAGCGCCGGTCATGGGGGCCGGCGACCCGAGGAGAGGAACTTCCGATGCGCACCAACCACCGACGTACCACCATCGCAGTCGCAGCGGCCGTCGCCGCAGGCTCGGTGGCGCTCGCCGCTCCGGTCACGGCCAAGGGCCTGTACGACGCGCACAACGCGCACAAGGTCGACGGCTACCACGCCAAGCAGCTGAGCAAGGTGCAGTACTTCGCGGCCAACAAGACGTTCGACGACTTCGACACGTGCAGCTACACCACGCTGATGACGCGGAAGTTCGGCGCGCCCACCAAGGGCAAGATCATCCTCGCCGCGCAGGTCAACGCCGCGCGTGACACCAACAACCCCGAGGAGGGCCTGCTCACGGTGCGCGTCCTGGTCGACGGGCAGCCGGCCACCGCGCCCGGCTCGACCAACCTGGAGAACAACGGCACCCTGGACTTCGCCGCGACCACCATCGGCGGCGCCAAGGTCAACAAGGGCAAGCGCACGCTCGAGCTGCAGGCGCAGGAGTGCGGCGCCGGCATGGCCTTCATCACCAGCCAGTCGCTGACGGTCAGCTTCTCGCCGAACGGCGGCGTGGCGACTCCGCCGACCAGCCGGCCCGCGACCGGCGCGAAGAACGGCTGATCTCCGCTCGACAGCCAGCCGCCCGTGGCAGCCCGGTCGCTTCGCGGCGACCGGGCTGCCGCGCGCCGTTGCCGCCCGGCGCGGAGCGCCCGGGCGGCGGGTCTTGCCGTTCGCCGGAATCTGAGGAGAATGCGCTCGAGGAGAACCCCAAGTCCCTCCTCACCCAGCCGGCCATGGGGGTCGGCGACCACAGGAAGGGACTCTCCGATGCGCACCAACCACCGACGTACCACCATCGCAGTCGCAGCGGCGCTCGCCGCGGGCTCGGTGGCACTCGCCGCTCCGGTCACGGCCAGGGGGCTGTTCGACGCCAAGAACGCGCACAAGGTCGACGGCTACCACGCCAAACAGCTCAGCAAGGTGCAGTACTTCGCCTCAGAGACGACGTTCGACAACTTCGACACGTGCAGCTACACCACGCTGATGACGCGGAAGTTCGGCGCGCCGACGAAGGGCAAGATCATCCTCGCCGCCCAGGTGAACGCCGCTCGCGACAGCGGCAACGCGTCCGAGGGCCTGCTCACGGTGCGTGTCCTGGTCGACGGCCAGCCGGCCACCGCCCCCGGCTCGACCAACCTGGAGAACGTGGGCATCCTGGACTCCGCTGCGACCACCATCGGCGGCGCCAAGGTCAACAAGGGCAAGCGGACCCTCGAGCTGCAGGCGCAGGAGTGCGGCGGCGGCATGGCCTTCATCACCAGCCAGTCGCTGACGGTCAGCTTCTCGCCGAACGGCGGTGCGTCGACGCCTCCGACCAGCCGGCCCGCGACCGGCTCGCAGAACGGCTGACCTCCGCCCGACAGCCAGCCGCTCCGCGGTGGCCCGGTCGCCTCGCGGCGACCGGGCTGCCTCGCGCCCACTCGCAGCGACGCTCGCCGGGCGGTCCGCAATCAGTCCCACCCGCATCCGTCCGACCGGTCGAGCTCGTCGATCCGCACCGACATCAGCGTCGGCAACTCCGGACGTCCACCCAGCCGCTGGTAGACACCGGACCCCGATTCGCTGACCACCCACAGTCGGCCGTCGGCGAACGAGATCCCTTCGGCGCCAGGAAAGAAGGCGTGCGTGCCGCCGTCCCGCGAGACCAGCTCTCCGCAGTAGGTGGTCGAGCGCGCCAGCAACAACCCGCCCGCACGCCAGGCGGCCCCCTGGACCCGGCTCGGGACCCGGCGCGCAGCGACCGGTACGACGGCTCCGGGGCCCCCGCCGAGCCCCATCTGCACGGCGTCGTCATCCAGCAGGTCGCGCACCTGCACCCAGTGCACCCACGCACGCCGGTGCGCCGCCCAGCCGATGACCGCGAGCCTGCCGGAGCGGCGCGCCAGCGCCGACCCGCGCACCGGCCGCTCCAGCCGCCACACCCGGCGGACCGGGTCGGCGCCACGCCGCAGGGCCTGCGCGTCGAGCAGCCACAGCCGCGACGACTCGGCAAGCCACAGCCCCTCGGGCCCCCGCACCAGCCCACCGCCGTGCCGACACACGATCTCCTCGCCTCCTCGGTCGAGGGTCAGCCGCCGACGGAAGGCCGACACCTCCCCCGTGGAGCGGTCGGCCACCAGCAACTGGCAGTAGCGGCGGCCGAGCTCGCCCTCGCGGTAGCCGGACACGAAGGCCTGGTTGCCCTCGATGACCAGACCCTGCGGCACGAAGCTCCGGCGCGCCGGAGCCAGCCACACCCCGTCACACGCCGCGGCGTCGAGGGCGTCGTCCGCCGCGAACCCTGCGGACCCCTCACAGACCAGGGGCGTCTCGGCGGAGAGGCCGGGATCGCGAGGCGGCCCGTCCGAGACGGGCTGCCAACCGCGCATGAGCACCAGTGACCCGGCGGCCGCGGCCAGCGCCAGGACCACGCCGAGTGACAGCCGGATCGCGGCTCGACCCGGCACGGCGCCCGCTCAGCCCTGGGCGAGGAAGGCGAGCAGGTCCTGCCGGGTGAGCACGCCGACCGGCTTGCCGTCCTCGTGCACCAGCACCGCGTCGGCGCGCTCGAGCAGCGCGACGGCGTCGCCGCGCCGGCTCGGTGGCGCCGATCGTCGGCAGCGGCGGCCGACATGTGCTCGCTCGACGCGGTCGGTGAGCCGGGCGTGGCCGGTGAACAGCGCGTCGAGCAGCGCCCGCTCGGAGACCGAGCCGGCGACCTCGGCCGCCACGATCGGCGGCTCGGCGCGGACGACGGGCATCTGGGAGACGCCGTACTCCTGCAGGATGTGCGATCGCCTCGGCGATGGTCTCGTCGGGGTGGGTGTGCACCAGGTCGGGCAGCCGCCCGGACTTGCCGCGCAGCACCTCGCCGACCGTCCGGTGGCTCGGCCGCGTCGGCGTCCGACGGCGAAGCCGTACTGCGCCAGCCAGTCGTCGTTGAAGACCTTGGAGAGGTAGCCGCGGCCGGAGTCGGGCAGCAGCACGACGATCACGGCGTCCGGTCGCCCTCGGGCGTGCCGGCGAGCTCGTGCGCCAGCTGGCGCGCCGGCGTACGCCGCCATGCCCGACGAGCCGCCGACGAGCAGCGCCTCCTCGCGGGCCAGCCGGCGGGTGATCGCGAAGGAGTCGGCGTCGGAGACCTCGATGATCCGGTCGGCGACGTCGCGGTCGTAGGTCGTCGGGCCAGAAGTCCTCGCCGACGCCCTCGACGAGGTAGGGGCGGCCGGTGCCGCCGGAGTAGACCGAGCCCGCGGGGTCGGCGCCGATGACCTGCACGTGCGGGGTTCTGCTCCTTGAGGTAGCGGCCGGTGCCGCTGATCGTGCCGCCGGTGCCGACGCCGGCGACGAAGTGGGTGATCCGTCCCTCGGTCTGCTCCCAGATCTCCGGGCCGGTGGTCTCGTAGTGCGAGCGCGGGTTGTGCGGGTTGGAGTACTGGTCGGGCTTCCAGGCGCCGGGCGTCTCGCGGACGAGCCGGTCGCTGACGTTGTAGTAGGAGTCGGGGTGCTCCGGCGCGACGGCGGTCGGGCAGACGACGACCTCGGCGCCGTAGGCCTTGAGCACGTTGCGCTTGTCCTCGCTGACCTTGTCGGGGCAGACGAAGATGCAGCTGGTAGCCCGTCTCCTGGGCGACCATCGCCAGCCCGACGCCGGTGTTGCCGGAGGTCGGCTCGACGATCGTGCCGCCGGGCTGGAGCTCGCCCGAGGCCTCGGCGGCCTCGATCATCCGGGTGGCGATCCGGTCCTTCACCGAGCCGCCGGGGTTGAGGTACTCGACCTTGGCCAGCACCAGCGGTCCGCGCTCCTCGGTGCCCAGCCGTCGGGGAGGTCGAGCGACCGCGAGAGCCGCACGCAGCGGGGTGTTGCCGATCAGGTCGAGGAGCGAGTTCGACGTACTGCACGCCCGTCAACCTAACCGGCTGCGGCGTCCCGCCTCGCATCCGCAAGCGGCATCCGTAGAGTGAGAGGCGTGGGGAAGGCAGCAGCAGCACGCAAGCTCGCCTCTGCCGCGGCCTACGGCGGGGGCGGCCTCTCCGCTGCTCGGCGGCGGCGCTCTACGGCGTGCTCCGCGCCGAGGCCAAGCTGGCCCGCACGGACCATCGGCGAGCCGACGGACGGCCCGCCCCCGGACGCGACCGGCTGGTACGGCCGCGGCCGGCCGGGCCCGGCGATCAAGATCGCGCTGCTCGGCGACTCCAGCGCCGCCGGCTACGGCGTGCGACCGGGTCGAGGAGACACCGGGCGCGCTGCTGGCCAGCGGGCGTGGCCGAGGCGGCCGACCGCCGGGTCCACCTGCGCGAGTTCGCCGTCGTCGGCGCGCAGTCCGCGCACCTGGCCGTCCAGATCGACCGGGCGCTCGGCCACCGACCCGGACGTCGCCGTCATCCTCGATCGGCGCCAACGACGTCACCCACACCGTGCTGCCCTCGGCGTCGGTGCGGCACCTCGCCGAGGGCGTACGCCGGCTGCGGAGGCCGGCGTCGCCGTCGTCGTCGGCACCTGCCCCGACCTCGGCACCATCCAGCCGATCGCCCCGCCGCTGAAGCAGGTGGCGCGCGTCGTGGTCGCGGCGGCTGGCCGCCGCCCAGACGATCGCCGTCGTCGAGGACGGCGGTCGCTCGGTGTCGCTCGGGTCGATCCTCGGCCCGGAGTTCGCCGCCGCGCCCGCGGTGCTGTTCGGCCCGGACCGGTTCCACCCCTCGGCCGACGGCTACCACGCGCTCGCGTCGGTGCTGCTGCCCTCGGTGCTCGCCGCGCTCGGCCTGCTGCCCGACGAGGAGGTCGAGCGTGCCCACCGCGGCGCGAGGGCGTGCTGCCGGTCGCCGACGCCGCGGTGCGAGGCGGTGCGCCACCCGGGCACCGAGCTCGACGGCACCGAGGTCGGCGGCGACCAGCGCGGCCTGCGCGGGCGCTGGGTCGAGCTGCGGCACCGCGGCCGCCAGGCGCAGGGGCAGGTCGAGTCGCCCGAGCGGCGGAGTCGTCCGAGCCCGCCGAGGCGTCGCAGACGGGCCGCTGACGCGTCGCAGACGGTGCGTCGTCGCGTCCGCCGGGACACCGACGCGTCGCAGACGGTGAGTCGTCGCGTCCGCCGGGACACGACGGAGTCCCGGCCCGTCGTAGGGGTCCGGGGCTCCCAGGTCGAGAGCTGGTGGACTCAGTCGCCGCGCAGGATCGCGAGGATCCGCAGCAGGTTGGTGTAGATCCAGACCAGGCTGACGGTCAGGCCGAAGGCGGCCCGCCACGACTCGCGCTCCGGGAGACCGGCGGCGATGCCGTTCTCGACGAAGTCGAAGTCGAGGATCAGCATGAAGACACCGAGCACCAGGCCGGCGATCGCGGTGATCAGGCCGAGCGTGCCGAAGCCGAAGAGCCGCGTGTTGACGCCGAAGAAGCTGAGCACCAGCGAGACGCAGGCTGAGCCCGACCATGCCGAACACCGCAGCGATCACGACGATGCGGAACTTGTTGCTCGACCTTGATGTTGAAGAACTTGTAGGCCGCCAGCGTGCCGGCGAAGGCGGCGAAGGTGCCGATCACGGCGGTCAGGACGAGGCCCTGCTCGCCGGGCGCCACGAAGGTGTACTCGAAGAACTTGCTGAAGGCACCGAGCGCCACGCCCTCGAGCGCCGCGAAGACGAGCACCAGAGCCGGGCTGATCACCCGCTTGAAGGAGTTGACCAGCGACAGCACGAAGGCGCCGCCCGAGCCGACCATCAGCGCGAGGTAGAGCTGGCTGGCCTGCGCGGTCGTGCGTCAGGTCACCGGTCCACCACCAGGTGGCCGCGGCGGTGACGATGACGAGCGCCGAGGGTGATCGCCGTCTTCTGGACGACCGAGTCGATCGTCATCCGTTCGGTCGTGGCGGGCGCGCCGGGGCCGCCGGTGCCCCACGTGGACGGGTCGGTGGAGGGCTGCTGCTGAGGGGCGCCGTAGCCGGGGTGGGCCGCGCCCGAGCCGGGGTAGGTTGCGTTGCCGTAGGCGTTCTGGGCCGTGGCGGTCCCGTTGAACTCCGCCGAGCGGTTGAACACCGGGTTGTTGCTGCGCATCGAGGTCTCCTCCTTGGAGGCCGAGGTCCGCGCCACTCTGGCGGCGTACCGAAGGACACCGACTCTACCGGCGCCCTGTCTTGTTCAACGATCCGCCGTGCCCCCGTGTTCCCGTGGGGTTGTTCCCGTGGGGTGGTGTTCCCCCGGGGTGACGGCGTCGGCCAGACTGCCCGGCATGGGTGTCACCAGCGGTTCGCCGGACCCCGACGCCGGCGGGAACCACGGAGGGGACTCCTTCGACGACGGCTGGGACGCCGAGGCACGGCTCGTCGACGGGCGATGGGTGGAGCGAAGGCCGCGGCGTCCCGAGCGGGAGGAACCGCTACGGCGCGAGGCGCGCCTGCTGCCCTGGCTGGCTCCGCAGCTGCCCGTCACCGTGCCCCGACCGGCCGTCGTCGGGGAGGACCCCCTGGTGGTGCGCCACGAGCTGATCGCGGGAAGCCCATGGGACGGGAAGGGGGTGGGGATCGCCCGCGCGGTGGCCGATGCGGTGCGCTCCCTGCACCGGGTGTCGGCGACCGACGGGCGCCGGGTAGGCCTCCCCGAGCTCACGCCCGACTGGTACGACGACTTCGCCGACGTGGTGCTGCCGCTGGTGGACGAGGACCTTCGTCAGCGGGGCGGGTGGCTGCTCGACCGCGCGGCGGCGTACCCGCTCTCGAGCGTGGTGCACGGTGACCTGGGGCCGGCTCACCTGCTGGTCCGCGACGGGCGGCTGGCCGGCATCATCGACTGGTCCGACTGTGGCATCGGCGACCCCGCGCTCGACCTCGCCTGGCTGCTGCACGGCACGCCCCCGGCGATCGCCGACGTCGTCACCCGGGCCTACGGCGCCAAGCGCGGCCTGCGGGCGCGGGTGCTCGACTGGCACGCCCTCGGCCCGTGGCACCAGGTGCTGCACGGACTCCGCGAGGAGGACGAGACCCTGTGGCGCGACGGCCTGGCCGGCGTCGAGGAGCGTCTCCGGCTGGTGCCCGACGAGCCGCCGTCCCCGAGCCGCTGGGTGCCCCCGCTGGGACTCGAACCCAGACTGCGCCGCTTTTAAGGCGGCTTCCTCTACCGGTTGGGATACAGGGGCGGGTCCGCCCATCCTCCCAGGCCACGGCGAGGCAGCGGGATCGTGTTCGCGCCGGGCCGCGGGCCGGTCAGGCGAGGCCGGTCAGGGCGGCCGGTCAGGCGAGCCCGGTCAGGGCGGCCGGTCAGGCGAGCCCGGTCAGGGCGGCCGCGCGTCCGAGCACGGCGTCGAGCATCGGCTCGGTGAGCCGGCCGGTGAAGGTGTTCTGCTGACTGGGGTGGTAGCAGCCGAGCAGGACGACCTCGCGTGCGTCGCTGCTGAGCGTGGCCTCGGCGCCGTGACCGAAACGAGGCCGGGGCTTCGCGGCGGCGTACCCGAGCGCGGCCAGGCCGCGCAGCGCCGCATCCCAGCCGTAGCCGCCGAGCGCGACGACCACGCGCACGCGTCGGCATCAGCAGGCCCAGCTCCGCGGCGAGCCAGGGCGCGCAGGTGTCGCGCTCGGTGGTCGTCGGCTTGTTGTCGGGCGGGGCACAGCGGACGGTGGCGACCATCCGGGTGCCGAGGAGGCGCTGCCCGTCGCCGGCGTGGGTGCTGGTCGGCTGCGTGGCGAGGCCGACTCGGTGCAGGCTCGCGAAGAGCCAGTCGCCCGAGCGGTCCCCGGTGAACATCCGGCCGGTCCGGTTGGCACCGTGCGCCGCCGGCGCCAGCCCGACGACCAGGACCCGGGGCCTGGGGTCACCCCACCCGGGGACCGGGCGGCCCCAGTAGGGCTCCTCGGCGAAGGCCGCCCGCTTGGTGGTCGCCACCTCCTCCCGCCACCTCACCAGCCGCGGGCACGCCCGGCAGACCGAGATGCGGGCGTCGAGCTCGCGGAGGGGCTCCGACGATGTTGTTTGGGGCCAAACATCGGGTTCTGGGTCGGAGCTGCTGCCGTTTGAGCCCAAACGACAGGACTCCGCGACCTCCCCGGCCAAGCGGCGTACGCCGGCGGCGGAGCGCGCGACGGGCGTCTCCGGCGTGGCGGGATCCTCGGGCCAGCCGGTCCCGGGCGGCACCGGGCTCTCGTGGGACGCCCCGGTCAGGGGATGTGGCCGTTCCCGCGGCTCCACGGCGTCTCCTCCCTCGCGATCGTCCAGGTCACCCCAGCGACCAGGCGATCCCGTCCAGGATGTCGCTCTCGGAGACCACCAGCGCGCGCCACCCGGGTCCGCACGAGCACCCGGTCGAGGATCAGCGCGCCGGCACCGATGACGTCGGCGCGGCCGGGGCGCATGATAGGGCAGCGCCCGCCGCTCGGCCACGGTCATGCCGAGCAGGCGGGCGACGTACTCCCGCACCTCCCGCACGCTCGGCGTGGACTGGTCGATCGCGTCGGGGTCGTACGACGGCAGGTCGAGGACGCCAGCGCGCGATCGTGGTGACCGTGCCGGCGACGCCGACGACCGTGGCCGCGGAGCCGAGGTCCACGCCGCAGCCGTCGAGCTCGCCCTCGATGTCGGCGACGCAGGCCGCGATCTCGGCGGTCGTCGGCGGGTCGGTGTGGAGGTGCCGCTCGTGCAGCCGCACCGAGCCGATGTCCAGCGAGACCCCGGCCACCGGGCCGCCGGCCCCGGACGCCGGCCCGAGCACCAGCTCGGTCGAGCCGCCGCCGATGTCGACCACCAGGACCGGCGGCTCGACCGGCAGCCGCAGGTTGCGCACCGCGCCGTCGAAGGACAGCGCCGCCTCCTCGTCGCCGGACAGCACCTCGGGCTCGCACGCCGAGCCGCGCCGCACCCCGTCGGAGAAGACGGCGGCGTTGGCGGCGTCGCGGGTCGCCGAGGTCGCGCAGAAGCGGATCGCGGTGACGTCGTGGGCCGCGAGCAGGGCGGCGTACTCGTCGAGGCGGCGAACGTCCGCGCCAGCGCCTCGTCGGCCAGCTCGCCGGTGGGGTCGACGCCCTGGCCGAGCCGCACCATGCGCGACTCGCGCACCACCACCGACGGCAGGTCGCCGATCAGCAGCTTGATGGTGTTGGTGCCGCAGTCGACCGCGGCGATCATGGCGGACCGTCCGGCACGTCGACGCACGGGCCGGAGGCCCACCACTCGCCGAGCAGGTCGAGCACCTCGTCGCCGAGCGGGTTCACCCCGCGCCCCTGGGCCAGCGACTGACCGGCGAGCACGTGCAGGCACTTGACCCGGTCGGGCATCCCGCCGGCGGAGACGCCGTCGATCTCCGGCGCGGACCCCGAGCTCGGCGCGGGCGGCGAGGTAGCGCTCGTGGGCCGGGCGTACGCCGCCGCGAGCTCCGGGTCGCTGCCCGAGCCGCTCCGTCATCTCCCGCATCAGCCCCGAGCCCTCGAGCGTGCCGATCAGCGAGGCCGCCCGCGGGCAGGTGAGGTAGAACGTCGTCGGGAACGGCGTGCCGTCGGGCAGTCGCGGCTCGGTGGTGACCACGTCGGGTTGCCGCACGGACAGCGGTGCGCGACGCCGTGGATCGCCCCGGGGCGGCCGGCCCAGCTGCGCGGCGACGGCCGCGTCGTCGCGGGGGTCGATCACCGCCTGGTCACCGTCGCGGATCGTGGTCGGCCGGCGGCGACTGCCCGCTGGGCGGGTTGCCGGCCAGCTCCACCGACGCCCACGCGCTCGTCCCACCACGCGGTGGGCGGCTCCTCGGTCGTCGGCCGGGTCGCCGAGCGTGGCCTCGGGGTCGAGCGGCTCGCCGTTGCCGTCGACGACCACGAACGACGCGTCTCCCCGGGCATCACGTAGCCGAAGCGCTCGCGGGCCTGCGTCCGGACGTACGCCGGGTCGTCCCAGCGCTGCTTCTCGCGCTCGAGCTCGTCGATCCGCTGCTCGCGCTGGGCGATCTGCGCCTGCAGCGTCGTCGATGTGGGCGCGCTGCTGGAGGTAGGCCTGCATCGACGAGGCGTAGGACACCGTCAGCACCAGCAGCACCAGCACCAGGACGGCCATCCGGCCGGTGAAGCGCGGCCGGCGCCGCTGCGACGGGGCCGGGCTCGGCACGCCCGCCCGGCCCGGTCCCACCCGGCCGGCCGAGCCTCCAGAGCCGCCCGGAGCGCCACCCGACGCAGCCGCGACCGGCCGCCCGCCCGCGCCACCGCGGGCGGCCGGGCGGCGATTGCCTCCCGGTCGCCCGGTGCCACGGTTGCTGCGGGCGGCGTCGCCCGGACGACGGGTCATCGGCCTCAGCCCTGGTAGCGCGGGAAGGCGCCGGCGCCGGCGTAGCGGGCGGCGTCGCCGAGCTCCTCCTCGATGCGCAGCAGCTGGTTGTACTTCGCGACCCGCTCGGACCGCGCCGGGGCGCCGGTCTTGATCTGGCCGCAGTTGGTGGCGACGGCGAGGTCGGCGATCGTGGTGTCCTCGGTCTCGCCGGAGCGGTGGCTCATCATGCAGCGGAAGCCGTTGCGGTGGGCCAGCTCGACGGCGTCGAGGGTCTCGGTCAGCGAGCCGATCTGGTTGACCTTGACCAGCAGCGCGTTGGCCTGGCCGCCGCTCGATGCCGCGCTGGAGCCGCTCGGAGTTGGTGACGAACAGGTCGTCGCCGACGATCTGGACCTTCGTCGCCGAGCTCGTCGGTGAGCGCCTTCCAGCCGTCCCAGTCGTCCTCGTCGAGCGGGTCCTCGATCGAGACGATCGGGTAGGCGGCGACCAGGTCGGCGTAGTAGGCGATCATCTCGTCGCTGGAGCGCTTGCTCGCCCTCGAAGGCGTACGTGCCGTCGCGAGCAGAACTCGGTGGCGGCGACGTCGAGCGCGAGCGCGATGTCCTTGCCGAGCGTGAGGCCGGCCGCCTTGACGGCCTCGGCGATCAGGTCGAGCGCGGCGCGGTTGCTGTCGAGGCTCGGGCGCGAAGCCGCCCTCGTCGCCGAGGCCGGTGGCCAGGCCCTTCTTCTTCAGCACCGACTTGAGCGCGTGGTAGACCTCGGCGCCCGTGCGCAGCGCCTCGCGGAAGGTCGGCGCGCCGATCGGCGCGATCATGAACTCCTGGATGTCGACGTTGGAGTCGGCGTGCGCGCCGCCGTTGAGGATGTTCATCATCGGCACCGGCAGCAGGTGGGCGTTGGGGCCGCCGACGTAGCGGAACAGCGGCAGGTCGGCGGACTCGGCGGCGGCCCGGGCGACGGCGAGCGAGACGCCGAGGATCGCGTTGGCGCCGAGCTTGGCCTTGTTGGGGGTGCCGTCGAGCTCGAGTCATCACCTGGTCGACGAGGCGCTGGTCGTCGGCGTCGAGCCCGACGAGCGCCGGGGCGATGTCGTCGATGACGGCGGCGACGGCCTTCTGGACGCCCTTGCCGAGGTAGCGCTTGCCGCCGTCGCGCAGCTCGACCGCCTCGAACGCGCCGGTGGAGGCGCCGCTGGGGACGGCCGCGCGGCCGATAGGCGCCGTCGTCGAGGGCGACCTCGACCTCGACGGTGGGGTTGCCGCGCGAGTCGAGGATCTCGCGGGCGCCGACTGCTTCGATGGATGCCACAGGGTGCTCCTAGGAAGACGGACGGATGACCCTTGCCAGCCTAGCCGCGTCGAGCCGCCGATCCCGGCAGGCCCACGCCCCGGACGGCAACCGGTCACCCCAACCGACGGCGTACGGCGTCGCGCAGCGTCTGCTCGGGGTCGACACCGGCCGCGCGCGCCTCGACGACCAGGGCGAGCAGCCGCTCCCCCAGATCGCCGTCGGGGTCGGCGTCGACGGGCGCGCCCTCGCGGGAGAGACGGTCGACCACCTTGTCGGCGTAGAGCAGCGCGGGCAGCGAGCCGGGCAGCCCGTCGGTCACCGACCGGCGCTGCTTCTCGCCGGCCTTGATCGACTCCCACACCTCGTTGATGGTGGCGGCGTCCCCCTGGGGGGCGTCGCCGAAGACGTGGGGGTTGCGGCGGCGCATCTTGTCGATGATGCCGGCCGCGACGTCGTCGATCGTGAAGTCGCCCGCCTCCTCGGCGATGACGGCGTGGAACCACACCTGCAGCAGCAGGTCGCCGAGCTCCTCGCGCAGATGGTCGGGGTCTCCGGTCTCGATCGCCTCGACGGTCTCGTGGGTCTCCTCGAGGAGGTAGCGCACCAGCGAGCGGTGGGTCTGCTCGCGCTTCCAGGCGCACTCACGCCGCAGCCGCCGCATGACGTCGGTCAGCTCGGCGAGCCGTTCGGCCGTCGGGTCGGGCATCCGGTCCGTCGCGCCGTCGGACATCGGGCGGGGCGAGGTCAGGCGCCGCAGCGCTGTGAGGGCGGGAGCGACTGGGCGTAGGTGGACAGCGCCTGCTGGTCCTGCTGCTCGCCGTCCTTGGCCGCCTGGCTGACCGGGAAGCCCAACGAGCCACTCGAGGTGTCCGTGATGGCCACGCCGTCGGTGATGCCGACGTCGAACCGCGGGTCGATCGCGAGGTCGTTGCTCTGCGTCCACTGCGACACGAGGATCGATGCCTTGCCCTCGAGCTGCTCGGTGGTGGGGTCGATGACCCCCTCCTGGGCGAGTGCCTTGCGGGCGGCGGCCTCGGTGACCGCCTGACGGTAGGGCTGGGCGCTCTGGAGGGCCACGATCACGTCGCGCTGCTCGGCGGGGAGGGCGGCGCCCTGCGACTCGGCCTGCGCCAGCTGCTGCTCGAACTGGGTGCCCGCCGTCACGGCGTACTCGGCGGCGACCTGGTCGCCCACCGCCCGGTTGACCATGGCGGCCAGGAGCAGCGCCCGAACGGTGCGCATCGCCAGCACCTCCTGCCCCTGCGACTCGACGTAGTCGCAGGCCACCAGGGCCGCGTCGTCGACCTCGGCGATGCTGATGGACTCCTCGCCGACCTGCGCGGCGACGCCGGGCCGCGCCGCGCCACAGCCCGCAAGCAGCGCGGCAGCACCGAGGACGGCGCCCACCCGCACCGCACGGGAACGGGACGGACGGGAACGGGTTGTCGTCACGAGGGCTCCTTGCTGGCAGTCAGGCTGCTGCTCTCCACACCGGCGGCCGGCTCAGGCACGTCGATGATGTCGTCGATCACCAACCGGGCCCATTCAAGCAGGGCCAGCGCCGACGATCGGCCGTCCGCCGATCGCCGCCGGTCTGCGGCCGCGGCACCAGGATCGTACCGAGCGCGCGCCTTGACGACGCTGCCCGGGTGGAGCCGCTGCAGCCGTACGACGCGCGACTCGGGCAGCTCGACCGGCGCGAACCGGACGTACTTGCCCGAGATCGTGACCTCGCCGACGCCCGCCTGCCGGGCCCGGGCCCGGAACCGCGCCACCAGCAGCAGCGAGGCCACCGGCTCGGGCGGGTCGCCGTAGCGGTCGACGCAGCTCCTCGGCGCAGCAGGTCGACGTCGTCGTCGGAGCGGACCTCGGCCAGCCGCTTGTACATCTCCAGGCGCAGCCGCTCGCTCGGGATGTAGTCGTGCGGCAGGTGGGCGTCGACGGGCAGCTCGATCGCGCACCTCGGCGAGCTCCGGCTCGCCACCGCCGCGGAACTCCGCGACCGCCTCGCCGACCAGCCGGACGTAGAGGTCGAAGCCGACGTCGGCGATGTGGCCCGGACTGCTCGCCGCCGAGCAGGTTGCCGGCGCCGCGGATCTCGAGGTCCTTCATCGCGATCGCCATGCCGCCGCCGAGGTCGGAGTGCTGGGCCAGCGTCGCGAGCCGCTCGTGGGCGGTCTCGGTGAGCGGCTTCTCCGCGCGGGTAGAGGAAGTAGGCGTAGGCGCGCTCGCGGGAGCGGCCGACCCGGCCGCGCAGCTGGTGCAGCTGGCGAGAGCCCGAGCATGTCGGCGCGCTCGATGATCATCGTGTTGGCGTTGGAGACGTCGAGGCCGGACTCCACGATCGTCGTGCACACCAGCACGTCGAAGCGCTTCTCCCAGAAGTCGAGCATCACCTGCTCGAGCTGGTGCTCCCCCATCTGCCCGTGGCGCGACGCCGACCCGCGCCTCCGGCACCAGCTCGCGCGATCCGGGCGGCGGCCTTCTCGATCGAGCTGCACCCGGTTGTGGATGTAGAAGACCTGGCCCTCGCGCAGCAGCTCGCGGCGGATCGCCGGCGGCGACCTGGCGGTCCTCGTAGGCGCCGACGTAGGTCAGCACCGGGTGCCGCTCCTCGGGCGGGGTGGTGATCGTCGACATCTCGCGGATGCCGGTGATCGCCATCTCCAGCGTGCGCGGGATCGGCGTCGCCGACATCGACGAGCACGTCGACCGAGGTGCGCAGCCGCTTCATCTGCTCCTTGTGCTCGACCCCGAAGCGCTGCTCCTCGTCGACGATGATCAGCCCGAGGTCCTTGACCGGATGTCGGGGTTGAGCAGCCGGTGGGTGCCGACCACGATGTCGACGGTGCCGTCGGCCAGCCCGTCGATGACCTCGCGCGGCCTCCTTGTCGGTCTGGAACCGGCTGACAGCGCCCTTGACCACGACCGGGAAGCCGCTCATCCGCTCGGCGAACGTCGACAGGTGCTGGGTGCACCAGCAGCGTCGTCGGCACCAGCACCGCGACCTGCTTGCCGTCCTGCACCGCCTTGAACGCCGCGCGCACCGCGATCTCGGTCTTGCCGTAGCCGACGTCGCCGCAGACCAGCCGGTCCATCGGCACGGTCTGCGCGCATGTCGGCCTTGACCTCGTCGACCGTGCGTCAGCTGGTCGGGGGTCTCGGTGAACGGGAACGCGTCCTCGAGCTCGCGCTGCCACGGGGTGTCCGGGCCGAAGGCGTAGCCCTGGGTGGCCTGCCGGGCGGCGTACAGCTTGATCAGCTCGGCCGCGATCTCGCGGACCGCCGTGCGGGCCCGGCCCTTGCGCTTGGCCCAGTCGGCGCCGCCGAGCCGGTCGAGGCGAGGGCTGCTCGCCGCCGACGTAGCGGGTGACCTGGTCGAGCGCGTCGGCCGGCACGAAGAGCCGGTCCGGCGGGCCGCCGCGCTTGGAGGCGCCGTACTCGAGGACGAGGTACTCGCGGGTCGCGCCCTGCACCTCGCGCTGCCTCATCTCGACGAAGCGGCCGACGCCGTGCTGCTCGTGGACGACGTAGTCGCCGGCGCTCGAGCTCGAGCGGGTCGATCTGCCGTCTTGCGCCGCGCCGGCATCGTGCGCATGTCGCGGGTGGAGCGCCTTCTGGCCCGACGAGGTCGTCGCCGGTGAGCACGACGAGGCCGTGCTCGGTCGTCGACGAAGCCGTGTCGCCAGCGAGCCGCGTGGTGACCGTGACGACGTGGGCCGCGAGCAGGTCGGCCGTCGGGAGGTCGTCGACCAGCCGAGCCGGCACGTCGTGCTCGGCGAGCACCTCGACCATGCGCTCGGCGGGGCCGTGGCCGGGCTGCACGACGACGACGCGATGGCCGGCCCGCAGCCAGGTGCGCACGTCGGCCACCGCGGCGCCGAGGTCGCCGCGGTAGGTCCTCGGCGGGCTGCGCGGCCAGGGCGCGCACCGGCACGTCACCCTCGGGGCCCTCCTCGTCGAGCCCGAAGGGACTCACCGACCACCAGGCCTGGCCGCGGCCGAGCGCGTGGGAGCGGACGTCGCCGAGCGAGCGGTAGGACGCCGCGCCGAGGTCGATCGGCGCCTGACCGCCGCTGGCGGCCGCCGCCCACGATGGCCCCGAGGAACTCCTCGCTGGTCGCGACCAGGTCGTGCGCCCGGCTGCGCACCCGCTCGGGGTCGAGCACCAGCACGTGGGTGTCGTCGGGCAGCAGGTCGACGAGCAGCTCCATCTCGTCGACCAGCACCGGAGCGAGCGACTCCATCCCCTCGACCGCGATGCCGGCGGCGATCTTGTCGGTCAGCTCGAGCAGCTGCGGGTGCGCGCTGGCCCAGCGCGGCCGCGCGGCGGCGTACGTCGTCGGTGAGCAGCAGCTCGCGGCACGGCGGCGCCCACAGCCGGTCGACCGGTCTCGAGGGTGCGCTGGTCGGCGACGGAGAACGCGCGGATCTCCTCGACGTCGTCGCCCCAGAACTCCACCCGCAGCGGGTGCTCCTCGGTCGGCGGGAAGACGTCGACGATGCCGCCGCGGACCGCGAACTCGCCGCGCTTCTCGACCAGGTCGACGCGGGTGTACGCCGCGTCGGCCAGCCGCTGCACGACGTCCTCCAGCGGCGCGCGTCTGGCCGGCCACCAGCTCGACCGGCTCGAGGTCGCCGAGGCCCGCGCACCTGCGGCTGCAGCACCGACCGCACCGGCGCGACGACGACCTCGAGCGGGCCGTTGGCCGCGTCGGTCGGCTCGGGGTGGCGCAGCCGCCGCAGCACCGCGAGCCGGCGCCCGACCGTGTCGCTGCGGGGGCTGAGCCGCTCGTGCGGCAGCGTCTCCCAGCTCGGGTAGTAGCGCGACCGCGGTCGGGGTCGACGAGGTCAGCCGAGCGCGTCGACGAGGTCCTCGGCCTCCCGAGCGGTGGCGGTCACCGCCAGCACCGGTGCGACCGGCGCGCGACGAGCGCGGCCACGACGAACGGTCGCATCGCCGCGGGCCCGGTGAGGTCGAGCGTGGGCGTCAGCCCGGCGGCGGCGTCCTCGGCGGCCTCGGCGAGGGCGGGGTCGGCCAGCACGGCGGGCACGAGTCCGGCGAGGGGCACGCGTTCTCCTGGAGCGAGGTGGGCAGCACGAACGCCCCCGGTCAGCGCCGACACGGGGCTGCGGGGTCGGCCCCCGAGTCTACGAGCCCCCACCGACGGTTGCCGTCGGCCGGGCTCAGGCAGCCGGGCTCAGGCAGCCGGGCTCAGGGAGCGAGGCTCACACGGCCGGGCTGAGGGCGCCGATGGCGCCGGGCAGCAGCTGCGGCCGGCAGCCGCAGGCGTCGGAGCAGGGCAGGAAGGTGTGCAGGGCGTGGCCGCACTGCTGGCAGGGCCGATCGTGCGACAGCATCTGCTGCCCGGTCTGGCCGCCGGTCGGCCGGCTGTCGTTCGGGTGGTCCCACATGGTCCCGTCCTCCTCTCCTGGCTGCGTTGCTCGGTCTCGGCAGGTCCGTCTACTGATGAGACGCCGCTCACCGGTGGACATGACGCGGATCGAGACCTCGATGGCGTTGATGCAGAAGAAGAGGGTCGGGCGGTGACGCTGATACGCCGTCACCCGGGGTCGCGGACGCCGACGGATCGCCGATCCGGACTCAGCCGTCGACCGTCACTCGGCGGCGGCCGCGATCTCGCCCTCGGAGCGCAGGATGCAGAACTCGTTGCCCTCGGGGTCGGCGAAGACCACCCAACCCGTGCCGGGGCCGAACTCGCCACGGAAGTCCGCGACCTCCGTCGCGCCGAGGCTGCGCACCCGCTCGACCTCGTCGTCGCGGCCACCCAGGCGCGGGCGCAGGTCGAAGTGGATCCGGTTCTTCGCCGCCTTGCCCTCGGGGACCTCGATGAACAGCAGCTGGTGGCCGGACTCGGGGTCGAGGATCAGGCACTCCTCGTCGCCGGGCTCGTTCGGGTCGTCGGCGTGGTCGGCGTAGCCGAGCAGCTGCTTCCACCACTCCGAGAGCTCGTACGCGTTGCCACAGTCGATGCTGGTGTGCGAGATGAACGAGGTCATGCGCCGAAGCCTGCCACGTCGATCCCGTGGTCGCTCAACCGGGCGACCAGCACCTCGTGACCGTCATCGAGCGACCACCAGAGGGCGTGGAGACCGACCGATCGCGCCGCGTGGATGTTGGGCTCGTGGTCGTCGATGAAGAGCACCGTCGCCGGGTCGGCGTCGAGGAGCTCGACGGCGCGACGGAAGTAGTCGGGCGACGGCTTGGCCACGCCGAGGTGCGCCGAGAGGAACAGCTCGTCGAACAGGTCGGCGTACCCGAGATGGTTCAGCATGTACGCCGCCCGCGAGCGCACCTGGTTGCTGGCCAGGTGCACGCTGCGGCCGGTGCGGCGCACCGCCTCGACCACCGCGATGCTCTGCGGCACCACCTCGATCGTCAGCCACACGTCGGCGTAGAACGTCTCGGCCGCCTCCGCGATGCCGAACTCCGCCAGCCGCGCGGCCACGTGGGGCAGGAAGTCGACCCCGCCGCACAGGCTGGCGAGCTCGTCCCGGTTCAGCACGGCCAGGAGCTCCTCCGCGCGCTCGCCGGCGTACGGCTCCATCGCCGGCACCCAGCCGCCGGGGCGACGCTGGAGCACGCCATCGGCGTCGAACAGCACGTGCCGGACCTCGCCGGGCCTGTCGGCGGTCACCGGCTCAGTCGGTGCCGTGGCGGCGGACGAAGCCCAGGATCCGCTCGGCCAGCTCCGGCCGGCAGACGATGAGGTCGGGCAGCGAGACGTCGTCCTGGTTGTAGACGAGCTCGGACCCGTCGACGCGCGAGCAGAAGAGGCCGGCTGCCCGGGCCACCGCCACCGGGGCGGCGTTGTCCCACTCGTACTGACCGCCGGCATGGACGTAGGCGTCGGTGACGTCGCGGGTCACCGAGATCACCTTGACGCCGGCGGACCCCATCGGCACCAGCTCGGCGTCGATCTCGGCCGCCAGCGCCTCGACGAACGCCGGGGGGCGGGTGCGGGACACCGCGATCCGGGGGCGGGTCGACGTGCGCGGCGGGACCGTCGGCGGGGCCGCGGTGCTGAACGTCTCGCCCGAGCGCCGGCTGTGCCACCGCCCCGGCCACGAGCTCGCCGCGCTCCCACAGCGCGACGTGGACGGCCCAGTCGTCGCGCGGCGGCTCGGAGAACTCGCGGGTCCCGTCGAGCGGGTCGACGATCCAGACCCGATCGGCCGTCGAGTCGCGCCTTGTCGTCCTTGCCCTCCTCGGACAGCACGGCGTCGGCCGGGCGGTGCTCGGCCAGCAGGTCCATCAGCAGCTCGTGGGCCGCCAGGTCGCCGGCGTCCTTCAGCTCCCGGCCGGTCGAGCCCCTCGGCACGCACCTCCAGCAGGCGGTGGCCCGCGGTGGTGGCGAGCCAGGCGGCGAGCTCGTGGTCGGTGAGGTCAGCGGGGTCGGCTTCGTGGTCGGTCACGGAACGAGTCTCGCAGGTGACGGCGCCGCCGGCGGCGTGAGTCCAACGAATCCGGCGCCCGCACCCGGTCGAGGAGAAGCCCTGGAAGAATCGCCGTCATGACGCGCGACCTCGGTCCGGTGCTGGTCACCGGCTTGCCTCGCTCGGGAACCACCTGGCTGGCACGGCTGCTCGCGACCGCTGCCCACGCCGCGCTGTGCGGACGGGAGCCGATGAACCCGCGCGACGGCCAGTACGCCCTCGGCGGCACGCTTCAGGGCTGGGCCCGGCTCCAGGATCCGACTCCTCGGCAGCGTCGGCTGCTTCGGCTGACGTACTCCGGCTGGAACCCACGGACCTATGGCCGCTACGGCCGCCACCAGTGGCGTGCACCGCTCCCCCGGACGCGCGTCGTCGTCAAGGACCCGTTCGCGTTGCTGTCCACGCCGGCCATCGCGAGCGTCACCGGGGCCAGACCGGTGGTCGTCTACCGGCATCCCGGCGCCGTGCTCGCCAGCTTCCGCCGCGTCGGTTGGCAACCCGATCTGGCGGGCGTCGAGCCCTGGATCGAGCAGGCGGCTGATCGTGATCCGGCCGTGGCCGCGGCCCGGCGGGCGGCGAGCGTCGAGCACTCCGATGTCAGGCGGATGGTCGCGTACTGGCTCGCGATGCATCGCTTCGCGATCGACGACCTCGACACGCTGCCGGACGCGGTCCTGGTGTCGCACGCCGGCATCGCCGGTGGCGGGCTCGAGGGAGTGGGGCGGCTGTTCTCCCGGCTGGGACTCACCCCGACCGACGAGACGCGAGCCGAGATGAGCGGCTCCGCCTCCAGAGACAGCCCCACCCAGGGCCTGGACAAGATCGGCCCGGACGCGACGAGCCTGCACCGCCTGCATCGCTCACCAGGCGAGGTCGCAGAGTCCTGGCGGGGGCAGCTCGATGCGGGCGAGGTCGACGAGATCGACGAGCTGGCCGGACCGATGTTGGCAGAGCTCGAAACCAGGCGGCTGGTCTGACCGGGCCCGGGACCCGCGTGCCCGGAGCGTTCGCGGGTCGACTCAGGGGCGCACGTCCTCGAGCCGGACGACCTCCGGTCGTGACAGCTGACGACGCAAGGTCGTCTGACCGAGAGCATCGAGGCGGAACTTGCCGTCGCGCCGCTCCTCGTCGGACTCGAACCACACCAGGCCGACGACGTCGGTCTGGCTCGCCACGTCGACCGCCTCTTGCAGCCAGCGCGAGGCCCGACGGGGGCGCTGGGGGTCGGTGGGCGTGCCCACCTCGGGGATGACGACGGGTCCGAGAGGCAGCTGGGCACGCACCGGCTCCCACAGCTCGGCGAAGCTGCGCCACTCCGAGCTCACGTCGCCCTCCCACTCGTTGTAGACGTCGATGCCCTGCACGACGGTCTCGTCGGCCAGCCACTCCTCGGGATTCCGCCCCGACCGCTCGTCGAACGTCCAGCGCATCAGCACCGGCACCGGGGTGACGAGGTCGAGACCTCGCAGCCGGCGACGCAGGCGCCGCTGCATCTGGCGATAGGTGGCCGGGACCTGACGGTCACCGTCGACGTCGTTCTCGGGCTCGTGCTGGACGCAGATGAACAGCGGCGAGTCGAACCCGCCCAGGATCTCGCCCAGCCGATCCAGCCAGGCATCCGCCTGACCGGCGGCGACCGCGTCCCACGGCGCGGGTGGCTTGATGGAGACGAACGGCAGGATCCCCGCCTGCACGTCGCTCGCGACCGTGTCCCGGAGGAGGTCGAGCTGGTGGGCGCGGTAGAAGCGGCGCACCATGCCCATGGCGACGCCCCCGACCTCCGGTCTCGCAGCCGCGGAAGTGGAGATCGGTAGACTGGTGCCCAGGTAGAGTCGCCCCGGACCGGGGTCACCCGGGAATCGCGGTGCGGTGCCCGCCGAGTCGGCCTGGGGGGAGAGCGAAGGCGAGGCACCGACCGGGGAGGACGACGGCGCCGCGTCCGGCTCGGAGTCCCCGGAGCATCCGGACAGCGCCGTCGCGGCGGCGGCCGACATGAGAGCGCGGCGAGACAAGCGTCTCCGGTCGATGTTCCCCACACCGATGAGTGTCCCATGCAGGCACAACGCTCAACGAGAAAGGCAGGAGAGGGATTGAGGCACGAAGTAGCCGGCGCCGTCGCCTTCGGCTGCCTCCTGGGGGTGACGGCCTGCAGCCCGGCTGAGGTCGAGCCACCCGACCCCGGTGGTCCCAGCACGCAGTCCATGGTCGACGTCGAGCCTCAGCTGCTGATCGACTTCAACGGAGTCGACCTGGCAGCGCCCAGATTCCGAGCCCGCACGGGCCAGCAGGTCACCGTGGTCGGTGTCGAGGGGGGCGGGATCGAGCGGGCACCCGGCCGCGCGACCGGATCGGCTGCGCGCTTCCCCTCCGGCGCCGAGGCCGAGCAGGGGGCGTTGGCTGCGCTTTCCGTCACCGACGAGGAACGTCGTCTCGTCCCCGGCGGCGACGACTTCATGCTGGGGGCCGACGTCAAGCTGACCGAGGAGCCCCACCGCACGCCTCGAGACGATGGCGACAACATCCTCCAGCGTGGCCTGTTCGGCTCCGGGGGCCAGTACAAGCTCCAGCTGGACGACGGCAGGCCCTCGTGCCGGGTCCAGGGCGACGCCGGCGAGGCTCTCGTCAAGCTGCCGAAGCGGCTGAAGCCCGACCGGTGGTACCGCATTCGCTGCGAGCGCACGGCCCAGCGGGTCACGATCTTCGCCGCCCGCCTGCCGGTGGACGAGGACACCACCTGGGACTCCGCGACGACCTGGGCGATCACCGGCGAGGTCAACACCGTGGCTCCGATCTCCATCGGCGCCAAGGTGAACATCCGCGAGGAGCTGGTCCAGCCCGCTCCTGACCAGTTCAACGGGATCCTGGACAATGTCACGGTGAAGATCGACGGGAACAACGTCCGGTGAGCACGTCCTCGCCGGACCTCTCAGCACTGCTCAGCGACACGCACCGGTTGGTGTTCGTGGGCGGTCTGCACCGCTCCGGCACGTCGCCGCTGAGTCGGCTGCTGGCCGACCACGAGGAGATCAGCGGCTTCCACGACACCGGCGTGGACGAGGACGAGGGTCAGCACCTGCAGACGGTCTACCCGCCCGCCCGGGTGTACGGCGGCGCGGGCAGGTTCGCGCTCCGGCCCGAGAGCCACCTCGTCGAGGACTCGCCCCTGGCCACTGCGGACAACGCCGCGGAGCTCCTCCGCCAATGGCAGCCGTGGTGGGACCTGTCCCGTCCCGTGCTGCTGGAGAAGTCACCGCCCAACCTGGTGATGATGCGCTTCCTCCAGCAGCTCTACCCGACCGCGCGATTCATCGTCATCGTCCGGCATCCCATCGTGGTGACGCTGTCCACCAAGAAGTGGCGTCGCGGCACCAGCCTGGCGACCATGGTCCAGAACTGGGTCACCGCGCACCGGCTGGTGGTCGAGGACGCGCCGCACGTCGCCCGGCTCCGCGTGGTCAACTACGAGCATCTCGCCCACGACCCGGCAAAGGTGCTCACCGATCTGTCCGACTTCCTCGAGCTCCGGGCGCCCCTGTCGCCCGACCTCTGGCAGAGCAGTCGGAGTCAGGCCTACGAGGAGTGGTGGGAGCGCCTGCGCGCCAGCCGGGTGCCCTGGCGACGGACGCGGGTGCAGCGCCTGGTCGACACCTACGAGCCCCAGGTCAACGAGCTCGGCTACAGCCTGCTCGACCTCGACCAGGTCGACCCGTTCCCGGTCCTGGCCTGACCGGTGCCGGTGGCTCGCCCGCGGGCGGCCCGGTCGCCGTACGCCATGGAGCGGGGTCCCGGCTGACGGTCAGAGGACCTTCAGCCGGGTGGCGCGGTTGTCGGTCACCGACTTGTTGAAGGCGTTCCACTTGGACTGCGACTCCGTGAGCCTCCAGTCGGCCTTGAGCACGCCGCCGTTCCAGTAGTTGAGGCCGAACAGGCGGTCCTGCTGCCGGGCGTACGCCCACTGCTCCTTCCACCATCTCGCGCCGGTGGGCGTGCCGAAGTCGTCGGTCGCGGCGGTCTCGCCCAGGCCGACCATCTTGTGGGGGTGCCCCGTGCGGTTCAGCCACTTGAGGATGCGCCCCAGCCGGAGCTGGTAGCCCTTGCCCGAGTCGTTCTGATAGAGGTCGATGCCCACCAGCGGGGTGCGTCGCAGCACCCCTTCGCTGAGGAAGCTGCGCGGCCCGACCTGGCGGTTGTAGGGGTTGAAGACCCACTCGCCGATGATCGGGGCGAACACGATGTGGTCGAGGTCGCGGGTGTCCCGCAGCACGTCGTGGATGCGGATCCAGGCGCGCTTGAACTCGTGCGGCTTCCCGCCGTCGTTGTGCGGCTCGTGGTGGAAGGTCACGATCACCGGCTTCTTGATCTTGGCGTACGCGCGGGCGCGTGCCCGGATGGCGGCGTCATGCCGTCCTGCGGCGATCTCCGGCCACGTGGCCTTGGCCGAGCCCGGGGGCTTGAAGGACACCCACGGCAGCCGCCGAGCGGCATGGTCCTTGGCGATCTGCTTCAGCTCCCGGTCGATGTCACCCCACCGGTAGTAGGTGCGGCGCATGCCGACCGGTGCATCCAGGCTCGCCGCCGCGTCGAAGCCGCCGCCGGTGATCCCGACGTAGGTCTTGCCTGGCACGTGACCCGGGAAGCGCGGCCGGCGCCGCGCGGCGCCTGAGGCGGGCAGAGCGCCCGCACCACCCAGAGCCACGCCCACAGCGCCCGTGGTGGCCGCTCCCAGAACCGTTCGCCGAGTAAAATCCATGCCCGGCACAGTAGCAACGGACCCCCCGGGGCGCGTCAAATCGCGGAAACCCGCAGGAGGCCTCGCCCCGCCCCTGCGCTCGGCTCACGGCGCAGGCGACAGCGCGATCGTCCAGCTGATGCTCCTGGTGCTGGGCTTGTCGCCGCCCTGGCTGTCGGCTGAGAGGCCCCCGGCGGTCCCGGGGAGGGCCACCCGGCCACCGGAGTCGACCATCACGGACGTGACCCGGCCCGCGCCCCCGCCGAGCGCGACCGCGCGGAGCTGCTGGTCAGCGGGGGTGTTCCAGCCGGTCGTCCAGGAGGACTTGTCCGACCAGTAGCTCAGCAGCCAGGCACCCGACGGCGCCGTCACCTGCGGTGCGACGTGGCTGCTGAGGTTGCTGTCGACAGCGGACGCGATGGCACCCGGCGCCAGCACCGCGGACGCGTTGCGGTAGGCCACGAGCGTCAGCGCCGACTTGGCAGCGGCGGCGAAGCCGAGATCGACGCTGCTGCCTGCGGAGGACGCCGTCGCCGTGCGCACCCACACCGTCGACGACATGCTGCTCGCCGACTCGGAACCCACCTGGGTCCACCCGGAGGGTCCGGTCAGGCCTGGGTCGAGGACATTCACGCCGGCATAGAGCACCAGCGTGTCGCCGGCCTGCACCGAGGCGGGGACCGTGACGCTCGCGGAGGTGGAGGTGGAGGTCGCCGCGGACGCGGCCGCGTCGACGAAGGCGATGGTGGAGACGGCCGGGGCTCGCGCGGCGACGGTCGTGGTCACCGCACCGGTGGCGCCCTCGTTGTCGGTCACCGTCAGCGTCACCGACTTGTCCCCGCCGGAGGCGTAGTCGTGGTGCGGAGTCGGACCGCTGCCGGTGGCCCCGTCCCCGAACGTCCAGGAGTAGCCGGCGATGCTGCCGTCCGGGTCGACCGACCCGGAGGCGTCGAAGTCGCACGAGGTGTCTGCGCAGGTGGACGTGAAGTCCGCCACCGGCGCGGCGTTCACGTTCTGCGGTGCGAGGAAGACCGAGCGGCCCCGCCAGTCGCGGGTCGCGTCGACCACCGACGCTGTCCCCGTCGGCAGATTGTTGACCAGGGCGATCCGCTTGAGCTGCCCCGTGGACCGGGACACGAAGTAGAGGTGGTCACCGGAGGTGAACGCGATGTTCGCATCGCTCCAGCTGATGCCGTTGGAGGCGTTGAAGATCTCCGACCCGACGATGCCCGAGTCGGCGCTGAAGTAGCGGTAGCTCAGCGTGGAGGACCCGGCGGTGGAGTAGTAGACCCGGCCGTTGTAGTAGGCCAGCCCGGTGACCGAGGAGCTGAAGCTGCTGAACAGGGAGGGCACGACGCCGGTGAAGGTCGAGGAGCCCGACCCCGTGGCGACGCCGTTCCAGTAGGGGTCGTGGTAGGGGTCGAGCTTCACCGCCGGCCCGAAGGTGCCCTTGCTGTAGGTGCGGCTGTAGAGCCACCCGTCGCTGCTGCCGTAGAAGACCTTGCCGCCGATCCAGAAGGCGCCGCGGGTGCTCCCCCAGGCCACCCCGGTGGCGCTCAGCGTGCTGCGCGCCCCGACGGTGGTGCCGTCGAAGGACTGCACGGCCAGCGAGTCGCCGGAGCTGCTGGGAGAGCCGACCATGACGTCGGCCGGCAGCGCCGCCCTGTTGTCCGGGGCGACCTCATGGCCGCCGAGGTAGGGGAAGAAGCCGATGCGCGGACGGCGGTACTCGAAGTTGCCGATGTACTCGGTGTCGCTGCCGAAGTAGACGCCGTCGTCGGCCGCGAGGAAGACGTAGGCGGCCTCACCGCGGGTGTGCCGGCCAGGGTTCCAGTCGAGCGGCAGGCCGTTCTGCACGCTGAGTGCGGCGATCCCGGGACGGGCGACCGCGCCCTGCCCGGCCGAGTCACGACCGTTGGTGTTGTTCATCCAGCGCATGTGGCCGCCGACGTAGACGACCTTGTCGGTCACCTCGACACCCCACATGGTGTCGCCGCCGGACCAGTCGACCCAGGTCGGGGCGACGTCGGTCCCGGTGGCGTAGGTCTCGAACCGCGCGGCGGAGTCGCACAGGGTGCCGGCGTGCGGACCGCCGCTGGAGGCGACCACGAAGAACGAGCCGTCGGGGCTCAGGCTCACGTCGCGGACCCAGGAGTCGAAGGCGTTCTTCGAGCAGTAGGGCGAGAAGCGGCTGGTCGCCCACGTCGAGGACACCACCGCCTGCGAGCCGCTGGTGTCGAGGACGACCACCTGGTCGCGCACCAGCCCGTTGACCCGCTTGAAGTTGCCGATGGCGACCACGCGCGACCCGTCGGGGGTGACGTCGAGCTCGGTGACTCCGACGGCGCTCTGGGCGCCCGAGCCGCTGTCGTTGTGGCGCACGCTCGCCTGGACGTTGACGAAGGGGTCGAAGGCGCCGGTGGTGTAGTCGAGCGACGCGAAGCCGACGTGCGGGGCTCCCGCGACCTTGGTGAAGTTGCCCCCGACATAGAGCCTGTTGCCCTGCACGGCCAGGGAGTTGATGCGGCCGTTGATCGCCGGTGCCTTGAACGAGGCGATCCGCTTGCCGTTGGTCAGGTCGATCATGATCACGCGCTTGACGCTCTTGTCGTCCATCCGCTTGAACGTGCCCGCCGCCAGCACCGTGCCGGGTGCCGGGCCGGGGACCAGCGCGTAGACCGTGCCGTCGAGCACCGGCGCGAAGCCGTCGACCAGCTGGCCGGTGCCGGCGTCGAACGCGAGGATGCCGGCTCGGGGCACCGCGGTGCTGCTCCCCCAGGACCTGGCCGAGGTGAAGCTGCCCCCTGCCACGACCGTGTTGCCGACCTTGGCGAGCGCGTAGACCTCTCCGTCGAGCGCTCCGGCGGTCTTGCCGGGGACGGGCGACACGACCGGATCGGCCTGAGCCGGCGCCACGGCGCCGAGGCCCACGACACCGATCGCCAGCGCGACGACGAAGCGCGTGGCTGCGCGCAGCGCAGCAGGACATGCTGTGACCACGAAGGGCCCCCCATGTATCAAGTGCAGCCACCCCATGAGACTGCCCGGCCAGCATACGGTTCCACCCGGACGTGCCCTAGCGCATAGTCCGTCCGGGTGATTGCGGTCTAGTCATGTCAGGCCGCTCCACACGGGGATTCGCGGCCTGCCCGCCCAGCAGGGCGCATCCCGGTCCCGGGACGCCCACCCGGGCCCTACCATGGAGGCTTGTCACGGCGCGGCACCCGCGCCGGTGCACGAGGGGGGCTCGTCGCTGGCGTCGATGCCCGGGTCAGGCGATGACGGGATGGGGCTGTAGCAGCAATGACCGAAGGCGTTGGAGCGCGCCCGCGCGTGATCTACCTGGGCGGCTTCGGCCGCTCCGGCAGCACGCTCCTCGAGCGCATGCTCGGCGCGGTCCCCGGTTGGGTCAACGTCGGCGAGCTCGTCGACCTCCCCCGGTCGGTCTTTCCCGACGACGAGCGCTGCGGGTGCGGGGAGCGCTTCTCCCTCTGCCCGTTCTGGTCGAAGGTGGGCGCCCTTGCGCACGCCGGCTGGGACGCCGACCGGCTCCGGCGGCTCGCCGAGCTCCGCACCGAGGTCGCTCGGCAGCGACAGGTCCCCGCACTGCTTCGCGCCGGCCGGCCCGGGGGCCGCCGCCTGACCGGCGCCCTCCACGACTACCAGCAGGACTACGGCCGCCTCTACCGCGCGGTCGCCGAGGCCAGCGGGGCGTCGTACGTCGTCGACGCGAGCAAGGGGCCGGCCCACGGGCTGGCGCTGGGCGTACGCGGACCCCGCGTCGCCGACCCGGGCTTCGACCTCTCGTTCGTCAACCTGGTGAGGGACCCCCGCGGCGTCGCCTTCTCCTGGTCACGACGGCGCCATGCCCGCCCGCAGGCCGGCGCGGATGGCGGCGGACGCGCGACCATGTGGTCGCCCGGGGTCGCGCGGTCCTCGGCCGAGTGGGCGGCGCTCCAGTCGGAGATGACGCTCATCGGCCGGGTGTCCGGCATCCCCATGGTGCGGGTCCGCTATGAGGACCTGATGGCCCGGCCGCGCGCGGCGATGACCTCGATGCTGGCCGCGCTGGGGGCCGGTGCGACCGACGACGACCTCGCTCACGTGGGTGACCACGACGTGACGCTGGCCCCCAGCCACGGCCTCTCGGGCAACCCCGGCCGCTTCGAGCACGGCACCCTCGCGCTGCGCCCCGACGACGAGTGGCGTCGCGCCCTGCCGGCGGGCGAGCGCCGGCTGGTGACCGTCGCGACCCTTCCGTGGCTCCAGGCCTACGGCTACCTCCGGGCCCCCTCGAGCCCGACGACCGCAACGACGCAAGGATGACAGCGTGACCACTGACAACCGTGCCGACGAGGGCCTGCCCACCGTGTCGGTGGTCATTCCCACCCGCGGGCGCCCCGAGCTGCTGCGCGAGACGCTGGCCACGATCGTCGCCCAGGACTACGCCGGCGTGCTCGACATCCTCGTCGTCCATGACCGAGAGGATGCCGACCCGACCCTGGCCGACCTCGGCCGCGACGGGCGCGCGGTCCGCTCGATCACCAACGACGGCACACCCGGGTTGGCGGGAGCACGCAACTGCGGGCTGCGCCACACCGACGGCGAGATCGTCGCCAGCTGTGACGACGACGACCTGTGGCACCCCGCCAAGATCCGCCGCCAGGTCGAGCGGCTCTTGAGCGACCCCCGGCTGCTGGCCGTCGGCGCCGGCATCCGGCTGCTGATGGGAGACCGAGACGTCGACTGGCCGGGCCAGTCCGAGACGGTCACCCACGAGCGGCTGCTGCAGAACCGCGTCAAGGAGCTGCACAGCTCGACGCTGGCGATCCGTCGGATCGCGTTCGACAAGGCGGGCACCTACGACGAGGAGCTCCCGCACGGCTACGGCGAGGACTACGACTGGCTGCTGCGCGCCTCGCGCGTGGGCAAGGTCGGCGTGGTGACCGAGGTGCTGGCCGACATCCGCAAGGACGTGCCGTCCTGGTTCCGGGGCAAGGCCCTCAACACCGCCGACGCCCTCGAGTACATGGTCGCCAAGCACCAGGACTTCGCCGACAACCGGCGGGCCTACGCCCGCATCCTCGGCCAGATCGCCTACGCGCGCGGGACCGCGGGCGACCGCCGCGGCGCCCTCGGCTACGCCGGTCGCGCGTTGCGCGCCTACCCGCCGGCGCCGCACGCATGGCTGGGACTGGTCTCCACCACCGGCGTAGACCCCCAGAAGGTGCTCCATGTCGCGCGCCGCTTCGGGCGAGGGGTGTCATGACCCGGCTGCCCAACTTCTTGTACGTCGGTCCCGACAAGGCCGGGTCCTCGTGGCTCCACGAGATGCTGATCCGGCATCCCGAGGTGTACCTGACCCCGGCCAAGGACCTCTACTACTTCGACCGCTACTACGAGCGCGGCACCCAGTGGTACGCCGACCAGTTCCGCGACGCGCACGACGAACCGGTGGTCGGCGAGGTCTGCCAGGACTACCTCTTCCACCCCGAGGCGCCCCGGCGGATCGCCGAGACGCTGGGCTCGCCCCGCCTGATGGTGTCGCTGCGCGACCCGGTCGAGCGGGCCTGGTCGTCGTGGCTCTACGCCCGCAAGCACGGCATGTGGCCCGACGACTTCGGAGTCGCCCTCCGCACCGTCGACGAGCTCCTCGGGCACAGCCGCTACGCCTCCGGGCTGGACCGCTTCGGCGATCACTTCGACCGCGGCTCGCTCCACATCGCCGTCTTCGACGACCTCGCGGCGGACCCGCAGTCGTTCCTCGACGCGACGACCGACTTCCTCGGGGTCGACCGGATGCCGTTGGCCCCGGAGGACCTGACGGCCCGGCTCCCCGCGGCGAGCGCCCGATCGGTGCGGGCCGCCAACCTGACCCGGCGGGCCGCCGACTGGGTCCGGGAGCACGACGGCGCCCGCCTGGTCGGGGCGGTGAAGCGCTCTCCGCTGGTGCAGTCGGTGCTCTACCGGCCGATCGACAAGGCCGAGGTCCGTCCCGACCCGGCCGCGGTGGACCACATCCGCGAACAGCTCGACGACGAGGTCACGCGGATCGAGACCGACTACGGCGTCGCGGTCAAGGACCGATGGGGCTGGCTGTGACGATCCTCGCCGAGACCCAGGGGGGCAGCCCCCCGGACACGGAGTCGCCGTGGCCGGCCGTGAAGCCGCGCCCGAGGGGTCTCCTGGCACGACACCTCGACGAGTTCTGGCCGCTGGCGATCTTCTTCTACGGCTACCCCGTGTGGTGGCTGCTCGGGCTGTCGAAGGTGATCATCTTCCCGCTGATGATCCCCATGGTGGTGGCGCTGCTGCGGCACCCCTCACCGCGGATGCCGCGCGGCTTCGCCCTCTACGCGCTGTTCCTGGTCTGGGCGTTCATGGGGCTGGCCGTGCTCTGGGTGCAGGCTCCGGGGACCTTCCCCAAGTCCGGGCTGGGCCCGGTGACCGGGTTCGGCTACCGCGGCCTGTGGTATCTCGCGCTCACCGTGACCTGCCTCTACATCGTGAACGCCGACCGGACCCGCCTCAGCGCCACGCGCGTCTCCCGGATGCTGGCGTTCATGTTCCTGATCACGGTCGCCGGCGGGCTGCTCAGCCTCTTGGCCCCCACGCTCGACTTCCCCTCGGCCATCGAGCTGGTCCTGCCCAACTCCTTCACCTCCCAGCCGTTCATGAACGCGCTCTTCCATCCGCGGATCGCCCTCCAGTCGGACTTCCTGGGCTACGTCCAGCCACGGGTGACAGCGCCGTACTCCTATCCGAACGACTGGGGCAACTGCTTCGGCCTGCTCGTGCCGTTCTTCCTCTTCGCGTGGTTCGGCAAGGACGCGGGTCCCCGTCGCTACTTCGCGCCGGTCATCCTGGCCGTCTCCGTGATCCCGATGGTCTACTCGCTCAACCGGGGCCTGTGGGCCGGGCTGGCGGTCGCTCTGCTGTGGGTCACGGTGCGTCGCCTCGCCGGCGGAGACGCCCGCGCGCTGGCTCTCGTGGCAGGTGGGGTCGTGGTCTGCATGGGAGCACTGCTCCTGACCCCGTTGGGCACGCTGGTGGAGGCCCGCCTGACCACGCCGCACAGCGACCAGCGACGCCAGGACACCGCGATGACCGTCCTGGAGGCGACGGCGTCGACCTCGCCGCTGCTCGGATACGGCGGCACCCGCCAGATGATGGGCAACTTCGACTCCATCGCCGGCGGCGCCACCCCTGAGTGCCATCAGTGCGCCGCGCCGCCGCTGGGCACCCAGGGGTTCCTCTGGGGGCTGGTCTTCATGACCGGCTTCGTCGGGGCGGCACTGATGCTCTCCTTCCTCGGGTGGCAGTTCCTCCAGAACGCCCGAAGATCGACGTCCCTGTCACTCCTCACCTCGACGGTCGTGCTCAGCACCGTGTTCTACTTCCTGTTCTACGACTCGCTCGACCTGGCGCTGCTCACCACCATGATCGCCATCGGGCTGGCGGCGCGGGACCACGCCCCCGAGGCTGAGCGGCCGGTGGTGACCTCATGAGCCGGCGGCCGACCCTCACCTCCGAGGCGGCGGAGATGCTGCGTGAGATCGGTGTCGACACCAGCCGGGCCAGGCTGACCAGGCGTCCGTCGCGCCGCGTCGACCAGCTGCTGTGCCTCCCCTCGCCCGACCAGCCCCAGCTCGTCGTGCCGCTCGACCCCGCCGCTGCCGTCATGGTGACCGACCGGCGATCGCGCCGGCGCCACCAGCGGTGGATGAAGGTGGCCACCGCCAAGCTGATCGAACGCCAGGCACTCGGGCTGCTGCCCATCCGGAGGCTCGTCGTCGACGACCCGGCGCTGCGGGAGCTCGCGGCCTGGGTCACCGGCGGCGACGGAGCCCGGGTCGGCGTCCTGCGCGGTCCGCTGCGGGCCAACCGCAAGCCGGTCCTCCGGGTCGTCGACGGGCGGGGAGACACCCTCAGCTTCGTGAAGGTCGGCTTCGACGACCGCACCCGGGAGCTGGTCCGGCAGGAGACGACGGCGCTGGCCACCCTGGCCGACGCGGTGCTCCCCGGGCTCATGGTCCCCCGGGTCCAGCGTGCCGGCTGCTGGCGTGGCCTGTCGGTCCTGGCCACCAGTCCCCTGGCCGGCGACGCGGCGGCCCGACCGTCGGACCTCCCGGTGGACGCCACCCGGGTGCTGTTCGCGCATGGCGGCCGCGCGGACCTGCCGTTGCGCGCCACCGCGCCGCTGAGCGCTGCGCTCGACCGGTTCCCCGACCTGGCCGCCGCTCGGGACCGACTCGTCGACGTGGCCGGAGACCGATGCCTGCCCACCGGCGCGTCCCACGGCGACTGGACACCGTGGAACCTGGCGGTCGACGACCACGGACAGGTCGGCGCCTGGGACTGGGAGCGCTACACGGAGACCACTCCGGCCGGGTTCGACGCCGTCCACTACGCCGCGTCCCGGGTGACCGTGGCGGATGACTTCGCGGCGACGCGCGATTTCCTGTCGGACCTGCCCGCGACACTGGAGGCCTGCGGCCTCGACCGGTCGACCCACCGGTGGCTCCTCGCGACCTATCTGGTCGGGATCGCCGGGCGCTACGCCGCGGATCTCACGGTCTTCCCCGCGGACCGCAGCCAGCGACGGCTCGGCTGGGTGCTGGGGTTGCTCGACCGCGAGCTGGACGAACTGGCCGGAGGAGACCACCGATGAACCCGAGGAAGGCCGCCCCGGGCTGGGTCCGAGACGCCGGTCGCCGAGCCACCGTCTGGTACGGCGAAAGGACGGCCGGTCGCCGTCCGCTCCCGGACTTCCTGGTCGTCGGCGGCCAGAGATGCGGCACGACCTCGCTGTTCCGTGCGCTGATGGCGCACCCCGACATCGCGCGGCCCATGGTCAACAAGGGCGTCAACTACTTCGACGTGAACTACCACCGCGGCGAGCAGTGGTACCGCGGCCATTTCCCGGCGCGTTCGGAGGACGGACGCACCCGGGTGTTCGACGCCTCCGGCTACTACATGTTCCATCCGCTCGCCGCGCAGCGCATCGTCGAGGACCTCCCGACGATCAAGATCGTGGCCATGGTGCGCGATCCGGTCGAGCGGGCCTGGTCGGCATACAAGCACGAGCTGGCGCGCGGGTTCGAGTGGGAGCGCTCTTTCGGCCGCGCGGTCGATCTCGAGGATGCCCGGCTCGAGGACGAGGTCGAGCGGATGGTCGCCGACCCGGCGTACCAGAGCTTCAACCACCGCCATCACGCCTACCGCCGCCGTGGCGAGTACGCCCGTCTGCTGCAGCCTTTCATCGCGAGCCTGGGGCGGGATCGGGTCCACATCATCGAGAGCGAGCGCTTCTTCGCCGAACCCGCACAGGTCTACGCAGGGCTCACTGAGTTCCTCGAGGTCGACGCGGTCGTCCCGGCGCGCTTCGACCGCTTCAACGCCCGGCCAGGCAGCGATGGCGACGCCACCACCTTCCAGTGGCTCCGCGAGCGCTTCGCGCCGCACGACGAGGCGCTGGCCGACCTGCTCGGCCATCCGCCTTTCTGGAGGTCGGCCGATGGATAGGCGACCACTGCCCGGCCTCGGCGAGCTGACCGCCGTGCTCGGCCGCGCGTGGCGGCTGGCACTGACGATGCTGGCGCTCGGCACGCTGGCCGGCCTGGTGGCCTACCAGCAGGTGCCGGTGCGCTACACCGCGACCGCGAAGGTCGCGCTGGCTCCGCAGCTCAGCTACGTCTCGCTGAGCCAGGTCAACGAACGGCAGCCACCGGTGTCCCTCGACACGACCGCGGCTCTGCTGCGCTCCACGGTGGCCATCGACCGGATCAGCGCCGCCATGGGCGTCACCCCGAGGGAGCTCCGGCAGTCGATGGTGATCGGTGCCGAGCCGCTGAGCCGGGTGCTCGTGGTCAGCGTCTCCGCCGAGACCCCCGAGCAGGCGCTCGCCGGTTCCAAGGAGGCGACGGCGACCCTGGTGGCGCTCCAGGCCCAGACGTTCGCGCTGCGGCCCGCCGCGCTTCGGCTGCTGCAGAACCGCGTCGCGACCCTGAAGCGCGAGGCCCAGGAGCGCATTGCCGACGGGCTGCCCTCCGGCTCACTGCTCCAGGTGGTCAACATCCTGCAGAACCGGCTTGACAAGGCGCAGGCGAGCAACGACGCCGAGTCGATCGTGATCAACGAGGGTCGCCTGGTCGTGGACAAGCCGGTCGACCGCGCCGTGTTCGTCGGGAGTGGAGCCGCCCTCGGGCTGGTCGGCGGGCTGCTGTTGGGCAACCTGGTGGGTGCGGGAGGCCGGTGGAGCCGGTTTGCCGGGTTCGCCCGGCGGCGCCCCCGATTCACGATCCGCCGCAAGTGGGGATATCTTCCGATTCCCGGTGTGGCCCACGCCGGCGCAGGAGAGGACCGATGATGGACGACCGAGAGCGAGGCTCGGCCACCGGTGTCCCGCTGCTGCGCAGTCTGCGTCACCACCTGACGCTGCTGTTGGCCGCCACGTTCCTGGGTGCGTTGGTCTTCGGCGGCGCCGCCAGCCAGCTCGCGACCCGCTACCAGTCGACGGCCAGCGTCCTGCTGCGCCCGCTCCCCGGCAACCCCTACAGCCCGGACGCTCAGGGAAGCGATCTCACCAACCTCGAGACCGAGTCCCAGCTGGTGACGTCCACGGCCGTCGTCGGCGCGGTGGAGGAAGCGCTCGGCGACCAGCTCGAGGAGCCCATCCGTCTGCAGTCCACCGTCGTGTCGGTGGCACCGAACACCCAGATCGTCCGCATCTCCTACACCGACCCCTCCCCCGAGGTCGCCGCCGAGGTGTCCGACCAGTTCGCCCAGAGCTACCTGGAGTTCCGCCAGGAGGCTCGCAACGACAAGATCGACCAGCAGGTCGACGGCCTGACGTCGCGCATCGACGCCGTCCAGAAGCAGCTCACCAAGCTCCGCAAGCAGGGCCGCTCTGAGGACGACGCCGAGGTCAAGTCGTTCGGCGGCCAGTTGCTCAACCTCCGGCTCCAGCTCACCACCGCCGAGGCGGCCGAGACCCAGGCTGGTGAGGTCATCGCCCAGAGCCCCGCGCGGCGTAGCGGCATCGCGATCCCGCCCTGGGCGGCGACCCTGGTGGGTGCGGTGCTGGGACTGGCTCTGGGCGTCGCGGTGGCCCTGGTCCGCGAGCGCTCCGGAACGACGCTGCGGACCCTCGACGACCTGGAGAACCTCGGCGTCACCGTGCTCGGCCACGAGTCGGGCGACGGCGACCGGGCGCCCTCCGACTCCGCTCTGATGGCCGGCGCCGTGGTCAACCGGCGCGTCCCCCGCCCCGCGACCATCACGATCAGCCACCTCAGCGGTTCCTCCCAGGACGACGCCTTCGCGGAGGACCTCGCCCATGCGCTCTCGTTGGGGGCCGACGGCGTGCTGGTGGTGGACTCCGACCCGTGGCACACGCGGCCCAAGAGCCGCGGGCTCTCCGATGTCCTGCACGGGCGCCCGCTCGCGAGGCTGGTCACCAAGGACCCACGAGGCTTCATGTTCCTGGGTCCCGGCCGGGCGTTGGAGGAGGTCGAGCGCTGGTTCGCCACCAAGGAGTTCTCGACGTTCCTCGAGAAGGGCGCGGAGGAGTTCGGCCTGGTCCTGGTGCACGGCGACTGCGCCGACACGACGCAGGGGCGGGCCCTGGTCGGCGTCTGCGACTACTGGATCCCCCTGGTGATCCTGGGCCAGACCTCCCGCCCGGAGCTGGAGCGCGCGATGGCCTGGGCAGCGACCGTCGGCACCCGGATCCTCGGGGTGGTCGCCTTCGACCCCGACCGTCACCCGCAGAGGACCCAGCCGGACGCGACGACCTCGTCTGATGAATGACCAGCGCGAGCTGCGCCGGCTCGCTCGCGGGGGGCTCGGCGGGCTCGCGGGCGCGGTCGTCACCAGCCTCGGCGGCCTGGCCTTCATCGTGGTGGCGACCTGGGCGTTCCCCCAGGAGGAGGTCGGGGTGGTCTTCACCCAGACCTCGCTGTTCCTGATCGCACTGGCCGTCGTCACCCTGGGCTCGGACGTCGGCGTGGTCCGCTTCGTCGCGATCAAGCTGTCCGACCAGCAGCAGCGGAGCCACGCGCTCGACGACGAGTACCTGCCCGAGGACGCCGACGACCCACCATCCGCGGCGGCGCCTTCCGTCGGCTCGCGGGCGCGGGAACCGTCGGACGACCTCGTTGCCGCGGTGATGACCGCCACCCTGCTGCCGGTCGTCGTGCTGGGCGTGTTGGTCGCCACCGCCCTGTGGTTCCTGCTGCCCGCGCTCCCGTTCGGCGGTGACACGTTCGTCCGCACCGGGCAGGTGATGGCGTTGTTCCTGCCCTGGGCGGCGGTCTCCAACCTGGTGCTGGCGGGCACCCGGGGGTTCGGCACGGTGCGGCCCACGATCCTGGTCGAGAGCCTGCTGCGGCAAGGACTCCAACCTGTGCTGGCCCTGGGGGTGGCGATCGGCACCGACTCCGCGGTCGGCCTGGCGCTCGCCTGGGTGGTGCCGTACGCCGTGTCTGCGGTCGCCGGCTCGGTCAGCCTGCACCGCCTGGCCCGTCGGCGCGGCGTCCGCGCGGTGGCCTCCGCCCGCGCCTCCTCGGTCCGCGTGGTCGCCCGCGAGGTCTGGACGTTCAACGCCCCGAGGGCGCTCACCCAGATTGCCCAGATCGGCGTCCGCCGCGCGGACATCCCGATCGTCGCGGCCATCGCCGGCCCGGCCGCGGCCGCCGTCTATACCGCCTCGTCGCGGTTCGTCGCCGCCGGGTTGCAGGCGATCAAGGGAATCCAGCAGATGGTGGGCCCGCAGATCGCCAGGCTGCACGCCGCCGGGGAGCTGCGCCAGGCGGGACTGGCGCTGCGCACGGCGACGACCTGGAACGTCCTCATCGCCTGGCCGCTGTACCTCACCTGTGCCACGATCCCCGGTGCGGTGCTGATGATCTTCGGGGAGGGCTACTCGAGCGGGGCGCCCGTCGTGGTCATCCTCGCGTTGGGGATGTTGGCCGGCATCGCCGCCGGCCCGGTGGACATCGCGTTGCTGATGCTCGGGCGCAGCGTCCAGAGCCTCCGCAACAACATGGCGGCCCTGGGCACCAACCTGGTCCTCAACCTGTCTCTGGTGCCGGTGCTCGGCATCAGCGGCGCCGCGCTCGCCTGGTCCGCCTCGATCCTGGTGTCCAACGCGCTGCCGACCTGGCAGATCCGCCCGATCCTCGGCAACCCGTCCGACCGCCGCACCCTGCTCGCAGCAGGACTGGCCGTGCTGTTGTTCGTGACCCCTCCGGTGACGGCACGGCTGTTCGGCGTCGACGCGCCGCTCGGCCTGCTGGCCACCTCGGTGGCCGGTGGCCTGGTGTACCTCGGCCTGGTGTACCGCTTGCGGCACCAGCTGCGGGTGGCCGAGCTCCTGGCCGTCGTACGCCGGCGCGGCCGCGGCGGTTCGGTCAGGGCCGCGCAGGCGGGCTGACCACCGGCACCCGCGCGTGGCGCAACGCCAGCCGGGCCGTGCGCCCGAGGCCACGGTCGAGCACTGCGACCGCGAGCTGCCGGTCATGAGCGAGCGCGAGCGCGATGGGCAGGTCGGCCGCGGCCACCGCCAGCCATGCGGAACCCTCGCCCGGCCCGTCTCGACGTGATTCGGCGACGCGCTCGCGGATGCCCCGGCAGTAGTCGAGGACAGCGGCCCGTTCGGACCGGCGCAGCCGGCGACGGGCCAGCACCCCGAGCCCGGACTCGGGCGACGGAAGCCGGCCGAGGTCGACACCGCCGGGCAGCGACCCGTCGTCGAGCACCAGCAACAGCGGGGCCGCGGTCGCGGGGCGTGCCCCGACGACGTGACGCCGCCCGACCAGCTCGGCGAACGTCGCCACCGAGGCCCGGCTGCGCGCGGTGTCGGCGGGCGCCGCGCGGGTGTCGGCAACGGCCCCGAGAAGCCTCTCGAGGTCGTCGACCTCGCGCGCCAGGGCGACCAGCCCGCGCTCGGCGCACCACGCGGCGAACCGCTGCTGGTGGTCGTCGACATGCTCGCCCCGGGCAGGGTCCCGGGGGAAGACGATCGGGCGGTGCCCGGAGCGCTGCGCGTCGCTGATCGTGCCCGGGCCTCCGTGGGTGATGACCACGTCAGCGGCGGCCATGCCTGCGCGGACCTCGTCCGGCGCCAGGAAGCCGTGCCCCGTCGCCAGCTCGGGAGGTCGGGAGCGGCCGAACTGGATGACCACGTCGTCCGCGGAATGCCGCCGCTGCCAGTCGTCGGCCCAGGCGACAGCGCGGTCGAAGGGGTGATGGTCGGTGCCCACCACCACGACGATGCGTCGGCTTCCGGACGCGGCGCTCACAGCAGCGGACCGATCACGACCGCGTCGTCATAGAGCTCGGCCTGCTCGGCCCACTGCACCATCATCAGGTCGGTCACCGGTCGGCACAGCCGCCCCGTCAGGGTGGGCGTCTCGATGCGGTCGTAGACCTCGATGAAGACCGTGCGGGCGCCCTGGGCCTTGCCGGCCAGGAAGAACGGCAGCGCCACGGCCGCGCCCGTCGACACCACGACGGTCGGGCGGAACTCACGCACCACACGGTGGGCCAGGACCGTGTTGCGCAGGAGGTTGGGCAGGTTGCGCGTGGTCGGGTGGGCGGCCCACCACACCCGCTCCTGGTCGGCCAGCGCGTGCACCGCGTCGGGGGTGTCGAAGGTGACCCAGGCGTGCTCTACGCCCTGCCACCAGGGCTCGAGCGCCAGCAGCTGCGTGAGGTGACCACCGCTGGAGCCGACCAGCAGGGCTCGGGTCGGGCGCCCGTCGCGGGGCGTCGGCGCCTGCCGAGAGTCGTCGATCACTGCGCCTCGTCCATCACCGGTCAGGGTACCGAGCGTGGCGGCCGGGCCAGGACCCGACCGCCACGGTCTCGAAGATCAGTAGGCCCCGCGCGAGCGCACGACGGCGTCGACCGTGCGGAAGCCGATGCCGAGGTCGTCGACCAGTCGCCAGTTGTCGGCATAGCTCAGGTCGAGCTCGACGGACTCCTCCCAGGAGAGGTTCGATCGGCCGCTCACCTGCCACAGGCCGGTCATGCCGGGTCGAACGGCCAGGCGGCGACGCTCCACGTCGTCGTACTTCTCGACTTCCTGCTGGAGGGCGGGGCGCGGCCCCACCAGCGACATCTCGCCACGCACGACGTTGATCAGCTGCGGCAGCTCGTCGAGCGAGCTCTTGCGCAGCAGGCGGCCCACCCGGGTGATGCGGGGATCGTTGTGGATCTTGAACAGCACCCCGTTGCCCTGGTCCCGGGTCTTCAGGTCCGCCAGCCGCTGCTCGGCGTCGACGTGCATGGTGCGCATCTTGTACATCGTGAAGGGGCTGCCGTCCTGGCCGACGCGCACCTGCTTGAACAACGCCTTGCCCTGCGAGTCGAGCCGGACCAGCAGCGACAGCAGGCCGAGCACGGGCGCCGCAAGCACCAGCAGCAGCGTGCCGAGGACCCGGTCGATGGCTGCCTTGACCGAGCGCACGAACAGCGACGGCCGGCTGCTCCGGATGTGGAGCAGCGTGCCGCCGGCGAGGCTCGAGGCGTCGATGCGGTGCGGAGCCACGCGGTCGACCACCCCCATCACCGCCAGCGAGGCCGACGTGTCCTCCAGCGCCCACGACAGGCGGCGGACGCTCTCGGCGGAGGTGTGGCCGACCAGCGCGACCACATCGGTCTGCCAGCGGCTCACCCAGTGAGCCACGTCGTCGGAGCCGAGCACGACATCGACCCCGAAGTTGTCCGACAGCGCGAGTGCATCGCGACGACTCCCGTCGACGAGCACGGCACCGACGACGCGGGCACGGCGGTCACCGGCCCAGCGGGCGGCGGCCAGCGCGGACGCCTCGGGGTCGCCGACGACGACGAGCCGGAGCTGGCCCTCGACGACCCGGCGGACGACGGTGCCGACCAGGGCCGTGCCGGAGACCGCGCCGACGATGGCGAGCGCCTCGGTCAGCCGGATCGGCGGCAGCAGGTGGGCGGCCACGCCCATGGTGACCAGCAGCATCGGCAGCGCCGCGTCACGCACGATCCGTCCCAGGTGAGGCAGTCCGGGCCGGATCGTCTCCAAGCCCATGTGGTAGTTGGTCACCATCGCGATGACGACCAACGGCAGCGCGAACAGCAAGGGCGTCTGCAGCGCGAGCGCGGCGACGCTGCCGAACAGCGCCGCGGACGCGGCTTCGGCGGGCAAGATCCATCGGCGCACCCGGTGCCGCGTGCTGACCGGAACGGTCGTCGTGGTGGGCGGCGCGAGAACGCCCTCCACCACCGGCTCCCGTGCCGCACGCGGTGCGGGCACGACGAGGTCAGGTCCCGACCTCAACGTACTCATTCCCCCGGCCCCCTCAGGCTTGGTGTCAAAATGTCACCGTGAGGAGGGGCACCAAGGTGCGACCTACTGGTCACACCTTATTTCCCCATGCGATCCCGGGAAGGTAGAGGCTGAATCTCTGCACGCTGATGCTTCACTGCGTGGGTCTGGCGGCGCCGACGAGGGAATCTTGCTTCCAACCCGACCGAGTGCGGACCGGTTGTGTTGAACTCCCCCGAGGGTTGCGCCGCCAAGAGACCTTGACCTCCTCGGGACCCGTTTGAGACCCCACGACTCAAACGTGGGACCATCTTCGCCCGCGCCTTAGCACGAGTCAACTCGGCAAGTTGGGGATTGCGCAAAGACTGCGATTTCCTGTAGGTGGTCCAGACCATGATGCGGCCGCCGGCGAAGCGTGCTGCAAGAACTTGCAGCGTCGGCCCCCGGGCACGACCAGCGTCCGTGCTCAGGAGTTGAAGCGCTGCTGGGTCTCGGTCGAGACCGTCGCGTGACCAGCGACTCGACGGCGTCGGCCGCGTCGAAGACCTGGAACGGCAGCTCCTTGCGCTCGGCGGCGGAGAAGTTGCTCAGCACGAAGTCGGAGACGTCCTGCCGCCCCGGCGGTCGACCGATCCCGACCCGCACCCGGTGGAAGTCACCGGTGCCGAGCGACGATCGCAGCGACCGCAGGCCGTTGTGGCCGTTGTCGCCGCCGCCGAGCTTGACCCGCAGCCTGCCGAACGGCGAGATCCAGCTCGTCGTGGATGGCGACCACATGGTCGGGAGCGACCTTGTAGAACGTCGCCAGCGCCTTGACCGGTCCGCCCGACTCGTTCATGTAGCACCGGGCCCGCACCAGCACCACGCGAGGCGCGACTGCCCCGGGAGCCCCGAGCCGGCCCTCGACGACCTCGGCCCGGCCCGACTTGTGAGCGCGCAGCGAGGATCCCATCCGGGCCGCCAGCTCGTCGGCGACGAGGTAGCCGACGTTGTGCCGGTGACCGGCGTACGCCGGTCCGGGGTTGCCCAGCCCGACCACCAGCCAGGCGTCCGAGGGGTCCCTGCCGATGGCCATGGGTGCTGGTGCCGCGTCGTCTCGCTGCGCCCGGCCCAACACCCTGGCGACCAGGGTGCCGAGCCGGGTCAGGATCACTCCGCGTCGCCCTCGGCGGCCTCGGCGTCCGCGGCCTCGTCGTCGCCCGCCTCCGGGGCCTCGCCCTCGGCGACCTCGCCCTCGACGCCTCGACGTCGAGGTCGGCCTCGAGCTCCGCCTCGGTCGGCGCGTTGGTGATGTTGACGACCAGGGCCTCCGGGTCGAGCAACAGCGTGGTGCCGCTCGGCAGCACCAGGTCGGAGGCGTGGATCTGGGTGCCGACCTCGGCGCCCTCGATGTCGACCTCGATCGAACTCGGGGATGTGGGTGGCCTCGGCCTCGACCTGGACGGTGGTCTGCTCGGTCACCACCAGCGTGTCGCGGGCCGCCTCGCCGACGAGGACGCACGGGGATCTCGACGGTGACCTTCTCGCCGCGGCGGACGGCGACGAAGTCGAGGTGCTCGAGGACGCGGTGGATCGGGTCGATCTGGACCTGCTTGGTCAGCGCCAGCTGCTCCTCGCCGTCGATGTCGAGCGCCGAGCAGCGCGTTGGCGCCACCGTGCTTGAGCGCCATCATCGTGTCGTGGCCGGGAAGGGTCACGTGCACGGTGTCGTTGCCGTGGCCGTAGATGACGGCGGGGACCTTGTCGGCGCGGCGGATGCGGCGGGCGGCGCCCTTGCCGAACTCGGTGCGCAGCTCGGCCTTGATCTTCTCGGCAGCCATCAGGTCTTCTCTCCCAGTCGTCACGTGCGTGCTCGGGTGTCTCGGGTGTCGCCGGCAGAGAAGACGCCGCGCGATCGAGTCAGCGCGGCGGTGGGCCGGCCCAGTCGATCACGGAGCACCGCGCGTGCGCGGCCTCCCTCGCCGAGGCAACCGCATCAGTGTACGGCGGCCCGGGCCGGCACCGCGAATCCGAGTCGGCCTCGGCCGAGCGACCGCCTCAGGCGTGGCCGTCGAACATGCTGGTGACCGAGCCGTCCTCGAAGACCTCGCGGATCGCCCGGGCGAGCAGCGGCGCGATCGACAGCGTCGTGAGCTTGTCGAACTCCTTGTCGTCGGTCAGCGGCAGCGTGTTGGTGACGACGACCTCCGTGATCGAGCAGTTCTTGAGCCGGTCGACGGCGGGGCCGGAGAGGATCGCGTGGGTCGCGGCGATGATCACGCCGGCGGCGCCGTCGGCCATCAGCGCCTCGGCGGCCTTCACGATCGTGCCGCCGGTGTCGATCATGTCGTCGACCAGCACGCAGATCCGGCCGTCGACGTCACCCACGACCCGGTTGGCGACGGTCTCGTTGGGCCGGTCGGTCCGGCGGGTCTTGTGGATGAACGCCAGCGGCGCGCCGCCGAGGCGGGCCGACCAGCGCTCGGCGACCTTGATCCGGCCGGCGTCGGGCGAGACGACGGCGAGCGCGCTGGTCGCCGTACTTCTCCCGGACGTAGTCGGCCAGGATCGGCAGCGCCATCAGGTGGTCGACCGGGCCGTCGAAGAAGCCCTGGATCTGGTCGGCGTGCAGGTCGACGGTGATCAGCCGGTCGGCGCCGGCGGTCTTGAACAGGTCGGCCATCAGGCGCGCCGAGATCGGCTCGCGGCCGCGGTGCTTCTTGTCCTGGCGGGCGTAGCCGTAGAACGGCATCACCACGGTGATCCGCTTGGCCGAGGCGCGCTTGAGCGCGTCGACCATGATCAGGTGCTCCATGATCCACTCGTTGATCGGCGCCGTGTGGCTCTGGATCACGAAGGCGTCGCAGCCGCGGACCGACTCCTCGTAGCGGACGTAGATCTCGGAGTTGGCGAACTCGTAGGCCGAGGTCGGGACCAGGCCGGTGCCGAGGAGCTCGGCGACCTCCTCGGCCAGGTCGGGGTGGGCCCGGCCGCTGAAGACCATCAGGTTCTTCTCGGTGGTCCGCTTCATTCCGGTCACGGCGTCAGCTCCTCGGTTCGCCGGACCCGTGGCTCGTCGAGTCTGCTCACGATTCTGGCGCACCCCGGGCGGTCGCTCAGCCGTCGGGTCGGACCCGCTCGCCGAGGCTCGCTCCGTGCCTGTGTCACGCGGCAGCGCGGCCGCGGCCGCCTCGGCCTGCGGCGTGCCGGCCCGGCGGCGCGCCGCCCAGCCCTCGATGTTGCGCTGCGGACCGGCTCGAGACGGCGAGCGCGCCCGGCGGGCACGTCGCGGCGTACGACGGTGCCGGCGCCGGTCGCCGCGCCGTCGCCGATCGTCGACCGGGGCGACGAACGTGTTGTTGGAGCCGGTCCGCGCGTGCCTGCCGACGGTCGTGCGGTGCTTGTGCGACGCCGTCGTAGTTGGCGAAGATCGTGCCGGCGCCGATGTTGGTGCCCTCGCCGATCTCGGCGTCGCCGACGTAGGACAGGTGCGGCACCTTGGCGCCGTCGCCGATCTCGGCGTTCTTGGTCTCGACGAAGGCGCCGATCTTGCCGCCGGCGCCGAGCTGCGGTGCCGGGCCGCAGGTAGGACGAACGGGCCGACGGTGGCGCCGCCGCCGATGACCGCGAGCTCGCCGTGGGTGCGGACCACGCGTGCGCCGGCGCCGATCTCGCAGTCCTTGAGCGTGCGTGTCGGGCCCGATCACGGCGTCCTCCGCCACGACGGTGGCGCCGAGCAGCTGGGTGCCGGGCAGGATCGTGACGTCCGCGGCGAGCACGACGTCGGCGTCGATCCAGGTGGTCGCCGGGTCCATGACGGTGACGCCCGTCGCGCATCCAGCGGGTGACGATCCGCCGGTTGAGCTCGGCGCCGAGCGCGGCCAGCTGGGCGCGGTCGTTGGCGCCCTCGGTCTGCATGCACGTCGTCGATCAGGTGGGCGCCGACGGTGCAGGCCGTCGTCGCGGGCGATCTGGACGAGCTGTCGGTGAGGTAGTACTCGCCCTTGGCGTTGTCGTTGGTCGATCCGCGGCAGCGCCGCGGACAGGAACTCCGCGTCGAAGGCGAGGATGCCGCGAGTTGATCTCGCGGATCTCGCGCTGCTCGGGGGTCGCGTCCTTCTCCTCGACGATCGCCTCGACGTCGCCGTCGGCGTTGCGCACGATCCGGCCGTAGCCGAACGGGTCGGCGACCACGCCGCTCGAGGATGCTCACCGCGCGCTGCGCGGCCTCGTGCTCGGCGGCGAAGCGCACGCAGCGTCTCGCCCCTGCAGCAGCGGGGTGTCGCCGTAGGCGACGACGACGGTGCCGGCGGTCAGCGGCCGGCAGCGCCTCGACCGCGACCCGGACGGCGTGCCCGGTGCCGTCGCTGCGTCGTCCTGGACGGCGAGCACGCACGTCGGGCAGCAGCGCCTGGATGTGCGCGGCCGACCTGCTCGCGCTGGTGGCCGACGACGGCCACGACCCGGCTCGGCTCGCATCGCCTGCACCGCGGCCAGCACGTGGCCGATCATGCTGCGCCCGCCGATCGGGTGCAGCACCTTCATGGTCTTCGACTTCATCCGGGTGCCGCCGCCGGCGGCCAGGACGATGACGGTCAGGTCGTGCGGTGGAGCTCACGTGGTTCGGCTGGCGCGCCCTTCGAGGCGAGCGTCGACATGCGAGCTCCCCGGGTAGGAGTCGAACCTACGTCGCTAGTCCTGATTCAAAGTCAGGCGGGCCCTGCCGGCAGACCAACCGGGGATCGACCACCCAGGGTAAGCCTTCTCGCGACGGGTGGCCCGTGGCGGCCCGACGTGCCTGTGGTGGTTGCCCGACGTATGGCTTCTGGCGGGCCGACGTGCGGCTCGTGGCGCACCGAGGTGCTCGGCCAGACCTCGCTCCCCGCCGCAGGCAACATCTCAGACCACCACGAGCAGCATGTCGCGTGACCACGGCGCGCATGTCGCACCACCACGAGCGGCATGTGGTGGGGGTGTCGGGAGTCGGGGCTAGGCTCCCGGGAATGGACCTGCCCGTGATGCCGCCGGTGCGGCCGATGCTCGCCAAGTCGGTGAAGGGGATCCCCGACCCGGCGACGTACTCCGCCGGCGATGTCCCGGGGCTGAGCTTCGAGCCGAAGTGGGACGGCTTCCGCTGCCTGGTGTTCAAGGACGGCGACGAGGTCGAGCTGGCCTCGCCGCAACACCAAGCCGCTGACGCGCTACTTCCCCGAGGTGGTCGCGGCCGCGCGGGAGCAGCTGCCCGAGCGTTGCGTGCTCGACGGCGAGATCTTCGTCGCGGTCGGCGACCGGCTGGAGTTCGAGGTGCTGCAGAAGCGCATCCACCCGGCGGCCTCGCGGATCACCCTGCTGGCCGAGAAGACCCCCGCGTCGTTCGTCGCCTTCGACCTGCTCGCGCTCGGCGACGCGTCTACGTCGACCGCCCTTCGCCGAGCGGCGGGCGGCCCTGGAGGAGGCGCTGGCGGGGCTCACGGGCCCGTGCTACCTCACCCGCACCACCACCGACCGCGCGGTCGGCCGAGCAGTGGTTCGACCAGTTCGAGGGCGCCGGACTCGACGGCGTGATCGCCAAGCCGCTCGGGGCGCCGTACCTCCCGAACGCCCGCACCATGCTCAAGATCAAGCACGAGCGCACCGCCGACGTGGTGCTGGTCGGCTACCGCGAGCACAAGACCTCCACGCCCGAGAAGCCGCTGCTCGGCAGCCTCCTGCTCGGCCTCTACGCCGACGGCCGGCTGCAGCACATCGGCGTGTCCGCGCTCGTTCACCGCCGCCCGCCGCGCCGAGCTGATCGCCGAGCTGCAGCCGCTGGTCTGCGACCTCGCGGAGCACCCGTGGGCGGCCTGGGAGGAGTGGGCGATCGCCAACCCCGACCGGACGCCGGGCACCCAGAGCCGGTGGAGCCAGGGCAAGGACCTCAGCTTCACGCCGCTGCGCCCCGAGCGGGTGCTGGAGGTGGCCTACGACCACATGGAGGGGCGTCGCTTCCGCCACACCGCGCAGTTCCGGCGCTGGCGCCACGACCGCGATCCTGAGTCGTGCGGCTACGAGCAGCTCGACGAGCCGGTGAGCTACGACCTGGCCGAGGTGTTGGGCGCCGGCCGACGCGGGCGAGACTAGGCTGGAGCCACACGGGTGATCGCCACCCGCGCACCACAGCCCAGGGGGCGGCCATGAGCGAGACCTACGACGTCGTGCTCCTCGTCGAGCAGGAGCTCTCCGCGGCCGACGCCGCGCAGGTGCGATCGCTGCACGAGGCGATCGACGACCCGGTCGTCTACCACGTCCTGCTCCCGTTGGAGGACGCCGCGGCGCGGATCGAGGCGGCCATGGGGTCGCTGGCCGCCGGCGAGGTGATGGCCTCGCCCGCGATGGTGATGAGCGACGTCGACCTCGACGCCGTACGCCGTGACTGCGAGGAGCGCTCCGACACCGAGCTGAGCCGCACCCTCGCCGCCCTGCGGGCGGCGGCGCCACCGCCGAGGGTCAGGTCGTCACCGAGCCCCCGATCGACGCGCTGGCCGCCAAGGTCGCCGAGGTCGACGGTCGCGAGGCGATCATCCTGACCCGGCCCCACGTCGTCGCGGAGTTCTTCCACGTCGACTGGACCTCGCGTGCCCGCCGCAAGATCGGGGTGCCGGTGCTGCACCTGCTCGAGCACGAGACCTTCGACGAGCAGGCCGGATCCGGCGAGGGCGTCACCGGGCTCTGAGGCTCGGAGGTCAGCGCTCGGCCGCCACCAGCTCGACGACGATGTCGAGGTGCCCAGCATGCCGGGCGTACTCCGCGACCACGTGGAAGCAGACCCACTCCAGGGTCGGCGGATCGGCGCCGAACCGGCCGTCCTGGGCGCCCGGCGTGTGCAGCGGGTGGCTCAGCAGGATCTCGCGGGTACGCCGACCGGTCGCCGCCAGCCGGTCAGCCAGCGCCCCACCGGTCACACCGTCGGGGACGTGCCAACGGGCGTCAGGCAGCGTCGCCTCGGAGTCGTCGCCGAGCCACGGCTCGTCGCGCGACCAGTCGCCCCACGGCTGGTCGACCTGCTCCCCGAGAAAGCCCCAGACGAACCACCGCTGCTCCATGTGCAGCAGGTGGGAGAGCAGCTCGAGCGGACTCCACCCCGAGGGGAGCGGCGTGCTCCGCTGCTCCTCGGGCGTCAGCGCCAGCACCCCTGCGACGACGTCGCCGCGCAGCCAGTCGAGGTAGTCGGCCCAGCGGCGGGCGCCGTACTCCCCCGTCTTGGACGGCTCACGCGAGTGGCTGGGGATGCGATCGTCTCGGGTCACGGCCCCTCGATCCGGTTGCCGTCCTCGTCCCAGTGCGCCGCGACCTTCTTGCTCGGCTGCACGCGTGGCGGCTCGCCGGGCATCTTGGGGTAGTCGGGCGGGTAGTTGAGCTCGACCGCACCCTGGTCCTCCCAGAGCTCCAGCAGCGGCTCGAGCGAGTGGTGCACGTCGTCGATCGCGGCCCACGGGTCGCCGTCGGCGAGCCGCTCGGGGACCGTGAACAGGTTGAGCTCGGCCGGGTCGGTGATCTCCGCGAGCTCCTCCCAGGTCAGCGGCGTCGAGACCGGCGCGCCGGGGATCGGGCGCAGCGAGTACGCCGAGGCGATGGTGCGGTCGCGGCAGTTCTGGTTGAAGTCGACGAAGATCCGCTCGCCGCGCTCCTCCTTCCACCAGGCCGTCGTGACGCCGGCGTCGCGCCGCTCGAGCTCGCGGCCGAAGGCGATCGCGGCGTGCCGGACGTCGACGAACTCCCAGCGCGGCTCGATCCGCACGAAGATGTGGACGCCGCGGTTGCCGGAGGTCTTCGCGAAGCCGGTGATGCCGAGCTCGCCGAGCAGCTCACGGGCGACCCCGGCGACCCGCACGGCGTCGGTGAACGTCGTGCCGGGCTGGGGGTCGAGGTCGATCCGCAGCTCGTCGGGGTGGTCGACGTCGGCGCGGCGGACCGGCCACGGATGGAAGGTCAGGGTGCCCATGTGCGCGCACCACACAGGCACCGCGATCTCGGTCGGACAGATCTCGTCGGCGGTGCGGCCGGAGGGGAAGGTGACCTGCACCGTCTCGAGATAGTCGGGGGCACCCTTCGGCACCCGCTTCTGGTAGAACGCGTCGGCGTTCTTGTCCATCGGGCCGGTGGCCAGCCGCATCCCCTCGCGCACACCGGTGGGCCAGCGCTCCAGCGCGGTCGGCCGGTCGCGCAGCGCGCGCATCAGCCCGTCGTCGACCGACGGCGAAGTACTCCGCGACCTCGAGCTTGGTGACCTCCGAGGTGCGGTCGGTCGCCTCGTAGATGACCCGGTCGGGGCTGCAGACGCGGACGGCGCGGTCCCCCGCGATCACCTCGGCGGCGGGTGGCTTGGCCATGCGGGTCAGGCTACTGGTGCGTGCGGCGTATCTGGTGCGTCGTGCCCCACCGGCAGCCATCGCCGCCCGTCGGCCCGGCCGCCGCCTTACGGGTCGGTGACCACGTCGGCGTGGGCTGGGGTGGTGACCGCGGCGCGGCTACCGTTGCGGCCATGTCCTACCGCGTGGAGAAGACCGACGAGCAGTGGCGGAACGAGCTGACCCCCGAGGAGTACGCCGTGCTGCGCCAGGCCGGCACCGAGCGCGCCTTCACCGGCGAGTACACCGACACCGAGACGACGGGCGTCTACTCTGCCGGGCCTGCCAGGCGGAGCTGTTCGAGTCGGACACGAAGTTCCACTCCGGCTGCGGCTGGCCGAGCTTCTACCAGCCGATGACCGACACCATCGAGTACATCGAGGACAGCTCGCTTGGGATGAAGCGGGTCGAGGTGCGCTGCGCCAACTGCGGCTCCCACCTGGGGCACGTCTTCCCCGACGGCTACGGCACGCCCACCGGCGACCGCTACTGCATCAACTCGATCAGCCTGCGGCTCCAGCCCGGCGAATGAGGGCCTGCCCGGCGTGAGCCGGGCTCAGCCGTCCGCCGGCTGGAGCGCCGAGGTGACGACGACCGTCCCGTCGCCGTACGCCGCGTCCGCCCACCGCTGGTAGGACCCGTCGTCCCAGACGACCTGAAGCTCGACCCGGTCGAGGCCGGCGCTGCTCGAGAGCATGCCGGGCAGGTCGGTGAGCTCGCGCTGGATGCGACGGCGCTCGGCCTCGGTGCTCCGTGCGGGGGACACGCACAGCATGCCGCCCCAGGTCTCGTGCAGGGTCCGCTCGGTCGCCGTGAGGTCGGCGGTCGTGAGCACGTTGAGCACCAGCAGCCGCGGGTCGTTCATCGCGCCCTCGACGGACTGGTCGTCGCCGAGCCGTGCCGCGGCGGGGTTGACCGACTGGTCCAGCCAGGCGCCGCCGTAGCCGTCGAGCCGCTTCGCCCGGCGCAGGGTCCGCTGGAGCGCCGCGTCTGACGCCGTCCTCGGGTCGAGCACCTGCCAGCCGCCGTCGGGCTCTGGACAGCGCGTGGCGAACGGGTCGGGCTCGGGCGCCGGCGCCGGCGGGTCGTAGAGCGCGAGCGGGATCGGGTCCTGGGTGAGCGTGAACGACGTGCCGTCGAAGGTGCCGGACACGGCGAAGGTGCCCCACGTGGTGCCGGCCCTGCGTTCGGCGTGGTCGGCGACCGTCGCCCAGTCCCAGTTGGTGATCACCGGGCCCCCGCACTGCGGGGGCAGGCTCGCGGCCACGACGCCGAGGCAGAGCTGCGGCCCGCCGTCCCTCTCCAGCACAGTGGCCTGGGCGAGGACCTCACCCTCGGCCGCCGGGATCGAGGTCGGGCGCGGCGGACCGGGTGTCCGCGCCGCGTCGCCCGGGGTCGCCGGGTCGGTCGCGTGGTCGGTGGCGCGGTCGGTCGCGGTGTCGGCGGGCTGGGGAACGACGGCGTCGCCGCAGCCGGCGAGAAGGAGGAAGACGGCCGCGAGGGCGGCATACCGACGGAGGCTCATGCCACTCCGACGTGGCGAGCCGCGGGGGCGTTCCCCCGGGGACGTCGATTGGTCGGCAACGACACGGTCGCGGCCCGAAATCATGTTGTTGTGGACCAAACGTCAACCTACGGAGCGCCGGGACCGCGGCGAGGGGCGATCCGCGGCGGTGGGCGACTACGGCAGCCGGGCGACCAGGTCGGCGGGCGAGACCCGGGGGCCGGTGAAGAACGGGATCTCCTCCCGCACGTGCAGCCGCGCCTCGGAGGCGCGCAGGTCGCGCATCAGGTCGACGATCCGGTGCAGCTCGTCGGCCTCGAAGGCGAGGATCCACTCGTAGTCACCGAGCGCGAACGACGCGACGGTGTTGGCCCGCACGTCGGCGTAGCCCCGCGCCATCTGACCGTGCTCGGCGAGCATCCGGCGGCGGTCGGCATCGTCCATGACGTACCAGTCGTAGGACCGCACGAAGGGGTAGACGCAGACATAGCCGCGCGGCTCCTCGTCGGCGAGGAACGCCGGCACGTGGGAGCGGTTGAACTCAGCCGGCCGGTGCAGCGCGAGCTGGCTCCACACCGGGTCGAGCCGGCGCCCGAGCGCGGTGCGCCGCAGCTGCTGGTAGGCCGACTGCAGCTGCTCGGCGGTGGGCGCGTGCCACCAGACCATCACGTCGGCGTCGGCGCGGATGCCCGACAGCGTCGTAGAGGCCGCGCACCGCGACGCCGTCGGCCGCCAGCTTGTCGAGGAGCTCGCCCAGCTCGGCCGCCTCGCCCTCGCGCGCGGACTCGGCGGCGGCGTACGGCGTCGCCAGCCGGAACACCGACCACATGGTGTAGCGGACCGTGTCGTTGATCTCGCGCAGCCGGGCGGCGTTGGTCCGGCTCGCCTCGCCGGTCGGGGTCTCCTCGCTCATGGGCCCATTGTGCCGCGCGGGCCACAACGCTCAGCGAGCGGGCAACGCCTCCAGCGCGCGGTGCGCCGAGCCGATCACGGCGGGGATCCCGACCCCGTCGTAGGCCGCCCCGCAGACCGCCAGCCCCGGCACCACCGCGACGGCCTGCCGCACCCGGGCGACTCGCTCGAGGTGGCCGACGCGCGTACTGCGGCAGCCCACCGCCCCACCGCTGGACGTGGGCGTCGACCGGTGTCGCCCGCAGGCCCACCGCGGCGGCGAGGTCGGCCAGCGACAGACGCACCAGCTCCTCGTCGGGCACCTGCAGCGTCGCCTCCTCGCGGTGCCGGCCCAGCGAGGTGCGCAGGAACAGCAGGTCGTCACCGTCGGGGCCACGCGCCGCGCCGGCCGCCCGGGTCCAGGCCCACTTGGCGAACGAGAACGTCGACGCCTTGATCGCGCGGCCCTCGACGGGCGGCACCAGGAAGCCCGAGCCGGGCAGGTCGCCCACCTCTGATGCCCGGAACGCGAACGTGACGACCGCGACCGACGCCGCTTCGACGCCGGCGAGCTCGCCGGCCGCGGCAGGTGCGAGGTCGGCCAGCAACCGGGCCGCCGCGGGCGGCCGGCGTCGCGAGCACCACCTCGTCGGCCGACACTGTCTCGGGCGACGCGGCGGACCCGACGGTGAGCCGGAAGCCGGCGCGGTCGCGGGCAAGCCGCCGCGCCACGACGCCGGTGCGCACCGCGAAGCCGCCGGCGGCGACGACGGCCGCGGGCAGCAGCCCCATCCCGCCGGGGATGCCCGCGAAGACGGGGGCGGCGTATGTCGTCGGGATCGCGTCGGCCTGGTCGAGCACGGACCCGCGGACGGCGTGGTCGACGAGCTGCGGGAGCGCTGCCCGCGCGGAGATCAGGTCGGCGCGGCCGGCGTACACCCCGCCGAGCAGGGGCTCGACGAGCAGCTCGACGACCGCCCGGCCGAAGCGGGCGGCCACGAGCTCCCCCACCGACACGTCGCCGTCGACGACCGACGGCGGCAGGTCGCGCTCGGCGCTGACCCGCTCCACGTCGGCGGCGGTGAAGGGCGCGAAGCCGGTGAGCCCGTCGGCGTCGAGGGGGACCCCCATCAGCGTGCGGGGCAAGCCGGTGCAGCCGCCCGCCCGACCAGATGTTGCTCTCCGCGACGTCCGGGTGGACGACCTCGAGCCCGACCTCGCGGGCCAGAGAGACGCCCTCGGGCCGGCGGTTGAGCATCGCCTCGGCGCCCACGTCGACCGGCACGCCGGCGACCTCCGCGAGCCGGAGCTTGCCGCCGACCCGGTCGGAGCCCTCGAGCAGCAGCACGTCGCGGGTCCCCTCGCGCGCCGCGGCGTACGCCGCCGCGAGGCCGGCGATCCCGCCGCCGACGACGACCAGCCGGGGACGCCCGGCCGACGGCGGGGGCAGTGGTCCAGACGTCACGGGTCCAGCCTGCCAGCCGAGGGGAACCCTCGGCCGGTCGGCTCCGTCGGACCTGCATGAACACCCAGCCCGAGCCACCCGTCCTGCCGGCCGACGTCCCCGCAACCGGGAGCGCCCCTCCTGCCTCGCGACGGCGCCTCGGCTGGCGGATCGCCGCCGGCGCCACGGCCGCCCTGGCGGTCCTCGCCGTGGCCTCCTGCTCGTCGGGGGGCGAGAACGCCTCCAGCGACAGCGGCGGTGCCACGTCCGCCGAGGCGCCCGCCGCGATGACCGAGGACCTCGTCGACGGCGGTGACGCAGACCGTGCTCTCGCCGCCGGGTCCGAGGCCAAGGACGCCTCCACCGACACCGCCGCACTCGCCACCCAGCGCTCGGTGATCTCCACCGGCGTGGTGGCGCTGCGATCCGACGACGTGGGGGAGCTGCGCTTCGACGTGCGCCAGGTGGTCGACGAGCACCAGGGTCAGGTCACCGACGAGCAGACCGAGAGCGACACCGACGGCGAGGTGGTGCGGTCCCGGCTGGTGGTCCGGGTTCCGGCCAAGGAGTTCGACGCCGCGATGACCGCGCTGCAGGAGTTCGGCAAGGTCGAGTCGGCCCAGCGCACCTCGGAGGACGTCACGACCCAGGTCATCGACACCGAGGTCCGCGTGCGCGCCCAGGAGGAGAGCCTGCGCCGGATCGAGAGCCTGCTGAGCGAGGCGCAGAACCTCCGCGACGTCGTCGCCATCGAGGCGCAGCTGACCCGGCGGCAGGCCGATCTCGACTCGCTCAAGCAGCAGCAGGCCTGGCTCGCCGACCAGACGTCGATGAGCACCATCAACGTGCAGCTGCGGCGCTCGGACCAGGCCGCCGCCCCGAAGACGGAGGAGCGCGGCTTCCTCGCCGGCCTCGCTGCCGGCTGGCACGGCCTGCAGAAGGTCACCACCGGTGCGCTCACGGCCGTCGGCGCGATCCTCCCGTTCGCCGTGGTCCTGCTCGTGGTCGGCGTGCCGCTGTGGCTGGCGGTCCGCCGCCTGCAGCGCCGGCGTACGCCGTCGACGCCGGAGGCGGACGCCGCCGCCACGGCATGAGCCCCCTCGCCGTAGGGTCGAGCCGTGACCACACTCCCGGAGAACGCCCGGCTCGCCGTCCTCATCGACGCCGACAACACCTCGGCCAAGCGGGCGGCGGCGCTGCTCGAGGAGATCACCAAGTACGGCACGGCCACCGTGCGGCGCGCCTACGGCGACTGGACCAACGAGCACACCGCGAAGTGGAAGAAGCAGCTCAACCAGCACGCGATCCAGCCGATCCAGCAGTTCGCCTACACCACCGGCAAGAACGCCACCGACTTCGCGCTGGTGATCGACGCGATGGACCTGCTCTACGCCGGCAAGCCTCGACGGCTTCGTGCTGGTCTCCAGCGACAGCGACTTCACCCGCCTGGCCACCCGGCTCCGCGAGTCCGGCAAGACCGTGCTGGGCATGGGTGAGCGCAAGACCCCGCAGGCGTTCCGCGCCGCCTGCAACCGGTTCATCTACCTCGACCTGCTCACCGAGCCCGCCACCGAGCAGGGCGACCCGACCGACGCGACGCAGTCCAGCGAGCCCTCGACCGAGCCGCCCGCGCTGCGACCGCTGCTCACCCAGGCGATCGAGAGCACCTCGCAGGACGACGGCTGGTCGGCGCTCGGGTCGGTCGGCAACCACCTGGTGCAGAACGACCCTTCCTTCGACCCGCGGCTCTACGGCCGCTCCAAGCTGAGCAAGCTCGTCGAGGCCGAGACGTACGTCGAGGTGAGGGGCCCGGAGGCCGGCGGGGGCAACACCGTCTGGGTGCGGATCAAGCCGCGCACGCGCACCCGTCGCTCGTCTGGTCAGTCGGCCGGGTCCGGGTCGGGCCGGTAGCCCTGCACGAACTCGGTGAGCCGGGCCAGCTGGTCGGGGTCGGTCGACGGGATGACGCCGTGGCCGAGGTTGAAGATGTGGCCCTTGCGCCGCGCGCCCGGCGTCGATGATCTCGGCGGCGCGAGCGGTCATCACCTCGGTCGGCGCGAAGACCAGCGTCGGGTCGAGGTTGCCCTGCACCGCGCGGTCGCCGACCAGCGGGATGGCGTCGCCGAGCGGCATCCGCCAGTCGACGCCGACCACGTCGGCCCCGGCCTCGCCCATCAGCGGCGAGCAGGTTGGTGGTGCCGACGCCGAAGTGGATCCGGGGCACCCCGAGCGCGCCGGCCGCGGCCAGCACCCGCGCGGAGTGCGGCATGCACGTGGCTGCGGTAGTCCTGCGGGGTGAGCGCGCCGGCCCAGGAGTCGAAGAGCTGCACGGCGGAGGCGCCGGCGGCGACCTGGACCTCGAGGTAGGCCGCCGCGATGCCGGCGATCTTGCGCATCAGCGCGTCCCACACGTCGGGGGCGCCGAACATCATCGCCTTGGTCGGCGCGTGCTCCTTGGACGGCCCGCCCTCGACGAGGTACGACGCCACCGTGAACGGCGCGCCGGCGAAGCCGATCAGCGGGGTGGCGCCGAGCTCGCCGACCAGGGCGCGGACCGCCTCGGTGATGAACGGCACGTGCTCGGGCGTCGAGGTCGGGGATCGCCTCGACGTCGGCCAGCGTGCGCACCGGCGACGGCCACGACCGGGCCCGACGCCGGGCTTGATGTCGAGGTCGACGCCGACCGCCTTGAGCGGCAGCACGATGTCGGAGAAGAAGATCGCCGCGTCGACGCCGTAGCGGCGCACCGGCTGCAGCGTGATCTCGACGACCAGCTCGGGGTCCATGCAGGACTCGAGCATGCCCGACGCCCTCGCGCAGGCGCGCGGTACTCCGGCAGCGACCGGCCCGCCTGCCGCATGAACCAGACCGGCGTGTGGCCGGGCCGCTCGCCGCGGGCCGCCGCGCAGGAACGCGCTGTCCGGCGAGCCGGTCGGACTCGGTCGCTGGCTCGGGCGCAGGGGCGGGCATGCGACGATCCTCCCAGGTCAGGCGGCGTGTTGGCACATCGCCGACGCGCCGCAGCGACCTACTGTGGGCGTCATGGTGGTCGGGCAGGAGACGCACCCGGCGCCCGCGGCGGAGCCCGCCGTCGTTCCGGGCGGCGGTCGACCGGGCTGCACGACGCGGCGCTGCGCCCGGAGGTCTTCTGCGAGGAGATGCCGGCGCCGCAGCGCATCGCGCCGTACGCCGCCGCCGCTGTCGGCCGACGTCACCGTCGACGGCAGCGACGTCGGCACCGGTCGGCTGATCCTGCTGCACGACCCGGCCGGCAACGACGCCTGGGAGCGGCACCTTCCGCTGCGTGGCCTACGCCCGCGCCGACATCGACCCCGAGCTGATCACCGACCCGCTGCTCGCCGAGGTCGGCTGGTCGCTGGCTGACCGAGGCGCTCGAGGCCCACGGCGCGGCGTACGCCGCGGCCTCCGGCACCGTCACCCGGGTCGCCACCGAGAGCTTCGGCGGGATGGCCGACGAGGACGGCGACCGCCCAGATCGAGATCCGCGCCTCGTGGACGCCGCCGACGCCGCCGGCGAGACCTACGACGTGGTCCCTCGACGTGGCCGCCCACGTCGAGGCCTGGGGCGAGCTGCTCTGCACCGCCGCCGGGCTGCCTCCCGTCCCCGACGGGGTCACCGCGATGCCGAGCCGCCGTGGGCAGCGCGGCAGCGGACGCCTGATGAGCCGACGACGACCTCCGACCGGCCCCAGTCGACCGCCGACGACGCCGAGCCCGAGGCCCGCCGGCCCGCTGCTCGAGCTGCGCGACGGGCTGCCCCCGGTCGTCGAGACCGCCGCCGGCGCTGCGCCGAGGTGTGCCGACCGCGATCGCCGCCGGCACCGGACCGGTCGCCATCGACGCCGAGCGGGCCTCCGGCTACCGCTACTCCATCGCGCGCCTACCTGATCCAGCTGCGCCGCGAGGGCGCCGGCACCTCTCTGATCGACCCGATCGGCGTCGACGACCTGGCCCCGCTCGCAGGAGGCGCTCGAGGGCACCGAGTGGATCCTGCACGCCGCCACCCAGGACCTGCCCTGCCTGGCCGAGGTCGGGCTGCGCCCCGACGCGCCTGTTCGACACCGAGCTCGCCGGACGGCTGCTCGGCTATCCCGCGCGTCGGGCTGGCGACGCTGGTCGAGACGCTGCTCGGCTACCGGCTGCGCAAGGAGCACTCCGCCGTCGACTGGTCGACCCGGCCGCTGCCCACGCCGTGGCTGGAGTACGCCGCCCTCGACGTCGAGGTGCTGATCGAGCTGCGCGAGGCCTGGTCGACCGAGCTCGAGGAGGCCGGCAAGGACGGAGTGGGCCCGCCAGGAGTTCGACAGCCTGCTGCGGCTTCGAGCCGACCGTACGGACCGAAGCCTGGCGGCGTACGTCCGGGCGTGCACCGGGTCCGCGGTCGACGCGCGCCTGGGCGCCGTCCGCGTCGCTCTGGGAGACCCGCGACGGGATCGCCGCGCGAGCGCGACGTGACGCCCGGACGGATCCTCCCCGACTCCGCGATCGTGGTCGCCGCCCAGGCCATGCCGACCGACCGCGGCGCCTGCTCGGCACCTCGGGCTTCCACGGCCGCGGCGCCGCCGCTACGCCAAGCAGCTGGGTGGCGGCGCTCGACGAGGCTCGCGCGCTGCCGGACGAGGACGAGCTGCCGGCTCGCGCCCCCGCGGCGACGGCCCACCCCAGCCGCGCACCTGGGCCGACCGAGACCCGGTCGCCGCCCGCCGGCTCGCGTTCGCCCGCGAGGCGATGCACCGCGCTCGCCGAGCGGCTGCGGACTGCCGGTCGAGAACCTGCTGACCCCCGACTATCTGCGCCGGGTGCTGTGGACGCCGCCGGGGTCGCGGGACCCGCGTGTCCTGGCCGACCAGGTGGCCGACCAGCTCCGCGGCTACGGCGCCCGGCCCTGGCAGGTCGCGCTCACCACCCCGCTGGTCGTGGACGCGGTCATCGAGGCCGACCGGACTCCCGCCCAGGCGGAGGGTGTCGATGACGGTCCCGACACCCACGCCGACGCGGGCGCCGACGCGGGCGCCGACACCGCCCACGACACCGAAGCCGCCGAGCCGACCGGCTAGGAGCCGCCCGTCGCGCTGGGCGACGCGGTGCCAGACGAGCTGCCCGACGAGCTGCCCGACGGGCTGCCGGAGGGAGACGGCTCCGGCGGGCTCAACACCGTCTGCGAGTCGAGATCGATCTGTTCGGTGAGCCGGGCCATGGTCGCCTCGTTGAGCAGCGGCACCGTCACCAGCTGGCGCAGCCCGCCGGCCACCGCCCTCTCGAGGCCGGCCCACGACTCCAGCAACGGCGGGATCTCGATCCGGCGCACACCGGTGCGGAAGACCGCGGCGTTGACCGGCTGCCGGCCGGGCTGGAGGAAGTCGTCGGAGGACGCCACGGCGACGTTGGCCGGCACGATGTAGCCCTGCCGAACCACCTGTGCCACGGACTCGTCGGAGAGCACCGACACCAGGAAGTTCGCCGCGGCGGAGACCTCCTCGGTGTCGGCGGACAGGCAGAGCCCGGTGACGTCGCCGACCGTGGCGGTGCGGCTGATCGACGGCATCGGCATCACGTCGAAGCTCAGCCCCGGAGCCGAGCGCAGCCGGGGCACCAGGCTGCGGTAGCCCGCCATCATGCCCAGCCGCCCCTCCTCGAACAGGGTCGTCGCGTCCGAGCGCGCGAGCTGGCGAGCGGTCGGGGTGAGCTGGGCGTCGCGGAGCAGCGTGAGCGTGGTCTCCAGGGCGGAGCGGGTGTCGTCGGAGGACAAGGCCAAGGAGGTCGGCGTGCGGTTGTCGTCGAAGACCTCGCCGCCACCGGCGTAGATGAACGGCGACAGCCCGGCCAGCGACGGGGCGATGTAGACGCCCCGGGTGTCGAGGCGCGGTCGGGTGGCGAACTCCGCCGCGGCGGTGAACTGCTCGAAGTTCCAGCTGGTGGGAAGCTCGCCCTCGGGCGGGTCGGGAGCCTCGAGGCCGCGGCGCACCATGGTCGGGAAGTCGACCAGGTCGGTGTTGTAGTAGATGACCATCGGCGAGACGGCGTAGGGCATGCAGGTCAGCGAGTTGTCGACGGCGAACGACTCGAGCGCGTCGCGGGCGTAGGTGTCGCCGAAGTAGACCCCTCGCTCGTCGAGCAGCTCGTCCACGGGACGCAGCAGGTCGCCCTCGGTCATCAGGGCGAGGTCGCGCTGGCTGAGCAGGAACACGTCGGGCAGCTCGCCGGAGCGGTAGGCCCGTGCCGCCGCCTCGCTCGTCGGGTAGGACACCACGTCGACGGCGAGGTCGTTGGTGGAGGCGTACCGGTCGGCGACGCCCGTGAACGCCGCGACCTCGCGCCTCGGACCGAAGACGCCGAAGGTCAGCTCGACGGGCTCCGGCGGCGACGAGGTCGCCGGCGGGCTCGGCTGCCCCGGCTCGGGGTCGGCCCCGGTGCACGCGGCCAGGGGACCGGCGACCACGACGGCGAGCAGTGCGGCCAGCGCCCTGCTGCGGCGGTCTCGCGCACGCGCCACCCGACGATCTCCCTCTCCCGACTCCACGGTCCCCCACCAGGAGCCCGGTCTCGAGGGCAGCCTACCGACCCCGGCCCAGAGGCCCGCCGGCGACTTCTGCCCTGCAGGCGAGGCCTGGGACCCCGCGGGCAGCCACCAGCGCCTGGTCGAGGGCGGCGCGGTCAACGTGGAGGTGGAGTACGCCGGACCGGGAGCGCCTCACGGCGCGTGGCCGCTCGTAGCGGCTGATGTTGGGACCCGGGGCTGCCGCGGTCCGGCGTACTCCGAGTGCGAGTCTAGGGGGTCACCCCAGCCCCTGGGTCAATTCGACGTGGCCGGCGCTCTCGAGCTGCTCGGCGAGCGCGAGCACGCGCCCGACGTCCTGGCCGCGGGTCCCGGTGGCCGCCCCCTCCGGCGCCAGGACGGCGCGGCCGGTCGCCACGACGCGCGCGAACGCCGCCGCCCGGAAGAGCACGTCGGCGAAGTCGCCGGTCACGATCCCGCGCAGCACCTGGTCGACCATCGCGCGCAGCTCGTCGGGCCCGGGCGGGTCCGCCACCCCGGCGACGACGCGCGCCACCGGGGCGCGGGTGCGCCCGGCCTCGAACTGCTCGGCGACGCCCGCCGGGTCGGCGTACACCCAGGAGCGCAGCAGGTAGAGCCGCCACAGGCAGCCGGCGAGCGAGTCGGCGGGCGCGCCGGCCCACAGCTCGGCGAGGGTCTCCAGACCCTCGGTCTCGGCCAGGTGCACGAGCCGCTCCGCCACCTCCGAGTCGGCGGAGTCGCGCGCTCCGCGCACCAGCAGCCGGGCGGCCTGGTCGGCGCGCTCCCGCACCGCCGCGGGGTCGGTGCCCTCGTCGGTGACCGCCTCGAAGAAGCCGTCGCCCGGGGTCATCGGGCGGTGGTGCCGGCGATCGCTCACGCGCCCAGCCTAGGCTCCCGGGCCCGACGACATGCGCGCCGTGGTCCCCCGACCTGCGCGCCGTGGTTACCCGACATGCGCGGAGTGGCCCCGGCTCGCCGGCCCGGCAGCTGTCAGCCCGCGAGGGCCTTGCGGATGCGCTGGTCGCTGACGCTGCCGTCGGTGCCGAGCTGCTGGGCCCAGAGGGAGACGCGGTACTCCTCCAGCAGCCAGCGCACCCGACGCAGCTGCTCGGGCGGAGGTTGGCCCTCGGGCAGCGCCACCAGCTGGTGGTCGTACGCCTCCTGCAGGTCGGCCACCTGGGCCATCAGGTCGCGGTCGCGAGCCACGTCGGAGGCGAGCCGGGCGTGCCGCTGCTCGAGCGCGGTGAGGTAGCGCCGGTAGTGGCGCAGTCGGGCGGCGCCCGACGTCGCCGACGAAGCCCGGACGCACGAGTCCCTCCAGCTGCGTGACCATGTCGGTGCGGGCCTGCAGCTCGGCGAGCTCGGTGCGCCCCGAGAGCGCCGCTCGGTCGACCGCCACTGGGTCGAGGACGCCCCCGAGGGTGGCGACCGCAGCCGCCAACCGTGGCAACCGGTCGGCGCGAGCGGCCGAGACGAGCGCGGCGTACGCCTCCTCGGTGCGCACCGTCGGGTAGTCGTCGACGAGGTCGAGGACCAGCCCCGCCTCGACGTCGGCGACCAGCTCGGCCACCGCGGAGTACGGCGACCCGGACAGGGCCAGCCTGCCGGCGTTGTCGAGCCCGTCGGCCACCGCGCGCACCGGCGGCGGTCCCAGCCGCAGCAGGACCAGCCGGCGTACCCCGAGCCGGTGCCGGGCGGCGGCCTCCCGGGCACCGCCGAAGACGGCCAGCCCGACCGTGTCGCCCTCGTCGACCAGGGCCGGGTAGGCCACCACCTCGTGGCCGGCGCGCGTCTCCACCAGCTCTTCCTCGACGGTCGCCGAAGGTCCAGGCCGTCTGGCCGGTCGCGCTCAGCCCGGCGTCGCCGGCGACCTCGGCCAGGGCCTCGCGCGAACTGCGGTCGCAGCGGCTCCTTCAGCGCGCTCGAGGTCCTTGCCGCGCGCGGCCTCCCCGCCCTCCTCGTCGACGACCCGGAAGGTCGGCCGCAGGTGCTCGGGCACCTTGTCCCAGTCCCACGCGTCGCGGGGGACGACCACGCCGGTCGTCGACCGCAGGTAGCGCTCGAGGGCGTCGAGCAGCGGCTCCTCGCCGGGCGGCACCGCCGCGAGGAACGCTCGCGCGCGGTGTTGGGCGCCGGCACGAAGCTCACCCGCAGGTTCTTGGGCAGCGACGCGGATCAGCGCGGTGACCAGCTCCTCCCGCAGGCCGGGCACCTGCCAGGAGAAGTCGTCCGCCGTCGACCCGGTTGAGGGTGGCCACCGGCACGTCGATGGTGAGCCCGTCGTCGGCGGCGCCGGGCTCGAAGTGGTAGCTGATCGGGAAGGTCAGCCCCTCGTCGGCCCACCGGGTCGGGAAGTCGGCCTCGCGCACCGGCTCGGCGGCGTCGTGGGTGAGCATCGTCGGGGTCGAAGGTGAGCAGGTCGGGCTGTCGCCGCCGGGCCTGCTTCCACCACTGGTCGAAGTGGGCGCCGCTGACGACCTCCGCCCCGATCCGCGCGTCGTAGAAGTCGAACAGGGTGTGCTCGTCGACGACGATGTCGCGGCGGCGGGCGCGGTGCTCGAGCTCCTCGGCCTCGGCGAGCAGCCGCCGGTTCTCGGCGTAGAAGCGGTGGTGGGTGCGCCACTCGCCGTCGACCAGGGCGTGCCGGATGAACAGCTCGCGGGACAGCGCCGGGTCGATCTTGCCGTAGGCGACGAGCCGGTCGGCGACCAGCGGGACGCCGTACAGCGTGACGCGCTCGTAGGCCATCACGGACGCGCGCTTGGCTCGACCAGTGCGGCTCGGAGTAGGTGCGCTTGACCAGGTGGGCGCCGAGTCGCTCGGCCCACTCCGGCTTGATGGCGGCGTTCTGCCGCGCCCACAGCCGCGAGGTCTCGACGAGCTCGCCGGCCATCAGGAACGGCCGGGTTCTTCCCCTTCAGGGCGCTGCCGGGGAAGATCGCGAACCGGGTCCCGCGGGCGCCGAGGTACTCGCGGGGGCCGCGCGGCGCCTGCGGCCGCCTCGGACCGGTCGACTCCCGCTCCTCGAGCAGCCCGATGTGGGACAGCAGCCCGGAGAGCAGCGCCTGGTGGATGCCGTCGGCGTCGGGAGCGTCGGCGGGCGCGGCCGACCTGCGACCTTCATCTCCTTGCAGACCTGGCGCAGCTGGGACTCGAAGTCCTGCCACTCGCGCACCCGCAGGTAGTTGAGGTACTCGCGCTTGCACATCCGGCGGAAGGCGCTGGAGGACAGCTCGCGCTGCTGGGTCGCGCAGGTAGCGCCACAGGTTGAGCCAGGTGAGGAAGTCCGAGGTCTCGTCCTTGAACCGGGCGTGCTGCTGGTCGGCCTGGGCCTGCTTGCTCGGCGGGCCGCTCGCGCGGGTCCTGGAGCGACAGCGCGGCGGCGATCACGATCACCTCGCGCACGCAGCCGAGCCGCTCGGCCTCCAGGATCATCCGGCCCAGCCGCGGGTCGATCGGCAGCCGGGCCAGGCGTCGCCCCAGCCGGGTCAGCCGCGGGTCGCTCGCCCCGCGCGGCGCCGGGGCAAGCGCGCCGAGCTCCTCCAGCAGCTGGACGCCGGCCGTGACGTTGCGCCGGTCGGGCGGGTCGACGAACGGGAAGCGGGCGATGTCGCCGAGCCGCAGCGAGGTCATCTGCAGGATGACCGACGGCGAGGTTGGTGCGCAGGATCTCCGGGTCGGTGAACTCGGGCCGTGCCTCGAAGTCCTCCTCGGAGTACAGCCGGATCGCGATGCCCGGCGCGACCCGGCCGCAGCGGCCGGACCGCTGGTTGGCGGAGGCCTGGCTGATCGGCTCGATCGGCAGCCGCTGCACCTTGGTGCGCGCGGAGTAGCGGGTGATCCGCGCGGTGCCGGTGTCGACGACGTAGCGGATGCCGGGCACGGTCAGCGAGGTCTCGGCGACGTTGGTGGCGAGCACGACGCGGCGCCCGGTGTGCGGCTGGAAGACGCGGTGCTGCTCGGCGGCGGAGAGCCGGGAGTAGAGCGGCAGGATCTCGACCGGCCGCCGGGACGGCGTACGGCGCTGGGCGTCGGCGAGGGCGTCGGCGGTGTCGCGGATCTCGCGCTCGCCGGGCAGGAAGACCAGGATGTCGCCGGGGTCCTCGCGGCCGAGCTCGGCGACGGCGTCGAGGATGGCCTCCGTCTGGTCGCGGACGACCGCCTCGCCCTCGTCGTCCTGCTCGGGGAGCTCGACGAGCGGGCGGTAGCGGACCTCGACCGGGTAGGTGCGGCCGGAGACCTCGACGACGGGAGCCGGGCGACCGTCGCGGTCGGCGAAGTGCGCGGCGAAGCGCTCGGGGTCGATCGTCGCGGAGGTGATGATCGACCTTGAGGTCGGGGCGGCGCGGCAGCAGCCGCTTGAGGTAGCCGAGCAGGAAGTCGATGTTGAGGCTGCGCTCGTGCGCCTCGTCGATGATGATCGTGTCGTAGCGGCGCAGGTCGCGGTCGCGCTGGATCTCGGCGAGCAGGATGCCGTCGGTCATCAGCTTGACCCGGGTGCTCGGCGAGGTGCGTGTCGGTGAAGCGCACCTGGTAGCCGACGAGGTCGTCCTGGCCACCGAGCCGGCCTGCCGAGGCCGTCGCGCCGAGCTCCTCGGCGATCCGCTCGGCGACCGAGCGGGCGGCGATCCGGCGCGGCTGGGTGTGGCCGATCAGGCCGGCTGGTCCCGCGGCCGAGCTCGAGGCAGATCTTCGGCAGCTGGGTGGTCTTGCCCGACCCGGTCTCGCCCGCGACGATCACGACCTGGTGGTCGCGGATCGCCGCCGCGATGTCGTCGCGCCGCTGGCTGACCGGCAGCTCCGGCGGGTAGCCGATGGTGCCGGCCGGGATCGGGTCCCGAGGCTCCCGGGGTGCCCGGGGCGTCCGTGGGGGACGTCTCTTCCTGCGGTCGGCCATGGCGCCGCCCATGGTGTCACCCGGCTGGCCGCTGGCGCGACGTGGTTGCCCGTGCGGTCAGCCGGTCAGCGCGATCCCCGCCGAGGCCGGGCGGACGTTCGGTGCGCCGGCGACCACGCTTCGCCCATGCCCAGCACGGGGAGCCAGCACCGTGCCGTCCTCGTCCACGAGAACGACCCTGCGGACCTTGATCCGGAACTTCTTGACGTCGTACCTCGACCCCTCGGCGAGGCCCACGCTCCAGACGAGGTACGGCCGACCCTGCTGGTACCGCAGCAAGGTCTTGGCCTTGCGGGTATCGCCGGCGTGCCAGGTCACCTTTGACCCCAGCTTGGTGCGCCCGACGAAACCGTTGTTGGCCGCCCCGAAGTAGCCCAGGATCAGATAGCCGCGCTCGGCCTTCTTGGCCTTGCCGCCGTATACCTCGACGGAGATGTTGCCGTACTCCCTCTTCCGCGACTTGGGGACCCACCAGGCATGAGCACCGACAACGGCGTCCGCGCTCTTCGAGGTACGTCGGCACCTGGCCTTGGAGTAGTAGCCCTGCGAGCCGGGCCAATCTCGCGAGGCAGCCGGGCTGACAAGCTTCGAGCACCGCCCCACGAACTTGTCATACATCGACTTCTTGGCTCGGTGCGTGGTGGTGGTCGTGGTCATCCGCCACCGAGCGAGCGAGACGGCCACCACCGCACTCGCCTCGACGACGTTGCCTGCGGAGTCGGTGGCCGCTGCGACGATCGTGTAGTCACCTGCCGGCACCACGCGCGCCCTCAGCCCCCGCCCGTTCCAGTTCTGCTGGGTCGGTTCACCCGCAGCGACCTGGAGCGCCCGCAACGACCGCACCGTCACCCCGGTGTCGTCGATGATCCGGGTCCTCACCGTGACCTTCTCCGGGGCCTCGTGCGTCAGCCGCACCAGGTCCAGATAGTCGTCCCCGATGGGATAGAAGAGGTCCCGAGAGAGCGTCATGCTCAGGGTCGGCGGGTTGTCGACGACCACCGGGACGACGCCTGAGGAACCCGCCGCCGGGCCCGTGCCCGGCACGTCGTCGGAGGCCACCACCTCCAGTCCGTACGTCCCCTCGCCCAGCTCGGCGGGAGTGTCGAAGGTCAGCGACACCAACCCGTCGACGTCCGGCGTGACGGTAGTGCTCCCGGACCGCACGACGGAGTCCGTCTCCAGCATGCCCGACCGCACCGTCCAGTCCAGGCGCACCGGCTCACCGGCCGGGTTCGGATCGATCATGAAGGACGCCGAGGCCGCGACCCCGACCGCCACCGGACCGATCGCGCCGGTCGGTGTCACGGTCAGCGTCGCGTCGGCCGACGCCGGCGAGGTCACCGACAGCGCCAGCGGCACGGCGACCAGCAGGGTCAGCAGCGCGGTGACGGCGCGACGGACATGAGCAAGACGTGGCACCAGAGATCCCCCGACGACCTGAGAAGAACGGACAAGGTCCGGGGAATCATAGGCGCTGGGCGACGCCGCCGTCGGAGAGACGCCGCAACGGGGGTGTCAGCGATCCGAGTCGCGGTCCTGTCGCGACGGCGGTGCCTGCTGCTGACCGGGGCGGCGCTGGGGGCCCCAGCCGCCGCCCGGGCCGCCGCCGTGTCCACCCGGGCCGCGCTGCCAAGCGGGCCCACCCTGACGCCAGTCACCGCGGTCGCCGTCGACGACGTGGCCGAGCGCGAAGCCGCCGAGACCCCCGAGCAGCAGCGCCCCGGTCGCCACGGCCACGACGCCGCGGACCCCCAGCACCCGGTCCTGCCATCGGGTGGCGGGCTCCGCCGGCGCGGGCTCGGTCACGGGCTCCGCCGGCGGCGGCGCGGACGCGGCGTCAGGCTCACGAGGCAGCTCGGCGGTGGGCTCGTCGGCCGGCTGCTGGCCCGGCTCCTGGGGCGTCTGGTCGCTCATGCGCGACATGATGCGCCCTGTCGCTGTGCCTCGCCTGTGAATCAGGGATGAAGGTCACCCACCGACACCACAGAGCACTCACAGACAACGCACAGGTTCGGCCGCCAGCATGGTGCCCATGGAGATGACACGGGCCGACGGCACCCCGCTGCGCGTGCTGGTCGTCGACGACGAGCATGAACATCGCCGAGCTGATCGGCATGGCGCTGCGCTACGAGGGGTGGGAGGTGCGGCAGGCCCACACCGGCACCAAGGCGGTCGCGGCCGCGCGGGAGTTCAAGCCCGACGCCGTCGTCCTCGACATGATGCTGCCCGACTTCGACGGCATGGAGGTGCTGCGCCGGATGCGCGCCATCGACCCCGGCGTCCCCGTCCTCTTCCTCACCGCCCGCGACGCCGTCGAGGACCGCGTCGCCGGGCTCACGGCCGGCGGCGACGACTACGTCACCAAGCCCTTCTCCCTCGAGGAGCTGGTCGCCCGGCTGCGCGCGCTGATGCGCCGCGCCGGCGCCCGCAGGCCGTCGTGCACGAGCACGTGCTGATCGTCGGTGACCTCGACCCTCGACGAGGACAGCCACGAGGTCTTCCGCGGCGGCGACGAGATCACCCTGACCGCCACCGAGTTCGAGCTGCTGCGCTTCCTGATGCGCAACCCGCGCCGGGTGCTGAGCAAGGCGCAGATCCTCGACCGGGTCTGGAACTACGACTTCGGCGGCCAGGCCAACGTCGTCGAGCTCTACATCTCCTACCTCCGCAAGAAGATCGACGCCGGCCGCGAGCCGATGATCCACACCATGCGCGGCGCCGGCTACGTGCTCAAGCCCGCCACCGGAGACGAGGGCGGCACGTGAGGTCCCTCACCGGTCGCCTGATCGCCACCGCCGTGGCCCTGGTGGCCGTGGTCAGCCTGATGGTGGTCGGGCTGACGACGTACACCATGAGCGGCTATCTCTCGGCGCGGCTCGACGAGCGGGTGCTGCTCACCCGCTACGGGACGCCGCCGCCCGGCGGCTTCCGCGGCGACGACGACGACCCTCGGGGCGGACCCGGCACGCTGCAGGCCGCACTGCCGGGCACCGGCACCCAGGGAGCAAGCGGCCGGGTCGACGACGCCGACAGGGACCACTCCACGAGCGCGCTCACCCAGGCCGACCTGGCAGCGCTCGACACCGTCCCGGTCGACAGGAGGGTGCACGTCGTCGACCTTCCCGACGCCGGGGAGTTCCACGTGGTCAGCCGCAGCGCGACGACCACCACCGGCGACCAGGCCCGGGTCGTCGTCGGGCTGCCCAGCAGCGAGATCACCCAGACCCTGGCCAGCCTCCTGACCCGCGGCCTGCTGCTGGCCGCGGGGGGCGTGCTCCTGGCCGGTGCGGCCGGGTTCGCGCTCGTACGCCGCCAGCTCCGGCCGCTGCGCGAGGTGGCGGCGACCGCCCACGAGGTGTCCGACCTGCCGCTGGCCACCGGCGACATCGACCTGACCACCCGCGTGCCCGCCCACCTCACCGACGAGCGCACCGAGGTCGGCCAGGTGGGCTCCGCCCTCAACACGCTGCTCGCGCACGTCGAGACCTCGCTGGAGCAGCGGCACCGCAGCGAGCAGCAGGTGCGCCAGTTCGTCGCCGACGCCTCCCACGAGCTGCGGACACCGCTGGCCACCATCACCGGCTACACCGAGCTCGCGCGGCGACGCCCCGACGACGAGACGGTGCAGGAGACCGCGCTGGCCAAGGTCGAGGCGGAGTCGCGAGCGGATGACCAGCGCTGGTCGAGGACCTGCTGCTGCTGGCCCGCCTCGACGCCGGACGGCCGCTCGAGCGCCAGCCCGTCGACCTGTCCCGGCTACTGGTCGAGGCGCGTCTCCGACGCCCGCGTGCTGGCGCCCGACCACCACTGGCGGCTCGACCTGCCCGAGCAGGTCCGTCGAGGTCAACGGCGACGAGCAGCGGCTGCACCAGGTGGTGACCAACCTGCTGACCAACGCCCGCCGCTACACACCCGCCGGCACCACCGTCACGGTCCGCGCCAGGCCGGGCGGCGGTCGCGGTTCACGACGACGGCCCCGGCTTCCCACCCGAGCTGGTCGACTACGGCGTTCGAGCGGTTCGCGCGTGGCGACGTCTCTCGCACGCGCGCCGGCGACGGCGGCGTCGGGCTCGGACTGTCGCTGGTGAAGGCGATCGCCGTCGCTCACGGCGGCTCTGTCAGGCTGGACAGCGCGTCTGGTGAGACCACGGTCACGGTGCAGCTGCCCGGACTGGCCGAAGCCACAGCCGACTGACAGGTCGGCCCCACGGCGGCAACAGCCGCGGCCGACAGCGTGGACCTCGTGAACACGACGCTGGCCGCGGACGCGGCACCCACCACCGCCCCCGCACCCCCCGACTCGGCTCCGCCCAGCCCCACCGCGGGGCCCGCGCCGGCTCCCGGCTCCGGCGCCCGGCCGGCGCCACGCTGGGAGGGGCCAGCCCTCCTCGCGCTGCTCGCCGGCACCGCGTTGCTCTACCTCTGGGGCCTCGGTGAGTCGGGCTGGGCCAACTCGTTCTACTCCGCCGCCGCGCAGGCCGGCTCGGAGTCGTGGAAGGCGTTCTTCTTCGGATCCTCCGACGCCGCCAACTCGATCACCGTCGACAAGACCCCGCTGGCCCTCTGGCCGATGGCGCTGTCGGTGCGGCTCTTCGGCCTCTCCTCGTGGAGCATCCTGGTGCCGCAGGCGCTCATGGGCGTCGCGTCGGTGTGGCTGCTGGCCCGCACGGTCCGGCGTACGACGGGCTCGGCGGCCGCGGGGCTGATCGCCGGCGCTGTGCTGGCCCTGACTCCCGTCGCGGTGCTGATGTTCCGCTTCAACAACCCCGACGCGCTGCTGACGCTGCTGCTCATCGGGTCGGCCGCACGCCACCCTGCGCGCGGTCGAGGAGAGCCGTCGCCCGCTCGGGCACCCGCTGCGCTGGGTCAGCCTCGGCGGCGCGCTCGTCGGGCTGGCGTTCCTCACCAAGATGCTGCAGGCGTTCCTGGTGCTGCCGGCGCTGGCGCTCGTCTACCTGCTGTTCGCCGCTCTGCCCTGGGGCAAGCGGATCGGCCACCTGCTCGCCGCCTTCGGTGCGATGGTGCTCGCCGGCGGCTGGTGGATCGCCATCGTCGAGCTCTGGCCGGCCGCGTCGCGCCCCTACATCGGCGGCTCGCAGACCAACTCGATCCTCGAGCTCACCCTCGGCTACAACGGCTTCGGCCGGCTCACCGGTGACGAGACCGGCTCGGTCGGCGGCGGCAGACGGCTGGGGCGAGACCGGCCTGACCCGGCTGTTCGACGCCGACGAGCGGTGGCCAGATCGCCTGGCTGCTGCCGGCGGCCCTGCTGCTCGGCGCGGCCGCACTGTGGTTCGCCCGACGGCAGCGTGCCGTGCTCGCTGCGCTGACGGTCTGGCGGCGGCTGGCTGCTCGTCACCGGGCTGACCTTCAGCTTCATGGCCGGCATCTTCCACGCCTACTACACCGTCGCGCTGGCGCCGGCGATCGGCGCCCTCGTCGGGCATCGGCGCGGTCCTGCTGTGGCGGGCACCGGCGCTCGCTGCTCGCCAGCGGCATGCTCGCCCTGGCCGTGGCAGCGACCTCCGTGACGTCGTTCGTGCTGCTCGACCGCGCGACCGACTGCGCCCCCTGGCTGAAGTACGCCGTCGCGACCGTCGGCCTCGCCGCGGCCCTGATGCTGCTCGGCGTCCGGCACCTGCCGGCGCGCGTCGGCACGGCGGTCGCCGGAGTGGCGCTGCTCGCCTCGCTGGCCGGCCCGGCGGCGTACTCCCTCGCGACCGCTGCCACCCCGCACACCGGCTCGATCCCCAGCGCCGGGCCGACGGTGGCCGGGAGCTTCGGGCCCGGCGGCGGAGGCGGAGGTGCACCGGGAGGTCGGCCTGCGGGTGCACCCGACGGCACGACCGGCACCGCCCCCACCGCTCCCCCCGGCCAGGCGACCGACGGCCAGGCGGGCCAGACCGGCCAGGCGGGCGGGGGTGCCGGAGGGCTGCTGGAAGGCAGCACCCCGGGCGCGGAGATCACCTCCCTGCTCGAGGCGGACGCCGACTCCTACACCTGGGTGGCGGCCGCGGTCGGCTCCAACACCGCCTCGGGCTACCAGCTGGCGACCGAGCAGCCGGTGATGGCGATCGGCGGCTTCAACGGCAGCGACCCGAGCCCCACCCTCGAGCAGTTCCAGGAGTGGGTGGCCGCCGGTGACATCCACTACTTCATCGCCGGCGGCCAGGACGACGGCGGGGCTGGCGGTGGCGGGCCCGGGGGTGGCGGGCCCGGCGGCGGCCCGGGAGGTCAGGACGGGGGCAGCAGCTCGGCCTCGGAGATCAGCACCTGGGTGACGGAGAACTACGCCGCCCAGACCGTGGACGGCATCACCGTCTACGACCTGACCGAGGGGGTCAGCGCATGAGCGCCGCACTCCCCCTGCCCGCCGCCACGCTGCTGGAGGTCGTGGTCCCGGTCTACAACGAGGAGGCCGCCCTGCCGCACGCCATCGAGGAGCTCACCGAGCACCTCGCCGGGCTGCCCTGGTCGTGGCAGGTGACGATCGCGGACAACGCCTCGCACCGACGCCACGCCGCTGGTGGCCCGCCGGCTGGCCCACGAGCACGATCACGTGCGCGTGGTGTCGACCTGGCCGGAGAAGGGTCGCGGACGCGCCTTGAAGCGGGTGTGGTCTGAGTCCGACGCCGAGGTGCTTGCCTACCTCGACGTGGACCTCTCCACCGACCTCAACGCGTTGCTGCCGCTGGTGGCGCCGCTGCTGTCGGGTCACTCCGACGTGGCGATCGGCAGCCGACTGACCCGCGGCGCGCGGGTGACCCGTGGGCCCAAGCGCGAGCTCATCTCGCGTGGCTACAACGCCCTGCTCAAGGGCACGCTGCGCGCCCACTTCAGCGACGCCCAGTGCGGGTTCAAGGCGATCCGCCGCGACGTCGCGCACGCGCTGCTGCCGCTGGTCGAGGACGACGCGTGGTTCTTCGACACCGAGCTGCTGGTGCTGGCCGAGCGGACGGGACTGCGGATCCACGAGGTCCCGGTCGACTGGGACGACGACCCGGATTCGCGCGTCGACCTGACCCGCACGATCCTCGACGACCTGGCCGGCATCCGCCGCCTGGCGTGGGCGCTGCTGACCCGGCAGCTGCCGCTCGACGACGTCCGACGTCAGCTGGGTCGGGGCCGCCGGGAGGGGCGCACCGGGAGCCAGCTGGTCTACTTCGCCGGCATCGGCGCCGCCAGCACCGCGGCGTACGCCGTCCTCTTCCTGCTGCTGCGCCAGCTCTGGCCGGCGCAGACCGCCAACGTCGTGGCGCTGCTGCTGACGGCGGTCGCCAACACCGCCGCCAATCGTCGGCTCACCTTCGACGTGCGCGGCGCGGGCGTGCTCAAGCATCACCTGCAGGGGCTGCTGGTCTTCGGGCTCGGCCTGACCCTGACCAGCGGGTCGCTGGTCGCCCTGCACGCCGCGACCTCGGCACCGCACCCGGTCGTCGAGGTCGTCGTGCTGACCGGGGCCAACCTGCTGGTCACGGTGCTGCGGTTCAGCGCGATGAAGTGGTGGATCTTCCGCAGGGCCCGCGAGGTGGCTGCCGTGTCATGATCGGGCATGGGCTCGTCCGCGGCGGACCTCGTCGTCGAGGGCCGCGACGCACTGGCCGCCGGTGACGTGGCTGGTGCGCGGGCGGCGTACGAGCGGGCCCTTGAGCTGGTCGAGTCCGGCGACGTGCTCGACGGTCTGGCCGAGGTGACCTGTCGCGAGGTGGACTTCGCGGCGGCCGGCGCGCTCTACGGGCGCGCGTTCGCTGCCTACCAGCGAGAGGAACGGCCCCTGGACGCCGCCCGCGTGGCGCGCACCCTGGCCTATCGGTACGCCCTGCACGGCGACGACGTGCTGATGGCCGGCTGGGTCGAGCGCGCCCGGTCGCTCGTCCCCGAGGACGAGGGGCACGTCGAGCGGCTCTGGGTCGAGCTCTTCGACGCCCTCGGCGACCCGGACCTCGTCTCCCGCGAGCGCCGGCTCCGCGCGCTCACCGTGGTCGACACGCGCGACCGCAACCTCGACTGTGACGCCCGCGCCCTCTTGGGGAAGCTGTGCGTCGACACCGGTCGGCTGGCCGAGGGGATGGCGCTGCTCGACGAGACGCTGACCGCCGTGGCGGCCGGCGAGGTCGACGAGTTCGTCGTGGTCGAGGGCGCGCTGTGCCTGATGCTGGGCGCCTGCGAGGCGACCCAGGACATCGACCGCGCGGAGCGGTGGACGGCGGTGGGCGAGCGTCTCACCCACGAGCGCGGGATGGGCTCGCTGGGGCCTCTCTGCCGCGGCTACTGGGGCGGCGTGCTGATCGCGGCCGGTCGCTACGCGGAGGCCGAGGCGGCGCTGTCGGACACGATCCGGCGGCTGGAGCACGGCTACGCCTTCGCCCGTGACAGCGCCCTGGTGCGGCTGGCGGCTCTGCGGCTCCGGCAGGGGCAGGAGGAGGCGGCCGCCGAGCTGCTGCGCGGCGTCGAGGACCACCCGGAGGCGGCGGTGGTCCAGGCCGCGCTGCTGCTCGCCCGCGGCGAGACCGGCCGGGCCGGCGAGCGGGTCGAGCGCGCGCTGGCGACGTCGTCCGGCGTCACCGCCGCACGCCTGCTGGCGCTCCAGGTGGACCTCAGGCTGAGCGCTGGGGACGCCGACGGCGCCGCGGCTGCCGCGCAGGAGCTCCACGAGGTGGCCGCGGCCGACCGTGCCAACCCCTGCCTCGGCGCGCTCGCCGCGTTGGCCCGCGGTCGGGTCTGCCTCGTCCGCGGGTCCGCCGACGCCGCCGGATGCCTGCGCGACGCGCTCGCCGGGTTCGCTCGTGCTCGGATGCCCTGGGAGCTGGCCGGCACCCGCCTCATCCTGGCCCGAGCGCTGGCGGGCACCGCGCCCGAGGTGTCGGTCGCCGAGGCGACGCTCGCGCGCGAGGGCTTCCTGCTGCTGGACGCGCGCCGGGAGGCCGACGCCGCCGCGGCCCTGCTCCGGGAGCTGGGCGCGCCCGTCGGCCCCGGCGAGCGCCTCGGGGCGCAGCTCACCGCGCGCGAGCAGGAGGTGCTCGACCTGCTCGGGCGGGGGCTGACCAACCCCGAGATCGCCGACCGCCTGGTGATCAGCCGCAAGACCGTCGAGCATCACGTCAGCCGAGTGCTGGCCAAGCTGGGGCTGCGCAACCGTGCCGAGGCGGCGGCCCGGGCCGTGCGGGGGAGCGGGCGCGGCTGAGGTCCTGGCGCCTGCCTTGCGCCGTGGGACGGGTGAGGTCCCCGATGTGTGCGCGGCAGGGGCGGGCCAGGCTCGGGGCGAGGCGGGAGCGTCCCGCTGGAAGGGGGTGCCGACATGGCCGAGACCGCAGCAGAGGGATTCCAGATCACCCGTGAGCAGGCGGAGGTCTACGAGGAGAGGTTCGTGCCGGGGATCTTCGCCGAGTGGGCGCCCCGCCTCGTCGCGTTCGCAGGCATCGGGCCCGGGGACCAGGTGCTCGACGTGGCCTGCGGCACCGGGATCGTGGCCCGGACCGCCGCCGGCGCGGTCGGATCGGAGGGCGGCGTCACCGGACTCGACCTCAACCCCGCGATGCTGGAGGTGGCCGCGAAGGTGTGCCCCGACGTGGCGTGGCAGCAGGGCGACGCGCAGGCGCTGCCCTGGGTCGACGACGCCGTCGACGTGGTCACCTGCCAGATGGCGCTGATGTTCCTGCCCGACCGGGTGGCCGCGGTGGCCGAGATGGCGCGGGTCGCCAGGCGCCGGGTGGCCGTGCTGGTCCCGGCGGCGCTCGCCGACCAGCCGGCGTACACCGCGCTGACCGACGTGGTCGCCGACCATGCCGGCCCGGACGGCGCCGCGCTGATGGCGGCGTACTGGTCGTGCGGCGACCTGCCGTGGCTGCGTGACCTCATGTCACAGGCGGGGCTGGTCGAGATCGAGTCGCGGACGGTGAGCGGCACAGCCAGGTTCCCCTCGTCGGAGGCGATGGTCGCGACCGAGGTGGAGGGCTCGCCGCTCATCGACCGGATCGACGACGAGACCTACGCGCGGATCCGCGAGGACGGGGCGCGTGCGCTGGCGGCGTACGCAGGCCCGGACGGCGCGGTCGCGGCCCCGTTCGTGTGCCACCTGGTCGGGGGCTCTCCGCGCTGACGCTGCTCCTGCGCGCGGCACTGCCCGGAGATGACCGCGGCGGAGGATCAGTAGGGTCGGCCCATGCGGACGCTGGACGGCAAGGTCGTCGTCATCACCGGCGCTGCCTCGGGGATCGGTCGGGCGCTGGCCCTCGCGTGCGCCGGCCGGGGCTCGCTGCTCGCCCTCTCCGACATCGACGAGGTGGGGCTCGCCGAGACCGCTCGGCTGGCCGGGACGGCAGGTGCCGCGGAGGTGCGCGCCGACCGGCTCGACGTGGGCGACCGGGAGGCGTGGCCGGCGTACACCGGCGGCGTCGTGGAGCAGTTCGGCCGGGTCAACGTGCTCGTGAGCAACGCCGGGGTGTCGCTGTCGGGCGACGTGCTCGATCTGACCTACGACGACCTGGACTGGATCGTGGCGACCAACTTCTGGGGCGTCGTGCACGGCACGAAGGCGTTCCTGCCACACCTGATCGCCAGCGGCGACGGGCACGTGGTGACGATGTCGTCGATCTTCGGGCTGATGTCGGTGCCCGGGCAGAGCGCCTACCACGCGACGAAGTACGCCGTCCGCGGCTTCTCGGAGTCGCTGCGCGAGGAGATGCTGGTCGCCGGCCACCGGGTCGGCGTGACCGTGGTGCACCCGGGGGGCGTCCGCACCGGGATCGTCCGCAACGGACGGGCGGTCGGCTGGTTCGACCGGGACGACCTGGCCCAGCGCTTCGATGCCGAGATGGCGCGGCTCGGGCCGGACCAGGCTGCCGAGACCATCGTGCGCGGCCTGCTGATCGGCAAGGCGAGGGTGCTGGTGGGCGTCGACGCGCATGTGGCCCACCAGGTGGCGAAGCTGCTCGGCTCCCGCTACCAGGACCTCGTCGCTCGGCGCGCCCGGCGGTTCATCGACGGTCCGGCGCGGAAGGCACCGGATCGGCATGGTTGAGGGTGCCGAACGCGCCGGACCGTCGCCCGGTGAGGGCGTGCGGATCGTGACGACGAAGTGGGGCGGACGGCCGCACTGGGAGTTCGACGGGCTGTTCCTCGGCGGTGACCGGCACGGCGCGTGGGTGGGGTTCCGGGCAGGGACGCGCTTCGCCCGGCCGGACGCGGACTTCGTCGCCGACCACGACCACGTGACGCTGGTGCCCGCCGACGGCGACTTCCTCGCGACGTTCTGGCCCGACGGCGGGAGGGTCGAGGTGTACGTCGACGTCACGGGACCGTCGAGCTGGGACGAGTCGGTGCTCCGGGCCGTCGACCTGGACCTCGACGTCGTCCGCTTCCCCGGCGGGCGGGTCGAGGTCGACGACGAGGACGAGTTCGCCCAGCATCGCGTGGCCCTCGGCTACCCGCCGGAGCTCGTGGCGGCCGCCGAGGCGACCTGCGCGGCCGTGCTGGCCGGCGTACGCCGGGGGGAGCCGCCGTTCGACGCTGCCACTCCCGCCGCCTGGCTCACCACCCTCCGGTCTCTCTGAGGCTCGGCCGGCACCCTCCGGCGAACGTTTGCTGCGTTCTGCACGCCGACGCGCCGGAGGCCGGTGCCAAACGCAGCAAACGATCGCTCACGGAGGCGCCATCTCGAGGCGGACGCCGAGGAGCCGGACCGGGCGAACGGGGTCGGCGGGGTCGCCGGGGGCGGGGGTCGGCGGGTCGCTCAGCGGACCGGTCGGCGGCGGGACCAGCTCGGTCACCCGGTCGAGCAGGGAGACGGCGGCGTCCGCGAGCACGACGGGGTCGTTGCTCGGCGCCGGCAGCGTGAGGCTGCGCGACAGCGTGACGAACGGCCGCAGCCGGACCTTGATCCCGACCCGGGCGGCGGGCCGGCCCTCCCGGTCGATGTCGGCGACGGCGGCCACGGCGAGCCGCCGTACCGCCGCCTCCACCTCGGCCCGCGACTCCAGGTCGGCCTGGAACGTCTCCTCCCGGCCGTGCGCGCGCGGCACCCACGGGGTGGGGTCCACCGTGTCGTCGCCGACACCGCGACCGAGGCGGCGGTACCACGGCCCCATCGTCGGGCCGAGCACCTCGGCGAGCACCCGGGCGTCGGCGGCCGCCAGCTCCGCGACCGTGCTGAGGCCGAGCGCCTCCAGCTTGCGGCCGGTCTTGGCACCCACGCCCCACAGCGCCGTGGTCGGCCGCTCCCCCATCACCTCGGCCCAGGTCGCCGAGGTCAGCACGAAGACCCCCTGCGGCTTGCCGAAGTCGGTGGCGATCTTGGCGCGCAGCTTGTTGTCGCCGACGCCCACCGAGCAGTGCAGGTCGGTCGCGGCGAGGACGGCGGCGCGGAGCTCCTCGGCGAACCCCACCGGGTCCAGGGTGGTCTGGTCGACCTCCGGCGCCGGTCCGACGAAGGCCTCGTCCCAGCCGAGCACCTCCACGACCACCGGCGCTCCGCCCCAGGTGAGCCCGCGCAGGGTCGCCATCACCCGCGCCGACGCCTCGTCGTACGCCGGCTTGTCGACGGGCAGGAACACCGCGTCGGGGCACCGCTTTGCCGCGGTCCGCAACGGCATGCCCGACCGGACGCCGTGCGCCCGCGCGGCGTAGGACGCCGTCGAGACGACGCCCCGCTCGGTCGGGTCACCGCGCCCCCCGACCACCACGGGGAGACCGTCCAGCTCCGGGCGGCGCAGCATCTCCACCGCGGCGATGAACTGGTCGAGGTCGACGTGCAGCACCCACCGCCGCGGTCGCCGTGCGGACGGCTCAGGCTGTGGCGCCGGCCTTGTCATGAGTCGATCCTGCCGCGAGGATCGAGCGGTGGCGACTCCCCTGGACCCGACGGCGCTCGGCTTCCTGATGGCGGAGTCGCGCCGCGTGCCGATGCACGTCGGCGGGCTGCAGCTCTACAAGAAGCCGCCCGACGCCGGCCGCAGCTACGTCCGTGAGCTGTTCGAGTTCATGCGCGACACCCACGACGTGGCGCCGCTGTTCCGCAAGCACCCCTACCGCTCGGTGAAGACGGGCGGGCAGTGGATCTGGGTCGAGGACGACGACTTCGACATCGAGTACCACGTGCGGCACAGCGCGCTGCCCAAGCCCGGGCGCGTCCGGGAGCTGCTCGAGCTGGTGTCGCGCCTGCACAGCACCCGGATGGCCACCGAGCGGCCACTGTGGGAGTGGCACCTGATCGAGGGCCTTCGCGACGGCCGGATCGCGATGTACGCCAAGATGCACCACTCCCTCGTCGACGGCGTCTCGGCGAACCGGCTGCTGCAGAGCATCCTCACCACCGACCCGGACGCCCGCGACCTGCCCGCCGCCGTGGGCCGCCCGACCCCGCGCCAAGACCGCGCGGGCGCAGGAGGACGCCGAGCAGAGCATGGAGAACGTCTCCGTCTCGGTGGCGGCCAAGGCCCTGGAGATCACCGCCGACGCCGCCGGGCTGCCGAAGGCGCTGTGGACGACGTCGTCACGCAGCCTGCGCAACGAGACCTCGGCGCTCTCGCTGTACGCCCCTCGCACCATCCTCAACCAGACGATCACCGGCTCCCGCCGCTTCGCCGCCCAGGACTGGCCGCTCGAGCGGATGCGCGGCGTGATGCAAGGCGACCGGCGTCACCATCAACGACGTGGTGCTCGCCATGTGCAGCGGCGCCATGCGTGCCTACCTGCACGAGCTGACGCGCTGCCCGACAACACCCTGATCGCGATGGTGCCGATCGGTCTCAAGGCCAAGCACGTCGCGGCTCGGCCTCGGCCGACGGCGGCAACGCCGTCGGCTCGGTGATGGTGAAGCTCGGCACCGACCTCGCCGACCCGGCCGAGCGACTCCGGTCGGTCCACGAGTCGATGGGCGACGGCAAGCGAACGCTGGCCCAGATGACGCCGCTCCAGATCCTCGCGATGAGCGCCATCGGCCAGGTGCCGGCGATCGTCCCGGCGCTCTTCAAGCTCGGCGGCGTCGGCCGGCCGGCCTACAACCTGATCATCACGCAACGTCCCGGGCCCGCGCACTTCCGCACTACTTCAACGGCGCAGAGCTGGTCGGCAACTATCCGCTGTCGATCCCGATCGACGGGATGGCGCTCAACATCACCTGCACGTCGTACGACGGCCACATGGACTTCGGCCTGACCGGCTGTCGACGCACCGTGCCCAGCCTGCAGCGCATCCTCATCCACCTCGACGAGGAGCTCGCGGCGCTCGAGAAGGCCACCGGCGCCTGAGGGCTACCCCGACACCAGCGACGGCAGCGGGAGATCGTCGAAGCCACCCCCGACGGTCTCGGCGACGGCGCGGAGGCGGGCGCGGGTGATGTCGGCGACCGTGGCGTAGCCGGCCAGGCGAGCGTTGGAGCCCTCGCGGGTGGGCTCGGCCGAGTTGACCGACCAGCACTGCCGGGTGCCGCCGTCGGCGGCGTTGGCCAGCGCCGATGGCATGCCCGGTGGTGCCGCTGCCCGCGAAGAAGTCGAGGACCAGCGCGTCGGTCGGCATCGTCTCGATCACGCGCCGGAGCAGACCGGTCGGCTTCGGCGACTCGAAGACATGCCCCACGAGGGCCTTCAGCTCGGCCACCGCGGTGTCGGTCGAGCCGACCTCCTCGGCGAGCCAGATGGTGCGCAGCTTCTTGCGCCGCCCCTCGTGCAGCCAGTCCTTCTGGAAGATGTCGACCCGCTCGCCGGCGCGCCCGCGCATCACCTTGCACAGCAGGTCGTCGGGCCGCGACTCGACCAGCGGCGGGGACCAGCGCCACACCGCCGGCGACCCGTCGCCGAAGACGGGCAGCACCTCCACCGCCCCCGGGAACGCCGACGTCGCCACCCGGCCCGATCTCCGGGTCGCCCCACAGCGGGTAGTGCAGCGTCGCGCGCCGTCGCCGGGTTGAACTTCTTGTTGGTGTTGCGCAGCGGCAGGTGGCGCAGCCGGCGCCCGTCGGACTCGGTCAGCGGGAAGTCACGCGGGTCGACCAGCAACGCGCTCGAGGCCTCCAGCGCGCAGCAGCGCGGGTCGCGGGCGTAGACGAGGAGGTACTCGTGGCTGGTGGCGAACCCCGCGCCGAGCTGGCGCCCCTTGGGGTTGAGGTTGACCACGACCTGGGCGAGGAAGGAGTCCTCCCCGAACACCTCGTCCATCAGCAGCCGCAGGTGGGCCACCTCGTTGTCGTCGATGCTGACGAAGATCGCCGCGCGCGGGCTCATCACCTCGCGCGCCGCCGTCAGCCGGGGCCGCATCATCGCGGTCCAGGCGGCGTGCCTCCCGTCGGCGCCGCGGAAGTCGTCGCGGTAGGCGAAGTCGTTGCCGGTGTTGTAGGGCGGGTCGAGGTAGACCAGGTCGTACGCCGACCTCGGCAGGTGCGCGAGCACGTCGAGGTTGTCGCCCTCGACGAAGACGTTCCAGGCGGCGCTCAGTCGCCTCTCCCTCCGCCGAGGGCCTTCGGCCGAGGGACCTTCGGGCGCGGCGGCCGTCGCCTGGCGTCCTCGGGGCGGACCCGCTTGTCGAGGTCGGCATGGGCGAGCAGCACCGCGAACGGCACGTCCTGGGTGGGATAGCTGGCGATCGGCTGGTCGCCGGCGAAGACGACGTACATCGTCGTGCCGGTGGGGGCGATCTTGAGGATCGATCCGTCCTTGATCCCGGCGGCGTGCGCGAGCGCCTTGCGACGCGAGTTGAGCGTCATCGCGCGCTTGGCGGCCGCCTGGCTGGCCTGCTTGCCGCCCTTGTCCCACACGATCTTCGCCTGGGGGCCGTACTTCACCGCCAGCACCGCCGCAGCCGTCGCCGCCTTGGTCATCCGACCCTTCGATGCCATTGCCTCTCCTCATGCCTGCGCGACGCGCCCGCGATGCCCTGGCGCCGAGACGGCGTCCGGACCCATCTCATCAAACTCCGCCGCCTCAGCAAACCAACCACGCAGGGCGGCGGCGGCCTAGACCATCTCGACGTGGATCTGGCGGAACTGCTCCGACGGGACTGCCTGGTCGCCATGATGGCCCGGTGAGCCTGACTTCCTCGGCCGATGCCGCCCCGGTCGTGCCGCCGGCCGACCGGGCACTGACCCGGCGCGCCCGGGGACTGTTGCTGCTGGCGGCCGCGATCACCGTCGTCGCGCTCTCCCTAGGGATGACCGCCGCGGTCGACGCCACCGTCGGCATCCGCGTCGACGCGCCCGCCGACCGCTGACCAGCGGGGCGAGCCGACCGCCTCAGCCCCCCAGCGTCAGGCCGCGGTGTCAGCCCGGGCCGGCGCCCCGAGCAGGGAATCGGACACGTCGACCAGGCCGACCGACGTCATCGGCGCGAAGCACTGCGTCGGCCGCCGCTTCTTCGGCATCACCGGCAACAGCCGGATGGAGCCGGGCGCACCGATCACCTGGACGTCCTTCGGCACGTCGCAGCCGATGGCCAGCACACCCCCCACCAGGGTCCGGCCGGGGGCCACCTCGGCGCCGGCCGCCTCCCGCTCGATGCGGGCCACGAAGTCGTCGTTGCTGAACTGCGCGACGAACACCGCCACCGCGGCCGGCGAGTCGAGCGGGGCGGGGGTCGGGTCCACGCTCCCGCCAGCCACGGTGCCGACGAGGATCGCGACCGTGACCCCCGCTCCTGCCGGCGCGGACTCCGACGCAGCGCCCGACGGGGACTGCGACGGCAACGGCGACGGGGAGCCCGATGCGGTGACCGGGGCGTCGGCGCCGCGGTCGGCCGTCCTCCCACAGCCGGCGGTCCCGGCCAGCACGCCGACCAGCACCGCGACCAGCAGCGGCACCGGGGCCTCGGCGGTACGTCGGCCACGCGCCGGGCCGCGCCCGGCCACCAGCCCCAGCCGCTCGGCGCCGCTCGGCTGTGGACGGCGCCCCACCCGAGCGGGCTCCATGCTCACGAGGCGGTGGCCTCGCCGGCTGAGGCGTACGCCGGCCCCGCGGGGGCCGCCGGTCTGCGCTGACCGGCGGGTGTCACGACGGGAACTGCTGCCCCTTGCCGATGACCGTCAGGCCGTCCTCGACCACGAAGCCGCGGGCGAGGTCCTCCTCGGGGTCGACGCCGATCCGGGCGCCGGGCGGGACCATCGACGTTCTTGTCGATGATCGCGCTGCGCACGACCGCGCCCTCGCCGACGCTGCACGCCGTTGAGCAGCACCGAGTCGCTGACCTCGCGCCTTGGACGTGACGCAGACCGCGGGCGAGAGCACCGACCGGTAGACCTGGCCGCCGGTGACCACGACGCCGGGCGACAGCACGGCGTCGTCGGCGACGGGCCGCACGCCGTGCTCGCCCTCGCACCAGCTTCGCCGGCGGCTGCGGGCCGTAGGAGGTGTAGATCGGCCAGTCGAAGTTGTAGAGGTTGAACACCGGCAGCGGCGAGATGAGGTCCATGTGGGCGTCGTAGTAGGACGCCAGTGGTCCCGACGTCGCGCCAGTAGCCGCGGTCGCGGTCGGTCGACGCCGGGCACCTCGTTGTCCTTGAAGTCGTAGACGCCGGCCTCGCCGCGGCGCACGAACGCACGGCACGATGTCGCCGCCCATGTCGTGCTTGGAGCCGCTCGAGCGCCGCGTCGCGCGGTGACGGCGTCGACGAGGGCGTCGGCGTCGAAGACGTAGTTGCCCATCGAGGCGAGCACCTCGTCGGGGCAGTCGGGCAGCCCGTCCGGGTCGGTCGGCTTCTCGAGGAACTCGCGGATCCGGCTGGGCTCGGCCGGGTCGACGTCGATCACGCCGAACTGGTCGGCCAGCGCGATCGGCTGCCGGATCGCGGCGACCGTGCAGCCGGCGCCGGACTCGACGTGCTGGGCCGACCATCTGCGAGAAGTCCATCCGGTAGACGTGGTCGGCGCCGACCACGACGACGATGTCGGGCTTGCTCGTCGCGTGATCAGGTTGAGCGACTGGAAGATCGCGTCGGCGCTGCCGAGGTACCAGTGCTTGCCGACCCGCTGCTGGGCCGGCACCGGGGCGACGTAGTTGCCGAGCAGCGTTGGACATCCGCCAGGTCTGGGTGATGTGCCGGTCGAGGCTGTGCGACTTGTACTGCGTCAGCACGACGACCTTGAGGTAGCCGGAGTTGACGACGTTGGACAGCGCGAAGTCGATGAGCCGGTAGATGCCCGCGAACGGCACGGCGGGTTTGGCCCGGTCGGCGGTCAGCGGCATCAGCCGCTTGCCCTCACCGCCGGCCAGGACGATGGCCAGGACCTTCTTGCGCGGGACCGCGTGGTGCGCCATGGTCACGAAACTAGCGCGTGCGGCGGCTCGGCGGGCGACCAGCCCGTGCGCGCACTAGCGGTGTCACGGCATGCGCGTCGACGTGCTCACCAAGGAGTACCCGCCCGAGATCTACGGCGGCGCCGGGGTGCACGTCGCCGAGCTGGTCCGGGCGCTCCGCGCTCGCTCCGACGTCGAGGCGCGCGTGCATGCCTTCGGCGCGCCGCGCGACGAGCCGCGCACGACGTCGTACGCCGACCTCGCCGAGCTCGCCGGCGCCAACGGCGCCGCTGCGGACCCTCGGCGTCGACCTGGCGATGGTCGGCGGCTGCGCCGGGACCGACCTGGTCCACTCGCACACCTGGTACGCCAACTTCGCCGGCCACCTCGCCGGGCTGCTGCACGGCGTCCCGCACGTCGTCTCCGCCCACTCGCCTCGAGCCGCTGCGCCCGTGGAAGGCCGAGCAGCTCGGCGGCGGCTACGCCGTGTCGTCGTGGGTCGAGCGGACGGCGTACGAGGCGCGGCCGACCGGTGATCGCGGTGTCGCGCGGCGATGCGCGACGACGTGCTGCGCTGCTACCCCGACGATCGACCCGGCCCGGGTGCACGTGGTGCACAACGGCATCGACACCGACGGCGTGGGCGCCGCGTCGCACGACCCCGACCGGGTGCGCGAGCTCGGGCGTCGACCCGGACCGGCCGTCGGTGGTCTTCGTCGGCCGGATCACCCGGCAGAAGGGCCTGCCGCTGTTCCTGCGCGCGGTGGCCGAGCTGCCGCCGGAGGTGCAGATCGTGCTGTGCGCCGGCGCGCCGGACACCCCCGAGATCGAGGCCGAGGTGCGTCGGGCTGGTCGACGAGCTGCGCCGCCGCCCGCACCGGAGTCGTCTGGATCGCGCGAGATGCTGCCGCGCGCCGACGTCGTCCGCGCTGCTGACCGCAGCGACGGTCTTCGCCTGCCCGTCGATCTACGAGCCGCTCGGCATCGTCAACCTCGAGGCGATGGCCTGCGAGACGGCCGTCGTCGCGACCGCCACCGGCGGCATCCCCGAGGTCGTCGTCGACGGCGAGACCGGTCGGCTGGTGCCGATCGAGCAGGCCACCGACGGCACCGGCACCCCGCTGGACCCCGACCAGTACGTCGCCGACTTCGCCGCCGCGCTCATCGACGTCGTCGGCTCGACCCGACCGCGCCGCCGAGATGGGGCGCGCCGGACGGGCGCGGGCCATCGCGTCGTTCTCGTGGACGGCCATCGCCGAGCGCACCGTGGAGATCTACCGGTCGGTGCTCCGCTGAGCCGTGGTCGCCCCGGTCAGGCAGACTGGACCCCGTGACCCCGTGGCTGATCGAAGGCTGGCCGATCGCCGCGGTGTGGCTGTTCTTCTTCGCCGGCGCGACCATGCGCGGTGGCGTGCTCTACTGGATCGGCCGTGGTCTGCGCGGGGCCGGCGAGCGGCGCCGCCGGCTGGCCGAGCACCGGGCGGTGATCCGGGCCGAGGTCCTGGTGACCCGGTTCGGGGCACCCGCCGTCGCGCTGTCCTTCCTCACCGTCGGCATCCAGTCGGCGGTCAACGCGGCCGCGGGCCTGCTGCGGATGCCGGCCCGCCGCTACCTCCCGGCCCTGGCCGTCGGCGCGGTGCTGTGGGCGACGGTCTACACCACCGTCGGCTTCGCCGTCCTGTACGCCGTCCTCGGCCGGGCCGGCTGGTGGTGGGCGCTGGTCGGGCTGGCCGGGGTGTCGCTGGTGGCCGTCGCGACCGTGCGCGCCCGGCGTCGCGAGGACCGGCTGCTGGCCGGGGACGACGCCGCTGCGTCGAGGCCTGCCGCTGAACTCACGTCCCGCTCCGTGGACACCCGTTCCGACTCCTGAGACGCAGCTTCGACGCTCCGCGGGATCCGACACAGTGAGCGACAGACCGAGGGCGGTCGCCGGTCGGCGCCGTCCGCACGCAGCAGGACCGCCCGAGAGGACCGCCATGACCGACGCGCTCCACCCCGAGACCCTGGCCGTCCACGCCGGCCAGGAGGAGGCCGACCCCGCCACCAACGCCCGCGCGGTGCCGATCTACCAGACGACGTCGTACGTCTTCGACAGCACCGACCACGCCGCCGACCTGTTCGCACTCAAGGTTCCGGGCAACATCTACACGCGGATCATGAACCCGACGCAGTCGGTCTTCGAGGCCCGGATGACGGCACTCGAGGGCGGCGTCGGGGCCCTCGCCACGGCCTCGGGCTCCTCGGCGGTGACCTACGCGGTCCTCAACCTCACCTACGCCGGCGACAACATCGTGGCCCTCTCCACGCTCTACGGCGGCACCTACGCCCTCTTCGCCCACACGCTCCCGCAGTTCGGGATCGAGGTGCGCTTCGTCGACCCCGACAAGCCGGAGGAGCTGGCCCAGCACGTGGACGACAAGACCAGGGCGGTCTTCGCGGAGACCATCGGCAACCCGAGGATCAACGTCGTCGACGTCCGCGCCTGGGCCGACGCCGCGCACGAGCAGGGCCTGCCCCTGCTGGTCGACAACACCGCGCCGACGCCGTACCTGTGCCGGGCCCTCGACCAGGGCGCCGACGTCGCGATCCACTCCGCCACCAAGTACATCGGCGGCCACGGCACCTCGATCGGCGGCGTCATCGTCGACGCCGGCCGCTTCGACTGGACCGCGCACGCCGAGCGGTTCCCCGGCCTGACCCAGCCCGACGGCGCCTACCACGGGGTGGTCTGGACCGAGGCCGTCGGCAACCTGGCCTACATCATCCGCGCCCGCACGGTGCTGCTGCGCAACACCGGCGCGGCGGTGACGCCGATGAACTCCTGGCTGTTCCTCCAGGGCCTCGAGACGCTGCACCTGCGGATGGAGCGTCACAGCCAGAACGCGCAGCTGGTCGCCGAGCACCTCGCGGCCCACGACTCCGTCGCATGGGTCAACTTCCCCGGGCTCGCCGACTCCCCCGACAAGGCCGCCGCCGACCGGAACTTCACCGGTCGGGGGTACGGCGGACTGGTCAGCTTCGGCATCAAGTCGGGCCGCGAGGGGGGCAAGCGGTTCATCGAGGCGCTCACGCTCTTCAGCCACCTGGCCAACATCGGCGACGCCAAGTCGTTGGCCATCCACAACGCCACGACGACCCACTCCCAGCTGACGCCCGACGAGCTGGCGGCCGCCGGCGTGCCCGAGGACATGGTCCGGCTGTCGGTCGGCATCGAGCACGTCGACGACCTGATCGCCGACCTCGACCAGGCCCTGGCCGCGGCCGGCTGAGGGACCGCCGCCTGCCACGGATGTCCAGCACCCCGACCGCCGCGCCGCAGCGAGTCGTCCTCTTCACCGGCGACGACCCGCTGCTGCTCGACGGCGGGGGTCGGCTCGACCACGTCGAGGTGGCCTTCGAGACCTGGGGCACGCTGGCGCCCGACGCCTCCAACGCGGTCTTCGTCTGTCACGCGCTCACCGGCGACGCCCATGCCACCGGCAGCCCCGAGGCGCCCGGGTGGTGGGAGGCCATGGTCGGTCCGGGCCGACCGGTCGACACCGACCGGTTCTTCGTGATCTGCCCCAATCTGCTGGGCGGCTGCGGGGGCACCACGGGGCCCGCCTCGGTCGACCCGGCCACCGGGGTGGCCTACGGCCTCGACTTCCCGCTGCTCACCGTCCGCGACTTCGTCACCGTCCACCGCCGGCTGGCCCGGCACCTGGGGATCGAGCGAATGCTCGCCGTCGTGGGTGGGTCGCTGGGCGGCATGCAGGCGCTGCAGTGGGCGCTGGACGCCCCCGAGGAGGTGGCGCGTGCGGTGGTCGTCGCCGGCAGCAGCCGACTGTCGGCTCAGAACATCGCGTTCTCCGCCGTGGCCCGCTCGGCGATCATGCGCGACCCGGGCTTCGCCGACGGGCGGTACGTCGAGAGCGACGGACCGCGGACCGGGCTGGCCATCGCCCGGATGATGGCCCACATCACCTACCTGTCCGAGCAGGCGATGGCCGAGAAGTTCGGCCGTCGCTTCCAGGACGCCGACGAGCCGCGGCACCGCTTCGGGGTCGACTTCGCCGTGGAGTCCTACCTGGAGCACCAGGGGCAGGCCTTCCTCGACCGCTTCGACGCCCTCAGCTATCTCTACCTGAGCCGGTCGCTGGACTACTTCGACTGCTTCGCCGAACCGAGGGCCACCGCCGCTCTCGGCGCGGCCGACGACCCGACGCGCTTCCTGGTCGTCTCCTTCGACTCCGACTGGCGCTTCGCCACGTCCCACTCGCGCCGGATCGTCCGCGAGCTGGAGCGGGCACGGGTGCCGGTGTCCTTCCGCGAGATGTCCGCTCCGCACGGACACGACTCGTTCCTGCTCGACGACGACGACTACCTGGGCACGGTCGCGGCGTTCCTCGACCATGCGGCCGACGAGGCCCGAGAGGCCGGCCATGCGTCCTGACCTCGAAGTGGTCGCCGACCTCGTCCCCTGGGGAGCGAGGGTGCTCGACCTGGGCTGCGGCGACGGGCAGCTGCTGGCCGACCTCGCCGCCCGCCGCGGCTGCACCGGCACCGGTGTCGACAGCGACCCGGCCTCGCTCCGGGCGGCGATCCGCCGCGGCGTCTCCGTCATCGAGCTCGACCTGGACGGCCAGCTCGACGAGTTCGCCGACCTGTCCTACGACGTCGTGGTGGTGTCCCAGACGCTCCAGGCCACGCGGCATCCCGACAGGGTGCTCGCCGAGATCGCCCGGATCGCCGGGCGCGGCATCGTCTCGGTGCCCAACTTCGGGCTGTGGAAGCACCGCGCCGAGCTGGCGCTGCGCGGCCGGATGCCGGTGTCGGCCGAGCTCCCGCACCCGTGGTACGACACCCCCAACATCCACCTGGCCACCCTGGCCGACCTCGAGGACCTCTTCGCCGACCAGGGGCTGCGCATCGCCGAGCGGCGGCTGCTCGACGCCACCGGCCGGGCCGCGAACGGCTGGCGATCCCGTGGCCCGGCCAACCTGATGGCCTCCGGAGCGGTCTATCTCGTCGACGCGGGCTGACCGGGGTCGGCGCGCCGGCCCCGGGGCTCTCGCCGGGGTTCGTCCACCCCGGGAGGCGGCTCCGCCCGAGGCGCACCAGGCCCCCCTCGATCGCGGCCGCGGAGGCCGAGGCCGAGGTCACGGCGATGAGCAAGCGCGCCGGCTGGGCGGGCCTCGAGGGCGGCTCGGGCGCCTGATGCGGCCGGGAGCCTGAGGCGGCCGGAGGAGGGCCGCACCGGGTGCGACCCTCCTCCGCGCAGGTGGAGCGACTCCGACGTCGCGAGGCGATCAGGCCTCCGACGCCTCCTCGGCCTGGCCCTCGACGACGGGACGCTCGACGGCGGCGGGCGAGGTCGTGCTGATCTGGATCTTCTGGCCGGTCAGCTCGGCGTAGACGCCGGAGACCCGGACGGTGAGCACGCCGGCGTCGTAGGTCGCCGTCACGGCCTCGGGGCTCACCGGACGGCCGAGGCTGAACGCCCGCCGGAAGGAGCCGTAGCGGAACTCTCGGAGCAGCCGCCCCTCGGACTCCTCCGACTGCTCGTCACGACGCTCGCCGCTGATGACGATGTCTCGGCCGAGCACCTCGACAGAGACGTCGCGGCCGATGTCGAGGCCGGGCAGCTCCAGCCGGACCAGGGCGTCGTCGCCCTCCCGGTGCACCTCCGCGGCAGGGCTGAAGGCCGCGTCGACCTCGTCGACGCCGACCGGGGCGAAGGCCTGCCGGATGATCGACTCGAAGTCGCGGAACGGGTCGCGACGCACGTAGAGGCTGTTGCGCATGATGATCTCCTGACGATGGGGTCCGGGGCACTGATCGCGCCCCTCACTAGAAGATAACTTGAGTCGATCGTACTCAATTCCCGTGGGCGCCTTCAACCTCGCCAGCGAGCCCCGCGGAGCCCCCCTTCGGCGTCTGGATAGCCTCATGACCATGAGCCCCGCACGCCTGATCGACACCGCCATGGACCGCACCGTCGCCCCCGGCTTCTCCGCGGTGGGGTACGCCGTCCGCCGCCGGCTGCCCGGCTGGCCGGCCGACCCGGGGCCCGACGCGCTTCGCGGCCAGGCGGCGCTGGTCACGGGCGCCTCGTCCGGCCTCGGCATCGCCACCGTCGCCGGTCTGGCGGAGCTCGGGGCGGAGGTCCACCTGCTCGTGCGCGACGAGATGAAGGGTCGCCGGGTGCTGGCCGACCTGCGCCAGCAGGTGCCGGGGTCCTCGCTGCACCTGTGGCGATGCGACGTCTCCGACCTCGACGACATCGCCCGGTTCACCGGAGAGCTGCGCGAGGCCGGGCACCCGCTCGACATCCTCGTGCACAACGCCGGCGCCCTGCCCGCCACCCGGCAGGAGTCGCCGCAGGGCCATGAGCTGACGATGGCGCTGCACCTGCTCGGCCCGGTCGCGATGACCGAGCAGCTGCTGCCCGCGCTGCGCACCGGCTCGCGGGTCATCCTGATCACCTCGGGCGGGATGTATGCCCAGCGGCTGCGCGAGGACGACCCTGAGTACCTCACCGGCGACTACTCCGGGACCACCGCCTACGCCCGCTCCAAGCGGGCCCAGGTCGAGCTCCTCGAGGTGCTCGAGCAGCGGTGGAGCCCCCACGGCGTGCACGCCTACGCCACCCACCCGGGCTGGGCCGACACCCCCGGGGTGGCCGACTCGCTGCCGGCGTTCCGGACGGTGATCGGGCCGTTCCTCCGCGACGCGGAGAGCGGGGCCGACACCACGGTGTGGCTGGCGGCACAGACGCCCCCGCCCACGGGCGGCGGGCTCTGGCACGATCGACGCGTCCGCTCCCCGCATCTGCTCCGCCGCACGGTGGCCACACCCGACCAGGTCGCGCGGATGTGGGCGTGGGTGGAGCAGCAGGCCCGGCTCGACGGCTCCTGAGAGAAGGCCCCATGGGACTGTGGGACCGCGTTCGCGGCCTGCCGCCTGCCACCGGACACTCCGACGCGCTCCGACAGGCCGAGCGCGGGGTCGCGATCTACTGGCGCCCCGGCTGCGCGTTCTGCGCCACCCTGGGCGCCCGCGTGCGCCGCTACGCCGACCGAGCGGCGTGGGTGAACATCTGGGACGACGACGACGCGGCGGCGTACGTCCGCAGCGTCAACGGCGGCGCCGAGACCGTGCCCACCGTCGTCATCGACGGCGTCCCGCACACCAACCCGTCCCCGCGCATGGTCCGGCGCGCCCTGGCCCGGGCTCGCTGAGGCCGGCCGTGCCTCACACGGGCGAGGGCGAGGTCCTCCAGCAGGGGACGGGCGACCCCTGGCCGTGGCGCAGGATCACGACGCTGCTGCTGGTCGCCGTGGTGGCCATCGGAGCCCTGGTGGGAACGGACAGGTGGGCCCGCGAACGGGAGGAGGCGGCGCTGGCCGGCTGCGTCGCGGCTGCCGATGCCGCGGTGGACCGCGCCTGGGAGCCCATCGTGGCGATGGCACGCTATGTCCGGCCCACGCTCGCCCAAGTGCCCGACGGCAGCACCCGACGCGGGATCTTCGACCTGGTCGCGGGCGAGGCGCAGGACCGCGATCAGCTGGTCCGGGCAGCCCGGGCCGGCTGCGCGGACGTCACCATCTGGTGGCATCACCGCGACCTGCGCCGCCGGCGGGACGCATGCTCGTCCGCGCTGTCCACGGAAGCGGACCGGCTGGCTGCCGTCGCGCAGGACGGACGCGCCGCCTTCGAGCGGACGACCCTGGGGCGCTGCGGCTGAGAGGCCGGTCGATCCGGCTTCTCAGGAGGAGGGGAACGACGAGCGAAGCACCCGGCGCAGCTCCAGTCGGAGCCGGTCGTCGACGCGGCCGTCGGCGGTCAGCTCGTCGTGGGCGAGCTCGGCGTCCGCCACCGGGAAGTCGCCGATCGTCGGTGCCCAGATCGTCGGCAGCTGCGCGTCGAGGAAGGCCAGCATGCCGCGCACCGGGACGTCGTACGCCGCCAGCGCGTGGCGGACGGCCCGGTGCTGGGCCGCGAGCAGGTGCACCCGGTCGCTGCGGTCCTTGCCGCGCACGATCAGCCGCTCGGTGCCGGGGCCTCCGGAGAAGACGACCTCGACGCGGGCCCCGGGCTCGTGCCACAGGGCGACGACCCAGATCCCCGACGGGGTGAGTGCGACGTGGTCGACGTGGTCGGCCGCGGCCGAGCCGAGCCGGTGCAGCCACCAGGTGGTCTGGTCACCCAGCGCCTCGAGGCACTCGGCGGCAGATCGCGCCTCTTGGTCCTTCTCGGCGTGTCGGCGAGCTCGCTCGCGGGTCAGCGTGGAGTCCAGGTCGGCCATCAACCGGTCGACCGAGCCCGACGCGAGCGCGGCAAGGTCCTCACCGGCGGCCTGGGCGCGCCGCTGGCGGAGCCGTTCGAAGGTGCTAGTCGACAAGGTGCTCTCTCCCGAGTCCAGAGGGCTACTGATAGGAAAGTTGTAACCCACGGTTGCCCGGCCCGTCTCGGAATCGTCAACCGACCTTGGCAAAAACTCAACCCGCCCTGTGCGGCCGGGCCAGGCGCCGGCACCCGCGGGTCAGGGGTTGTTTAGTCCTCCTGGGTCAGGTTCGACCATGCAGGAGACATCTGCGACCTCAGTGCGTAGTCTTGGCCGGAATTGACACAGACGAAAGGGGGCACGACGGTGAGTTCTCGGGACAGCGCGAGTGTTATTGCGTCGGCCGATCTGGGACAGAGGATACGTGAGGCACGCCTCGCTCGAGGAATGACGCAGGGCGATCTGGCGGGCACGGAGTACTCCGTCGGGTACGTCTCGCGGATCGAGTCGGGGGCCCGCCAGCCCAGCCGCGAGGCCCTGGCCATGCTCGCCGCGCGGCTCGGCGTCACGCCGGAGTTCCTCGAGACGGGCGTCGAGGCCGCCGAGGCGCTCGCGCGACACCACGATGTCGACCGCGCCGAGCTCGCGCTGGCCGGCGGCGACGTCGATGAGGCGGTCACCCTGACCGCCGACCTCCTCGAGTCCGCCGACCTGTCGCCCTGGCCCGACCTGGCCCGCCGGGTCCGCCTCGTGCACGCCCTCTGCTACGAGGCGATGGGCGACCTGCACGCCGCGATCATCTCGTTGGAGGACCTGCAGGCCGAGGACGCCGACGACGACGCTGCCGCCACGGTCGGCATCGCGCTCTCCCGGTGCTACCGCGACATCGGCGACTTCCCCCAGGCGATCACCTCCGGCGAGCGAGTGCTGCGGTTGATGGAGACCCGTGGCCTGGCCGGGACCACCGAGCACGTCCGCCTGTCGATGACCGTCGCCGGCGCCTACTTCGAGAACGGCGACGTCGGAGTGGCGACCCGGATGGCTCGTCGCGCCATCAAGGCGGCCGAGGCCAACGCCTCGCCCGAGGCGCAGGCGGCGGCCTACTGGAACGCCAGCATGATCGAGCGGGAGTGCGGCCACCTCCAGCGGGCCGTGGAGCTTGCCGGCAAGGCACTCACCGTGCTCGAGACCGGCAGCAGCAACCGCAACCTGGCGAGGTTCCGCACCCAGCTCGCGCTCACCCTGCTGCGCGACCCCAGCACGAACACCGACGAGATCCGTGGGCTGCTCGACCTGGCCGAGCGCGAGCTCTCCTGGTCGAGCGCCAGCCCGGTCGACCACGCGCACAACACGCTCGCGCTGGCGCGACTCGCCATCCGAGAGGTGGACCCCGAGCTTGCCCTGCGCCTTGTCGACGGGGTGCCCGCCGATGTCTGCCACCAGGACCCGGTGCTGTCCGCCGAGGTCAACGTGTTGCGAGTGCTGGCACTCACCATCAGCGGAGCGTCGATCGCCGAAGAGTTCGCGAGCGCGAGGGCGCTGCTCGATCTCCTCGGCACCGACCGCGGCGTCGCCCAGCTCTGGTTCGAGCTCGGCGAGGCGGCCACGGCCGCCGGCAATCGAGACCGCGCTGCCCATGCCTACCGCTGCGCCGGGGAGTGCCTGGGCGCCTCGCGGGTGCTGCTGCCCGTGCACGAGAGACCGGCGTTCCGCCTTCCGGCACTGAGCTGAGCCGCGCTGCTGAGCCTCTGCCGGCCCGGGTTGGAGCCCCGGCCCGGGTGGGAGTCCCATCCCGGGCCGGAGCCCCGAGCCCGAGCCGAAGAGCTACTCAGGCGGGGGCGGCGCTGCTCGTCAGCAGCACCAGCCACCGTTGCGGTCGGCGGTCGGCTTCGCAGCGTCGGCGGGCGAGGCCAGCGTGGACAGGGTGAGGGTGCAGACGGCGGCAACGAAAGCGGCAACGAACCGAGACATGAGGAGCTCCTTCAGAGGGGTAGTGGTGATGAAATCGATGTGACAGCAGTCAGGCACATCTTGGCAAGTGCCTGAGACAAACTGCTGGGCACAACGGTGCAACATGATGCGGTGCGAGGGCCACTCCGGGCTACTCCACCGTAGGTTTCTGGGACAGATTTTCCTGTTTCGGGCAGAAATCCGGTCCCAGAGGGGCGAGGGGTGCCCCTTCAGGGTGAGAGCGTGCTCGATAGGGGTAGATCGCGTCTCCCCGAGCTTCGACTGTTGCCATCGTCACCTGCCTAGACCAGTTCCGCACCTGGCCGAGCCCACGCGGACCCCCGGTAGCGTTCGCGGCATGCCCGGCGTCTGACTGGGAAGCACCTCTGGAGGGGGACTGCCATGTCCGGTCTGCTGCTCGTGTTCGGAGTCCTGATCGGGGCCGGGTTGCTGGTACTCACCGTCGTCGGCGCGGTCGTCTACGCCCGTCGCCGTCCCTGAGGGCTCGCCCGAGGTCAGACCCGTTCGGCCGTCGCACCCACCCGGCGCGGGGTTTCGACGCGACGCCGGGCCAGCCACCACTCGGCCACCAGCAGGTTGGGCACCCAGCAGAGCCAGGCCACCAGCGGGTAGGCCGTGGCGAAGGGGACCCCCAGCATCGCGGCCAGCGGCAGCTCCAGCCGGAGCGTGACCGCGGCGAACGCGCTGGCGAACGACCGCAGCGCCCAGCGGCGGTGGGCGACCAGGTCTCGTCGCAGCGCCGCCTGCAGCGCCGCCAGGGTGGTGCCGGTCCAGGCCACGCCGAGTGCGGCGAACCCCGCGGCGGCCAGCGGGCCGTGCTGGGTAGAGAACGCCGCGGCCAGGCCGGACAGGCCGCCGGCGAGCGCGGCGGCGGCGTACGCCTTGCCGACCCGGCGGTGCAGCGCCGGCCATCGCCGCCGAGGCCCCGGCCACAGCTGCCACGGCACCAGCAGCAGCGCTACCCCGGCGGTGGTGATGTGCAGCCGGAGCGCCAGCGGGAAGCCGTTCGCGGCGATGTCGGCCGGCAGCAGCCGGTAGCCGGAGGCAGTCAGCGCCATGGCGTAGAGGCCGACCAGCAGGCAGCCGGCCGTGGCGAGGCCCAGTCCCAGACGCGCGCGGCGCGAGAGCGAGAGTGTCATGCGACCAGGCTGGCGGCCCGGCCGGTCCCGGGGGATCCGGAGACCCCCTCAGGCGACCCTGGCCCGCCCCTGAGGCCGGCAGGAGGTCGCAGGAGGTCGGCCTCCGGGGCGGGCCCGCCACGGGCGTTGAGCCACAGGGCCGGCCCCCCCCACCATGGGACGATGGCCGGCGTGACCGTCGACGAGACCCCCGACCCGCGATCGCTGCGCGTGGCCGCGGAGCAGGCGGCCATGCTCGGCCGCGCCCGCCGGGGTCCGCGCGACACGGCCGTGGAGGTCGCCGCGCTGCCGGCGTACGACCGGGTGTACGGCGGCCGCGACAGCCCGCTGCGGCGCGCGGTGGCGGCGTACCTCGCCCAGGGTGGCGACGCGGTCCTCGTGGTGCGCACGGGCGAGCTGACGGCCGGCCTGGCGGCCCTGGCCGACACCGAAGCCACCGTGCTCGTGGCGGCCCCGTCGCTGGTCCGCGGTCGGGAGGCGGAGGCGCATGCCTGGTGCGTCGAGCACCGACGGTTCCTGCTGCTCGACTGCCCCGACGGGACGCTGCCGGCCGGGGTCGGCGACCATGCGGCCGGCTACACGCCGCGGCTGCGTGACGCGTCCGGGCAGCGGGTGTGGACGGCGGCCGCGGTGGCCGGCGTGGTGCGGCGGGTCGACCGCGAGCGCGGCGTCTGGAAGGCCCCGGCCGGCGAGCCGGTCATCGGGCTGGTCGCCGAGCCGTTGCCTGCGGTCCCCGACGTCAATCCGGTCCGCGCCTTCCCCGACCGGGGGCTGCTGGTCTGGGGCGCCCGCACCGGCCCTGGTGAGGAGGGGCTCGACTACGTCCCGATCCGCCGGCTGCTTCTGTCGCTCGAGCGCTCGCTCGACCAAGGACTCCAGTGGGTCGTGTTCGAGCCTCACGGCGAGCCCCTCTGGGCCGACGTACGCCGGTCGGTCGAGGACTTCCTGCACGCGCAGTGGCGCTCGGGCGCGTTCCAGGGGGCCACGCCCGAGGAGGCCTACTTCGTGCGCTGCGACCGGTCCACGATGACGCAGGCGGACCTCGACGCCGGCCGGCTCGTCTGCTTCGTGGGCGTCGCCCCCCTCCGCCCCGCCGAGTTCGTCATCGTCGAGATCACCCAGATCGTCGGCCGCGCCTGACGCACCCGGCCGCTGAGCCCACGATCAGCCGGGGCCTTCGGCGAGGCGTCCGGTGTCGTAGGCCCACATCGCGATCTCGACCCGGTTGCGGGCGCCGAGCTTGGTCAGCAGGCGCGCGACGTGGGTCTTCACGGTGGTCAGGCCGATGAAGAGCTCGGCGGCGATCTCGGCGTTGGTGCGGCCGCGGGCGACCAGCGCCAGCACCTCCTCCTCGCGGTCGGTGAGCGGCTCGATCGGCTGGGCACGGCTCGGCGCGGCGGGTCCTGGGCCGGCCAGGGTGGCGAGCAGCCGGCGGGTGATGTTGGGTGCGATCAGCGCGTCGCCGTGCGGCGGCCGCGTGCACCGCCTGGACCAGCAGCTCGGGCCCGGCGTCCTTGAGCAGGAAGCCTCGGGCGCCGGCCCGGAGGGCGCCGTGGACGTACTCGTCGAGGTCGAACGTCGTGATCACCACGACCGCGATGGGTCTCGGCACGCCCGGGCCCGGCGAGCCGCTCGGGTCACCTCGACGCCGTCGAGCCGGGCATCCGGATGTCGACCAGGCAGCACGTCGGGCCGCAGCCGCTGCGCCAGCTCGACCGCCGGCGTGGCCGTCGACGGCCTCGCCGACGACCTCGATGCCGGGCTGGGCGTCGAGGATCATCGACAGCCCGGTCCGCACCAGCTCCTGGTCGTCGGCCACCACCACCCGGATCGGCTTCACCGCCTCGTCACGGCGCCTCCTCCGCGGCAGCTCGGCGTCGCACCGCCCAGCCGCCCTCGGGCGCCGGCCCGGCGTGAGCGAGCCGCCGAGCAGCTGCCACGCGCTCGCGCATGCCGAGCAGCCCGAAGCCGCGGCTCGCCGGCGCGCCGGGTCGGCACTGGCCGTCGTCGGTCACGCGCAGCTCGCACCCGTGCTCGCGTCGCCGACCACCTCGGATCTCGACCCGCGCGGCGTTGTGGGCGTGCCGCAGCGCGTTGGTCAGCGACTCCTGCGCGAGCCGGTAGACGCGCCGCTCCACCGGGCCGGGAGCTCCGCCAGCTCGCCCGCAGGCGCACGTCGACACCGGGGCCGTGAGTCCGGGCGGGCCAGCCGCAGCAGGTCGGCGACGCCGGGCTGCGGGGCGTAGTCGGCCGCCGTGCCGTCGCGCAGCACCCGCACCATCGCGCGCATCTCGGCCAGCGTGCGCGACGCCTCCTCCTCGATCGACGCCAGCGTCTCCACGGCCGCCTCGGGGCGGGTGGCGGCCACGGCGCGACCCGCCTGGGCCTGGACGGCGATCGCCGAGACGTGGTGGGCGACGGTGTCGTGCAGCTCGCGGGCGAGCCCGACGCGCTCCTCGCTGCGGATTCCGGTCAGAGCCGGCGCTCCCAGACGTCGGCGCGGTAGCGGAAGGCCGCCCCGCCGGCGACCGCCGCCAGCAGCACCGCGGACGCCGCCGACCACGTCGCCGGGCCCGGTGTAGGTCGGCGACCATGGCGTACGCCGCCGTCACGGCCACGAACGCCAGCCCGACCACGATCTCGCGGCCCGACCCCCAACGGACCAGCGCGTAGAGCAGCACCAGGACGCACGATCATCGTGTAGAGCCCGAGGTCGGGGGTGTCGCCGACCAGCTGGCCGTCGTGAGCACCATGCCCAGCCCGAACCCGACGACCACCGAGACCAGCGGATGCGTCGCGCCGCCACAGCAGCGTCGCGATGGTCACCAGCGCCACGACGGTGACCGCGGGCCGCCAGGTCGACGTCGGGCCGCCAGATCGCCTCCCCCAGCGCCGTCGCCCAGGCCGCGCCGACCAGCGCCCAGTCGCGCCAGTCCCGGGACGGGACCCGCGCCGGGCGCGGCTCGTTCCGGAGCGCCTGCCGGAGTTCACCGGCCCAGCCTAGGGACCCCGGGCGTCCGGGCGGATCCGCCACAAGGAGGACCCGCGGCCCCTCCGGTCGGGCGACCCGGGTCAGGCCTCGATGCCGATCACGAGCAGCACCCACCGCGGCCAGCCTGGACCAGCCGGGAACGACCCGGCCCGTCCGACGCAAGGAGAGGCACCATGTCGTCGCTGCTGTTCCGTTGGGGTCGCTGGTCGGCCCGTCACCCCTGGCCCGCGCTGGGCGCCTGGCTGCTCGCCTCAGTGCTGGTCCTCGCCGCCTCCGCCGGGGTCGGCCGCACCCTCGAGGACACGATGGCCGCGCCCGGCACCGACAGCCAGGCGGCCACCGACCTGCTGGCCGGTGCGGGCGGTGACCGCGCCGGCATGACGGCGTACGTCGTCGCCACCCCACGGCAGAGCGCGGTGACGTTCGGCGACCCCAGTGCCCGGGCCGACCTCGCCGCGCTCCGCGACCGGGTGGCCGCCGCCTCCGCGGTGGTGGAGGCCGACGAGCAGGTCTCTCCGGACGGGCGCGTCGCGCTGGTGACGCTGCAGTACCCGCCCATCGAGGAGCTCGGGCGGGATCGACCTCGCCTCGCTCAAGAGCGCCGTGGCCGATGCCGGCGCCGGCTCGTCGCTGCAGGTCGAGGCCGGCGGCGACCTCTACTTCAGCTTCGAGGACTCCCCGACCAACGTCGGCGAGGCGCTCGGGCTGGTCGTCGCCCTGGTCATCCTGCTGTTCGCGTTCGGGTCGCTGCTCGCGGCCGGGCTGCCGGTGGCGATCGCGCTCGGTGGGCTGCTCGTCGGCGCCAGCCTGCTGCCGCTGGCCGCCCACCTGATCGACATCCCCCGTTGGGCGCCGGCGATGGCCGCGATGGTCGGGCTCGGGGTCGGCATCGACTACGCGCTGCTGCTGCTCACCCGGTTCCGCGAGCAGCGGGCCGCCGGCGCGGTCGTGCCCGACGCCGTGGGTCGAGCCGTGGCGACCGCAGGCCAGTCGGTCCTCTTCGCCGGCGGCATCGTCGTCGTGGCGATCCTCGGCCTGGCGTTCGCGGGCCTTCCCTTCGTCGCGGCCGGCGGGGTCGGCATCGCCATCGTCGTGCTCGTGATGGTGCTCGCGGCGCTCACCCTGTTGCCGGCCCTCCTCGGCCTGGCCGGCGACCGGATCACCCGACGCGGCCGCGTCGGCCGGCTCCTGGACCGCCTGCCCGGTCGGCGTACGGCGGTCGCGGGCACCGCCCGCCGCTGGGAGCGCTGGGGCCGCCACGTGACGCGGCATGCCACCGGCTACCTCGCTCTGCGGAGCCACGGTCCTCGTCGCGCTGGCGCTGCCGGTGCTCGGGCTGCGGCTGGGCCTGCCCGACCAGGGGAGCATGCCGGAGTCGCGCACCGAGCGAAGGGCCTACGACCTGATCTCCGACGGCTTCGGCCCCGGAGCGACGGGGCCACTGGTCGTCGCCCTCGACACCACCGCTCCGGCGGCGGTCGACGACGTGGTCGCGGCCCTGGTGGCCGACCCCGGCATCGTCGCGGCCCAGGCGGTGCCCGCCGCACCCGACGCCACGGTCACCGTGGTGATGGCTCAGCCCACCACCTCGCCCCAGGATCGGGCGACGACGGACACCATCGATCGGCTCCGCGCCGAGGTGCTGCCCGCGGCCGTGGCCCGGTCCGACGCGCAGGCCCACGTGGGCGGCTACGGGGCGAGCCTCGGCGACCTCAGCCAGCGCGTCCAGGAGCGGCTGCCGCTGCTGGTGACCGCCGTGGTGGTGCTGTCGTGCCTGCTCCTGATGGTGGTGTTCCGGTCGGTGCTGCTGCCGCTCAAGGCGGCGGTGCTCAACCTGCTCAGCGTCGGCGCGGCGTACGGCGTGCTGGTCATGGTCTTCCAGTGCGGCTGGGGCGCCTCCCTGATCGGGTTGGAGACGACCGTGCCGATCATCTCGTTCATCCCGCTGTTCCTGTTCGCGATCCTCTTCGGGCTGTCGATGGACTACGAGGTGTTCCTGCTGTCGCGGATCCGCGAGGAGTGGCTGCGCACCGGTGACGCCGAGGACGCCGTCGTGCACGGCCTCGGCGGTGACCGCGCGAACGATCTCCTCGGCCGCGGCGATCATGGTGGCCGTCTTCGGCGGCTTCGTGCTGGGCGAGGACCCGGTCCTGAAGATGCTGGGCCTCGGGCTCGCGACCGCGGTCCTGGTGGACGCGACGCTGGTCCGGCTGGTTCTGGTGCCCGCGGCCATGACGCTGCTGGGCTCGGCCGACTGGTGGCTCCCCGGCTGGCTGGACCGGCTGCTGCCGCACCTCGACGTCGAGCCGGAGACCCCCGCGGCGCCGGCGCCCGACCACGAGCTCGACCCGCCGGTCGAGCCCGCCGCGCTGCCCGTCGGCTGACCCGTCACCACCTCGGGTCGACCCGTCGGGCCTAGGCTGGGCCGATGGCCTCCGTCCTCGTCGTCGACGCCGCCAACGTCGTCGGTGCCCGTCCCGACGGCTGGTGGAAGGACCGGCCCGGCGCCGCTGCCCGCCTCCACGACGCGCTGCTGACCGCAGATGTGCCCGGAGACCGGGTGGTGCTGGTGCTGGAGGGCCACGCCAAGCAGGGGGTGCGAGCCGGCCGCGACGCCCACCTGGAGACCGTGCACGCCCCCCGCGACGGCGACAGCACGATCGTGGCCGTCGCGGGCGAGGCCGCCGCGACCGGCGCTGAGGTCACGGTCGTCACCGCCGATCGTGCCCTCGCCGCCCGGCTGGCGGGTGTGGGGGCCACCACCGTCGGGCCGAGCTGGCTGCTCGACCAGCTCTGAACGCGGCCGGCTGCCGCCGGCGCCGGGAGTGCTCAGCCGGCGGAGCAGGCCTGGGCAGGGGTGACGCTGGCCCGGCCGGTGACCCGCACCAGCGAGACCTCCACGCAGGTGCGCCCCGGCGTGGCCGGAACCACCACCCGCAGCCCCGACACCTGCTCCGGCGGCGGCGGCGGCACGTCCTGCACCTGCACCAGGAAGGTGTCGCCGTCCTGCGGCTCCGGGTTGCTCCAGCGCACCACCGCGCGGTCGCCGCGCACCCGCACCCGCACGTCGGTCGGCGCGGGCACCACCTCGCCCAGCGGGTCCTGCGGCTGCGCCGACCGGGTGGGGTCGGGGCTGAGGGTGCCCGGGTCGGGTGGCTGGTCGGCGAGGCGCGGAAGGGCGAGGACGGCGACGACCGCCGCCGCCACAAGACCCGCGACGGAGCCGGCGACGGTCCACCAACGGCTCCGGGACCGCCGGGGCGGCGGGGCGGCGGCCTCGGCCGGCCGGCGTACGACGGTGTCGCCGGCGGCGTGGCTTCCCCAGCCGAGGTCGTCGTCCGTCCCGGCACCGGGCCGCCCGGTCGGGAGCGAGCGGCTGCCGGTCGGCACCGACGCGTGCTCGGTCGCCGCTGCACCAGCCGACCCGGTGGCCGACCCGGTGGCCGACCCGGTGCCGGCTCGTCCGGCCGCAGCCGCGTCGGGGTCGATCACCACGAAGCTGGAGACCCGGGTGCCACCCTCGACGTGGCGCTCGGTCGTGGTCGGCTGCTCGTCGCGGACGTCGACGCCGGTCACCGACATCCGCTGCTGGGCCTGCACCTGCTGCAGGGCGCGCGCCAGCTCCATCGCGGTGGCGTAGCGCTGCTCGGGCCGCTTGGCCAGCGCCGTGGCCAGCACCCGCTCCAGCTCGACCGGGACGTCGTCCCGGCCGGTGCGCGGGGCCGGCTCGGTGCGCACCCGCTGGCCGACGGTGCCGTCGTCGTTGCGCTCTCCCCGGCGGATGAACGGGCCGTGTCCGACCAGCGTCGCCCAGATCGTGGCCGCCAGGGAGTAGACGTCGGCCGACGCGTCCGTCGGCCCGTCGCCCTCGATCTGCTCCGGCGGCGCCCAGGCCACCGAGAGGCCGTTGACGCCCTGGCCGACCCCGTGGTGGGTGGTCACCGAGATGCCGAAGTCGGTGAGCGCCGGCCGGCCGAACTCGGTGAAGAGGATGTTGGCGGGCTTGATGTCGCGGTGCAGCACCCCGATCCGGTGGGCGCTCTCGACGGCCCCAGCGATCTGGATGCCGACCTCCAGCGCCTTGCCGACGCTCAGCGGCTGCTGCCGCAGCCGGGCGGCCAGAGGGGGCGGCGGGCAGTGCTCCATCACCAGGAACGGCCGGCCGTCGGCCGCCGCGCCGGCCTGGTAGATCGAGACGATCGAGGGGTGGTTGGACAGCCGGGCCATCACGCTGGCCTCGGACTCGAACAGCCGCTGGCTGTCGCGAGTGATCCCCTCCAGCATCACCTTCACGGCCACCCGCCGTCCCAGCCCGAGCTGCTCGTAGGCGAACACGTCCGCGAACCCGCCCCGACCCAGCACCTCGACGTAGCGGAAGCCGGGGATCTCGGGCGGGCGGGGCGGGGGTCCGGTCACGGCATCCCCTCGACGGTCAGCTGCACGCCGTGGCCCAGATCGAGCACGTCGCCGTCGACCAGGGGCGTCGGAGTCGAGGAGAGCCGCATCGTCGGCTCGCCCCGCCGGCGGAGGAACGTGCCGTTGGTCGACTCCAGGTCGCGCGCGAGCACCGTCCAGCCGTCGATCTGGAGCTCCACGTGGGACCCGGAGACGTGCGGCACGGCGAGCGGCACCAGGAGCGGCTCCTCGGTGCTGCCGGCCTGCCGGCGCGGCTTGCGGCCGACCACCACCGGAGCCGAGAGCTCCTGCTCGACGCCCGCGCCGCGGACCACCCCCAGCACCGGGCGCGGCACCCGTCGGGCCGGGCCCGACAGCGCCAGCAGGCAGGAGCGGCACACCGGCCGCGACGGCGGGTTGGGATGCCCCTGCGGGCAGACCAGCGCCAGCACCGACCGGGGGTCGCCCGCCTGCGGCTCGACCCTGGCCCCGCGGCCGACCGCCTGGGCCACCGTCAGCCCGTCGTGGTCGGGCTCGGGCAGCTGCTCGGCGGCGGGATCCGGCGTCGCGGCCGACGGCCTCTCCGGCGCCGCCGACACGGGCTTCCTCGCGGGCACCGACGCGCCCCGCTCCGGAGGTACGCCGGCCGGCGGCCGCCCCAGGTGCCGCGGGACACCGGTGATCAGCCCCGATGGGGGATCCGACGGCCGCTCATCCGGCCGCGCGTCGGGCCGCGCGTCGGGCTGCGCGTCGGGCTGCGCGTCGGGCAGCTCGGCGAGCCGCTCGGCTGCCGGCGCCGAGGCGGTCTCCCCGGCCGGCACCCGCCACACCAGCGACTCGGCGGGCACCATCCCGACCTGCAGCGGCCGGGCCACCGGGTCGGGTGCGGGGTCGTGCGCGGCAGGAAGGGCGTCGAGCACCAGGCGCACGCCGGCGACCCGGCCCAGCTGCTGCCGGGTCCACCCGTCCGGCGTGCGCAGTGCCGCGGCCACGACGCCGTCGGCGTGCACCGCCACCGCCGCCGGCACCGTCGGCACCGCGCTGTCCAGCCGTCGGCACACCTCCGGGAGGTCGCCGGGCCGGGCCACCAGCCCCTCCAGCAGCTCCCCCACCAGCGGCACCGGGAGCGACCCGTGGAGCAGCGCGACCCCGCCGGGCCAGGCCAGGCCGTGCTGCCGCCCGGCCGTCCACCGCACCACGATCGTCACCGCTGCCCTCCTCGGGTCTCGTCAGCGGCATTCTCCCTGTCCCGGCTGCGGCGCTGGCCGGAACGGCGCAGACCGCCCCTCCGGAGCAGCCGCCCCACCCGGCCGGCCGGGCGCCGACCGCGCAGCGACCGCGTGGAGTAGCGCGCCCGGAGCCGACCGGTCCGGCCCAGCCCGGCGCCCAGCTCAGCGCGGAGCCGGTCGACCTCGCCCCAGACGTCATCGACCTCCTCGGGCGGCGGGTCGGCGGCGCCGAAGACCGACCGGTCGACGCGGTCGGCCACGGCGACCGACCCCGCCACCGGGTAGTGGTCGGCCAGGACCCCGGCGGTCTCCCGCCGAGTCGCGACCACGGGCCGCGGGAACCCGGCGTCGATCGCGTGGTCGACGACCTCGTCCCAGGCGCCGGAGACCCTGTCCGCGGGCCGGGCGGAGGCGAGCCGACGGCGCCGCCGCCGTCGCTTGGCCCACGCCACGAGTGCCAGCGGCAGCACGGCGAGCAGCAGGACGCCCACGCCGGCGGCGACCCACAGCACGACGACCACCCAGGCGCGGGAGGCCTCGTCGTCGCGGTCGCGGTCGTCCTCGGCGGAGTCCAGTGGCGGCGCCGGTGGCTCCCGGGGCGGGTCGGGCGGCGGCAGCACCTCGGGCTGCGGGTCGTCCTGCGGCTGGGGTGCCTTCGCGTCCGGCGTCTTGTCGCGTTCGGGGGTCGGGTCGAACGGCACCCACCCCAGCTCGCCGAAGTCGACCTCCACCCACACCCGGGCGTCGGCACCGGTGACCGGCAGCGGGCCGCCGGACGGCGGCTCTTGGGGCACGAACCCCATCACCACGCGTGCGGGCAGGCGCAGATGGCGCGCCAGCAGCGCCATCGCGACGGCGTACTGCTCGTCGTCGCCGACCAGCTGGGTGCCGGACAGGAAGGTCGAGATCCGCTCGGTGGTGTGGCCGGGGCGCGACTGGCTGCGCGAGCCGTCGGAGAAGTAGCCCTGGCTGCGCAGCTGCTCGCTGAGGGCGGTGAGCTGGTCGTAGGGCGTCTCGGCCCTACCGACCAGCTCGGGCGCCAGCTTGCCCACGATGTCGGGCACCCCGCGCGGCTCCGGGAGCACCGCGTCGGAGACCCGCGCCGCCTCGAGTGTGGCGGCGCCGGGCTCGTCGGGCAGCGCGACCTCCAGGGTGTACGCCGACCCGGCGCGCAGGCCGGCCGTGGTGAGCGCGTTGCCGGTGTCGGGGTTGTAGTAGAGCCCGTCGGCCAGCAGCGAGCTGTCCCGCCCCTCGAAGCGCACGCCCCGCAGGTCGCCGCTGCCGGGAAGCCACACTCCGGCGTAGTCGTCGATAGAGACGGCCAGCGAGGTCACCGCCGCCTCGCCGGGCCGGGAGGCGGCGATCGTGGTGCCGACCCGCCGGAAGCCGGCCGACCCCTCCCCCACGCGGAACACGTTCCCGTCGTAGGTGTCGAGGGCCGCCAGCCGGATCCGGGCGCCTTCGGGGAGCCCGTCGACGGTGAACAGCACGGCCTGCTTGCGGTCGCGCTCGAAGGAGCGGAAGAGGGTCAGCGGGGTGGCGTAGTCGCGCAGGTCCAGCGGCGGCGTGACGTCCTCGCGCAGCACGTAGCGGTCGTCATGGGGTGCCGCCACCGCGACCCCGACGCCGGCCACCGCGGCCAGCCCGAGCAGCAGGCCGGCGAGCGCCCCCTGCTGCAACCGGGGCTGCGCCGATGCCGGGCGCTGGAGGATCTCGGCGGAGTCGTCGTCGCGGCGGCGCCACTGCCGCCACGCCGCCCACGCCAGGGCGACCACGGCGACGACAACGCCCAGCAGCCCCGCCAGCGGAGCCTGCTTGACGCCCCACAGGATGCCGACGACGAGGAGTGCCAACGCCGGCGGCACCGCGAGCAGCGACCAGCGCTGCAGCCGGAGCGCTGCGCTCACCGCCAGCGCCGACGACCCCAGCCCCGACAGGAACGGCACCACCGCCGGCCCGGCGAACGCGTCGGCCGGCGGCGTCACGGTGAGCAGGTCACGCCACGACTGGAAGCCGAGGAACAGCAGGCGGTTCAGCGTCTCCGCCGAGGGCAGGACCCCCGCGACCAGGGTGTCGGGCAGGGCGACCGGCCCGCCGGCCAGGAAGTACGCCGCCACCACGAGCGCCGCGACGGAGAAGAAGCCCCACCCCCGCCACGCGCCGAGCACCGCCGCCCCGCCGCCGAGAAGGACGCCGGCGCCGGCGGCGACATAGCCCACCCGGCCGTCGAACACCGGCCCGAAGGAGAGCACGCCCGCGCCGAGCAGCAGCGCCATCGCGCCGAGGTCGACCAGCTGTCGTCGGGTCACCGCAGCCCCCGCATCCCGGCCGGCAGGTCCTCGACGGTCCCGACGTCGAGCACGGACAGCGCCCCCACCCGGTTGCGGGTCAGCGCGCGGCCGGCGTCGCAGCGCACCGCGAACGCGCGCACGTCGAGCGGGAGCTGGCGGGCGGCGGCGTGCAGCTCGCGCGCCTGCACCCGGGTGCCGGTCACCAGCGCCGCGACCGATGCCGCCGGCACGGCGGCGACCCCCTGGCCGACCAGGTCGATGACGCCGTGGGCGTCCGGGGCCGGCTCGACGGCGGCGAGCTTGTCGAGCAGGCCGGGGCCCGCGGCGAAGGTCAACCGGCCGCGCTGGGTGACGAGGCTCACGTCGCGCTCCTCGCGCAGGGCGTGCAGCGCCAGGGAGCCCGCGACGGAGACGGCGGTCTCCAGGTCGTCGTGGTCGGCGTACTCCTCGGGGCGCAGCGACAGCATCACCAGCAGGTGGGAGCGCCGGGTCTCCTCGAACTGCCGCACCATCAGCCGGCCGACCCGGGCGGTGGTGCGCCAGTGCACCGACCGCCGGTCGTCGCCGGGCACGTAGTCGCGCAGCGCGTGGAACGACACGTCGGAGGAGGAGAGGTCCTGGGTGGTGACCCCCTCGATGTCGCGCAGGAAGCCGCTGGTGTCGGCGTCCAGCGCCACCGTGCGCGGATGCACGAACAGCTCCACCGGCTCGCTCCACGACTGCTCGCGGCGCAGCAGGCCGAGCGGGTCGCCGTGCACCGCGGCCACCGGCCCGAGGGTGATCACGCCACGTCGCCGCGCCGGCACCGAGAACACCTCTCGGTGCTCCTCCCCGCGGCCGAGGCCGGCGACCCGGAAGCTGGCCGACGCCGCTCCCACCGGCAGCGAGATCGTCGTCGGCAGGCTGGCCCGGCTCATCTCGTTGCGGACCACGACCTCGCCCCACGCCCGGGAGCCGACGACGACCCGCCGGCTCTCCAGCTCGATGGTCGCGGCGTAGCGCACCCGGGTGAGCGTCCAGGCCACCGCAGCCAGCGTGACCGCCACCCAGCCCGCCCCCAGCAGGGTGGGCTCGACCCACTGGCCGAGCAGTCCGGCCGACAGCGACAGCAGGCCGACCAGCGCGACGGCGTAGCCGAGCGACGACGGTACGCCGAGCCACGGCACCCGCTCCCGGACCCGGGCGATGGCCCGCTCCAGCAGGGGCACCTCAGGCGCCTCGCGCCTGCGGCGGCGGCACGGCATCGAGCGCGCGGGCGAGCACGGAGGCCTGGGTCGTGCCGGCGAACTCCGCCTCCGGGTCGAGCACCAGCCGGTGTGACCACACCGGCTGGGCGAGCCTCTTCACGTCGTCGGGGGTGACGTAGGTGCGGCCCTGCGACGCCGCCCAGACCCGCGCCGCACGGACCATGGCGATGCCGCCGCGGGTCGAGACGCCGAGCGTGGTGTCGGGATCGTCGCGGGTCGCCTCGGCCAGCTGCTGCACGTAGTCGAGGACCGCCGAGTCGACGTGGTTGTCGCGGACCAGGTCGGCCATCTCGGCCACGGCCTCCGTGGTGACCACCGGCTGGAGGTTCTGGGTGCGGTCGGGGCGCGCGGAGCCGGCCAGCACCTGCAGCGCGGCCTCGCGGTCCGGGTAGCCCACGGAGGTCTTCATCAGGAACCGGTCGAGCTGCGCCTCCGGCAGGCGGTAGGTGCCCGCCTGCTCCACGGGGTTCTGGGTGGCGATCACCATGAACGGCCGCCCGGTCTCGTACCGCGTGCCGTCGACCGTCACGTGCGACTCCTCCATCACCTCCAGCAGTGCCGACTGGGTCTTCGGCGAGGCACGGTTGATCTCGTCGGCCAGCACGATCGAGGCGAAGATCGGGCCCCGGTGGAAGTCCCAGCGGCCGCTCCCCTGGTCGAACATGGTGACCCCGGTGATGTCGGAGGGCAGCAGGTCGGGAGTGAACTGGATCCGGTTGTGGGTGCCGTGGACGGACGCGGCGATCGCCCGCGCCAGCGCGGTCTTGCCGGTGCCGGGGGCGTCCTCCAGCAGCAGGTGGCCCTCGGTGAGCATGCAGGTGAGCGCCAGCCGGATCACCGGCGCCTTGCCGAGCAGCGCCTGCCCGACGTTGTCGGTCAGCGTGGTGAAGGTCTCGGCGAACCAGGCGGCGTGGTCGGTCGTCAGGCTCATGCGGGCGCCTTCCTCGGTCGGGACTCGGGTCGGTGTCGGTGGGCGGGGGCTCGGCGGCCCCTGGGCAGGGTGGCCCGCTGGTGCGGCGCTAGTTCTGGGTGCAGGTGATCGGGCTGCTGGGCGGGTTGTAGCCGTCCTGGATCTTGCCGGTGTTGGTCCAGCCGCGGTCGCCGCCGCTGTTGACCGCCAGGTCGCCGTTGTAGTCGCCGGCACCGGAGCCGGCGATGTAGCAGTGGGCGGTGCTGTCGGGGCGGTAGTCCCACAGCCGCACCTGGATGTACTTGCAGGTGCCCTGGATGGTGCCCGGGCACGCGACCGCCGCACCCCGTTGCCACTCGTGGTACGACGGCGGCCAGGCGCGGTCGCTCCCGGACTTCGACGGTCCCCACGCCGTGCCGGTGCTCATCGCGCGCACGGCCAGCGTGACGGTGCCGCCCTGCCCGGTCGAGACGGTCCGCGACCCGCTGACCGGCGCGGAGGCCCACCCGCCGCCATTGACGGAGACCTGCACCGCGCTGACGGCGCGGCCGTTGGCGGCGCCGGTGGCGTTCCACGTGAAGCCCACCGACTCGTAGCCGCTGCTGGTGGTGATCGAGATGTTGCCGGTCGGCGGCCCGAACGCGTTGACCGAGGCGGTCACCGCGTCACCGTCGACCACCTCGCCGCGCACGTTGCTGCGCGCCCAGACCCGCACGGTCTGGTTCGTGCCGTTGGGGAACGCCGCGCTGGTCACCACCTGGCCCGGGCTCACCTGTCCCTGGCTGCCCCCGGCGGCCCAGTAGTAGGTGATCTCCGACGGCAGCGCGCCGTTGCCGGCCGCCGCGCCGAAGTCGAAGCGCGCCTGGTTGGACACCCCGGTCGGCGTCAGCCGCAGGCTGCCGACGGTGCCGGGCTTCTTGAACGCCCGGATCGCGTTGGAGACCGGCGACCAGCCGCTCCAGCCCGCCTTGTTGCGGGCCCGGAGCTCGAAGGTCTGGTCGCTGCTCGCCACCTGCAGCGTGACGTGACAGCTGAGCGCGGGCTGCTGGCCGCAGACCACCCCGCCACCGCTGCGGCGTACCTCGTAGGTCATCGCCGGGTCGCCATTGGCATCGGGCTCGGGCCAGGAGATGGTCGCGGTCGGGTCGAGGTTGCTGGCCGGGTCCTTGGCGACCCGCGGGGCCGCCAGCGCCCGCGGCGGCCCGGCCGGGGTCTCGGGCGCGGAGGTGTCGGACCAGTCCGACGGCTCCTCGGCCAGCGAGTGAGCGCGCACCCGGAAGGTGTAGGCCGTGCCGTTGGCGAGGCCGTTCCAGGTGAACGACGTGCCGGTCAGCCCCTCGCGCTGGGTGACACCGCCGACCGGCGGGCTCACCTCGAGGGTGTAGCCGGTGACGGGCGAACCGTCGGTGTGCGGCTTGGTCCAGCCGACGGTGATCTGCCGGTCGCCGAACTCGGCGGTCGGCGGCGCGGGCTGGTCGGGCTTCACGTCGGGCCGCACCTCGTTGGAGCGCGTCGACGGGTCGCTGTCGCCGACCTGGTTGGTGGCGACGACGGTGAAGGTGATGCGCTTGTTGTTGGGCAGCCCGTCGACGGTGCAGGTGGTGACCCGCCCGCAGTCGCGGGTGCCGGTGTCCTCGCCGCGCCAGTTGACGGCGTAGTTCGTGATCTCGGCGCCGTTGTTGGCCGGCGCCCGCCAGCTCACGGTGGCGGTCTGCGACAGGTGGGACTCGGCGACCACCGCGGTGGGCGGGTCCGGCCGGTCGCGCACGGTCAGGCGGACCAGACCCTGCACCTGGCGGCGCCGGTCGCCGGTCGCGTCGGCGACGGTGTACTGCGCGGTCATCTGCCCGTGGAAGCCGGCCTTCGGGGTGATCGTGAGCGTCGTGCCGCGCTGGGTGACCGTGCCGTCGGTGGCCTGGACGGCCACCACCTCGATCGGCTTCCCCTCCGCCGCGAACGGGTTGGTGACGTAGGGCTTGACGTCCACCGTGCGCGGCTCGCCGGCGACGGCGTCGTCGATCACGATCGGCGTGGTCGAGATCAACGGCCGGTTGGAGGCCACGACCCGCAGCGGGATGGATCCCGCGACCGGGTCGGTGCTGCCGTCGGTGAGGCTGAGGTCGGCAGTGCCGAGCGTGCCGGGAGTCGCGTCTGCCGGAGCGCTGACGGTGAGTCGCTGGCCGCGGACCGACACCTCGAACGGCGCGGTGGCGCCGCTGACCCGGAAGCTCACCCGCCCCTGGTCACCCGGATCGGGGTCGGTCACCATCGCCCCCAGGTCGACCTGCACCGGCTCGTCGCCGGCGGCCACCGTCACCGCGGAGGCCTCGAACGTCGGCGGCGTGTTGCGCGTGGAGGTCACCTCGATCGGGATGGTCAGCACCGAGGTGAGCCCGTCGGGGTCGCCCGCGCCCGAACCGTCGGTGACCTCGAAGGTCACCGACGTGAGGCCGGCGAAGTCGGGTCGGGATCGGAAGACCAGCGTGGCGTTGTCGCGGGCCAGCGGCGAGCCGTCGGCGCCGGGCCCGGCCTGGATCTCCTCCATCACCGTGAGTCGCGGCGTACGCCCGGGCCGGACGGTCACGTAGTCGGCCAGCGGCAGCAGCAGCTCCTCGCCGGCCTCGACCTCGACGGGCACGGCCTCCTCGTCGAGCACCGGCGGCTGCTGGGCGGCGCCGGGCACGACGACGACCGCGCGCCCGATCAGCCCGTCCTGGTCGGTGACGCTGTAGAGCACCAGCCGCCGCTGCTCGGCGACCGGGATCCGCAGGCTCCCGTCGGCCGCGACGGTCACGTCCGCCTCGTCGGTGGTGACCTGCAGCTCGGCCACGCTGCCGTCGGGGTCGTCGTCGTTGTCGAGCACGGGCACCCGCACCTCGTCCTGCCCGACGACCGCGGCGGTGCTGACCAGATCGTCGCGGGCGACCGGGGCGAGCAGCGGCGCGTCGGGCGACACGACCACGGTCAGGTTGCCGGTGGCGCGGCCGCCTCGGCCGTCGCCGACGTCGTAGGTGTACTGCAGGAGGGCCCGCTCCGGCGGCGTCGTGAGAGCCACCCGGCCGTCGGTCACGCCGGCCGGGGTCAGGTTCGTCTCATCGACGGGCTGCACGGACCCGCGCACCAGCGACACCGGGTCGCCGTCGGGGTCGAGGTCGTTGGCCGCCACCGCGATCGTGAGGGCCCGGTCGGGCCGGGCGCTGACCTCGTCGAGGATCGGCACCGGCGGCTGGTTGAGTCCGTCGCCCGGCGCGATGCCGACGCTCACGCTGCCGCTGGCGACGGCGCCGAACCGGTCCTGCACCCGATAGCTGAAGCGGTCGGTGCCGCTCGCGTCGTCGGGGGCGGTGTAGCGCAGCGCGCCGTCCTCCACGCTCGCCGTGCCGAGGTCGGGTGCCTGGTCGAGCCCGAGCAGCGACACCGAGTCGCCGTCGGGGTCGATCCCGTCGACCGGCACGTGCAGCGCGACCGTGCGCCCGGCGATCACCCGCCCGACCAAGGGCTCCGGCGACGGAGGGGAGTTGCGGTCGCCGTCGAGTGCCCGGATGGTGAGCACCACCTCGGCGGAGGCGTAGTTCTGGTGGGTGTCGCGCACGGTGTAGGTCAGCCGCACCCGGCCCGGCTGCTGGCCGGCGCGGAACCGCACGGTGTTCTCCGACACCCACGCCTCGCCGGGCGGCTGGCCCGCGGGCACCTGGAGCTCGGGCTCGACCGTCAGCGGGGCCCCTGACGGGGAGGTGTCGTTGTCGGTGACCGCGATGGTCACGACGTCGCCCGCGCGGACGGTCCCCTGGTCGTTGACCGGCACCGGCGGCTTGGTGGTGGGCACGGCGGGCAGCGGCACGACGGTGACCCGCGCCGAGGCGGTGTCGAAGCCGTTGGAGATGGTGTAGCCGAGCTCGGCGGGGGTCTCCAGGCCTGACGGAGCCGTCACCCGCAGCAGCTGGTTGTTGACCACTTGCACCGACAGGTCGGGCACGGCCCCGGAGCTGTCGGTGCGGACGCCGGTGACCACGAGCACCCCGCCTGTCGGGTCGTCGTCGTTGGCGAGCACATCGACCAGCGTCGACCCGCCGGCGGGCAGCGTGGCGATGTCGTTGTCGGCCACGGGCGCCTGCGACCGGCCGGGCTCGATCACGTCGACGCGGACGACGGCCGAGCTCACGGTGGGGCCGTCGGACACCTGGTAGCCGACGTACGACGTGCCGGCGTCCTCGGCCTGGAACGAGAACGCGTTGGTCTCGGTGTCGAGCCGGGTGCGCGCGCCGCGCTTGCCCTCGTCGACCTGGGTGAGCCGCAGCTCGTCGCCGTTGGGGTCGGCGTCGTTGGCGATCGGGTGGACCACGACCTGCTCCCCCGCCACGACCTGCACGTGGTCGCCGTGGGCGATCGGCGGCACGTTGTCCTTGCCGAGCACGTCGACCAGCAGGTCTCCGGTGGCCTCGGCCCGACCGTCGGACACGACGATCGGGAGGCTCTGCCGGCCCGGGTCCCCGGTGCCGAGGTGGCGCAGCGTCACCTCGCCGTCGGGGGTGAACTCGACGGCGATGGACTCGCTGCCGGTCACGGACTTGAGGAAGACCGGGTCACCGTCGGGGTCGACCCAGTCGGCGAGCGGGTTGTAGCGGGTCTCGGCGCGGGTGCCGACCTCGACCACGCTGCGGCGGCCCTCCAGCCGCTGCGGCGCGCCGTTGACGTTCCAGTCGTGGACCTCGACCCGCACGGAGGCCGTGGCCTCGCCGCCGCGGCCGTCGGAGGCGGTGTAGATGAACGAGTCCGCGCCGGCCTCGACGTCCTTGCCCGGCGTCAGCTGCAGCGCGGCGCCGCCACGGACCCGGGAGACCCGGCCCAGGGAGGAGTCCTTGGCCGTGGCGGTGAGGAAGTCGCCGTCGGCGTCGGTGTCGTTGGCGAGCACCGGGAGGGCGGTGGCCCGGCCCGGTCGGACGCCGAAGGTGTCGGGATGGGCGTCGGGCTCGGTGTTCTTGTCGGTGCGCTTGGCCGCGGACCGGGTCTTCTTCTTGTCCTTGGTCTTGCGGGTCTTGTCGTCCTCGGTGAGCGACTGGGCGATGTCGTCCCAGTTGTCGACGAGGCGCATCCCGTCGTTGACCAGGAAGACGTTGCCGTTGGCCGTGTCGTTGAGCACCACCACGTCGCGGTTGACCCGGAACTGAGGCAGCTCGGTGTCGGCGAGCGCGGCGTAGGCCTCGGCCACGTCGTCGGTGTCGCCGGGGCAGTCGCGCACGTAGCTTCCGGAGCCGCTCCACACGGCGTAAACGCAGCCGTCGACGACCGCCGGCGCGGCCGGGGCGCCGAGGCCGACGGTGGGGCCGAGCCGGTCGACCCCGCCGCCGTCGAGGCCCAGGACGACCAGCCCGTCGGGTGCGGCGAGCACCACCCGGTCGGCGGCAGGACCGGGCAGCTGCAGCGCCGAGCCGGACGGTACGGCGTCCGCGGAGGCCCCGGCCGTGGTGTGCACGCGGCCGTCGCCGTCGAGGGCGACCACGGTCGAGCCGACCATGGTCAGCGTGAAGCCGGCCTCCGGGTCGAGGTCGGCGAGCGCACCGCCGTCCTCGACCGCGACGGCAGTGCCGCCGACGGCGCCGGCTCCGCGGATCGTGTGCACGGTGCCGTCGGGCTCGACGGCGGCGACCACGCCTGCGTCGGAGACCGCGACCTGCACGCCCTCGAGCTCGTCGAGCAGCGGCTCGGCGTCGGGGCTGAACAGCCCCAGGTCGGCGACCCGCACGGTCCAGACCCGGCCTTTGCGGGCGTCGGCGACCGCCACCACGTCGCCACCCTGGACGGCGGTGAGGCCGGCCAGCGGCACGGGCGTGCCGATCTCGACCGTGGCCGTGTCGATGCCGCTGACGGTGCCCTGGCCCAGGTCGTGGAGGGCGACGTGGTTGGCCTGCTGGCTCACGTCGAAGTCGCCCGAGGGTGCGACCACGCCTCCGTCGAGGGTGCGCGAGGGGTAGTTGAGGTGGGCCGCCAGCCGCAGCGACCCGTTGGTGACCCAGACCCCGCCGTCGTGCAGCTCGACGTCGGCCATCGGGACACCGTGGTAGGTCGCGGCGAGCCCGACGACCAGCGCGTTGACGCCCAGGAACGCGGCGATGCCGCGGGTGCGGCGCGGCAGCCCCCGTCGCAACACCGTCGCGTCCCCCCTGCCGATCGCGGGACGGCCTCGGCCGCGAGCCCGGCCACACCGTCGCGGACGTCGCCGTCCACCGCGTCATGCTAGGCCGAAACCGGTCTCCACGGGGAGCCGGTCCGGTCAGCGTCGGTCGAGGCTCAGGTGAGCGCCAGGTGGTAGGTCTGCACGATGATCGTGCTGGCGATGCTGGCCGCGATCATCAGGAAGCCGGTCAGCTGCCGGCCGCGGACCATCGCCAGAGCGCCCAGCGCGATGCCGAGGAGCGGCACCAGCGCGAGCAGCAGCCACAGCGGCTGGATCTCGTGCGACGGCTCGAGGGCGGCGTCGCCTCCCGGGCTCGGCTCCGGGAACCATCCGGCGGGGGTGCTCATGTCCTGAGTCTGGCACCGGTGGGCGCCCGCGTCCGGCGAATCGGGAGACTTGACCGACCCCTGCGCGGCCGTGACCGAGGAGACACCCTCCGCGGTCGAACCCGGGGCTAGCGTGGAGGGGGGAGGGGGGATCTCGCATGGCCACCACGAGCAGCAACGCCCAGACCGGCAACGCGATCTATGCACTGGGGATCTTCGGGGCCTGGGTCTACTTCTGGATGCAGGCCGACGGCTTCTGGGAGTACGTCCTGGCGATCGTCGAGGGCCTCGTCTGGCCGGCCTTCGTCGTCTACTACGGCCTCCAGGCGCTCGGCGCCTGAGCGCCTCGGCCCGGCCACGGCTCCCCGGGGCCTGCCGACGCGGCGCCCACCTGGCTCACGGCGGCCCGCGCGCCGGGCCGTCTCGGCATGCAAGACCGCCCCCGGTGACGGCAACTCCGGCGCCGACCGCTCCCGAAGCAAGGGAGAGACATCCCCCCACGAGAGGAGCAACCCATGCGACGAGTCATGGTGGCCGGAGCGATCGCCGCCCTGGTTCTCGGCACCGCTGCCTGCAGCAGCGACGAGGACAGCGGCGACGCCACTGGCACGGACGAGACCACGGCCGCGACGCAGGAACCCACCGACGAGGAGTCGATGGCCGAGGAGGCCGACATCGTCGACACCGCCGTCGCCGCCGGCAGCTTCACCACGCTGGCGACCGCGCTGGAAGCGGCCGGCCTGGTCGAGACGCTGAAGGGCGAGGGCCCCTACACCGTCTTCGCGCCCACCGACGACGCGTTCGCGGCGCTGCCCGACGGCACGCTCGACGACCTGCTCGCCGACCCGCAGGGCCAGCTCACCGACATCCTGACCTACCACGTGGTCGCGGGCGAGGTGATGGCCGCTGACGTGGTCACGATGGACGGTCAGTCGGTCGAGACCCTGCAGGGAGCCGAGCTCACCATCCGCGTCGACGGTGACCAGGTGATGCTGGAGGACGCGACCGGCGCGACCGTCAACGTCACCCAGACCGACATCGGTGCCAGCAACGGCGTCATCCACGTGATCGACGGCGTGCTGATGCCTGGCTGAGCCACCCCGGGCATCTTGGCCCAGCAGTGACCCGAGGGGGTACGCCGTTCCGGCGTACCCCCTCGCTCCATGTCAGGAGGGGAAGGTCACGATGGTGCCGTCGCCGAAGACGTCGGTCGAGGCGACCAGCCGGCCCCGGTGGTACTCGACGCCCGCCGGCGAGGGCAGCGAGCGCACCGGCGTCACCGTGCCGTGCCGGAACATCGAGATCTGGTTGCCGAACAGCTCGGCGACGTAGATCCGCCCACCTCGGCCGATCGCGAGGTTGGTGGCCCCCAGGAAGCCGCTGGCGAGATTGGTGAACTCGCCGTCGGCGTCGAAGCGGACCAGCGCTCCTCGCGCCCCGAGGCTGGCGTCCTCGGGCCCTCCGGGCAGCAGCGTGCTGAAGAAGGCGCCCCGGGCGTTGCGCTCGATGTCGGTCGGCACCGGCTCGAAGGCGAACGTCTTGCCGGCCACGCAGTCCGGCAGCCCGAAGCTCGCCGCCGCCTCGGCGCTCACCGTGGCCTTCTGCGGCCGGAACACGAAGAACGTCGAGACATGGCCCCGGTTGGTGACCTTGAGGATCGCGTTGGCGCCGGCGTCGGCCACCAGCCAGCCCCCGGGAACGTTCAGCAGCGCGTAGGGGTTGGAGTCGACCAACCCGGTGTAGGGCTGGAAGTCTGGGGGCAGCTGCGCCAGGCAGTCTGCCGACAGGCCCCGGAAGCCGTAGCGGTTGCCCGCGTCCGGGTTGTGCGCGGCTTCGTACGCCGCGAGGTCGGCGACGGTGCGGGTCTTCCCGCCGGCCCGTCGCAGCTTCAGCTGGGCGAGCGGGCTTGCGGGGTCCTCGCCCCGCACCGTGTAGGCCACGGCCCACCGACGAGAGGCCACCCCCGTCACGGAGGCCGGCTCGGTGGCGAGGGTGACCTGGTTGCCGTGCCGGCCGATCCGGGTCAACACGCCGGCGAACGACTGCCCGGTGTAGATCTGGCCGCGATGGCCGACGTCGATCTGCAGCGGGCCGGCCAGCCCAGAGGCCACGACCTGTGGCTCCGCGGGATTGCCGGCCCAGCCGGGCGCGGCCCCGAGGGCGATAGCTGTGGCACTGGTGGTGAGCACACCGATGCTGACGCGATGGATCCAGGACATGGCGACCTCCCGTCGCACGACGCCACTCGGGGTGGCGGCCCGCGCCCCCACGGCCGCGGGACTTGGTCCGAGGATCCTCCTCCCGAGGCCTGGTGGGAAGAGAGATCTTCCCGATACGTCGGGAGACCACGCGGAAACGCGTCACGCAACCCGCTCCCGTCCGTCTCATCAGTGTGGGCGCCCGCGCTGATGGGGGCTGAACGGCCTGTGGGGGGTCGTTGGGCGAGGTGCGCTCGCCGCATCCGAGGGCCCGGTGGCCCGACCCGAGATCGGGTCGCCGGTCCCGAGGGGCGCGTCGTGACTTGGCGCCTACCGCGGCGCCGCCCGTCCGGCGTACGTGAGACTGGCCCGGTGACGCTCCTGCGCCCGGCCACCGACGTCGACCTCGACCGCGTCGTCTCCCTGTTGCTGCGGCGATGCCCGCACCTCAGCGAGGCCCTCGTGAAGGCTCCGGTCCTCGACCCGTCGACGGAGCAGCGGGTGTTGCAGCTGGCCGACGGACCGCGGGGACCGGCAGGCGTCGGCCTGCAGTTCCACCCCCCCGGGATGCCAGCCGGGCTGCGCTGGCGGATCGTCGTCGTCGACGAGCCCGAGCTCGGCACCGGGCTGGGCAGCCAGCTGCATCGTGCGCTGGAGGGAGTCTCCTCGGACGTCAGCGCCGCCGCCGCGGAGATCCTGGACACCGACGCCCATGCCCTCGAGGTCGCCGGGCACTGGGGCTACCGGACGACCCAGCACTCGGTGACCGTCGGGCTGTCGCTCGCCGGGGTTGCTGAGCCGACCCTGCCCCCGGGAATCACCGCAGAGCTGAGCCCCCGGCTGGTCTTCGCCGACGAGGCGGCGGTCGAGGCGATGGTCGACGCCAGCCAGACCAACCCCGAACGCGAGCAGCACGGCGCCTCCACGCTGGCCTCGCTGCGCGGCTACGCCGCGGGCGGCGCGACTCCCGTCGGCCTCGTCCTCCGAGACGAGGCAAGGCCGGTGGCGATCAGCTATGCCGTCGTCGCGGGCGGAGCGGCGCAGGTCGTCTACACCGGTGTCGAGCCGCGTGCCCGCGGCCGGGGGTTCGCTGCGCTGGCCAAGCAGGTGCTGCACGTCGAGGCCGCCCGGGTCGGGGCCACCACCGCGCTGACCGACAACGAGGACGGCAACGCCGGGATCCGCCGGGTGAACGACCTGCTGGGCTACCACCGGGTCACCGGCCGGGTGTGGGTGCGGAAGGGCTACCCGGGCGGCGGGTGAGGGGGTTTTGGTCCTCCGAGGAGCGCTCCGCACCCCGATGCGCCGGCCGGGGTGCCGACGGCTCCTCGGAGGTGCCCCTCCGCCGCACCCCGAGGACCGCGCCGGGCACGCCCGAGAACCACGCCACACCGACCTCACGCGGCGGGTCGGCAAGATCACCAGCTGCCGGCCTCCCGCCGCTGCCTCGACGAGAGCACAGTGGAGGGTGGAGGCGATTCTCGTGAGTACCGCATACCCCGTGCGCGTCGACGCGCATCTCGACACCCCTCTGAGCCGGTGGCTATGGCTCGTGAAGTGGCTGCTGGCGATCCCCCACTACGTGGTGCTGGCCTTCCTGTGGCTGGCCTTCGTGGTGCTGAGCGTGGCGGCGATGGTCGCGATCGTGATCACCGGCAGATACCCGCGCTCGATCTTCGACTTCAACGTCGGCGTGCTGCGCTGGACCTGGCGGGTCGGCTACTACGCCTCCAGCGCTCTCGGCACCGACCACTACCCGCCGTTCACCCTCGAGGAGCGCGCGGACTACCCGGCCCACCTGGAGGTCGACTACCCCGAGCACCTCTCGCGCGGGCTGGCCCTGGTGAAGTGGTGGCTGCTCGCGATCCCGCACTACCTGCTGGTCGGGCTCTTCGTCAGCGGTGTCGCCTGGACCGTCGACACCCAGCGCGACGTGCCGCAGACCTGGTCGATGGGCCTGATCGGGCTGCTGGTGGTGATCGCCGGCGTCGCGCTGCTGTTCACCGGGCGCTACCCCCAGACGATCTTCGACCTCGTGCTCGGGCTGAACCGCTGGGTGCTGCGCGTCTCGGCGTACGCCGCCCTGATGACCGACGTCTACCCGCCGTTCCGGCTGGACCAGGGCGGGGACGACCCCGGACGCCTGGCCACCCGGTCGGTCGCCGGGGACGTCGCCACGCCGGGCGGCCCGGCCCCTGCGGTCGGTACGCCGGCCGGAGTGGCTCCCCCGCCGCCCGCGCACCCCTGGACCGCGGGGCGGGTCGTGGCTGCGGTGATCGGCAGCCTGCTGCTGGTCGGCGCCGTCTTCACCGGCCTGGGCGCCGGTGCGGTCGCGATCGCGCAGGGCGCGCGCAACGACGACGGGTTCCTGATGACCCCCACCCAGAGCTACGCCACGGACAGCCATGCGCTGGTCACCGACGGAGCGGAGCTGACCACCGACACCAACGGTGACTGGGCGCTGCGCGAGCTCTTCGGCGACGCCCGGGTGACGGCGACCGCCGGCGCGGTCCCGGTGTTCGTCGGCATCGCATCGACAGCAGACGTCGACGCCTACCTCGACGGCGCGAGCCGCGCCGTGATCAGCCAGCCCGGGTCGGACGACCCGCCGACGGTCACCGGCTCCGGCGAGCCGGGTGTCACGCCGACCGCGACGGACATCTGGGTCGCCCAGGCCACCGGGCCCGGCACCCAGGAGCTCGTCTGGCCGGTGGAGTCGGGTGACTGGACGGTCGTGGTGATGAACGCCGACGCCTCGGCGGGTGTCGACACCCAGCTGTCGGTCGGCGCCACCGTGCCGGCCCTCGACTGGATGCTGCCCGCCCTGCTGGTCGGCACCGGACTGCTGGTCGTGCTGGCCATCCCGTGCTTCGTGCTGGCCTTCCGGCCGGTGCGCGGCTGAGGGTGGCCTTCTCCTGTCCGCACCTCGAGGCTGCGGGTCACCCGGCCATGGAGGCGAGCCACGCCTGCCAGCCCTGCTGGTGGGCGGCGGCTCGCTCCTGCGCGCCGTCGCCGTAGAGGTAGGCCCACACCGAGACCCCATGGCCCTCGACGGCGAGGAACGCCGTGCCGGGGGCGGGCAGGTCCAGGAGCAGAGTCAGCGTGGTGGGGCTCGCGTCGGCGACGGTGCCGGCGAGAGGTGGTACGCCGTCGCCGAAGGTCGCGACCCGCTCCCCGGGCGTCGCCCGGAGCGGTAGTCCGGTCGAGGAAGCCAGTCGCGACCAGGCCTCCTGGTCCGCGACCGACCACATGGCCATCGGCAGCGCCGCGACGCCGTGCTGCCCCGGGAAGTGGGTGCGGTGCAGCCACAGGTTTCGCAGGAACAGCGTCCAGCCGCCGTGCATGTCGTCGTACTGGTCGTCCCAGGGCTGGCCGTCCCCGAAGCCGCTGTTGACCAGGCGGACCAAGCACGTGCCCTGCTCGCGGGCCTCGACCAGCCACTCGAAGGCCAGCCCTCCCTCCAGCGTCTCGCCACCGAAGACGATCCGGTGCGGTGGCTCCCAGACGTGCACGCGACCCTCGACCTGCATCTCGGGGCCGGGTCCGAAGGAGGCGGTGGCGGCGCCACCCTCACGCTCCTCGACCGTGTGCGGGACGTACCACGACGAGATGCCGGGCCCGGTCGCGATCGCGGCCCACACCTCCTCCGGGGTGCCGGGCACCTCGATCTCGAGGCGGATCTCGCGGCGCTCCGGGTCGGGGTCGCCGGTCGGCTGGGGCACGTCGGGCAGGTCAGTCATGATGGGGCTCCTGTCGGGGTCGGGGGTGCGCGGCCACGACCAGCCGGTGCCAGCGGCCGCCCTGACCGGACTCGTCGTGGTAGCGGGCGGCCAGCGCGGTCACCGCCTCGGTGAGCTCGCGGGTGAAGGCCGCCCGGTCGGCGGCGCTGGCGAAGCGCAGGTCGGTGTCGATGGCCAGCGTCGGGAGGCTCTTGCCCGCGACATCGGCGAGCCGGGTCAGCGCAGCGACCTCCTGGACCAGCCGCGCGGCCAGCGCGATGAGGTAGCGCGACGAGAGCCGGTCGACACCTTCGGGCCGGGCGGCGTCGCGGCCCAGCGAGGGCGGGGCCACGATGTAGCCCCGCGCTGTGGCTTGCACCACCCGCTCGGTCAGCCCCCGTCTGGGTCGCTCCTCGACCAGCTCGACCAGGCCGTGCAGCTCGAGGATGCGCAGGTGGTAGTTGACCTGCTGCCGCTGCATCCCGAGCGCTGCGGCGACCGACGTCGCCGACCCCGGCTCGGCGAGGGCCGCCAGGATCCTGGCCCTGGTGGCGTCGAGCGCCACCGCTGCCGTGCCCGGCTCGTCGATCACGTCGAGGTCTCGCACACCTCCCATGGTGCTATTTGACGAATTCGTTTGTCAATATTTTGGCCTGCGGGCGAGGACCCGACGTGGCTGTGCGACGTCAACGTGCTCGTTGCCCTGATGCTGTCCAGCCGCGTGCACCATCGGGCGGCCCACGCTGCGCTCCGCACGCACTCGGGACCGTGGGCCACCACTGCGCTGACCGAGGCTGCGCTCGTCCGGTTGCTGCTCAACCCGAGCGTGACGGGGCGACCCCTCGGCGTCGTGCTGGTGAGCAAGTGCCACCAGGTCGTTCGTCGCGGCCCCGCGAACGCGACGGAGCCCCGAGGTCGTCGACCGCCTCGGGGCTCGCTGTCGCGAACGGCTCAGCTGCAGCCGCTGGTGCTGCCGCAGCCCTCGCAGACGTAGCAGGAGCCGGCGGGGCGCATCTTGGTGCCGCAGGTGAAGCAGAGCGGGCGAGTCGACGGCGTGTGCCGGTGATCTGCTCGAGGAGCTCGGCCGAGGTGTGGGCCGTCTTGGCCTGGCGGGCCGGGCCTCGCGGGCCTCGGCGCCGTCGGCGTCCTTGGTCTCGACGGGCCTCGTCGACGACCTCGCCCTCGACCTCGGCGATCTCGACCGCCGCGGCGTGGGCTCGGACTCGAGCGACTCGTCATCGGCGGCGGGCCTCGCCGGTCTCGACGAGCGGCTCGTAGGAGCCGGTCTCGAGGTGGCGCTGGCGCTCCTCGGCGGAGTAGATGCCGAGGCGCCGAGCGGTCCTCGAAGGACAGGTAGTCCAGGGCCAGGCGGCGGAAGATGTAGTCCATGATCGACTGCGCCATCCGGACGTCCGGGTCGTCGGTGAGGCCGGCCGGCTCGAAGCGCAGGTTGGTGAACTTCGAGACGTAGGTCTCCAGCGGGACGCCGTACTGCAGGCCGATCGAGACCGCGATCGAGAAGGCGTCCATCACGCCGGCCAGGGTCGAGCCCTGCTTGCCGAGCTTGAGGAAGACCTCGCCGAGCTGGCCGTCGTCGTGGGCGCCGGAGGTCATGTAGCCCTCGGCGCCACCGACGGTGAACGACGTGGTGCGGCGATGCGCGCGACTTCGGGCAGCCGCTTGCGGACCGGGGCGTAGACGACCTTCTCGACGACCTTGGTCTCGGCCGCGTCGGCGGCGGCCTTGGCGTCGGCGGCGTCCTTCTTGGCCTTGCCGCTCGCCGTCGGACAGCGGCTGGCCGACCTTGCAGTTGTCGCGGTAGACCGCGGTCGCCTTGAGGCCGAGCTTCCACGACTGGAGGTAGACGTCCTCGATCTCCTCGACCGTCGCCGATCTCCGGCAGGTTGACCGTCTTGGAGATCGCGCCGGACAGGAACGGCTGGCAGGCCGCCATCATCCGCACGTGGCCCATCGGGGCGAGCGAGCGGGCGCCCATCGCGGTGTCGAAGACCTCGTAGTGCTCGGTCTTGAGGCCGGGGGCGTCGATGACGTGGCCGTGCTCGGCGATGTAGTCGACGATCGCCTCGACCTGCTCGCGCGTCGTAGCCGAGCTTGCGCAGCGCCCGCGGGATCGTCTGGTTGACGATCTGCATCGAGCCGCCGCCGACGAGCTTCTTGAACTTCACCAGCGAGAAGTCCGGCTCGATGCCGGTGGTGTCGCAGTCCATCATGAAGCCGATGGTGCCGGTCGGCGCGAGCACCGAGGCCTGCGCGTTGCGGAAGCCGTTCGTCTCGCCGAGCTCGATGCACGTCGGCCCACGCCTGGGTGGCCAGCTTGTGCACCTCGCCGTCGACGATGCCGAGCGTGCGGACCGACGTCGTTGGCGGCCTGGTGCTTGCGCATCACCCGCTTGTGGGCCTCGGCGTTGCGGGCGTAGCCGGCGTAGGGGCCGACGACGCCGGCGAGCTCGGCCGAGCGCTTGTAGGACGTGCCGGTCATCAGCGAGGTGATCGTCGCCGCCATCGCGCGGCCACCGTCGGAGTCGTAGCCGAGGCCCATCGCCATCAGCAGCGCGCCGAGGTTGGCGTAGCCGATGCCGAGCTGGCGGTAGTCGCGGGTGGTGTCGCCGATCGCCTCGGTCGGGAAGTCGGCGAAGCAGATCGAGATGTCCATCGCGGTGATGATCAACTCGACGGCCTTCGCGAACAGCGCGGCGTCGAAGGTGTCGTCGTCCTTGAGGAACTTCAGCAGGTTGAGCGAGGCCAGGTTGCACGAGGAGTTGTCGAGCGACATGTACTCCGAGCACGGGTTGGACGCGGTGATCCGGCCGGTCTCGGGGTTGGTGTGCCAGTCGTTGATCGTGTCGTCGTACTGCAGGCCCGGGTCGGCGCAGGCCCACGCGGCCTCGCTGATCTTGCGGAACAGCTCGCGGGCGTCGACGGTCTCGATGACCTCGCCGGTGCCGCGGCGCGCGCAGGCCGAACTCGGTGCCGTCCTCGACCGCGCGCATGAACTCGTCGGTGACGCGGACCGAGTTGTTGGCGTTCTGGTACTGCACGGAGGTGATGTCGGTGCCGCCGAGGTCCATGTCGAAGCCGGCGTCGCGCAGCGCGCGGATCTTGTCCTCCTCGCGCGCCTTGGTCTCGACGAACTCCTCGATGTCGGGGTGGTCGACGTCGAGGACGACCATCTTGGCCGCGCGACGCGTGGCGCCGCCGGACTTGATGGTGCCGGCGGACGCGTCGGCGCCGCGCATGAAGGAGACCGGGCCGGACGCGGTGCCGCCGGAGGAGAGCAGCTCCTTGGAGGAGCGGATGCGGGAGAGGTTGAGGCCGGCGCCGGAGCCGCCCTTGAAGATGAAGCCCTCCTCCTTGTACCAGTTCAGGATCGAGTCCATCGAGTCGTCGACCGAGAGGATGAAGCAGGCCGAGACCTGCTGCGGCGACGGGGTGCCGACGTTGAACCAGACGGGGGAGTTGAAGGAGAAGTACTGGTGCACCAGCAGCCAGGTCAGCTCGTGCTCGAAGACCTCGGCGTCGGCCGTCGGTCGCGAAGTAGCCGTGGTCGCGCGCCGGCCTTGCGTGTAGGTCTTCACGACCCGGTCGATCAGCTGCTTGAGGCTCCACTCGCGGACGTCGGTGCCGACGGCGCCGCGGAAGTACTTGGTGGTGACGATGGTCGAGGCGTTGACCGACCAGAAGTCGGGGAACTCGACGCCGCGCTGCTCGAAGACGGTCTCGCCGGTCTTCCAGTTGGTCTGGACGACGTCGCGGCGCTCCCAGGTGACCTCGTCGTAGGGGTGGACGCCCGCGGTGCTGAAGACACGCTCGATCGTCAGGCCCTGCGCCCGTCTGCCCGCGTCGCGCGGTGCCTGGCGTGCCGGCGCTCACCGTCTCGGTCATCGGGTCCTCTTCGTCGTTCGGTGCCCTGCTGGTGCCTGGTGTGTCGTCTGGTGCTGCGGTGGTCGCTCTGCTGGTGTACGCGCCCCGTGTCGGGTGGCGCGGAGGTGGTGCGCCCGGCACGCAGCTTCCCCACTGCGCTGCCGGGCAGTCTGTGGTCAGCCCGTCGGCACGGGTTGAGGTTCGATCCCGCTGGCCGGGCGCTCCGCGCGCAGCAGCGCGATCTCGGCCTCGAAGTCGTCGGCGGACTCGAAGGCGCGGTAGACGCTGGCGAAGCGCAGGTAGGCGACCTCGTCGAGCTCGCGCAGCGGGCCGAGGATGGCCAGGCCGACCTCGTGGGCGGCGACCTCGGCCGCAGCCGTCGAGCGCGCAGCGCGTCCTCGACCGTCCTGGCCGAGGCGGGCGAGCTCGTCCTCGGTCACCGGGCGGCCCTTGCAGGCCTTGCGGACGCCGGAGATCGCCTTGTCGCGGTGTGAACGGCTCGGTGGCGCCGGAGCGCTTGAGCACCGTCAGCTGCATCTGCTCGACGGTGGTGAAGCGCTTGCTCGCAGCCGTCGGCGAGCAGGTGCGGCGGCGGCGGATCGAGCCGCCGTCGTCGGCGACCCGGGAGTCGAGGACCCGGGTGTCGGTGTGCCGGCAGTACGGACAGTGCACTCGGGGCCCTCCTCTCCTGCTGTGGTGTCCGGGCACAGCGACGCCAACCCCTCCCTGGGGTGGAGAACGCTGTGGATAGACGGGTTCTTCCTGTGGACATCTGGCCGTTGCCTGTGTGGATCCACCCTCATCTGTGGACTAGATGTGGAAAACTACAACGGTGTAACTACTAGATGTAGTGGTAACCGTACGTCGGGTCCCCGGCGTCGGCAAGAGGTTGACGGGAACATTTCGGGATCGACCGCACCGGGTCATGAAACCCCAGGTCAGGGCGCGATTGGCCACGCGACACGAGGCCGCGCCACGGCGTGTCGTCGGCCTGCGGCGAGTCCGAGATCTGCCCGCGGCCGGCTCGAGGAGCGACCTCAGCCGTCGTGCCGGATCCGGGTGACCTTGCCGTTGAGACGCAGCGCCAGCAACGCCCCGCCGGGGGCGACCTCGAGGTCGACCAGCTGCCGGGTCGGGAAGTCGGTGGCGAACGCCTTCGCCGAGTCGGTGGCGACGTCGTAGCGGCGGATCCAGCCGCGGCAGAGGTCGGCGAAGAAGTAGTCGCCGGTCATCCCCGCCGGGAACGGGCGGGACGCGCCCGGGTCGGGGGTGTAGAACACCCCGCCGGTGATCGCACAGCCGCGCTTGTTGCCGGCGCCGTGCTGGTAGGCGAACACCGGCGGCTGGTAGGCCTTCGCGCTCTCCGGGCCCTCCTTGGCGGGCCACCCGTAGTGCCTGCCGCTGCGCACCCGGTTGATCTCCTCCCACGCCTGCTCCCCCACGTCGTTGACGTAGAGGCGACGCCCGTCGGAGGAGAGCTTGAACGGGTTGCGCAGCCCGCGCGCCCAGATCGCCCGCTTGCGACCCTCCAGGCGGCCGAAGTAGGGGTTGGACTTCGGGATGGTGCCGTTCCTGTTGATCCGCAGCACCTTGCCGAGCAGGCTGGACAGCTTCGGGGCGCTGGCGCCGCGCTGGCTGTCGCCGGAGGTGACGTAGAGCTTGCCGTCGGGGCCGAACTCCAGGGCGCCGCCGACGTGGTGGGTCGAGCGCTGACGGTCGAGCCGGAACAGCCGCTTCTCGCTGCCTGCCACGGCCTTGTTGCCGCGCGCCTTCACGCGGATCACCTCGTTGTGGGCACCCACGGTCGCGGTGGCCTTGCGGGTGTAGTCGAGGTAGACGTAGCCGTTGGAGGCGAAGCCGGGGTCGAGCGCGATCCCGGACAGCCCGCGCTCGTCGGTCTGGTCGACGCGCGAGCCGAGCCTGAGGAAGGTCGTCAGCGAGCCGTTGGTGCGGCGGATCCGGACGCGCCCGCGCTTCTCTGCGATGAACAACCGGCCGTCGGGCGCGACGGCCATGTCGACCGGGACCACGAGCCCGGTGGCGATCGTGCGCGAGCTGAAGCCGGACGGTAGCCGGGCGGCCTGGGCGGCGGTGGCGGGCAGCAGCGCCGCGACCGTCGCGGCGGTGACGGTCGCGACCAGGAGGCGCGCCCAGGAGGTGGGGAGACGGGGTGTCATGGGCCCACACGCTAGTGGCTGGGCGACAATGCCGGGGTGAGCGACGACGGAGCGGCGGACCCGGGTCGGCGCCCCGGCGCGCGACCGGGCGCCCGCCGGGGCGACCGTCCCCCGGTACGGCTGCGCCGCGACGTGCTGGTCTACGGCGTCGCCATCGTCGCCTCCGCCGTCGTGTGGGCGCTGCTGGTGTTCCTCGCCATCCGCTGGGGTGCTGACGCCCGGGCCGGCGTCGGTCCCGGCTGGGTGGCCTTCGGCCTGGTCTCGCTGGCGGCCGTGGGCTGCCTGTTCGGCGGGCTGATGCTGGCCTCGCGGCTCAGCCGGGTGGTCGGCCTGACCGGTCCCCCCTCGAGCCGGCACAGCGCCCCTCACCACTGACCCGACGCGGTCGGCCCACTCGGCTTGGGCTCAACGATCGGCGAGCCTGCGGACCAGCTTCAGACCCGACCAGCGCTCGTCGACCGCGGCCACCTTGACGTCGACGAGGCCGAGCCCCAGCGCGAGCGCGCGCACGAGGTTCCCGTCGAGGTCGCAGGTGACGCCGAGGGCCGCCTCCACCTCCGCGCGTGCGCTCTTCTTGGGCCAGCAGACCCAGATCATCCCCGCGGGGGCGGTCAGCGCCACGAGCGCCGGCAGCCGGCGCTCGAGGGTGGCCAGCCGGGTGTGGAAGGTGAGCGTCACGTCGAGGGGCCGGCGCGGCAGCCGGCGAACCACGGTCGCATCACCCAGGTCACCCAGCTCGACGCCGGGCGGCACCCGGTCGAGCAGCACCAGGTGATCGTCGCGCACCCCGATCTTGCGCGGCAGCGGCGTGCCGGAGTAGCCGGCGCTCACGAGTGACCGAGAGCGGCGAGCAGGGCGTCGTAGCGCTCCTGGACCACCTCCAGGTCGGCTGCCTGGGCGACGGCCGTCTGCGCCCGCTCCCAGACCAGGTCGCCCTGCCGGCGTACGACGGCCAGCCGGTCGTGCCGGGTGGTGCACGCGGCGATCGTGGTCAACGCCTCGAGCAGGTGGAGGTGGACCACCACGTGGTCGCCGGCCGCCTGGCGCAGCTGGTCGAAGGCGCCGCCGACCAGCCGGTCCCAGGTCAGCGGGGCGTCCTGCACCACCCTGGCCAGCCCGTCGTCGTCGGGGTGAGCGTCGGGAGGCATCGGCCGGTCGGCGACCCGGCAGAGCCCGACGCTGAGCTGGTTGACGCAGGCGCTCGCCGTCGTCGGGTCGTTGATCCCGGGAGACAGCGCACGCAGCCCCACCTCGACCAGCTGCCGGATCGGGAACTCCACGTCCTGGACCACGCTGCGGCGCGAGCCGACCGAGACCAGCGCGGCGAGGTCGTCACAGGTCTCCGCCGTGCCGGCCAGCCCCTCGGTCGTCCAGGCCCGCGCCAGCGGTGTGCCTTCCACCACGAAGCGGCCGGGGCGCACCAGCAGCCGGACCGACAGGTCGCGCTCGGTGGCACGGCGGACCAGCGAGGCCCGGTCGACGTACTGGACGTAGCCGCTGGACCTGGCGGGCACGGCGTAGCCGGGGGCTGGCTGCTCGGGGCGGGCGGTGACCGGCGGAGGCGGCTCACCGGCGTCGGGGATGGTGGAGTCCAGCCCGGCGCGCAGGTCGTCGGCCAGCACCTGCACGAGGTTCATCACCTGGATCGAGGTGGCGATGTGGTGGATGAAGTAGACGAGCACCATGAGCGCGGCCACCGCGAGCACGATGGCCAGGCTGACCGCGAGGTTGGGCACCCCGCCGACGCCGTCCTGGACACCGCGCAGCACCAGGAGGCTGTAGAGGAAGACCGCCAGGAACAGCCCGATGGTCAGCTGGTTGCCCCTGTCGCGCACGAAGTTCGAGAGCATCCGCGGGCCGAACTGGCTGCTGGCCAGCGTGAGCGCGACCATCGTGATCGAGAAGACGGTCGTGCCGACGGTGACCATCGAGCCCGCGATGGTGCCGAGCAGCACGCGGGCGCCCTCGGGGCCGCCGTTGAAGAGCAGGCCTCCCCAGGAGCCGTCGTGCGCCCGGTCAGCGGCCAGGGCGATCCAGGCGAGCACGGCCGCCGCGACCAGCAGCACGGCGGGGAGAAACCAGAAGCTGCTGCGGAGGTGGTCGACCAGCCGGTCCAGTCGCTGCTGCATCGGTCCCCCTGAGGGTGGCGGCCACGTCGGGTGCCGGCCGCTGCCGGCCGCGCCAGCAACCTACCGCGAACACCGCGGGAGGCGGGGTCCCCCCGAACCCCGCCTCCCGTCTTCCCCGGTGCGCACCGATCGGGGTCGAGTCGACCGGTGACAGCTCTCAGGACCTGGTCACGGCGTGGTGACCGGCACCTGCAGTCGTTGGCCCGCCTGCACCATGGCGGAGTCGAGGGCGTTGAGCCGCTCGATGCGGTCGACCATCGACCGCACCTCTCCGGCGGGGGCGATCTCGGCGGCGATGCCCCACAGCGTGTCGCCGGGGCCGACCATGACCGTGCGGGTCGGCTCGGGCGTGCCGGGCCGCTGCGTGGCCACCGAGCCGGCGCCGGCGAACAGCGCGACGGCGAGGAGCACGAGAAGCGCCGCTGCGACGACGACCACCCGGCCGCGACGGGTCAGCCGCAGCTCGCTCCGCGGGGCGCGCCTGGCGCGCTGCTGGGCGGGCATCGAGGCGCGCGACCGACGGGCGACGGGTCGCGCCGAGGGGAGCGGGCCGGCGGGGAGCCGGGTGACGGTGATCGTGCTCATCGGGACCTCCTGGGGAAGTGGCCGGCTCATCGGTGGTCGGCCTGTCGGTTCCTTGCTCGACAGATGTCTATCGGTGGCCACCGACAGTCGCGGGAACCGCTGCTGCGCCGGCCAGTCGATCAGACGTTCGATCGAACATGTGTACGACGATAGAGCAGGTGTTCGAACGAAATCAAGGACCTGGCCGAACAAATGTTCGACAGCGTGTCGGGTCGGGCGACCACCGCCCGGCCCGCCCCGGGGCGCTCACTCGGAGCGGGCGGCCACGCGTCTCCCCCGACCGACGAACAGCGGCAGCAGCCGTGCCGCGGGCCCCGGGGCCACCGCGGTCGTCCGCACCAGACCGCCCCGCCACGCGGGCACCGAGCGCACGACACGACGGCTGCCGAGCAGCCCGACGGCGACGTCGGCGACCTCGTCGACGGTCCGCAGCCGACCACCGGAGTGCGCGAGGGCGCGGGCGGTGCCGTCGGGGCTCATCGCCTGCACCATCGCGGTGTCCACCCCGTCGGGACACAACGCGTGGATGCGCACGCCCGGCGGCGTCTCGGCGTGCACCGACATCGCCAGGGAGACGACGGCGGCCTTCGTGGCGGCGTACACCGACAGGCCGGGCACCGGCCCGAGCCCGGCGAGCGAGGCCACCAGCACCACGTCGCCGCCGCGGGAGCCGAACGCCTCGAACGCCGCCCGCGTGCCCCAGAGCGCGCCGAGCACGTTGACCTCGACCAGCTCTCGGACCTGCGCGTCGGAGAGGGCCGCCAGGTCTCCATCGTGCCCGACACCGGCGTTGTTGAACCACGCTCGCACCCGCCCGAGCCGGGCCGCCTCCCCGGCGACGTCGTGGTGTGCCTGCGGGTCGCGCACGTCGTGCGCGAGGCCCACGCGGGCCCCGATCTCCTCGGCGGTACGCCGCGCCGCGGCGCCGTCGACATCGGTCACGACGACCCGGTGGCCGGTGCGCACCAGCCGCTCGGCGATGCCGCGACCGATGCCGCGTGCCGCGCCGGTGACGACCGCGACACCGGGTGGCTCGTCGGCCCCGCCCTGCCCCGCCCCCGACCGCACGCCGGGTCGCCCGCCAGCCGCCATGCCAGCCTCCTCCTGCCCCCGGCCACCCCATGCGGCCGGGGTTCGTGGGCGTCAGCCTAGGCCCGACACGCCGTTCGAACACCTGTTTGAAGTCCGGCTCCGGTCGGGCTAGCGTGGGAGCGCCCGCACGGGCCGGCACCGCTGGTGCCGTCACGCGACCTCAGGAGGGGACATGGCCGGACGCGCCAAGAGCCAGGGCGACAACGTCACCGAGCTGCCCGACGGAGCGGCCGACGCCACCGGGCTGACCCCGCGCCAGCAGCGCGTGCTCGCCACCATCAAGGACTCCATCGAGAAGCGGGGCTACCCGCCCAGCATGCGCGAGATCGGCGAGGCGGTCGGACTGACCTCGCTCCTCCTCGCGTCGCCCACCAGCTGCGCGTGCTGGAGGAGAAGGGCTTCCTCAAGCGCGACCCCAACCGGCCGCGTGCGCTCGAGGTGTTCCTGCCCGAGGTGCTGGCCGCGCGCCGCTCGCTCGGCGCGGCCGAGGAGTCGTCCTACGACGAGACCGGCATCGGCGACACGGTGACCCCGACGGCCTTACGTGCCGGTGGTCGGCCGGATCGCCGCCGGCGGTCCGATCCTCGCCGAGGAGCAGGTCGAGGACGTCTTCCCGCTGCCCAAGCAGCTGGTCGGCGAGGGCACGCTGTTCCTGCTCGAGGTCTCGCGGCGACTCGATGATCGACGCGGCCATCTGCGACGGCGACTACGTCGTGATCCGCAGCAGCAGCACGCCGACAACGGCGACATCGTGGCCGCGCTGATCGACGGCGAGGCGACCGTGAAGACCTTCCAGCGGCAAGGACGGCCAGGTCTGGCTGCTCCCCCACAACGAGCGACTACGACCCGATCGACGGCACCCACGCCACGATCCTTGGCGGGTCACCGCGGTGCTGCGACGGGTCTGAGCCTGGTCCGCGACGGGTCTGCGACGGGTCTGACGATTCCTCCGCGCGGACGACGATCCCGGGCTAGTCTCCTGAGCATGACGTCCACCGAAGCCTCCACGGCGCGCGTCCGCCTGCTCACCTGGGCGTTCCTCGCGGTGTCGCTGCTCGGGTTCGTCGTGATCGCTCGCTAGGTGCCCGCGGCACCCCTGCTCACCCGTGAGCCGAGGCCAGCCGGCTGAGCGCCTGGCGCACCACCGCCGGATCGGTGGTCGTCCACATCGGTGGAGCGAGGCCTCGCAGGAACGAGCCGTAGCGCGCCGTCGCCAGCCGCGGGTCGAGCACGGCCACGACACCTCGGTCGGGTCGGTCCGGATCAGCCGGCCGGAGCCCTGCGCGAGCAGCAGCGCGGCATGGGTGGCCGCGACCTGCATGAAGCCGTTGCCGCCGTCTCGGTCGGCGGCGCGCTGCCGGGCGCGACATCAGCGGGTCGTCGGGGCGCGGGAACGGGATCCGGTCGATGAGCACCAGCTGGCAGGTGTCACCCGGCACGTCGAGACCCTGCCACAGCGACAGCGTGCCGAACAGACAGGTGTGCGGGTCGTCGACGAACTGGCGGGCCAGCTCGGGCAGCTGCGCCTCGCCCTGGGCCAGCGTGGTGAGGTGCGGCAGCCGTTCGCGGACGACGTCGGCCGCTGCCTCGGCGGCGCGCCGCGACGAGAACAGCCCCAGCGTGCGGCCCTCGGCGGCGTCGACCAGCGTCGCACGATCTCGTCGAGCTGGGCCTCGCCCAGGCCGTCGCGGCCCGGTGCGCGGCAGGTGGCGGGCGACGTAGAGGATCGCCTGCTGGCCGTAGTCGAACGGCGACCCGACGTCGAGCCCGCGCCACGGCATCGCGCCCTCGCCCGCCTCGACGCCGTCGCGCTCCGCCACCCCGGTGCGCTGCTCGGAGGGCTTGAGCCCGACCGCGGTGGCCACCGCGGTGAAGTCGCCGCCGAGCATCGAGCGTGGCCGAGGTGAACACCACCGTCTTGTCGGTGAGCAGCTTGTCGCGCATCGGCCCCCACACCTGGAGCGGCGCGACGTGCAGCCGGGGCGGCATCCGCTCGCTCGCCCTCGCGACAGCCAGAGCACGTCGGCCGTCGGCGTCGGCGGCCATCCGCTCGGCGGTGGCGAAGACCTCCTGGACCGCGCCTCGCGCCTGGGTGCGGCCGGCGTCGGCGCCGGCCGCGTCGCCGCCCTCCTTCGGGGTACGCCGACACGCAGGCGCGCGCCGCGTCGCGCACCAGCACCAGCGCGTCGGACGAGCTGCTCGGGGAGCCGGTCGACCCGGCCGCGCGGCAGCGTCGGCGATCGCGTCGGCCAGCGCGCCGGCGGCGTCGGCGAGGTCGTCGGCCTGGTCGCCCTCGACGAAGCGCTGCGACCGCCGGCGCGGCGCGTTCGACCTCCGTGACCGCGAGCTCGTCGGTGGCCGCCTGGGTGACCCGGGCGGTGAGCTCGTGGGCCTCGTCGATCGACCACGCAGTCGTAGTCGGGGATCATCGGCACGCCCTCGATGGCGTCGATCGCCAGGAGGGAGTGGTTGGTGACGACCAGGTGGGAGCGCTGCGCCTTGCTCCTTGGCCTGCTCGGCGAAGCACTCCCCGCCGAAGGGGCACTTCGCCGCGCCCAGGCACTCGCGGTGGTTGACCGCTGACCTGTCGCCACTCGCGGTCGGTGTGCCGCGGCGCGTGGTCGCGCTCGCCGCTGCCGCCCTGCTCGGCCTCCTCCTCCGCCCAGGCCCGCAGCTCGAGCACCTCGGCGCCGATCGAGCCCTCGGGCACCTCGCACCAGCACACCCTGGTCGTCGGGCACGCCCTCGCGGATGCGGTGCAGGCAGGCGTAGTTGGAGCGGCCCTTCAGCACGGCGTACGACGTGTCGAGGCCGGCGTCGGCCGACCGCCTCGACCAGGCGCGGCAGGTCGCGCTCGACGAGCTGGTGCTGCAGCGCGAGGGTCGCGGTGGCCACCACGACGCGGCTCGTCGTGGAGCAGCGCCGGCACGAGGTAGGCCAGCGACTTGCCGGTGCCGGTGCCGGCCTGGACGAGCAGGTGCTCGCCGGTCTCGAACGCCTCGGCGACCGCCTCGGCCATCGCGACCTGGCCCGTCGCGCTCGCTGCCCGCCGAGCGCGTCGACCGCGGTGGCCAGCAGTCGGGCGACGTCCGACGGAGCCGCCGGCTCGGTCACGGGGGCGGCGGCGTCGTCGGGCACCCCGGCACCCTATCCGTGCGCGCGGAGCCCCGTCGGCGCCCTCCACCGGGCGCGACCGTCGAGTCAGTCGTCGTCCTCGTGCACCTCGAAGCGGGGTCGTCCCCCGTCGCACGACGCCTTCAGCTCGACCTCCCCGTCGGCGTCCTGCCGACGGAAGTGCACCTCCAGGCCGGAGTCCTCCTGCTCCGTCTCGGCCTCCCAACCGCCACGTGCGTAGACGGAGTACTGCCCACGGGTCCCGTCGGCCCGGCACGCCAACGTGACGGTGCCCGGCTTGCCGTTCCACGTCTCGGTGCGACTGCTCGGGGCAGGCGGTGGGGCCGGGGAGGTGCCCGGCGAAGGGCTGGTGTCGCCGGTCGGCGGCGACGAGCTCGCTGCCGCCGACGGACTCGTCGACCCCCCGCCGGCGCCGTTGCCGGGCTGCGCCGTCCTGGACTTGCGCGGCCGCTGCTCGAGCGTGGGGCCGGTCGCGATCGACGTCGGCGCTGCCGAGCTGGTCACCCCGCCGAGGCCCGGCTGGGCGCTGCCGGTGACCAGCTCCTCCCCCGCCCGGGAGATCACCGCCCAGACGGCGGTGGCGCCGACGATGACGACCGCCAGCCACGTGGCCAGGACCGCGAGGATGCCGCCACGCCGCCTCATCGCGTTCTCCTCTCAGCCACGGCGCAGCCAGGTGGCGCTAGCGTTCGCCCATGACCCGCGTGTTGGTCGTCGAGGACGACGACGCCATCCGGGCCGCTGTCCGGCGTGGCCTCTCCGAGCGAGGCTACGCCGTGGCCGTGGCCGCCACCGGCATGGGCGGGCTGGAGCACGTGCTGGCCGAGCAGCCGCAGGTGGTGCTGCTCGACCTCGGCCTCCCGGACGTGAGCGGGCTGACCCTGATCTCGATGATCCGGGCGGCCAGCAAGGTGCCGATCATCGTGATCACCGCTCAGGACGACGACCCGACCATGATCAAGGCGCTCGACAGCGGCGCCGACGACTACGTCGTCAAGCCGTTCGGCACCGACCAGGTCGGAGCTCGCATCCGCGCGGTCCTCCGCCGGGGCGGACGCAGCCCGGAGTCGACCGCGCCGATCCGGGTCGGTGAGCTGGTCATCGACGAGCGTTCCCGCACCGCCAGCCTGGCGGGCGAGCCGCTCGACCTGGCGCGCAAGGAGTTCGACCTGCTGCTGGCCCTCGCCAACCGGGTGGGCGAGGTGGTCACCAAGCGGGAGCTGCTCTCGGAGGTCTGGCAGCAGGCCTACGGCGGCGCCGACCGCACCGTCGACGTGCACCTGTCGTGGCTGCGTCGCAAGCTCGGGGAGACCGCCGCCGAGCCGCGCTACCTGCTGAGCGTGCGCGGCGTCGGCGTCCGGTTGGTGGACCCGGGCACCGAGCGTGCTCGATGACGTTGAGGCGGCGGCTGTCATGGCTGGTGATCGCCACCACGTCGACCGTGGTGGTCTCCTTCGTGATCCCGCTGTGCCTGCTGGTCCGCAACCTCGCCGAGGAACGCGCCGTGTCGGCGACCGACCAGGAGGCCCGCAACATCGCCATCGTGGTGGCGAGCACCAACGGCCGCTACCGTCAGATGGAGCGCAACTTCCCGAGCCTCGACGCGCTCGGGGTCCCGGCCAGCGGAGTCCTCTGGCCCGACGGTCAGACGCTGGGCGATGCGGCCGACATGCCCGATGACCCTGCCGTGGTCGCGCTCCTCGCGACACCAGGAGCAGCGAGCCGCCGCGTCGACGACGACGCCGGCACGAGCGTGCTCGTGTCGGTCGCGGTCGCCCGTACCTCCGGCACCGAGCCGGACTACGTCGTGGTGCGGAGCCGGGTCAGCAGCGCCGATCTGCACCGCGGCGTCTACGCCGCCTGGGCGGGCATCGTGGGCCTGGGCGTCCTGCTGCTGGCGCTGGCGCTCTGGCTCGCCGCGGGGCTGGGCCGCCGGATCAGCCGGCCGCTCGTCGACGTCGCCGGCGTGGCGCACCGGATCCGCGAGGGCGACCTGAGCGCCCGCGCCGAGGTCGCCGGCACCGAGGAGACCCAGGACCTGGCCCGCGCGCTCAACGCGCTGGCCGACCGGACGGTCGAGCTGCTGGAGAAGGAGCGCACCGCCGTGGGCGACCTCTCGCACCGGCTGCGCACCCCGGTGACCGCGCTGCGCCTGGACACCGAGGCGGTGCCCGACAAGGAGCTGGCGGGACGACTTCAGGAGCACATCGCCGCCCTCCAGGTCACCATCGACTCGATCGTGAGCGAGGCCCGCCGACCGGTGCGCACCGACCTGGCCGCGATGTGCGACGCCGTCGAGACGGTGTGCGCGCGGGTGGCCTTCTGGGAGGTGCTGGCCGAGGACCAGCAGCGCCCCCTGCGGGTGGTGGTGCCGGGCGTGTCGGTGCGGGTGCCGGTCGCCGCGGAGGACCTCGCCGACGCGGTCGACGTGCTGATCGACAACGTCTTCGCCCACACCCCCGACGGCACCGCGTTCGAGGTGACCCTGACCGCGCTGGCCGGCCGCGCGTCCGTGGTCGTCGCCGACGAGGGCCCCGGTGTGGTCGGCGCCGCCCCCGGTGACCGGCCAGGCAGCACCGGGCTCGGGCTGGACATCGTGCGACGTCTCGCCGCCGACTCGGGCGGACAGCTGCGCATCGGCGCCACCAGGGAGGGTGGCGCCGATGGCGGAGAGACCGGCACGCGCGTGGAGCTCACCCTTCCGCTTGTCGAGGGCTGAGCTCGCGTCACGTCCCCCGTGCGCCGCGATCATCTGGCTCAGTCGTCGTGCTCGGGCTCGTCGGGCTCGTCCTCGTGGTCCTCGTGATCCTCGTGATCGGAGTCGTCGTCCTCGTGTGTCGAGTCGTCGTCGCCGTAGGAGTCGCTGTCGTCGTCGTGGCCCTCGTCGTCGCCGCTGTAGCCCGAGCTGTGGTCACCGGAGTAGCCACTGCCCGACGAGGACGAGCCGCTCGAGGAGCTGGTCGGCGAGACCACGATGGTCTGCACCTTCTCGGTCACGCAGGCGTTGCCCCGCTGCACCGACGGGGGCTTGCACGGCGCCCACTGGAACTGGGTGCCCTGCTCGATCGTGGGCACGACGACCTCGACCTGGTCGTCGGAGGACGAGGAGACCGGCTGCACGGCGGTCGTCGGCGCTGAGGCCAGCTGGTAGGTCGCGGCGGCTCCACCGAGTCCGAGGACGACGGAGGCGGCGGCCAGGAGAGACGTGGTGGTCTTCATGGCATCCGATGCTGCCGGCCGGCCCGTTGTGTGCGCGTGCAGGGAACCTCAAGAGTGCGTCAAGACAACCCATGACCTGCTCTTAACATGACGATGAGGAATCCTTGCCCGCGTTCTTGGCACGCTGCTCGACATGAGCTACACCGCCAAGACCCGAGACCGCTACCGGCTGGCCGTCGCCGCCGTGTCCGGCCTCGCGACGTTCGGCGCCCTCACCGCCACCGGCCTGATCGCCGGCGCGGCGGCTCAGGACTACGAGGCGCAGCAGGCCCAGAAGCGCGCCGACGAGCTCGCGGCGAAGAAGGCCTACCAGCTGGCGAAGAAGCAGCGCCAGGCGCTGATCAAGGCCAACAAGAAGTACTACGCGCAGCTGGCCGACCAGGCCGGCAAGCCCCGCGTGGTGCTGCGCGAGCGGCCGCAGGTCACCCGCGTCACCACGCAGTACGTCGGTGGCACCGGGTCGGGCTCGGTCGGTTCCGGCGGGACGGTCTCGGGCGGGTCGTCGTACGCCGGCGGGTCCGGCTCCAGCGGCGGCTCCACCAGCTCGGGGGGCAGCAGCTCGGGGGGCGGCGGCACGCCCGCGCCGGCTCCGCCCCCGCCTCCGCCCCCGCCGGCGCCCTCATCCGGCTCGTAGCGGCATGAGCGCAACGACCTTCGAGGCGCTCGGCACGTACGTCTTCCTCGCCTCGCGGCGGCCAGCCATCCTGCCCCCCACACAGCGGTTGGCCGCCGCCGTCCTCGCCGACGTCGACCGCACCTGCAGCCGTTTCCGGGAGGACAGCGACCTCACCCGCGCCAACCGGCACGCCGGCTCCTGGGTCGAGGTCGACCCCCTGCTCGTCGCCGCGGTCACCGCCGCCTGCGGGGCCGCCGAGCAGACCGATGGTGCGGTCCACCCGTTGCTGGGCCGCCCGCTCGTCCAGCTCGGCTACGACCGCGACTTCGACGCTCTCTACGAGGTGGCCGACCAGCCCGCCCAGGAGCCCACGCCGCCGGCGGTCGACGCCTGGCGGGAGATCGGGCTGGACGCCGACGGCGCGATCCGGGTGCCCGCCGGCACCGCCCTCGACCTGGGCGCCACCGCCAAGGCCTGGGCCGCCGACCTGATCGCGGCCGCGATCGCCGGTGAGACCGGCACCGGCGCGATCGTCAGCCTCGGTGGGGACATCGCGATCGCCCCCGACGCAGCGGGCGAGGACCACCCGCCGTGGCAGATCCAGATCTCGACCCACCCCGGCGACCCGGCCGAGACGACGGTGACGCTCGACCGCGGCGGGCTGGCCACCTCCAGCACGCAGGTGCGCCGCTGGACACGCGCCGGGGCGACGATGCACCACGTGCTGGACCCGCGCACCGGTCGCCCCGCGGAGCCGGTCTGGCGCGCCGTGACCGCCACCGGGCCGTCCGCCCTGGCTGCCAACACGGCGTCGACGGCCGCGATCGTGCTCGGCGACGCGGCCCTCGCGTGGCTCACCGACCGCGACGTGACGGCGCGCATGGTCGGCGCCGACGGGCGCGTCGTGACGGTCGGCTCCTGGCCCGATGAGCCAGGATCGACGGACGGGTCCGCACCGCTCGGGCAGGAGGTGTCATCGCGATGACCGAGGGTCCGCTCCTGTGGTACCTCAACCGCTCCACCGGATTCGTGGTCCTGGCGCTGTTCACGATCACCACCGCGCTGGGGGTGCTGTCGCTGGGCAGCAAGGCCGGCAAGCGGGTGCCGAGCTTCGTCACCCAGGCGGTGCACCGCAACATCGCGCTGCTGTCGATGGCGCTGCTCCTCGCGCACGCGGTGAGCGCGGTGGTCGACACCTTCGTCGACATCCGCTGGTGGCAGGCGGTCGTGCCGTGGTGGGGCTCGACGTACCTGCCGCTGTGGCTCGGGCTCGGCACTCTCGGGCTCGACCTGTTCGTCGTGGTCTCGGTCACCAGCCTGCTGCGGGCGCGGATGAACCACACGCTGTGGCGCTCGATCCACTACCTGTCCTACGTCGGGTGGGCCGTCTCCGTCGTGCACGGCATCGGCATCGGCACCGACGTCAGGGCCGCGACCCCCTGGGCCTATGCCATCGTCGGCACCAGCGTGGCCGTGGTGCTCGCGGCGGCCGTCGTACGCCTCGGCCGGGCGGCGACCAGCCGCGTGGCGGAGGTGCGCACATGAACGCACCGACCCCGGTCCCGATCCCGACCGACCTCGCGATCCACCCCGGGCCGGCACTGCTCGCGGGCATCGAGGACGGCTCGTCGCTCGCCGCGCACCGGGCGCACTACGGCCCCCTGCCGGAGGTCCCGCTCGCCGCGCTGCTGGCGTCGGTGGACTCGCTGAGGATGCGCGGACGCGGCGGCGCGGCCTTCCCGTTCGCGATCAAGCTGCGCACCGCTTCGGAGGGCAGGCGGCCGGTCGTGGTCGTCAACCTGAGCGAGGGCGAGCCGGCCAGCGCGAAGGACTCCGCGCTGGCGATGACCCGCCCGCACCTGGTGCTCGACGGGGCGGTCGCCACCGCGCGGGCGCTGCGCGCCTCGACGGTCCACGTGGTGCTGCCCGGCGACCGCGCCGGGGTCGTGGCCGCGATGCGCGAGGCGATAGCCGAGCGCTCCGACCGGGTGCGGATCCAGACCCACCAGGCGGACCCGGTGTTCGTGGCCGGCCAGGCCCGCGCGGTGCTGGAGCTGATGGCGGGTCGTCCGAACCTCCCTGTCACGGCGTGGGTGCCCGAGGCGATCTCGGGCCACAAGGGTCGCCCGACGCTGCTGTCCAACGCCGAGACCTGGGCCCAGGTGGGCCGGCTGGTGCTGGTCGACGAGGGGCGCTACCGCCGGTTCGGCACCGCCACCGAGCCGGGGACGACGCTGATGACGTTCAGCGGCGACGGGGTGCCGGAGGTCCGGGAGGTGGAGTTCGGCACCCGCCTCCGCGAGGTGCTGCCCGACGGCTTCGCCGGCCGGCCGGCCCTGGTCGGTGGCTTCCACGGGGCATGGGCGCCGTGGCACACGCTGGCCAGCGCCCGCGTGTCCGTCGACGGGATGAGGTCGCTGTCGATCCCCCTCGGTGCCGGCGTGGTGGTGTCGCCACGGGAGTGCCCCGTGACGTTCACCTCGCGGGTCGTCGACTACCTCGCGGGGCAGAGCGCCCGCCGCTGCGGTCCCTGCTTCAACGGCCTGCCCGCCCTCGCCGAGGCGTTGCGGTCGGTCGCCTCGGGGCGGGGCGGCACCGGCCGGGTCGAGGAGCTCGCCGGGGTCGTCGTACGCCGCGGCGCGTGTGCGCACCCCGACGGCACCGTGCGGCTGGTCCGCTCCCTGTTGGCGACCTTCCCTGGCGAGGTCGGCGCTCACGCCGAGGGGTCCGGCTGCGGCCCCGCGCTCGAGGAGGCCTCGTGAAGACCCAGCTGCGCGTCGACTGGCCGAGCTGCAAGGGCCGCGGACTGTGCCACCACGTGCTCCCCGAGCTGATCGACCTCGACGAGTGGGGCTACCCGATCGTGCTCGGCCCGGTCACCAAGGAGCTGCGCGAGGACGCGAGGGAGGCCGTCCGCGTGTGCCCCCAGCTCGCCCTCCGCCTCACCTGACCCCGCCGAGGCGTCGCAGAATTCGCGCCGAGGCGTCGCAGACGGTGCGCCGAGGCGTCGCGGAATTCGCGGCGAGGCGTCGCAGACGGTGCGCCGAGGCGTCGCGGAATTCGCGGCGAGGCGTCGCAGACGGTGTCAGAGAGTGTCGAGGAAGGCGTCGACGAGCGCGGCGGCGCGAGCCCGAGCGGCGGGTTCCTCGGCGCGAGTCTGCGCCAGCAGCTCCTCGGGGTCGCGGCCGGCCGCGGAGGCGTCGTGCGCGCCGCCGTTCTCGAGCCAGCCGTGGAGCATCGCGGTGGTGAGCTCGGGGTGGAACTGGACGGCCAGGTTGCGGCGCAGCACGAACGCCTGGCTGGCCGCCGCGTTGCGCGCGATCTCGGTCGCGGCGGAGGGCAGCGACCAGCGGTCGTAGTGCCACTGGAACCACGGACCGGCGGGCACCAGCCCCGGCCGGTCGCTCTCGATCGACACCCAGCCGATCTCCGGCATCGGCGACCGCGCGACGTCACCGCCGTGAGCGAGCGCGAGGAGCTGGCCGCCGAAGCAGATGCCCAGGACGGGGATGCCGGCGGCGTCGGCCTGCCGCAGCAGCTCGACCTCGGGGGTGACCCAGGAGCCCACCCGCTCCAGGTCGTACGCCGCCCACGGCGCGCCCATCGGAACGACCAGGTCGAACCCGGCGACGTCGGGGAACGCCGGCTCGATGCCTGGGGTCGCGAACGACTCCTCCGGCACGACCTGGTGGCAGACGACATCCACGAGGCGCTCCTCGAGCCGCTCGGCGATCGGGCCGGGGGGAGAGACATGGTCGTGCTGGATCACCAGGGCGCGCATCGGCACCTCCTCATGCCACGTGGCGAGTGTGCGGTCGGACCCGGCGAGGCCTTGTCGAGCCTGAGCCGGGCCATTATCGTTCGGATCCTAACGGTCTGGCAGGCTCGACCGCGACCCCAGATCGGCACCGCCCGCCACGCACCACGCACAGTCACGGAGCACCATGACCACCACCAGTGTCGGCACGGTCGTCACCGAGTTGGAGACCGACGTCGTCGTCCGCGCGGTGCGTCGGCTCGCGACCGATGTCGTCGAGCTGACCCTCGCCGCCCCCGACGACCGTCCCCTCGCGCCGTGGACGCCCGGAGCCCACGTCGACCTGCTGCTGGGCGACGACCTGGTCCGCCAGTACTCCCTGTGCAGCAGCCCGGCCGACCTGACGGCGTACCGCGTGGCCGTGCTGCGCACCCCCGACTCCCGCGGCGGCTCGATCGCCGTGCATGCGCTCGCCGAGGGCGCGCCGCTGCGGATCCGCGGGCCGCGCAACAACTTCGCGCTGCTCAGCGCGCCGCGCTACACCTTCGTGGCGGGCGGCATCGGCATCACCCCTCTGCTGCCGATGATCGAGGAGGCCGACGCGGCGGGTGCCGACTGGCACCTCTTCTACGGCGGCCGCAGCCGGGCGTCGATGGCCTACCTGCCCGAGTTCGAGAAGTACGCCGGCCGCGTCACGCTCGTCCCGCAGGACCAGGCGGGGATGCTCGACCTCGAGGCCATCGTCGGCTCGCCCGACCCGGGGCGCCTGGTCTACTGCTGCGGCCCGGAGCCGCTGCTCGCCGCGGTCGAGGGGCAGTGCGTCGGCTGGCCGCACGGGTCGCTCCACCTGGAGCGCTTCGCCGCCAAGGAGGTAGCGCGGGAGGGCGACGACGAGACGTTCGAGATCGTGCTGCAGCGCTCGGGGCTGACCCTCACCGTCGCGCCGGACGCCTCGGTCTTCCAGACGATGCGCGACGCCGGCGTCTCCGTGCTCGGCTCGTGCCTGGAGGGCATCTGCGGCACCTGCGAGACCGGCGTCCTCGAGGGCGAGGTCGACCACCGCGACTCGGTGCTCGACGCCGACGAGCAGGCCGAGATGGACTGCATGATGGTGTGCGTCTCGCGATGCCGGGGCGACCGACTGGTGCTGGACGCGTGAGGAGCCGACGATGAGCCACGACCCCGCCGCCCGCACCAGCTCCGAGACCCGCCGCTGCCCCGACGTCCCGCACCACGCGTGGTACGCCGCCGCCACCACCGGGGAGGTCGGACGCACGCCGCTGGCCCGCCGCGTCCTCGGCACCCCCGTCGCGCTCTACCGCACCTCCGACGGCGCCGCCGTCGCGCTGGAGGACCGCTGCGCGCACCGTCCGGTCCCGCTGAGCGACGGCCGCGTCGACCGCGACGACATCGTGGCGGCCTACACCGGGTTCCGCTATGGCCCCGATGGCCGCTGCGTCGGCGTCCCGACGCAGGTGGCAGTGCCGTTCGGAGCCGCCGTGCGGTGCTTCCCGGTGCACGACGACGGGTCGTTCGTGTGGATCTGGGCGGGTGACCCGCGGCTCGCGGCGCTGCGCCCGGCGCCCGACACCGGCTGGCTGCGCGACCCGACCTGGTCGACGTTCGGCAACGCGTGGGAGACGAAGGCGTCGATCGCGCTGCTCCTCGACAACTTCGCCGACATCACCCACGTCGCGCACGTCGACCCCGACATCGCTCCGCCGGCTCTCGACACCGCGCCACCGCCGCTGCAGGTCACGGTCACCGAGACGACGATGCGCTTCGCGCGCAACTACCCGCCCGCGCCGCTCGCCGACTGGAACGCCCAGGTTCTCGAGCTCCCCGCCGACGCCGCTCACGCCCAGCGTGAGGAGGGCGAGTTCGTGGCGCCGGGGCTGTGGGTGGATCGCTGGCACGTCACGGTGTCGGGGCACGGCGACGCCGACGGCACCCACAGCTTCGTCTTCACCCATGCGCTGACGCCGGTCGACGAGCGGACGACCAGGCATGTGTGGCGGGTGAGCCGCAGCTTCGCCCCGTCGGCCGCAGCCGAGGGCACGCTCACGCCGATCTTCGAGCGCTACTACGACCGCGTCCGCGACGTGCTCGAGACGATGCAGCGCGTCGTGGACGTCGATGGGCCGCGGCCCGAGGTGCGGGTCGCCGCCGACGCCGCCGCGAGCGCCGTACGCCGGATCATGGAGCGCCTCGTCGCCGAGGAGACCGGCTCCCGCTGACCCGCGACATCGGCCACGCGGTCGCGGAGAGGGTCAGGAACGCTCGGTGATCGAGACGGGGAAGCCCTTGATGCCGTTGACGAAGTTGGAGCGCACCCGACGGACCTCGCCGGCGAAGTCCACCGAGGCGAGCCGCGGGACGAGCTCTTCGTACATCAACCGCACCTCCATCCGCGCCAGGTTGTTGCCCAGGCACAGATGCGGCGAGCCCTTGCCGAAGGTCATGTGGTCGACGTTCATGCGCGCGAGGTCGAAGGAGTAGGGGTCCTCGAAGACGTCGGCGTCCCGGTTGCCCGAGGCGAACCACATCACGACCTTGTCGCCCTCGCGGATCTGCTTGCCGCCGAGCTCGACGTCACGGGTCGCCGTCCGCCGGAAGTGGTAGACCGGAGAGGCCCAGCGGAGCATCTCCTCCAGCCCCGCGGCCACCCGAGATGACGGATCCTCCTGCAGGTAGGCCAGCTGGTCGGGGTTCTCGATCAGCGCGACCATGATGTTGGAGATGGAGTGCCGCGTGGTCTCGTTGCCGGCGATGACGAGCAGCGAGAAGTAGTTGTTGAAGTCCTGCTGCGACAGGGGTACGCCGTCCTCGGGGAGCTTGTTGGCCAGGATCGACACCAGGTCGGTGCCGTCGCTGCCCACCCGCGCCGCGCGCAGCTCCTGCCCGTAGTCCCAGACCTCCTGCACCGTCGGAGACCGGAACGGCAGGTGGCGGAACTCGTCGGACTCGTCGAGATCCGCGCGCACCTTGGCGTAGTCGGGGTCGGTGTTGGCGACCAGCTCGTTGCCCCACGCGATCAGCTGCCCGGTCATCTCCTGCGGCACGTCGAGCAGCCGCGCCAGCACGTTGATCGGGAAGTCGGCGCTGATCTTCTTCACGAAGTCGATCTCACCGCCGTTGTCGCGCGCCGCCGCGAACGCCTCGTCGACGGTGTTCTTGGTCAGCTCCCTCAGGAACGCCTCGTAGTTCTTCATCAGGTTGCGCGGCGTGAACTCCCGCTGCACGAGCTTGCGCAGCACCAGGTGCCGCGCCCCGTCGGTCTCCAGGATGGAGCGCCGGAAGTCCATCAGGTCGTCGTCGACGTCCTCGAGGTTGACGAACTTCTCCGAGGTGAACGTCTCCGGGTCCTTGTCGACCTCCCAGACATCGGCGTACTTCGTGACCGCCCAGAAGCCCGGTCCGCCCTGCTCGGGGTTCCAGTGCACGGGGTCCTCGGCACGCAGCGTGTCGAGCTGGGCGAAGCCCCGCAGGTCGGCGAAGCCGTCGATGACGGAGAGGTCGACCTCGTCGAGAGGGACCGGGTCGTGCCGGGGCATGCAGCCTCCTCAGAGGTGGTAGGTGTACTCGTGGAACTCCCAGTCGGTGATCCAGGAGTTGAAGCGCTCGATCTCGTCCCGCTTGTAGGTGAGGAAGGCGTTCGTGAACGGCTCGCCGAGCGCGTCCGCGAACTCGGAGTCGGCCTCCAGCGCGTCGAGTGCGGCGTCGAGACTGGTCGGGAGCATCGGCGACTTCGAGACGTCGTAGCCGTAGCCGACCAGCGGCTCCGGGGGCTCGAGCTCGTCGCGGATGCCGAGCAGGGCCGCCGCGAGCATGCCGGCGATCGCGAGGTAGGAGTTGGCGCTCGCATCGCCGAGCCGCAGCTCCATCCGGGCGGCGCTGCCTCGCTCGGGCGGGATCCGCACCATGGCACTGCGGTTGTCCATCCCCCAGTCGATCAGCCACGGCGCCAGGGTGTCGGGGCCGAAGCGCTTGAAGGAGTTGACCGTCGGGTTGGCCACCGCCGTCAGCGCCGGGGCGTGCTTGAGGATGCCGGCGACAGCGTGGCGGCCCAGCGCGGAGAGCCCGTGCGGGCCGTCGGGGTCGTCGAAGAGCGGCGTCTTCTGGTCGGCGGACCACAGCGAGAAGTGCAGGTGATAGCCGGAGCCGCCCTCGTCGTTGAACGGCTTCGGCATGAACGTCGCCAGGTGCCCGTTGGCCAGGGCCAGCTCCTTGATCGCGGCCTTGAACCGATGGGCCCGGTCGGCGGCATCCATGGCCGGACCGTGCCAGAGGTTGATCTCGAACTGCCCGGAGGAGAACTCGTGGTTGGCCGCGACGACGTCGATGCCGTACTCGCCCAGACTGCGCAGGGCCGTCAGCAGGACGTTCTCCGGGTCACCCTTGAGCCCGGAGACGTAGACGTTGCCGGTGCCCTCGCCGTATCGCTGCCACCCGGAGGCTGACTTCTTGGACTCCTCCAGGATGTAGAACTCCAGCTCGGGCCCGACCATCGGCACCATGTCGAGGTCGGCGAAGCCCTCGACCACGGAGCGGAGGACCGCCCGCGGGCTCTCCGCCGACGGCGACCCGTCGGGGTTGTAGAGGTCGGCGATGCAGTGCGCGACCCCGGGAGCCCACGGGATCGGGAGCAGGGTGTCGAGATCGGGGAAGGCCAGGAGGTCCGGCAGGCCGGCGGAGAGGCCGCCCTCGATGTCGACCACCCCACCGCGCGGCGTCGTGCCGTAGACCGAGCGGCAGAACGCCACCCCGCTGCTGACGGTGCGGGGCAGCCGGTTGACGAGCAGGTCACGCCCGCGGTCGGTGCCGATCAGGTCTGCGTAGCCGAGGCGGACCACGTCGATGCCCTGCTCGGTGAGGCGGTCGGCGGCCGATTGGAGTCCGGACGTGTCGAAGTGCGCCACAGGCGCTCCTTCCCTTCGCGGCGGTGGCCCGGTCGGTCTGCGGACCCGGAGGAGACGGCGTGGCCTGCGCCACACCGGCGATCGTTAGGGTCCGAACAGTACCGACGGTCGCCAGGCCCGGCAAGAGGTTCCCACGCGCGTCACGGCCCGCTATCGTACGGACCCAAACGACCGCGTACGCCGCCCCGCCGCGCCCCGCGCGCCCGATCCAGGAGCGCCCCCTTGACCGACGTACCTCCCGCCGACGGCGCCGAGACGACCCCCGAGATGCAGGGCTTCTTCTACCCTCGCACCGCCACCGGGCGGTCCTCGCTGATCCCCTCGCCTCCGTGGTCCTACTCCGGCGACCTGCTGACGGTGGAGTACCGCACGGACCCCGCCCGCGTCGCCGAGCTGCTCCCCGCCCCGCTCGGCCCGGCCCCCGAGGACCCCGGCGCGGTGGCGCTGATCTGGGCCGACTGGCAGTCGTGCTCGTCGAGCCGCGAGGAGCTGCTCGACCCGGTGCGCTCGCAGTACAAGGAGTGCTTCGTCGTGGTCCGCTGCTCCTTCGAGGGCCGCACCTACTCGCGCTGCGTCTACATCTGGGTCGACAAGGACTTCGCGATCGCGCGGGGCATCCACCAGGGCTACCCGAAGAAGCTCGGCTCGATGTGGCAGACCAGGCCGATGACCTTCCCGCACGCCGCGCCGGCGCTCGGCCCCGGCGGCGTCTTCGGCGCCACCCTCGCCGCGGGTGACCGCCGGCTGGCCGACGCCGTTCTCACCGTCACCGGCGAGTCCGACACCAACGGCTTCGTCAACGGCCACCCGATGGCCCACCACCGGGTCTACCCCGACATCGCCGGCCACGGCGACGCCTACGCCGAGCTGATCGAGTCCGGCGGAGCGGAGTTCGAGGGCGGCCAGGCGTGGCGGGGCGACGTCGAGCTCACCCTCCACGACTCCCCCACCGAGGAGCTCTCGCGGCTCAGCGTCGAGGAGATCATCGGCGGCTACTACCGCCAGGTCGGCGTCGTCTGGGACGGCGGCCGCACCCTCGCCCGGCTCTCCGCGGACTAGGCGGCACCGTGATCGGGGGCAGCGGTGGACGCCGGTAGGGTCGGCATCATGCCGGATCACCACTCGCTCAGCGAGACCGAGCGGGCGACCCAGGCGCGTGTCGGCCACCTGCCGATCGACGTCCCCGCGATGCAGGCGGTGCTCAGCATCTACCGCGCCGCCAACGCCTCCCGCAGCCGGCTCACCAACACGGTGCTCCGCCCCCACGACCTCACCTGGACCGGCTTCCTCGTGCTCTGGCTGCTGTGGATCTGGCAGCGCATGGAGACCCGTCGCGTCGCCGAGAGCGTTGGCATCTCCAAGGCCACCCTCACCGGCGTCGCCAACACCCTCGAGGGCCGCGGCCTGATCACCCGCATCCCCAGCACCGCCGACCGCCGCCTCGTCGAGCTCGCGCTGACGCCCGCCGGTGAGGAGCTGATGACCGAGCTCTACCCCGAGTTCAACGCCGCCGAGACCACGCTCGTGTCAGGCATCGACGAGGCCGAGCTGCAGGTGCTCACCCGCACCCTGCGCCAGGTGGTGATCACCGCCGAGGCCGGGGAGGCCTGAGCGGAGGTCCGCTGCGCGTCGCGAGGCCGGAGCGTGGGACACCTCACCCCCGGAAGCCTCCCTTGGCCCCTGGCCGGCGACGGCCAGGGCGTCGAAGGATGGTGACCATGACCGATGACGACGTGAGGGCCCCCCAGGAGCCGGTCGACCACGAGCGCCCCGCGAGGGTGCTGGGCTGGCTGTCCGGACTGGGCCTTCTCGTCGTGCCGTGGGTCGCAGCAGGAGTGCTGGCCACGCTCGGCACGATGGTGGGGCCGGAGAGCTGGGACGCCGAGCGCACCTTCCCCTGGTTGCTGCCGGTCGGCTTCGTCGCCGGCCTCGGCTGGATCGTGTTCGGAAGCCTGCGGATCAGGGGCTTCCGCCGTGGAGCGCTGCCCGGCACCGCGATCGCGTTGGCGGTCGTCGGTGGGATCTACGCCCTCACCACCGTTCTGTAGCAGCGCCCAACCTCAGGCGACCCGGCCCTTCGGCGCGTTCTGTGCGGTCATCGCGGGATCCCGCACCACGACGTCGCCGAGCGCGTCGTCGATAGCGGCCATCGTGTCGCCCTCGAGCCGGACGCCGGCCGCCTTGACGTTCTCGGCGACCTGCTCGGGCCGGGAGGCGCCGACGAGCGCCGCGGCGACGTTGTCGTTCTGCAGCACCCACGCGACGGCGAGCTGGGCCATGGTCAGGCCGGCCTCGTCGGCGATCGGCTGCAGCTGCTGCACGCGCTCGAGGACGTCGTCGCGCATCAGGCGGCTGATCATGTCGGCGCCGCCCTTGTCGTCGGTGGCGCGCGAGCCCTGCGGGCGGGGCCTGGCCGGGCTGGTACTTGCCGGTCAGCACGCCCTGCGCGATCGGGCTCCACACGATCTGGCTCAGACGCCGAGCTCCTCGCAGGTCGGCACGACCTCGTCCTCGATGACCCGCCACAGCATCGAGTACTGCGGCTGGCTCGAGATGAGCTGGAAGCCGAGCTCCTGCGCCAGCGCGTGCGCCGGCGCGGATCTGGTCGGCGGTCCACTCGCTGACGCCGATGTAGAGCGCCTTGCCCTGGCGCACGACGTCGGCGAAGGCCTGCATCGTCTCCTCGAGCGGCGTCTCGGTGTCGTAGCGGTGGGCCTGGTAGAGGTCGACGTAGTCGGTCTGCAGCCGGCGTCAGCGAGCCGTTGATCGACTCCATGATGTGCTTGCGCGACAGGCCGGTGTCGTTCTTCCCGCCCGGGCCGGTCGGCCAGTAGACCTTGGTGAAGATCTCGAGCGCTCTCGCGGCGCTCGCCCCTCAGTGCCTCGCCGAGCACGCTCTCCGCCGCCGTGTTGGCGTAGACGTCGGCGGTGTCGAAGGTGCGTGATGCCAGCGTCGAGCGCCGCCCGGACGCACGCCGTCGCCGCGTCGTTCTCGACCTGCGACCCGTGGGTCAGCCAGTTGCCGTAGGTGATCTCGGTGATCTTCAGCCCGCTGTTGCCGAGGTATCGAAACTCCATGTCGCCACCGTATGCAACGGCCCCTGATCCCCGACCTACAGGGCCGCAGATCGCGGCCGATCGGCCGGTACTCTCGAGCATGCTCTTGTACCTGGCGGCCATCGTGGCCGGTGTCCTGGTGCTGGCGCGGGCCGCCGAGGCCTTCGTCTCAGGGGCGGCAGCCCTCTCGCTGCGGTGGGGTCTCCCCGCGGTGGTGGTGGGCGCCGTCGTCATCGGGTTCGGCACCTCGGCGCCCGAGCTGCTCGTCTCGGGCATCGCTGCCGCCGAAGGTGGCGCCGACATCGCGGTCGGCAACATCATCGGGTCCAACATCGCCAACCTGACCCTCGTGCTCGGGATCGCAGCGCTCGTCGGCGGCGGCATCGCCGTCGACTCCGGGACCATCCGCCGGGAGGTCCCGCTCGGCATCGGGGCCACGGTGCTGTTCGGCTGGTTCGTGCACGACGGTCTGACCAGGGTCGAAGGGCTGGTGCTGCTGGGTGTCCTGGTCGGGGTCCTCGCCTTCATCCTGCTGTCCGGCCGGAGGCGCCCCGACAGCCTGGGGGACCAGGCGGCCGACACTGCACCCGGGGACGTCGAGGAGACGCGCAGACCCGGTCTGCAGGCCGCCCTGGGGCTCCTGGGGGTCGTGGTCGGCGCTCAGGCGCTGGTCTTCGGAGCGATCGGCGTGGCCGACGAGCTCGGGCTCTCCGGAGGCTTCGTCGGCATGACGATCGTGGCGATCGGCACCTCGCTGCCGGAGATCGTCACCTCGACCCAGGCGGCCGCCCAGGGACGCACCGAGCTGCTGGTCGGCAACCTCGTGGGCTCCAACATGTTCAACTCGCTCGGTGTCGGCGCCACCGTGGCCCTGGTCGCACCCGGTCCGGGAGGAGCCGAGAACCTCGCGGTCGTCGGAGTCGGTGCCATGGTCGTGACCTCGCTCATCGCGCTGGTGTTCCTCACCTCGCAGCGGCTCGTCTCACGCACCGAGGCCGCGCTGCTGGTCGGTGGCTACGTGATGCTCCTGCCCTTCCTCACCTGACAGCCGCAGCCCCCGTCGTCAGCGCCCGGAGCTGAAGCTCGCCGCTGAGTGGGAGCCGCGCTGGGCGGCCTGCCCCGACGGGCCGGAACGACGCCCGGATCGGCGACGGCGCGAACCGCCCGTGCCACTGCCGCCCCCCGACGCGGCGGGAACGGTGCCCCGGCGACGTCGGTTGCCCGACCGACCGCTGGGCGTGCCGCTGGGTGTGCCGGCTGAGCCGCCACGGCTGCGACCGGCGCGGCCGGCGGAGGACTCGGAGGCGCTGGGAGGCAGCCCGCCGGCGACCAGCACCCGCTCGCCCGGGGCGAGGGCGTGCAGGATCGCGTGCCCGGGCCCCGACACCTGCGTGGTGGTCGGCTTGATGCCGGCGGCGCGGGTCAGGGCGCGCACGTCCTGCCGCTGCTGGTCGGTCATCAGCGTGATGACGGTGCCGGCAGCTCCGGCGCGCGCCGTACGCCCCGAACGGTGGAGGTAGGCCTTGTGCTCGGCCGGCGGGTCGGCGTGCACCACGAGGGTGACGTCGTCGACGTGGATGCCGCGCGCGGCGATGTCGGTCGCGACCAGCGTCCTCGCCTTGCCGGTGTGGAAGGCGTCCATGTTGCGGGTGCGCGCGCCCTGCCCCAGGTTGCCGTGCAGCTCCACGGTCGGGACGCCGTGCTTGTTGAGCTGGCGGGCCAGCGCCTTGGCGCCGTGCTTGGTGCGGGTGAAGACCACCGTGCGGCCGGGCGCGCTGGTCAGGTCGACCAGCACCGGGATCCGCTGGTCGTGGGCCAGGTGGAGGACGTGGTGGTCCATCGCCGAGACCGGCGACTGAGCCGAGTCGGCCTGGTGGGTGACCGGGTTGGCCAGGTAGCGCCGCACCAGCACGTCGACGGCCTTGTCGAGCGTGGCCGAGAAGAGCAGCCGCTGGCTGCCCCGGGGGGTGGCGTCGAGCAGCCGGCGGACGGCGGGCAGGAAGCCGAGGTCGGACATGTGGTCGGCCTCGTCGAGCACGGTGACCTCGACGCCGCCGAGGTCGCAGGCGCGCTGGCCGATCAGGTCCTCGAGCCGCCCGGGCGTGGCGACGACGATGTCGACGCCGGCGCGCAGCGCCTGCACCTGCGGATGTTGGCCGACACCGCCGAAGACGGTGCGGGTGCGCAGCCCGGCGGCGGCGGCCAGCGGCGCCAGCGCGGCGTCGATCTGGGCGACCAGCTCACGAGTGGGGGCGAGGATCAGGGCACGCGGCCGCTTCGGAGTACGCCGGCCACCGGAGGCGGTCAGTCGGGCCACGACGGGCAGCAGGAAGGCGTAGGTCTTGCCGGAGCCGGTGCGGCCGCGGCCGAGGACGTCGCGTCCGGCCAAGGAGTCGGGCAGGGTCGCTGCCTGGATGGGGGTCGGGACGGTGATGCCCTGCGAGCGCAGGACGTCGTCGAGGCGTGCGGGCACGCCGAGGTCGGGAAAGGAACGCTCTGAAGACAAGGGGGTATCACTCACTGTGTGGTGTCTCACCACAGCCGTGACGAGTGGTCTCGTCACTGGTGGGCCAGGTGCGGAGCACCCTGGTCGGGGCTGCAACACACCGTCAGGACCGAGGTAAGACTGGCGGTCCTGGTGACCCCACCCTACGGGACCGGGCCTCCGGAGGAGGAATCTTCGGCGTGCCGGGCCGGGCGGCGGCACCCGAGGGCCTCGGGGCGGACGTCACCGGGGGGTCGTCACCGGATCGCCACCAGGTCGTGGACGTCGTCGGGCGGCAGGCCGGCGTCGGCCACGGCCGTCACCACCGCGGAGTCGAGGTCGACCGCGCCGGAGGCGGACATGAACGCCGTGTCGGCGGCGTCGCGGCCGGTGGCGATCCGCACCAATGACGTGCGGGGGGCCAGCGCGGTCGCGTCGACGGCGTACCACCCCTGCTCGACGTGGGCCTCCACCACCGCGTGGAAGTCCATCGGGTCGCAGCCCGGCGCGTAGACCGCGACCAGCCGCGCCGGGATGCCGAGCGCGCGCAGCAGGGCGATGACCAGGTGGGCGTAGTCGCGGCACACCCCTGCCCCCGCCAGCAGGGTGTCGGTCGCACCGTCGGTCGGCCCGCTGCTGCCGGGCACGTAGTCGAGGCGGGTGCCGACCCAGGAGGACACGGCCCCGAGCAGCTCCCGCTCCGGTACGCCGGCGAACTCGGCCGCGGCGAACCCGCCGAAGGTGTCGGAGTGGGCGTAGCGGCTGGGCCGCTTGTAGACCGACAGGTCGACCGGCGACGGCTCGGCCGCCACGGCCGCACCGCGGACCGTCGCCTGGTAGCGGACGGTCGTGGGCCCCGGCGGCAGGGTCAGCAGGTGGAGGCGGCCGCCGTGGGGAGTGGGGGACTCGGTCGCGGCGAGGTGTCCGCCGCGGTGCTCGATCGTCAGGTCCTCGGTGACCTGCAGGCCCTCGGCATGGGCGACCGCGAGCTGCAGCTCCACCTCGCACTCGTCGTGAGCGGTGATCTCGAGCGCGGCGCTCACGGTGCGGTCCATGGTGGATCCTCACACGCCGGGTCTCCGGCGGCGGCATCGTGGGTCTGCCCCCGCGCATGCGGCGGCGCGTTCGGTGGCACCCTCCCAGGGTGGCTCGGTTAGATTGACGGACACTGCCATCGCTCAGGTCACCCTCGACCCTGACGAGACAGCAACCGCGAGGCGGTGGCCATGGCGCCTCCCGTTCATCCTTCCTCCGGCCAGACCACCCCGGTGGGCGGGTCGGTCCGGCCCGACTCGGCCGGGTACGGCGAGCTGGCGCGGCAGATCCGCGCCAGTGGCCTGCTGCGGCAGCGACCGTGGACCTACGTGCCTCCGGCCGGGATCCTGCTGGGGGCGCTCGGAGCGACGGTCGCGGTGATGGCGGCCGCTCGCGGCTCGTGGTGGCTGCTGCTCCTCGCCCCCGTGATGGCGGTCATCACCACCCAGACCAGCTTCCTCGGGCACGACATCGGGCACCGCCAGGTCACCCGAGACGCGCGTCGCAGCCGGCTGCTCGGCCTGCTGGCGGGCAACCTGCTCAGCGGCCTGAGCTACGGCTGGTGGGTGCGCAAGCACAACGCCCATCACGCCCATCCCAACGACCCGGACGCCGACCCCGACGTGCGGGCGGGTGTCCTGGTCTTCACCGCCTCCGAGGCGGAGCCGCGCCGCGGCGCCGCCGCCTGGTGGACGCGGCACCAGGCGCTGCTCTTCTTCCCGCTGCTGTTGGGCGAGGCCGGCAACCTGCACCTGGCCAGCGTCCGCGCCCTGGGCTCGCGCGGGCTGCGGCTCCGCGCCGCCGAGGCGACGCTGCTGCTGGCGCACTTCGTGGCCTACGCGCTGCTGCTCGTGCTCACCATGAGCTGGGTGCAGGCGCTGGCGTTCGTGGCGGTGCACAAGGGACTCCAGGGCCTCTACCTCGGGTGCGCGTTCGCCCCCAACCACAAGGGGATGCCGGTGCTCGACGCCGAGCAGGCGAGTGACCCGCTGTTGCGCCAGGTGCTGACCTCACGCAACATCCGCGGCGGCCCGGTGGTCGACGTCGTGCTGGGTGGGCTGAACTACCAGGTCGAGCACCACCTGTTCCCCAGCATGCCGCGCGCCAACCTGCGGCGCGCCCAGCCGATCGTGCGGGCGTTCTGCGCCGAGCGGCGCATCCCGTACGTCGAGTGCTCCCTGGTCGCGTCGTACGCCGCTGCCGTCGGCCACCTCCACGCCGTCGGAGCTCGGCTGCGTGAGAGCTCGTCCGCCGCCAACACGGTCTCAGGTGGCCGCGGATAGGTGGGTTCGGCACCGCCGGCCGGGGGGTGGGCCAGCTGGGTCGAGGCGGTGCGGTCGCGGGGCGAGGTGCCGGACCTCCTTCCGGGATGCGGGCGGGGTGGCGGCTCCTCGTCGAGGAAGGAGCACCAGCCCGAGCAGCAGCCGACGGCTCACCGCTCCTCATGGGCGGCATCGGACACCGTCTCGTGCACCCGGCGGCGTACCCGGCGGACGCCGAGCCAGACGAGCAGCAGGACGAACGGAATGGCCGCCGCCTGCAGGTACTCCCTCTCGGTGCCGACCGCGTGCGCCAGCGGCGCGAACAGGTAGCCCAGCAGCGCGACGGCGTAGTAGGTGACCGCCACCACGGACAGACCCTCGACCGTCTGCTGCAGCCTGAGCTGGGCCTCCGAGCGGCGGTCCAGGCTCCTGAGCAACTGGGCGTTCTGAGCCGAGCGGGCTACGTCCACCCGGGCACGGAGCAGGTCGCCGGCGCGCCCCGCCCGCTCGATCACGCGCGCAAGCCAACGCTCTGTGGACGCGACGGTCCGCATCGCCGGGGTGTAGCGCAGCGCGAGGAACTCGCCGAGCAGCTGCCGCCCGCCGAAGCGCGTCTCGCCGAGCACGGAGAGCCGATCGGCCACGATCGCCTCATACGCGTGGGCGGCGGCGAAGCGGAAGTCGTGCCGACTGGCCAGCTCCTCGAGCTGGGCGCTGACCCGCAGCAGCTCGTGCAGGGTGTCCTCGGTCGAGTGCGACGGGTCGTCGATCCGCTCGGCTAGGTCGAGCAGCCGCGGCTCGAGCTCGTCGAGCCGCCGGCCGATGGTCTGGGCGCCGTCGAGAGCGCGCATCGAGAGAGCTCTGTAGGTCTCGATCTCGATCAGCCGACGCACCACCCGGCCGGTGCGGCCGGGCCCGACCTCCGGGCTGGCCATGACCAGGAAGCGCAGGCAGCCCTGGCCGTCGACCCGGAAGTCGGTCGCCACCGCGACCTGCTGTTCCTGCACACGAGAGATGAGCAGACCGCTCGGGTCGAGGTGCTGCCCGGCAAGGCTGGCCAGGCTCGCCTCGTCGGGCGGCATCGGCACCACCTCCACCAGCACCGCCACGGCACGTCGGCCGGGCACCCGAGCCAGCCACTCCTGGGTGAAAGGGACCCGCGAGGCGGCGAAGAGGGTGTCCTGCTCGCCGGCGACGACCGCGGTGAAGGAGGCGAACTCGTGGTGCTCCTCGTGCACCACGTCGTGGCCGAGCTCTGCCAGATCCTCGGCGCGTGCCCGGTCGAGCGCGGCGTCACGGCCCGACGACCCCTCGGCCGGCAGGAAGGCAGCGAACGCGACGGTTGCGGGAGCACGCACCCTGGGCGCGGGCCGGGCATGCAGGTCGGCCACGAGAGCACGGTGGAGCTCCTGGTCGGTGCCGGACTCGCTCGCTTCGGGCTCGGGCATGGCGACATCCTCCCAGCCGCCCCGACCGCCACTCAGGGGCAGGCCTCGACCGGCCCCGGAGGACGAACCGGCGGCGCCGCATGGGGTACGACGCCGCCGGCTGGGGGACCGGCGGCGCCGCATGGGGATCGGCACCGCCGGCCGGGGGGTGGGCTAGCTGGGTCGAGGGGCGCCCCGCCGCGCATAGCGGACCCACGTGATGACGATGCACATCGCCGCCCAGGCGACACCGACCGCGTAGAACGCCGTCGGGCCGAGCGTGGTGATGCCGACACCGAAGAAGAACGGGCCGAAGGCGGCGATCGCGGCGGTCCAGCCGATGACCCCGCCGGCCTGACGGCGTTCGAAGATCATCGGCATCTGCTTGAACGTCGAGGCGTTGCCGATGCCGGAGAACAAGAAGATCGCGAGCATCCCCCACAGGAAGCGATCGAACCCCGAGGACAGCGCCTCGGCGGAGCCGAGGTCCGGGGTGAGCGCCGGGATCGTCCAGAGCGATCGACGCGAACAGACCGACACCCGAGACCAGGGTCCAGATCGCGCCGCCCATCCGGTCGGTCAGCGGCGAGAAGAGCACCCGGGCGCCGGCGCCGATGAGCGGGCCGAGGAAGACGAACTTGACGGGGTCCGGCACGGCGTAGCCGTCGACGAGAAGGGTGGCCGTGGCACCGGCCCCGCTCACGATCTCGGCGTTGCCCGCTCCGTAGAGGTTCGACATCAGCAGACCGAACTGGGCGGCCAGGCCCGAGAAGGTGCCGAAGGTCATGATGTAGAGCAGGGTCATCAGCCACGTGTCGGTGTTGCTGAAGATGTCGAACTGCTGGCGGATGTTGGCCTTGACCGGCACCGACCTCAGCATCGTCCAGGCCAGCACCGCGCCGACCACCATCAGCGGGATCCACACGAACGCGGCGTTCTGGTACCAGACGTCCTCCGACGGCTTGCCGGCCACGGTCAGCTCCTGGCTGCCACCGAGGAAGGCGAAGAAGGAGACGGCGATGAGGTACGGCGTGAGCAGCTGCACCAGGGAGACGCCGAAGTTGCCGAGTCCGGCCTGGATGCCCAGGGCGGTGCCCTGCTTGCGCCGCGGGAAGAAGTACGACGTGCTCGGCATGAAGCCGGAGAACGCCCCACCGCCGATCCCGGCGAGCAAGGCCAGGATCATCAGCTCCCAGTAGGGCGCCGTCGGCGACTGCACGCGGACCCCCCAGCCGAGCGTCGAGGCGATCAGCAGCAGCGAGGTCAGGGACACCATCTTGCGGGTGCCCAGGATGGGCGGGAGGGTCATCCACACCAGGCGGAACAACCCCGCGGAGAGGCCGGGCATCGCGGCCATCCAGTAGAGCTGGGTCTGGCTGAAGCGAGTAGCCGAGGGCGTTGAGCTTGGGGATGATCGCGCTCGGCAGGAACCAGGCGACGAACGCGAGCGTCAGGCAGAACGTCGTGATCCACAAGGTCCGCCAGGCGAGGCCCGAGTCCCAGGTCGCCTGGTCCTCCGGGTCCCACGACTCGAGCCACTCGCTCGAGCGAGCGGGTGACGGTGCTAGCTCATACCAGGGCCTCCTCAGCGGGCGTCGCGTGGGGTTCTCGATGTGGCGGGCGAGGTCGGGGGACTCGCGGTGCAGCATGTGGACGACCGTCCAGTGCATCCACAGCGGCGCAGCCGACGGTCAGCACGAACAGCACGAAGAACGTGCTCGACGGGAAGCCGGACCAGGCCTTGGTGTAGGCGAACATCGGCGGCAGGACGAACCCGCCCAGACCGCCCAGCATGCCCACGAGGCCGCCGACGGAGCCGACGTTGTCGGGGAAGTACTCCGGGATGTGCTTGTAGACGGCGGCCTTGCCGACGCCCATCGCGCACCCGAGCAGGAAGACCAGGACGACGAAGGGGAGCGAGGCCGATCGCGTAGGCCGAGGTGCTGCGACTCCGAGCCGTCGGGGTGGGCGATCACGAGGTGGCCGTTGGGCATCATCAGCACCCCGGTCGACGACCAGCATCGCGCCGAACGTCCAGTACAGGACCCGGCGGGCGCCGAAGTGGTCGGAGAGCGAGCCGCCCGCGGGTCGCAGCAGCGACGCCGGGAAGATGTAGGACGCCGTGAGGTAGCGCCGCCGTCTGGAGGCTCACGTCGAAGTTGTCCATGTAGTAGGTCGGCAGCCAGGCCGCGAGGGCGACGTAGGCCCCGAAGAACGCGACGTAGTAGAGGCTGAACCGCCACACCCGCACGCTGCGCAGCGGGGCGAGCTGCCGACGTCAGCGGCAGGGACTTGCCGGGTGCCCGGTCCGTGGTGCGGCGCCAGGATCCACGTCGCGACGGCCATGGCGAGCAGCAGGACGGCGTACACGACCGGGACGAAGCGCCAGCCTCCCGGGAAGATGCCCAGATAGGTCACGCCCACCGTCGTCCCGGCGATCAGCGGAGGCCCGATGAACTTGGTGACCGAGGCGCCGACGTTGCCCGCGCCGAACAGACGCCGAGCGCGAAGCCCTGGTGCTCCCGCGGCTGCCAGGCGGAGTTCCAGGCGATGCCGGAGCTGAACGAGTTGCCGGCGAAGCCGACGAAGAAGGCCAGGACCAGCAGCATGGCGATAGGAGTCCGCCCGCGAGACGAGGTACGGCGGGACCGCCGAGCTGAGCGAGCAGGAAGGTCATCACCTTCCGGCCGCCGATCCGGTCGGTGATCATGCCCGCGGGCAGTCGCCACAGCGAGCCGTTGAGGACGGCGACGGCGATGATCCACGACAGCTGGACCTCGCTGAGCCCGAACTCCTCGCTGATCGGCTTGCCGAGGATGCCGAACATCAGCCAGGCCGCGAACATCAGCGTGAACGCGGTGGTCGAGAGCGCCAGCACCCGCCTCGCGCCGACGTGGTCGGACCCGCCCATGGCCGGCGACTCCGGAGGCTCCGGAGAGGGCGACTGCGACGCGCCCCCTCGGGGCTGCTGGTCGTCCTGTGAGGTGGGCGGCATGGTGCGGACCCTCCAATTAGGGGATCTAGTTCCTCTATAACCAAGCACAACCCAAGCACAACTTCGCCTCGACCGCTAGCCGGCGCGGCGGTGACGCGGATTACACGGATGGGGCTCCTCTGAATGGTGCTAGGGTCGAGCCATCGAGACTCGAACGGAGGCGCGGTGGCGGGCCACATCCACGACGAGGAGCCGAGCGCGGGAGCAGCGCTGCTCATGTCCCCCGTGCGCCGCTCGATCGTCGACGCACTCGCCGCCCCGGGGATCGCGTCCGAGGACGACGGGGTCGGTGGCCTGACCGCCTCCCAGCTGGCCGGCGAGCTCGGCCTCCACGTCACCACCGTGCGGTTCCATCTCGACCAGCTCGTCGCCGCCGGACTGGTCACCGCCGAGTTCACCAAGCGCTTCGGCGTCGGCCGGCCCCGCAAGGTCTACTCCGCCACTCCGGGCTCCCTCGACGACGCCGCGGCGCACCCGGCGCTCCAGGTCCTCACCGAGCTGCTGGCCGAGTCCTTCGGCTCCGGGGTCACCCCTCTGGAGGCCGGAGCCGATGGGCGCGCGAGCACGTGCCGTCCGAGGACACCGCTCCCGCGGAGACGGCGGGCCAGTGGCTGACCAAGGTCGGCCGGATGATCGACGTCCTCCACGACTGGGGCTACACCCCCGATCTCAGCACCTCCGACGGCGGCCGGACCTGCCGCATCGACCTGGTCCGCTGCCCCTTCCTCGAGCTCGCTCGCACCAACCCCGCCGTCGTGTGCGGGATCCACCGGGGCCTGATCAAGGGCTCGATGGAGCAGCTCGGCGAGCACCGAGACGTTCGTGTCGCTCGAGCCGTTCGTCGGGCCTGACCTCTGCCAGGCCGAGGTCCGCACCCGCGCCCCCTTCCGCCCCCGCACCCTTCCCACCGAGGAGACCGCATGAGCCTCGAGAGCCCCCTCCAGCAGGCGCTGATCGGCAGCCGCCGCTTCTTCACCAAGGCCGAGGTGTCCACCGACGACCGGGCGCTGCTCAAGGAGGGCGGCCGCCAGGGCGACGCCTTCTACCGCGACCGCTGGAGCCACGACAAGGTGGTGCGCTCCACCCACGGCGTCAACTGCACCGGGTCGTGCTCGTGGAAGGTCTACGTCAAGGACGGGATCATCACCTGGGAGGCCCAGCAGACCGACTACCCGTCCACCGGCGCCGGACCGGCCCGAGTACGAGCCGCGCGGGCTGCCCGCGCGGTGCTGCCTTCTCCTGGTACACCTACAGCCCGACCCGGGTCCGCTACCCCTACGTCCGGGGCGTGCTGCTCGACCTGTTCCGCGCAGGCCAAGGCAGCAGTACGGCGACCCGGTCGTGGCCTGGGGCTCGATCGTCCAGGACCCCGAGCAGGCGCGCGCCTACAAGAAGGCGCGCGGCAAGGGCGGCCTGGTCCGCGCCACCTGGGACGAGGTCGCCGAGATCGTCGCTGCCGCCCACGTCTACACCGTCAAGCGGTGGGGGCCCGACCGGATCGCCGGCTTCAGCCCGATCCCGGCGATGTCGCCGGTGTCCTACGCCTCGGGCTCCCGCTTCCTGGAGCTGATCGGCGCGCCGATGCTGTCCTTCTACGACTGGTACGCCGACCTGCCCAACGCCTCGCCGCAGATGTTCGGCGACCAGACCGACGTCCCGGAGTCCGGCGACTGGTGGGACGCCGGCTACCTGTTCATGTGGGGCTCCAACGTGCCGATGACGCGCACGCCCGACGCGCACTGGATGACCGAGGCGCGCTACCGCGGCCAGAAGGTCGTGGCGGTCGCGCCCGACTACGCCGAGAACGTCAAGTTCGCCGACGAGTGGGTCGCGCCGGCCCCCGGCACCGACGGCGCCCTGGCGATGGCGATGGGCCACGTCATCCTCAAGGAGTACTTCGTCGACCGGTCGGTGCCCTTCTTCGCCGAGCTACACCAAGCAGTTCACCGACCTGCCCTACCTGATCTGCCTCGAGCCGCGACGGCGACGGCGCCTACCGACCGGGCAAGTACCTCGTCGCCGGCGACCTCGACCACCCCGAGGGCGGCCCGGAGAACCAGATGTGGAAGCCGGCGATCTGATGGACGCGGCGACGGTCGCAGGTCCGGATCCCTCGCGGGCTCGATCGGGCACCGCTACGGCGACGAGGGCCTCGGCCAGTGGAACCTCGACCTGGGCGACCTCGACCCGCAGCTGTCCTTCTACGACGCCGAGGCCGACGCTCGCGACGCGGTCGAGGTGGTGCTGCCCCGCTTCGACGCCGCCGACGGCAAGGTCTGCCTACCAGCGCCGCGGCGTGCCGGTCGCGCGCGTGGGCGACCGCGCTCGTGACCACGGTCCTCGACCTGCTGCTCGCGCAGTACGGCGTCGGCGCGGCGGGGCTGCCCGGCCTCTGGCCGGAGGGCTACGACGACCCGGCCGTGCCCGCGACCCCCGGCCTGGCAGGAGGAGCACACCGGCGTGCCGGCCGCCCAGGTGACCCGGCTGGCCCGAGAGTGGGCGCAGAACGCCATCGACACCGAGGGCCGCGGGATGATCCTCCTCGGCGCCGGCACCAACCACTGGTTCCACTCCGACCAGATCTACCGCGCGATCCTGCTGCTGACCACGATCACCGGCTGCCAGGGCCGCAACGGCGGCGGCTGGGCCCACTACGTCGGCCAGGAGAAGATCCGGCCGATCATGGGCTTCCAGCACATGGCCTTCGCCCTGGACTGGCACCGGCCGCCGCGGCACATGAACCAGACGGCGTACTGGTACGTCAACACCTCGCAGTACCGCTACGACACCTTCACCGCCGACGACCTCGACGCCGGCACCGGCGTCGTTCGCCGGCAAGACGGTGATGGACCTGCTCGCGCAGTCGGTCCGGCTGGGCTGGACGCCGTCGCTACCCCACGTTCGACCGCAGCTCGCTGACCCTGGCCGACGAGGCGGAGGCCGCCGGCATGGAGGCGCCGGCCTACGTCGTCCAGCAGCTCAAGGAGGGAGCGCTGCGCTTCGCGGTCGAGGACCCCGAGGCCGAGGAGAACCACCCCCGCGTGCTCTCGCTGTGGCGCTCCAACCTGCTCGGCAGCTCGGCCAAGGGCAACGAGTACTTCCTGCGCCACCTGCTCGGCACCGACTCCGCGGCCACGGCCCGGGAGGCCGCGCCCGAGCAGCGGCCGAGCACGGTCGCGCTGGGCCGACCAGGCGCCCGAGGGCAAGCTCGACCTGCTGATGACCATCGACTTCCGGATGACCAGCAGCACGATCTTCAGCGACGTCGTCCTGCCGGCCGCCACCTGGTACGAGAAGCACGACCTGTCCACCACCGACATGCACCCGTTCGTGCACTCCTTCAACCCCGCCATCGCTCCGCCGTGGCAGACCAGGTCCGACTGGGACGCCTGGAAGACGATCGCCCAGCGGTTCAGCGAGCTCGCGGTCGACCACCTCGGCACCCGCAAGGACGTCGTCGCCAAGCCGCTGTGGCACGACACCCCCGAGGCGATGGCCACGCGCGCACGGCGTGGTCAAGGACTGGCGGCTGGGCCCGACCATCCGACGGGTGCGAGCCGATGCCCGGCAAGACGATGCCGGTGATCGCGGTCGTCGAGCGCGACTACACCGCGGTCTTCGAGAAGATGACGTCGATCGGCCCGCTGCTGGAGAAGGTCGGCATGCTCACCAAGGGCGTGGCCTACGACGTCAAGCGCGAGATCGACATCCTGCGCACCCGCAACGGCGTGACGCGCGGCGGCGCCGGCGACGGCCAGCCCAAGCTCGAGACCGACGTCCAGATGGCCGACGCGATCCTGCACCTCGCGGGCGTCTCCAACGGCCACCTGGCCACGCAGGGCTTCCGGTTCCTCGAGAAGCGCACCGGCACCGAGCTCGCACGACCTGGCAGCCGAGCACGAGGGCAAGCAGATCACCTTCGCCGACACCCAGGTCGCGCCGGTCCCGGTGATCACCTCGCCGGAGTGGTCCGGCTCGGAGTCCGGCGGTCGGCGCTACGCCCCGTTCACGATCAACATCGAGCGGCTGAAGCCGTTCCACACCCTCACCGGCCGACAGCAGTTCTACCTCGACCACGACTGGTTCCTCGGCATGGGCGAGATGCTCCCGGTCTATCGGCCACCGCTGAACATGACGGCGCCTGTTCGGTGAGCCCGCGATCGGCGACGCACGAGCGAGCTCGGCGTCGCGGTGCGCTACCTGACCCCGCACAACAAGTGGTCGATCCACTCCGAGTACCAGGACAACCTCTTCATGCTCTCGCTGTCGCGGGGCGGCCAGTCGATCTGGATGTCCGACCGCGACGCCGCGAAGATCGGGATCAGCGACAACGACTGGATCGAGGCGGTCAACCGCAACGGCGTCGTCGCCGCGCGCGCGATCGTCAGCCACCGGATGCCCGAGGGCACGGTCTACATGCACCACGCCCAGGACCGGCTGATCGACGTGCCGCTGACCGAGCGCGACGGCAAGCGCGGCGGCATCCACAACTGCCTGACCCGCATCCTGATCAAGCCCAGCCACATGGTCGGCGGCTACGCCCAGCTGGCCTACTTCTTCAACTACATCGGCCCGACCGGCAACAACCGCGACGAGGTCACCATGATCCGCAAGCGGACCGCGAAGGTGGAGTACTGACATGCGAGTCATGGCCCAGATGGCGATGGTGATGAACCTCGACAAGTGCATCGGCTGCCACACCTGCTCGGTGACCTGCAAGCAGGCGTGGACCAACCGCACCGGCACCGAGTACGTCTGGTTCAACAACGTCGAGACCCGGCCCGGGCTCGGCTACCCGCGCGACCTACGAGGACCAGGAGAAGTGGCAGGGCGGCTGGGTCCGCAAGGGCAACGGGCGGCTGGCGCTCAAGGCCGGCGGGCGGTTGAAGAAGCTGCTGACGATCTTCTCCAACCCCAAGCTGCCCTCGATCCACGACTACTACGAGCCGTGGACCTACGACTACGAGACCCTGATCAACTCCCCGGCCCAGACACACTTCCCGGTGGCCCGGCCGAAGTCGCTGATCACGCGGCAAGAACATGAACGTCGAGTGGTCGGCCAACTGGGACGACGACCTCGGCGGCTCGCCGGAGCACGCCGCGCGCGACGTCGATGCTCAAGGGCATCGAGGACAAGGTGAAGTTCGAGTTCGAGCAGACCTTCATGTTCTACCTGCCCCGGATCTGCGAGCACTGCCTCAACCCGTCGTGCGCGGCGTCGTGCCCGAGCGGCGCGATCTACAAGCGCGAGGAGGACGGCATCGTCCTGGTCGACCAGGACCGCTGCCGCGGCTGGCGGATGTGCGTCTCGGGCTGCCCCTACAAGAAGATCTACTTCAACCACAAGACCGGCAAGGCCGAGAAGTGCACGTTCTGCTACCCGCGGATCGAGGTCGGCATCCCGACGGTCTGCTCGGAGACCTGCGTGGGCCGGCTGCGCTACATCGGCCTGGTCCTCTACGACGCCGACAAGGTGCTCGAGGCCGCCGTCGATCGAGGACGAGCACGACCTGCTACGAGGCGCAGCGAGGCTGCTTCCTCGACCCCGACGACCCCGAGGTGCAGCGCGAGGCCGAGCGGGCCGGCATCCCCGGTGACTGGATCGAGGCCGCCCAGCGGTCCCCGGTCTGGGCGCTGATCAACACCTTCGAGGTGGCGCTGCCGCTGCACCCGGAGTACCGCACGATGCCGATGGTCTGGTACATCCCGCCGCTCTCCCCGGTCGTCGACGTGGTGCGCGACACCGGCGAGGACGCCGAGGACAAGGGCAACCTGTTCGCGGCGATCGACGCGCTGCGGATCCCGGTCGAGTACCTCGCCAACCTGTTCACCGCCGGCGACGTCGTGCCGGTCGACGGCGTGCTGCGCAAGCTGGCCGCGATGCGCTCCTACATGCGCGACATCAACCTGGGCCGCGACCCCGACGAGTCGATCCCGGCCGCGGTCGGCATGACCGAGGAGGAGATGTACGACATGTTCCGGCTGCTCGCGATCGCCAAGTACGACGAGCGCTACGTCATCCCGCCCGCGCACGCCGAGCAGGCGCACGCCCTCGAGGAGCTCGCCACCGAGTGCGCCGGTCAGCGAGTACGGCGGCGGCCAGCAGGACCTGTTCGGCGAGGGCTCGGGCGACCCGACCCCGGTCGCGGTCGAGAACTTCCGGATGCTGCAGGACCGGCAGACCTCCGACGGACGACTGGTCGGCGGCGGCTCCAAGCGCAGGGCCGGGTCAACCTGCTCAACTGGGACGGCAAGGGCACGCCCGAGGGGCTGTTCCCGCCGAAGGACGGTGACGGCGCTGATGTCGCCCGCTCCGACGCCGCCAGCGACGCCCGCGCCGGGCGCCGAGCGGGCCGTGGGCGGCCAGCGCTCGCGCTGCTGGACTACCCCGACGCCAGGAGCTCCTCGACCGCGCTCGACGACGTCGAGCCGCCGGCATCGACCGACGCCGCGAGCTGCTCGAGCTCGTGGCCCACCTGCGATGCAGGACGACCTCGCTGCAGACGCTCCAGGAGGAGCTACGTCGAGACCTTCGACCACACCCGCACGCTGCGCGCTCTACCTCACCTACTTCGCCTACGGCGACACCCGCCGCCGGGGCGTGGCGCTGGTGCGCTTCAAGCAGGCCTACCGTCGAGCGGGCGTGGAGCTGGGACGAGCCGCGGCGAGCTGCCCGACCACCTGCTGCGCCGTGCTGCAGTTCGGGGCCACCGTCGACGCCGACGGCGCCTGGCGGCTGCTCACCGACCACCGCGCCGGGCTGGAGATGCTGCGCCTCGCGCTCGCCGACTGGCGTCGCGAGGACGGCTCACGGGCTCCCCGTGGCACGCCGCCGTCGCGGCGGTCTGCGCGACGCTGCCACCGCTCGCCGGCGACGAGACCGACGCCGTACGCCGCCTGGTCGAGCAGGGCCCGCCCGCGGAGGAGGTCGGCCTGGAGCCCTACGGCGGCGCCGACCCCCGGCTCGACCCGCCAGACCCGTCATCGCCACCTCGATCCCGGTAGGAGCGCCACGATGAGCACGTTCCTGTGGGTGATCGTCCCCTACCTCTGCCTGGCGACGTTCGTCGTCGGACACCTCTGGCGCTACCGCTACGACAAGTTCGGCTGGACCACCCGCTCCTCCCAGCTCTACGAGGACCGACTGCTGCGCCTCGGCTCGCCGCTGTTCCACTTCGGCATGCTCGGCGTCGTTCGGCGGCCACGTGATCGGGCTGCTCATCCCCCGGTCCTGGACCGAGGCCGTCGGCATCGACGACCACCTCTACCACCTCGTCGCGGTCGTCGGCGGGCTCGTCGCCGGCGTGATGGCGCTGGTCGGGCTGGCGATCCTGATCTACCGCCGCCGCACGGTCGGGCCGGTGTTCTCGCGCCACGACGCCGATGGACAAGGTGATGTACGCCGTCCTGGGCGTCGTCATCGTGCTCGGCATGTGGAACACCGTCGCCGGGTCGATCTTCGCCCTCGGCGGGGAGTACAACTACCGCGAGGGCGTCTCCGTCTGGTACCGCTCGTTCCTCGCCTTCCAGCCGCAGCCGGAGCTGATGGCCGACGCGCCGATCGGCTTCCAGCTCCACGCCCTGGTCGGCGTTCGGCCTCTTCGCCCTGTGGCCGTTCACCCGGCTCGTGCACGTGTTCTCCGCCCCGGTCGGCTACCTCACCCGGCCCTACATCGTCTACCGGTCGCGAGACGACCGTCCGCTCGGCATCCAGCGACCCGCGGCGCGGCTGGGAGCGCATCGACTCCTAGCCTCCGCCCGGAGCTCAGAGGGGCTCCGAGGTCTCCTCGCCGACGTAGGCGACCAGGTCCGGCTCCGCGCTGCAGAGCTGCCCCATCACCTCGTCGCGCCCGCACGACAGCAGCTCCAGCTCGAGCCCTCGGCCGGCCTCCCCGACGACCCGCCAGGTGCCGCCGGAGCCCTCCCACCGGAGCAGCTCCTCCAGATCCGCAGAGGCCACGCCGCTCACCCTGGCGCGCAGGCGTCGACCAGGGCCCGGAAGACGGCGAGCTGCCTGGGCTCGGTCTCCCAGGTGTCCTCCGGGTGCCACTGGACGCCGAGATACCAGCCGTCGGCAGCCGGCAGCTCGACCGCCTCGACCACCCCCTCCTCGGAGCGGGCGGTGACGACGAGGCCCTCGCCGAGGTCGGCCAGGCACTGGTGGTGGTAGCAGGAGACCTCGACGGACTCCCCCACGACGGCGGCCGCGCGGGTGCCGTGGTCGACGGTCACGTGGTGGACGTGGTTGCGGTGGTGGGCCAGCTCGCTGTCGTGCTCGTCCATGTCCTGCACCAGCGTGCCACCGAGGGCGACGTTGAGCACCTGGGTGCCGCGGCAGACCGTGAGCAGCGGGATCCGTCGCGCCAGTGCCACCCGCGCGACGGCCAGGTCGAAGGCGTCCTGCTCCTCGTCGACGTCGTAGAGCGTGGGGTGGTGGCCCTGGCCCGACCAGCGGCCGGACAGGTCGCCACCACCCGGCAGCAGGATGCCGTCGGCCCAGTGCAGCCGCGCGGCGACCTCCTGGTCCGAGACCTCGCCGCCGGGCGCCGACGGGTGCACCAGCAGCGGCTCGCCGCCGGCGGCGTACACCGCCGGTGACCAGGTTGCGCGAGCCGACCTCGGCCCGGTGCCCGCAGCGCGGAGGTGCTCTCGGCGAAGCGCGACGGGATCGCGATCAGCGGCCGGCGCGTGTCACCCGCCGCCATCAGATCTCCGACGCCGGCGGCTTCGGCGGGCGGATGCCGCGGAACTCCCAGTCACCGCCCTGCGCGGTCGACAGCACCTCTTCGGTCTCGGTGGGCTGGGCCCCGACGTCCGAGCGGATCGGCGTGGGTCCGGTGACGATGTGGTTGCGGAGCGTGCCGAGGCCCTCGACCTCCACCTCGACGACGTCGCCGGGATAGACCGTGCGCGAGACGGCGGGAGTGCCCGACAGCAGCAGGTCGCCGGGCTGCAGGGTGATCGTGCGCGCGATGTCGGCGACGAGGTAGTGCATGTCCCACTCCATCTCGTCGGTCGTGGCGTCCTGCTTCACCTCGCCGTTGACGAGCGTGCGGATCCGCTTGCCACGGAAGTCCCAGCCCTCGACGACACCCGGCCCGACCGGACACAGCGTGTCGGAGCCCTTGACCCGCAGCATCGAGCCGGAGTCGGTGTCTCGGAAGTCGTGCAGGCCGTAGTCGTTGGCGACGGTGTAGCCGCGGATGTAGTCGCCGGCCTCGTCGGGCGACACGTTGCGGCAGGTGCGGCCGATGACGATCGCGATCTCGCCCTCGTAGTTGAGCCACCGGCACAGCTCGGGCCGCACCACCGCGGCGTCGTGGGAGTTCAGCGCCGAGACCGGCTTGTGGAAGTACGTCGGCGCGGGCGGCAGCGTGGTCATCATCTCCTCGACCCGCGAGCGGTAGTTGAGGTGGACGCAGACGATCTTCGACGGTGTCACCGGCGGCAGGTGGACCGCGTCGGCGATCGCGACCACGCGGCCGTCGCCGGCCACCAGGTCGTCGCCGTCGCGCACCACGTCGACCGGGTAGCCGTCCAGCAGGATCCGGCGGGTCTCTCTCATCGTGTCTCTCTCGATCGTCGCGGGGTCAGCCGGCGGCGGGGACGTCGGCGCCGGGGTTGCCCATCTGGCGGAGGTACTCCGGGTCCTCGGGCGTCTCCTTCGGGCGCGCGAAGCCGCCGTCGGGCCGGTCGAACCACAGGTGCACCTGGCCGGTGCCGATGGAGTTCTCGTAGTCGCCGTACTGCCGGGCCCGGGAGGTGTTGGCCTCCTCGCCGAGCGCGCCGGCGAGCATCAGGTAGTGGGCGAACATCGCCTCGGGCCGGTAGGGCATGAACGCGGGCATCGTCTCGAGCACCCGGGCGTGGTCGCCCTCCTTGAACCACGCGATGCGGTCCATGTCGGCGGCGTAGGCCTCGGGGGTGCGAATGTGCTCGGGAGCGGCGGCCTCGTGGTCGCGCAGCTGCCGCAGCTTCCAGAAGGTGTGGGACAGCGCGCCCGAGGCGATCACCAGCGCCTTGCGGTCGGTCTCGGCGATCGCGTCACCGATCACCCGGCCGGCGCGGAAGAAGTCCTCCTGCTCGCCGGTCTGGGCCACGCTGACGGAGATCCAGCGCTTGTCCAGGCCCTCGCCGAGGAACTTCCAGAGGTTCAGCGTGGCGTAGTACATCGGCAGATAGGGATCGTCGATCGCGGTCATCCACGTCGAGTGCTTCGCGTCGAGCCGGTCCATCGCCCAGGCCAGCTCGGGATCGCCGACCCAGTCGTAGGGGATGCGGCACATGCCCCGGGGCAGCTCCTCGGCGGTGAACAGCCCGGCTCGGCGGTCCTGCGCGGTCACCACGAACTCGACGGTGGTGAACCAGTGGGAGTCGAGCACCACGACGGTGTCGTAGTCGAGGGTCTCGAACACCTCGCGGCGCAACTGGTGCAGCGCCTCGACCAGGCTGAAGTCGGAGCCCTGGTTGAGCTCGCGGCGGGTCTCCTCCGGGAGCATGATCGTCGGGACGTGCGCCAGCAGTCCGGCGCCCACCACCTCACCCATGGTCACTCCTTCCAGCCACCGGGGCTGAAGACGCTGTTCTTGATGTCGGTGTAGAAGTCGAAGCTCCAGATGCCGCCCTCGCGGCCGATGCCGGATCGCCCGTTGCCGCCGAACGGCGCACCGAGGTCGCGGACGAAGAAGCAGTTGACCCAGACGGTGCCGGCGTCGAGCGCGGCCGAGACCCGCTCGGCGCGGGCGGGGTCGCCGGTGGCCAGGGTGGCTGCCAGCCCGAAAGGCGTGTCGTTGGCCAGCGCGACGGCCTCCTCCTCGGTGTCGAACGACTCGATCGTGACGACCGGGCCGAACACCTCCTCGGTGAGGATCTCAGAGCCGGGCGGGGCGTCGGCGATGATCGTCGGCTCGAAGTAGAGCCCGCCGAGGGCCTCGTTGGGTCCGCCGCCGAGCAGCACCCTCGCGCCGTCGGCCTTCGCCCGCTCCACGAAGCCGACCATCTGGTCGAACTGACGGCGGTGGATGAGCGCGGAGACGTCGGTGTCGTCGGCGCGGGGGTCGCCCTGCTTGAGCTGCGCGGCCTTCGCGACGACCCGTCCGGTGAACTCCTCCACGATGCTCGACTGGACGAGCATCCGCGCGGCCTTGAGGCAGACCTGGCCGGCGTTGTCGAACTGCTCGACGGCCAGGTCGACGGCCAGGTCGAGGTCGGCGTCGCCGAAGACGACGTACGGGGACTTGCCGCCGAGCTCGAAGCTGAGGGGTACGACGTTGCGCGCGGCCGCCGCGGCGACCAGCCCGGCGGTGGGGACCGAGCCGGTGAAGGCGATCCGGTCGATCCCCGGGTGGGCGGTCAGCGGGGCGCCCGCGTCGACGCCGAGGCCCTGCACGACGTTGAAGACACCGGCGGGCACGCCGGCCTCGGCCATGATGTCGGCGAGCAGGCTGGCAGTGAGCGGCGCCCACTCGGGGGGCTTGAGCACCACCGTGTTGCCGGCGGCGAGGGCCGGCCCGATCCGCCAGGTGGCCAGCATGAGCGGGGCGTTCCACGGAGTGATGACCGCGACGACACCCGCGGGGTCGTAGGTCACCCGCTCGCGGTGGCCGCGCACCTCCAGGTCGGGGTGGCCCAGCTCCTGCTCGGCGAAGTCGGCGAAGAACCGGAAGTTCATGGCCACCCGCGGCATCACGCCGCGGCGGTGGGAGCGGATCAGCGAGCCGTTGTCGCGGGTCTCGACGCGGGAGAGGTCCTCGACCCGCGCCTCGACGCCGTCGGCGACCCGGCGCAGGATGGCCGAGCGCTCGGCCACCGGCAGCGCGGCCCACGGGGGGAAGGCGGCGCGGGCGGCCGCGACGGCGCGGTCGACCTCATCGGCGCCGCCGGCGTGGACCCGGGCGATGACGGTCTCGTCGATCGGGGAGACGTCGTCGAAGACCTCCGTCGAGGCCACCCGCTCGCCGCCGATCCAGTGGCGGGTGTCGACCTCGACCTCTTCGACGACCGCGACGTCGCTCCCCGTCGCCGGGCCCGTCTCGCCCGCGGGGGCGGAGGGCTGGGCGTGCTGGGTCATCGCGGGTCCTCTCGGTCGGCGTACCTGGCCCGGCGGTCGGCCGTGGACGCGAGATCGTTTGGGTCCAAACGTAGTTGCCCAACCTAGGGGCGCCGACGGCCACGGTCAAGGTTGGCCGAGATCGGGCCGGGGCGCTTGTCGAGGAGATCGTCGGGGCCCTATCGTACGGACCCGAACGGCCTACGTGTGATCTGGCGCACACGTGGGCGCAGCCTTCGGGCGTCGTCGGGTCGGCGTCCTCACCGGACCGCACAGGGAGATCCACGATGAGCCACCCCGACTCAGGGCAGCCCCACGACCTGCTCCCCGGCGAGCAGCTCGCCAAGAACAAGCTCGGCATCGCCGGCGTCGTGTTCTTCGTCGTCGCCGCGGCCGCCCCGCTGGTCGGCATGACCGGCGCGGTGCCCGTGGCCATCGTGGTCGGCAATGGTGCGGCCGCCCCCGGCGCCTATCTCGTCGTCGGCCTGGTGCTGCTGCTGTTCAGCGTCGGCTACGCCGCGATGACCGAGAAGGTCAGCAACGCCGGCGCCTTCTTCGCCTACGTGGGCCGCGGCCTGGGCATCGTGCCGGGGGTCGGCTCGGCCTTCGTCTCGCTGCTGTCCTACCTCACCATCCAGCTGGCGATCTTCGGCTTCTTCGGCGGTCTCGCGGAGTTCCAGCTCAACGACCAGCTCGGCACGGACCTCCCCTGGTGGCTGTGGGCGTTCGCCGCCTGGGCGCTCGTCACCGTGCTGTCGATCCTGCAGGTCGACATCGGCGCCAAGGTGCTGGGGGTGCTGATGCTTCTCGAGGTGGCGTCCCTGGCGGTCACCGCGCTGGCCGTGCTGTTCCAGGGCGGTGGACCCGACGGCTTCGACCTGGCCGCCTCCTTCGCCCCGGGCAACATCTTCGCCGGCGGCTTCCTGGGCGGAGCCGGCATCGCCCTGGCGTTCGCCTTCGCCTCCTACATCGGCTTCGAGGCCACCGCGATCTACGCCGAGGAGACCAAGAACCCCAAGCGCGCCGTACCGATCGCGACCTACACCGCCGTCGGCCTGATCGCCACGCTCTTCGCGCTCACCTCCTTCGCCGTGGTCAGCGCGCTGGGAGCGAGTCAGGTCATCGACCAGGTCGTGGAGATCTCGACGGTCGACGGAGAGCCTCTCGCCGACCCGGCGGCCGTGTTGTTCGCGGTGGCCGAGGAGTACGTCGGCGGCTGGATGGCCACCACGATGAGCTGGCTGGTGCTGTCCAGCCTGTTCGCCGGGCTGCTGGCCTTCCAGAACAGCGCCGCGCGCTACTTCTACTCCCTCGGCCGCGCCGGGGTGCTGCCTCGCGCGCTCGACCACGTCAACCGCCAGGGTGCGCCCGTCGTCGGCGCGCTGCTGACGTCGGCGCTGGCGGGGGCCGTGATCACCTGGTTCGCGGCGACGGGCAAGGACCCGGTGCTCAACATGTTCTTCTGGTTCAGCGCGGTGGCGGTGCTCGCGATCGTGGTGGTGGAGGTCCTGGTGTCGATCTCCGTCATCGTCTACTTCCGCCGCACCCGCGAGGACACCCGGGTGTGGAACACCATGATCGCGCCCGCCGTCGCGGCGATCGCGCTGGCGGTCGGCGCCTATCTGGTGATGTCGCGGTTCGGGCTGCTGGCCGGGACCGTCGCGGAGGGTGTCGATCCGGCCGCCCAGACCTTCGGGCTCAACACGCTGGGCTGGTTCCTCGTCCTCTCGCCGTTCCTCGCCCTGCTGCTCGGCATGGCCGTCGGCGCCCTGCGCAAGTCCGACGAGAACGAGGACGCCGTCGCCGACCTGGTCACCTGAGGCCGAGACGTCGCAGTTTCCCCGGCGAGGCGTCGCAGTTTCCCCGGCGAGGCGTCGCAGACGGGCCACCGCACCGTCCGCGACGCCTCACCGCACCGTCCGCGACGCGTCAGCTGAGGGCGGAGCGGATCCGGTCGCTGGTGAGCTCGGCGTAGTGGAGCAGCGATCCGAGCGTCGGGCCGGAGACGGTGACCGACAGCAGTAGGTCGTCGGCCACGAGCCGCACCGGCAGGACCACGGTGATGCTCGCGCCGTGCACCAGGGTGACCAGGGCCAACGAGGTGTCCCCCTCGGGGGCCGGGCCGGAGGCCGCGTGGGAGGCCGCGTGGGAGGGGGCGTGGGAGGGGGCGTGGGAGGCCGTGTGGGAGGGAGTGGCGCCGGGGTTCGGCGCCTGGTCTGTCGCGGCCGAGGCCAACGACGTCATCGAGCTCGCCATCGAGGAGACCCGGCGCACCGTGGTGTCGTCGAGCCCACGGGCGCACAGGCCGAACCCGTCAGCGGTCGACAGCAGCGCGGACTGAAGCCCGGGCAGGGCCGAGGAGAGGTCGTCGAGCATCGGCAGCACCTGCTCCGCAACCGTGGTGGACCATGCCTCCCACGAGTCCGCGCCGGCCGAGTCGAGCTCCTCTCCGGGGGCGTGCCGCTCCCGCGGGTTGAGCGGCACGACGACCGACGACTCGCCATCGACCGCCGGGTTGGTCATGCGCGCACGGGGGTGCGGTCGAGAGCAGCATCCAGCGCCACGGCGAGGACGGCGGCGATGTCGTCACGGTCGCGCGGGTCGGCCGACACCACCGGGATGCTCGCGTCGACGCCGTGCACGGCCGTCCGGATCTCGTCCAGCCGTCCGGGCGGGGCGTCCGTCAGGCGGGTGATCGCCACCGCGACCTTGTCGTGCGGGACGTCCTGGGCGACGAACTCGAGCCACAGCTCGGCGTCCAGCACCGCGTGCTCGTGGTGGCCGAACAGCCAGAGGACGACGGCGGTGCTCCGCGGCATCGCCGACCGGCGTACCTCGTCGAAGCGCTCCTGGCCCGGCGTGCCGACCACGGAGACGAGCCGCCCGTCGGGCGCCGTCCAGTCGCCGATCTCGAGGCCGACGGTGGTGGTGGTCTTGAGGTGGCGGCCCGCGCGCAGCCGCATGGCGGTGCTCGCGACGTCGGTCGTCGTGACCGAGGTGTCGGAGACGGTGACCACCGCGGTGGTCTTGCCGACCCCGAAGGGGCCGACGAAGGTCACCTGGCGCGGTCGCGCCGGTGCTCGCAGCGAAGTCACGGATCCTCCCCCATGGCGTGGCTCTGCAGGGTCCCGGCCAGGGTAGGTGCGCCCCACGCCGGCCCGTGGTCGATTGAGCAGATCGCTCGCGGCCGAGCCGCTTCGGTGCCCGGGTGTCTAGTCCGGCTCGGGTCGGTCGGCCAGGTGCCAGGATGGCGAGGTGACCCCCGGATCCACCGACTGGCGTGCCGCCCAGCGCGCGTCGCTGCTGCGCTTCCTGACCGGTGCCCGTCACCCGCTGGGCTTCGGCTACCTCCGCGACGACGGCAGCCTCGACCAGATCCGGCCGGTCGAGCTGTGGATCAGCTGCCGGATGACGCATGTGGCGGCACTGGGGGCGCTGGCGGGTGAGCCGGGCGGGCCCGCCGTCCACGACCTGCGCGACCTCGCCGCGCACGGCGTACGCTCCCTGCTCGGGCCGCTGCGCGACCAGGAGTACGACGGCTGGTTCGCCGCCGTCGACACAGCCGGGCCGGTGGAGACCGCCAAGCAGGCCTACGGCCACGCCTTCGTCGTGCTCGCGGCCTCCTCGGCCGCGGCCGCCGGCGTGACCGGCGCGGAAGGGCTGCTCGCCGACGCGCTCGCGGTGTCGCGCGGCCGCTTCTGGGACGACGACACCGGGCTGACCCTGGAGGAGTGGGACCGCGCGTGGACGACCCTCGACGACTACCGCGGGGTCAACGCCAACATGCACACGGTCGAGGCCTATCTCGCCGCCGGCGACGTCACCGGCGACGCCGGGTGGCACCAGCGCGCCGCCCGCATCGCGGCCCACGTCGTCGACTGGGCGGCGGCCAACGACTGGCGGGTCCCCGAGCACTTCACGCCCGCATGGGAGCCGTTGCTCGAGCACCACCGCGACCAGCCGGCCCACCCGTTCCGGCCCTATGGCGCCACCGTCGGCCACGGGCTGGAGTGGGCGCGGCTGCTGCTGGCGGTCGAGTGTTCGTCGGGGGCGCGGGCGGCGGCGCGGACGGGGCCGAACCTCCGCGAGGCGGCCGTGGCGCTCTACGACCGCGCGGTCGCGGACGGCTGGGCCGCGGACGGTGCCGAGGGCTTCGTCTACACGACCGACTGGGCCGGGCACCCCGTCGTACGCCAGCGGATGCACTGGGTGCTCTGCGAGGCGGTCGGCGCGGCCGAGGCACTGCACAAGGTCAGCGGTGCGCGGAAGTATGCCGACGACGTGGCCCGCTGGTGGGCCTATGCCGACGCCCATCTCGTCGACACCGACGGCGGCTCGTGGCACCACGAGCTCGACCCGGAGAACCGCCCCGCCGCGTCGGTCTGGCCGGGGAAGCCCGACGTCTACCACGCCTACCAGGCGATGCTGGTCCAGGATCTGCCACTGGTGCCGTCGTTCGCGTCTGCGCTGGCCGGAGGCTGATGCTTCACCAGGGTAGGCAGGCGACTTGTCGCTCCCCGGGGTGAACTCACCTGGGTAGGCGAAGGCTCGCCTGCCTACCCTGATGAACCTCCACACCCGTCACACGGGGTACGACGCCAGCTCGCCCGCGAGGTCGGGGTGGGCGCGGCCGCGGACCACCGTGCCGTCGGCGGTGTGCTCCATCGAGTCGATCTCGGCCTTCTGGTGGAGCCGGTTGATGAGGTCACCGCGCTCGTAGGGCACCAGCGCGGAGAACTCCACGCCGGGCCGGGGGAGCTCACCCTCGATCAGCGCCAGGGCGTCGTCGATGCCCTCGCCGGTCTTCGCCGACACCACCACCGAGTGCGGTTCGCGCTGACGCACCCGGGCGATCACCAGAGGGTCGGCCAGGTCGGCCTTGTTGATCACGATCAGCTCGGGCACCGAGTCGGCGCCGATCTCGGCGAGCACCTCGCGCACCGCGGCGATCTGACCCTCCGGGTCGGGGTGGGAGCCGTCGACGACGTGGAGCACCAGGTCGGCGTCGGCGACCTCCTCCAGCGTCGACCGGAACGCCTCGACCAGCTGGTGCGGCAGGTGGCGCACGAAGCCGACGGTGTCGCTCATGGTGTAGACCCGTCCGTCGGCGGTGGTCGTGCGCCGCGTCGTCGGGTCGAGGGTCGCGAACAGCGCATCCTCGACCAGTACGCCGGCTCCGGTGAGGCGGTTGAGCAGCGAGGACTTGCCGGCGTTGGTGTAGCCCGCGATGGCGACGCTCGGCACGTGGTGACGGCGCCGCTCCTGGCGCTTGACGTCGCGGGTGCCCCTCATGTCGGCGAGCTGGCGCCGGAGCTTGGCGATCTTGGTGTTGATCCGCCGACGGTCGGTCTCGATCTTGGTCTCACCGGGGCCACGGCCACCGATGCCGGCACCGCCGGCGACCCGACCGCCGACCTGCCGGGAGAGGTTGCCGCCCCAGCCGCGCAGCCGCTGCTTCAGGTAGCTCAGCTGGGCCAGCTCGACCTGCGCCTGGCCCTCCTTGGACTTCGCGTGCTGGGCGAAGATGTCGAGGATCAGCGCGGTCCGGTCGACGACCTTGACCTTGAGCCGGTCCTCCAGGTTGCGCAGCTGGCTGGGCGCCAGCTCGCCGTCGCAGATCACGGTGTCGGCGCCGGTGGCCCGCACGATCTCGCGCAGCCCCTCGACCTTGCCGCGGCCGACGTACGTCGCCGGGTCGGGCGAGCTGCGTCGCTGGTAGATCGCGTCGAGCACCTCCGAGCCGGCGGTCTCGGCGAGCAGCGCCAGCTCCGCCAGGTGGTTCTCGGCGTCGGTGACGGTGCCCTCGGTCCACACGCCGACGAGCACGACCCGCTCGAGACGCAGCTGGCGGTACTCCACCTCGGTGATGTCGTGGAGCTCGGTGGACAGCCCGGCCACCCGGCGCAGCGCGTAGCGCTCGGCCAGGTCCTGGTCGCCGGTGGTGACCTCGGGGTCCTCGCCCAGGTCGGACGCGTCGTCGGCGTAGCCGCTCTCGAAGCCGTCGTCGAGGTCGATGTCGGAGTCGCCGGAGTCGCCGTCCCAGCCGCGGGTCGCGTCGAGCTCGGCGGAGAGGTCGAAGTCAGGGGTGGATGCGTTCGTCATACGACGTCCAGAGTAGGTCGCGCGCGGTCATCGACGCGAACGGATTGTCGCCACCGGCCGCGGCTCGGCGGCGTAGTCCCCCGGGGTGAGCCCGGTGACGGCGCGGAAGTCGCGGGCGAAGTGGGCCTGGTCGGCGTAGCCCAGCGTCGCCGCGAGGTCGGTCAGGCCGGGCCGGTCGGGCGACGCGAGGCGACCGGCCGCCTCGTGGAGCCGGCGGCGCTGGATCAGCCACTTGGGCGACAACCCGACCCGGCGGGCGCAGAGCCGTTGCAGCGAACGCTCGGTCATCGCGAAGCGGTCGCACAGCTCGCCCACCCGGGCGACGTCGGACTCCTCCTCGACCCAGGACACCAGCTCGTTGACGAGCAGTCCCTCCTGGTCGACCGGCAGCAGGACGCTGATCGCCTGCTCGACCAGCCGCGAGGCGGCCCGCTGCGCCGCGGCGTCGGACGGATCGCCGCCGAGCAGCCGGCGTACGCCGTCCGCGAGGGCGCTGCCGTCGAGGGCGCTGCCGTCGAGCGCGGCCACGTCGACCAGGTCGAGGTCGCGATCGACCAGCGTGCGCATCGAGCCGCCCGCGAGCAGCGCCCCCGCGGCGGGCCGCAGCATCGCCCCGAACGCCCACCCCGACCCGGCCAGCTCGCGCGTGGACATGCCGGCCCGCGGCCCCACGAGCCGGGCGTAGCCGGGCGCCACGACGAGCTGGCACACCGGGTGCTGAAGCACCCGCTGCACCGACGTCTCACCCTCGGGCAGCGACCAGACCGGCACCCAGAACCGTCGCACCAGGTCGGCGACCTCCGGCGACGCGGCGAAACGGTCGATGGGCGGCGCGAACCCCGCGGAGTCGCGCAGGTGCGCCCGCTCGACCGGGTCATCGCTCGCCATGTGTCGGATTCTTTCAAGCCCCGCCGACACCCGGTCGGGCACGATCGGCGGCATGGACCAGCGCATCGCCGACCACCTCGCCAACGCCGACACCTTCACCGCCCTGGTGACCTCCGTGCCCGACGACCGCTGGGACGCCCCGAGCCCCTGCGACGGCTGGACCGCCGCCGACGTCGTGCAGCACCTCATCGACACCCAGCGCGACTTCCTGTCCCAACGGGCCGCGCAGCTCCCCGACCCACCCCACGGCTCGCCGGCACAGCGATGGGCGGCCCATGACGCCGCCGTCCGCGCGGTGCTCGCCGACCAGGCCTTCGCCACGACGCCGTACGACGGGTACTTCGGGCCGACCACGCTGGCCGACACGCTGCGCGACTTCTACGGGTGGGACCTGGTCGTGCACCGCTGGGACCTCGGCCGGGCCGTCGGCGCCGACGTGACCTGGACGGAGGCCGAGCGCGCGTTCGTCGGCAGCGAGCTGGAGGGCTTCGGCGAGCAGCTCTACGCCGAGGGCATCTGCAAGCCCGCCCTGGACCCGCCCGACGGCGCCGACGAGCAGACCCGGGTGCTGGCGAAGCTCGGCCGCCGCGCCTGACTCGGCGCTGCCCCGGGCCGACCACACCCGGACGTCATCCGGTCCGGTCGCCTCGTCGACCGCACCGGATGACGTTCGGAGCCTCCGCGCCGCTAGCGTGTCGTCGTGACCCCCGGTGACCTGCCCACCCGCGCCCGTGTCGTCGTCATCGGCGGCGGCGTGATCGGCTGCTCCATCGCCTACCACCTCGCCCACGAGGGCTGGACCGATGTCGTCCTCCTCGAGCGCGACCGGCTCACCTCCGGCACCACCTGGCACGCCGCCGGGCTGATGACCTGCTTCGGCTCCACCTCGGAGACCAACACGGCCATCAGGCTCTACTCCCGCGACCTCTACGCGCGGCTCGAGGAGGAGACCGGCCAGGCCACCGGGTTCAAGCCGGTCGGGCTGATCGAGGCCGCCGCGGACGCCGACCGGCTGGAGGAGTACCGCCGCGTCGCCGCCTTCCAGCGCCACCTCGGCCTGGAGGTCCACGAGATCTCTCCGCACGAGATGAGCGAGCTCTTCCCCTGGGCGCGCACCGACGACCTGCTCGCCGGCTTCCACGTCCCCGGCGACGGCCGGGTCAACCCGGTCGACCTCACCACCGCGCTGGCCAAGGGCGCCCGGCAGCGCGGCGTACGCATCGTCGAGGGCGTGTCGGTCACCGAGGTGCTCACCGGCGACGCCGGGCAGGTCGGCGCAGTGACCGGCGTCCGCACCACAGCCGGGGACATCGAGTGCGAGGTCGTCGTCAACGCGACCGGCATGTGGGCGCGCGAGCTGGCGGCGGCCAGCGGACTCGTGGTGCCCAACCAGGCGGCCGAGCACTACTACCTGATCACCGACACCATCGACGGGATCGACCCGAACGCGCCGATCTTCGAGGACCCGGCGTCCCACGGCTACTACCGCGAGGAGGGCGGCGGGATGATGGTCGGGCTCTTCGAGCCACGGGCCGCCGCCTGGAAGGTCGAGGGCGTCCCGCGCGACTTCTCCTTCGGCACCCTGCCGCCCGACTGGGACCGGATGGCGCCGTTCCTGGAGACCGCGATGGCGCGGGTGCCGATCACCATGGAGGTCGGCGTCCGCACGTTCTTCTGCGGGCCGGAGTCCTTCACCCCCGACCTCGCACCGGCGGTCGGCGAGGCGCCGGGGATCCGCGGCTACTTCGTGGCCGCCGGCATGAACTCCGTCGGCGTGCTGTCCGCCGGTGGCCTCGGCCGCGTGCTCGCGCGCTGGATCGTCGACGGCCGGCCCGACGTCGACGTCACCGGCTTCGACGTGCGCCGCTTCGCGGCGTACCAGGCCGACGACGACTACCGCGCGGCCCGCACCACGGAGATCCTCGGCACTGTCTACGCCGCCCACACGCCCGGCAAGCAGCTGCACACCGCGCGCGACGCGCGGCTCTCGCCCGTGCACGAGCGCCTCGTCGACGCCGGTGGGCTGATGCGCGAGGTGTCCGGCTGGGAGGGCGCCGACTGGTTCGCCGGTCCCGGGACGACGCCCGAGGCGACGCCGACCTGGGGCGTCGCGCCGTGGTTCGAGCGCTGGCGCGAGGAGCACGGCGTCGTGCGCGAGGGCGTCGGGCTGATGGACATGTCGTTCATGGCGAAGTACGCCGTCGAGGGACCCGCTGCCGGCCGGGTGCTCGACCACCTGTCGGCCGGCGCGGTCGACGGGCCTGCGGAGACCATCACCTACACCCAGTGGCTCGACGACGACGGCCGGATCATCGCCGACCTGACGGTGACCAAGCTGGCCGCCGATCGGTTCCTGGTCGTCGCCTCCGACACGGCCGCCGGCGCGGTGCTCGACCAGCTGCGCCGCGGGATCGGCGACGCCGAGGTGACCGTCCGCGACGTGACCGGCGAGCTGGCGCAGCTCAACGTGCAGGGGCCGCGGTCGCGGGAGCTGCTGGCCGAGCTGACGGCCGCCAACCTGTCGACGGAGGCGTGGCCGTTCCGCACCGCGCGCCGGATCGAGGTCGCGGGCGTCGAGGTGCTGTGCGCGCGGATCACCTATCTCGGAGAGCTGGGCTACGAGCTGTACCTCGCCGCCGCCGACGCGCTCACCGTCTACGACGCCGTGCTCGCGGCCGGGACGGCGTACGCCGTGGCTCCGGTGGGACTGAAGGCGCTGGCGTCGCTGCGCATGGAGAAGGGCTACCGCGACTTCGGCCACGACATCGACAACACCGACTGCCCGCTGGAGGTGGGGCTGGGTTTCGCGGTGGCGTGGGACACCGAGTTCCGTGGCAGGGCGGCGCTGGCCGCCAGGCGCGAGGCCAACACCACCCGCGGCGGGATGACCCGACGGCTGGTGCAGCTGCGGCTGGTCGATCCCGAGCCGCTGCTCTTCCACGCGGAGGTCGTCTACCGCTCGGGGGTGGCGGTCGGCTATGTGCGCGCGGCGTCGTACGGCTGGACCGTCGGGGCGGCGGTGGCGCTGGTCTTCGTGTCGGGTGGGTCGGAGCTCGTGACGGCCGACTGGCTCTCGTCGGGCGACTGGGAGGTCGACGTCGCCGGCGTCCGGCACCCCGCCGAGGTGTCGCTGCGGCCGTTCTACGACCCCACGTCGGCGCGCGTTCGGGCCTAGCCCGTCACGTGGACCCGTCGGTGCGAGAGGACGTCGCGACGAGCCGGTCCAGCTTGTCGAGGGCCTGCTGCCACCCGCTGGCAGGATGCGCCGCGTGGACGTCGTACGCGTGTCGCCCGACGGGCGAGAGCTCCGGTCGCTCCTCACTGCCGCGCCGTTGCGGTGGCTGAGGGCCCCGCAGGACGACGCGGCACCCCCCAGAGCGCAGCGGGAGTCGGGGTCCGTCGCGCCGCGGCGCCTCCTCGGCATCGTCGGCCCGCCCGGCGCCGGGAAGTCCACACTGGCCGCGAGGGTCGCGGCGATGGCGGGGGCCGTCGTGGTGCCGATGGACGGCTTCCACCTGGCCGACGTCGAGCTGCGCCGCCGCGGGATCCTGGAGCGCAAGGGGGCGCCGGAGACCTTCGACGGGTGGGGGTACGCCGCACTGCTGGCGCGGCTGCGGCGCCCGCCCCGCGACGGGGAGATCGTGATGGCCCCGGGCTTCGAGCGCGACCTCGAGCAGCCGCTGGCCGGCGCGATCCCGGTGCCGCCGGAGGCGACCACCATCGTCACGGAGGGCAACTACCTCCTGCTCGACACCCCCGAGTGGCGGGCGGCGCGCGCGGCTCTCGACGCCGTCTGGCTCGTCACGGCGGAGGAGGAGCTCCGGGTGGAGCGGCTGGTGTCGCGGCACGTGGCGTTCGGCAAGTCGCCGGAGGCGGCTCGGGCCTGGGTCGAGACCGTCGACCAGCCCAACGCGCGGCTGGTCGAGGCGGCCGCCGTGCGCGCCGACGTACGCCTCGATCTCACCGCCTGGCGCCCCTGACCGGCCCGCCGCGGCCCGGCAGGGTCGTGTGCCCGGGCCCGCGGGGAGGACGACGGCTCAGGCACACGACCTCCTCGGACGGCGGCGAGTCGCACGGCGTGCTCACTTCGGCGGCATCCGGATGCCGCCGTCGACGCGGACCACCTCGCCGTTCATGTAGGGGTTGGTCAGGCACTCGACCACCATCGACGCGAGCTCCTCGGGCCGGCCGAGCCGCCGCGGGAAGAGCACGCTCTCACCGAGCTTGGCCTTGAACTCCTCGGCGTCCTCCGCGAAGTCGTAGATCGGGGTGTCGATCAGCCCGGGTGCCACGGTGTTGAGCCGGATGCCGGCGGCGGCCAGGTCACGGGCCACGGGGAGCGTCAGCCCGACCAGGCCGCCCTTCGACGCGGCGTACGCCGCTTGGCCGATCTGGCCGTCGAACGCCGCCACGCTGGCGACGTTGACGATCGCGCCGCGCTCCCCCGACGCCGTCGGCTCCAGGCGGCTCATCGCGGTGGCCGCCAGCCGGATCGCGTCGAAGGAGCCGACCAGGTTGATCGCGACCACCTTCCGGAAGGCGTCGATGTCATGGGCCGAGGCGAACTCCCCGTCGCGCCCGACCGTGCGCTGCGCCCATCCGATGCCTGCAGAGTTGACCAGCACTCTCAGGTCGCCCAGCCCCTCCGCCTGCTCGACCGCGGCCTGGACCGACGCGCTGTCGGTGACGTCGACCCGGGCGAACACCCCGCCGATCTCAGCCGCCAGGGCCTCCCCCTTCTCGGCCTGGAGGTCGGCGACCGCGACCGTCGCCCCGCGGGCGGCCAGGGCGCGGGCGACACCGGCGCCGATGCCGGAGGCGCCGCCGGTGACGAGGGCCACGGTTCCTGCAAGCTCCATGGCGGCGAGCATAGGCCCGCCGGGCTGAGCCCGGCTCAGAGGTCGGTGGTGCCCTCCGCGACGATCACGGCCGGCCCGGTGAGCAGCAGCCGATCGTGGTCGGTCCAGGTCACGGACAGCTCGCCCCCCGGCACGTCGACGCGGTACGTCGTCCCGCGCGGCACGCCGTCGGCCACCGCCGTGGCGACCATCGCGGCGCACGCGCCCGTGCCGCAGGACCGCGTCTCGCCGGAGCCACGCTCGTGCACCCGCATCGCGACGTGCCGCTCGCCGCGACGCACCACGAACTCCACGTTGACCCCGTCGGGAAAGAGCCGCCGGTCGAACTCCGGCTGCTCGCGCAGCGTCCCCGCCTGCGCCAGGTCGTCGACCCAGGTGACCGCGTGCGGGTTGCCGGTGCCGATCTGCAGCGCCACCAGCGGCGCGCCCTGGCTGACCCGCACCCAGGTGTCCCGCCCGACCTCGGGCCGGCCCATGTCGGCGGTCACCAGATCGCCGTCGACGCTGAGCTGCTTGAGCCCGTCGCGGGTCGCGACCGAGAACTCCTTGCTCGCCACCAGGCCGGCGTCGACCAGGTGGCGGGCGAAGACCCGGATGCCGTTGCCGCACATCTCCGAGACCGACCCGTCGGCGTTGCGGTAGTCCATGAACCACTCCGCGCCCTCGGCCCACTGGCCCAGCGCCGCCGTCCGGACGACCCGCAGCACCCCGTCGCCACCGATCCCGGCCCGTCGGTCGCACAGCGCCCGCACCCGCTCCGGCGGCAGGTCACCGTGGACGGTGCCGTCGTGGTCGGGCAGCAGCACGAAGTCGTTCTCCGTGCCGTGGCCCTTGAGGAAGGGGTAGCTCACGGACCCCAGTCTGCCAGCGTCAATCGCGGCCCGGCCCGTCGTCGACGCCCCGCGGTCCATCGGCCGCCGCGACGGCCTGGTCGACGCGGTCGGGATCGTCGAAGCGCACCCAGTGGATGCGCGGGTCCTTGCGGAACCACGAGTCCTGGCGGCGGGCGAAGCGCCGGGTGGCGCGCACGGTCTCGTCGCGGGCCTGCTCCAGGCTGCTCTCCCCGCGGAGGTACGCCGTCACCTGGCGGTAGCCGATCGCCTCCCGCGCGGTGCGCCCGTCGTCGAGGCCGACCTCCCGGAGCCGGCGTACCTCCTCGACGAGGCCGGTGTCGAACATCGCCTCCACCCGGGCCTCGATCCGCGCCTCGAGTGTGGCGCGGTCGATGTCGACCCCGATCTGCACGGTGTCGGGGTCGACGTACTCCAGGCGGGGCAGGCTGGCGGAGAACGGCCGCCCGGTCAGCTCCACCACCTCGAGGGCACGGACGATGCGGCGGGCGTTGTCGGGCAGGATCCGCTCGGCCGCCGCGGGGTCGACGCCCCGCAGGCGCTCGTGCAGGGTGGGCGCCCCCACCTCGGCGAGCTCCGCCTCCCAGCGGGCCCGGACGGTGGCGTCGGTGCCGGGGAAGTCGAACCGGTCGAGCACCGCTCGGGTGTAGAGCGCCGACCCACCGACCAGCACCGACGTGCTGCCGCGCCCCCGGATCTCGGCGACCACGGCGCGTGCGCGGCGCTGGAAGTCGGCGACCGAGAGCGGCTCGGTGACGTCGAGCAGGTCGAGCAGGTGGTGGGCGATTCCGCGCCTGTCGGCGAAGGGCGTCTTCGCCGTGCCGACGTCCATGCCGCGGTAGACCGCCATCGCGTCGGTGTTGACGATCTCGCCGCCCAGCCGCTCGGCCAGGTCGAGCGCCAGCGAGCTCTTGCCGGACGCCGTGGCTCCCACCACGGCGAGGATCGGCGAAGGCATGCGGGTTAGTCTGACAGCGCTCATCCATCGGGGTGGGCCCGACTGAGGAGGACGTATGGGTTTCCTGGACGACGCGAAGGACAAGCTCGGCGAGATGGTCGACGACCACGGCGACAAGGTGTCCGACGGGCTCGACAAGGCGGCCGACGTGGTCAGCGACAAGACCGGCGGGAAGTTCGACGACAAGATCGAGGGTGGCGTCGACAAGGCCAAGGACGCCCTGGACTCCCTCGACGGCAAGAACGACGACATCCCCTGAGCGGTCGCTTCGTCGTCGTCCCGGCTGCCTACGTCTTCCTGCTCCGGCAGGGGGCGGCCGGGACCGAGGTGCTCCTCCAGCTGCGACAGAACACCGGCTTCATGGACGGCCACTGGGCCGCCGCCGCGGCCGGCCATGTCGAGCGCGGCGAGACCGCGTGGGACGCCGCGAGCCGTGAGGCCGCCGAGGAGATCGACGTCCACGACGTCGACCTGGAGTTCGTGACCTCCATGCAGCGCACCCGCCACGCCGACCCGATCGACGAGCGGATCGACTTCTTCTTCACCGCCCGCTCCTGGCGCGGCGAACCGCGCGTGATGGAGCCGCGCAAGTGTGCCGAGCTGCGCTGGTGCCCGCTCGAGGCGCTTCCCGACCCCGTCGTCCCCCACGAGCTGGTCGTGCTCGACTCCCTGCGCGGCGCCGACCTGGCGCCCTACACCACGTTCGGGTTCTGAGCGTCGCTCCCCGCGTTGGTAGCGTCGGCACCACCCAACGAGGGAGACCCACGATGGACGACCTGCCACGCGTCCCGCAGGCGGAGACCGACCTCCCCGGCACACTCGAGCTCGGCGCCTTCTCCGTGTCACTGAACGTCGCCGACCTGACCCGCTCCCGGGCGTTCTACGAAGCGCTCGGCTTCGAGGTCGTCGGGGGTGACGAGCCGACGTACCTCATGATGAAGAACGGCCGGACCACGATCGGGCTCTTCCAGGGCCTGTTCGAGGGCAACATCCTCACCTTCAACCCCGGCCTCACCGACCGGATGGAGCGGGTGGAGCGCCACCTCGACATTCGGGAGATCCAGGCGGCCCTCCGGCGCGCCGGCCTCGAGCTGACCACCTCCGTCGCGGCCGAGCCGGCCGAGGGCCCAGCGTCCCTGACGCTGGTGGATCCCGACGGCAACGCCATCCTGGTCGACCAGTTCTTCTGAGCCACGGCCTCACCGACGGACGTACACAACCGCGACTCGGGCCGCACGCTCACGCTGCCGGTCGCTGGCAGAGCGGGCAATGTGTACGTTCCTGCGTGAAGCTGACCAGCAGCACCGCGACGTCGCCGGGGCGCAGGATCACCTCCTCCCAGGAGAAGCGCAGAACCAACCACCCGTGTGCCAGGAACCGGTTGTAGCGCCTCGCGTCGCGGTCGAGCGCCGCCCGGTCACTGTGCCAGGCGAAGGAGTCCGCCTCGAGCACCAGCCGCCGCCCGACATCGACAAGGTCGGGCTGACCGAGGAACGCATCGCCGAACAGCGGCACCTGCGGTCGGACCACGAGACCGGCCTCCAGGGCAAGGTGCCGCAGGACCGACTCGAAAGGGTTGGCCGCCAAGCCATCAGCTCGTCGGGCGATCTCCCTCGCCTGTCGGCCTCCGGGCCCACGCAGGCGTCCTGCAAGCCGGATGAGCTCGGCCGGCGTGAACGACTCCTCGCGCAACGCCGAGTCCGCGATCGCCAGGGCCTCGTCCGGGGGCAGGGTGCGCAGGCAGTCAGCCATCGTCCGCTCCCGTGACGTGGCGAGTCCGACCACGTCGTCGATCGAGAGGTCGGCCCGGTGGAGGGTCACCCCGCGACGCTGCTCGCGAGAGATCCGGCGGTTGCGAGCGACCGTGAGCTCGGGCTGGCGTGGTGGGGACTTCTGCGCCCAAGCGTGCACCAGGGCGGCGCTGCGATGCGACAGCACGGCCGACAGCCTGTTGGCAGCCCGGGCGCCGACGTCCACCTCAGGCAGGGCGTACCTGCCTCGAGCATCACGCAGCACCTCTCCGGCCCTGACGGACCGGGCCAGTTCGACGGCGCCGACGCGTTGCTCCAGATCAGCCCAGCGCGCCACGCCCCCGAGGGCGTAGAGCATGTCGGCAGCCGTCACCGCTCGACTATCGCGCAGCCGCCGGGCGCGGCGCCTACGTCATGCACAGGCGTGCGGCAGAAGGAGTGCGGGTACCGCCTCGGCATGACCGACGAGAAGTTCGACCCCACCCAGGACCAGCGCGAGTCGACGCCGAACTCCTCCGGACCGGAGGGCGCGGCCGGGGAGATGGGGGTGAGCAGTGAGCGCGTCGGAGACGCCGGGCCCGGCCAGCGGCGCACCGACGGGCTCCGGGACACCTCCGAGCTGCCGACCCCGAACGACGGCCCACCGGAGCAGCAGGCCGGCGGCGAGGAGCCGCAGCCCGAGGGCATCGAGCCGGTGGCCGGATACCCGCCACGCGATCCGCGACACGACGACAAGTCCTACCGGCCCTAGCCGCAGGCGGGTGCCTCCGGCAGCGGGGCGGGCGCGCCGAGGGCGGGCATGCCCAGCCCGACCGCGGCGGGGGCCGGCGCGGCCGTCCGCGCCTCCCAGGCGTCGCCGGCGCGCGTGCGGCGAACGTCCGAGCACCGGCGCCGTCGGCGACGAGGTGGTGCGGGGCGGCGTAGGTGACCTCGACGGTGACCATGTCGCCCGGGCGGATCGCTCGGCGGCCGCCGGCCGGGCGAAGTGCACGAGCCGGTTGTCGCGCGCGCGGCCGGACAGCCGGTGCGTGGCGCCGTCCTTGCGGCCCTCGCCCTCGGCGACCAGCACCTCGACGGCGCGGCCGACGAGCCGCTGGTTCTCCGCCCAGGAGATCTCGTCCTGACCAGCGCGACCAGCCGCTCGTAGCGCTCCTGCACGACCGCCTTGCGGCACCTGGTCCGGCAGGTCGGCGGCCGGGGTGCCGGGGCGCTTGGAGTACTGGAAGGTGAAGGCGCTGGCGAACCGCGCCTGCGCGCACGACGTCGAGCGTGGCCTGGAAGTCCTCCTCGGTCTCGCCGGGGAAGCCGACGATGATGTCGGTGGTGATCGCCGCGTCGGGCATCGCCGCGCGGACCCGGTCGAGGATCCCGAGGTAGCGCTCGCTGCCGGTAGGAGCGGCGCATCGCCTTCAGCACCCGGTCGGAGCCGGACTGCAGCGGCATGTGCAGCGAGCGGCATGACGTTGGGCGTCTCGGCCATCGCCTCGATCACGTCGTCGGTGAAGTCCGCGGGGTGCGGCGAGGTGAAGCGCACCCGCTCGAGGCCCTCGATCTCGCCGCAGGCGCGCAGCAGCTTGCGGAAGGCCTGCCGGTCGCCGAACTCGACGCCGTAGGCGTTGACGTTCTGCCCGAGCAGGGTGACCTCGATGACGCCCTCGGCGACCAGCGCCTCGACCTCGGCGAGGATCGTCGCCGGGGCGGCGGTCCTTCTCCTTGCCGCGCAGGCGTCGGGACGATGCAGAACGTGCAGGTGTTGTTGCAGCCGACGGAGATCGACACCCAGGCGGCGTACGCCGACTCGCGCCGGGTCGGCAGCGTCGAGGGGAACACCTCGAGCGACTCGAGGATCTCGACCTGCGCCTCCTCGCTGTACCCGCGCGCGCTCGAGCAGCACCGGCAGCGAGCCGATGTTGTGGGTGCCGAAGACGACGTCGACCCACGGCGCCTTCGCGGTGATCGTGTCGCGGTCCTTCTGCGCCAGGCAGCCGCCGACGGCGATCTGCATGCCCGGGCTGCTGCGGCCTTGACCGGCGCGAGGTGGCCGAGGTTGCCGTAGAGCTGGTTGTCGGCGTTCTCCCGCACCGCGCAGGTGTTGAAGACGACGACGTCGGCCTGCTCGTCCGCCGGTGCGCGCGACGTAGCCGGCGTCCTCCAGCAGCCCGGACAGCCGCTCGGAGTCGTGCACGTTCATCTGGCACCCGTAGGTGCGGACCTCGTAGGTGCGGGGTTCAGTCATGACAGTCGTCAAGGGTACGGCGCCGCGCGGGCGAGGCGGGAACCCGCGGGCCTACGCTGGACCCATGTGGTCCTTCCAGTCGCGCAACTCGATCCTCTCGGCGTGGTCAGACGGGTCGGTGCTCTCGATCGGCAGCTCGGGCTCGTTCGCCTCGGTGGGCAGCGTGGGCTCCTTCGCCTCGGCCTTCTCGGTCGGGTCGGCGATGTCGTTCCTGTCCGTCGCGTCGAACCAGAGCGAGCGGTCGCTCTTCTCCAACCAGAGCTCGGCATCGGTGCTGTCGTCCCAGTCGCGCCACGCGCTGCGAGCCTCGCAGCACTCCGGCGAGCTCGGCCCGTGGCCGGCGAAGGTGGCGGTGGCGACGCTGCTGGTCAGCGGGGCTGCGGCGCTGGTCGCCCCCCTGCTCGTCCGCCGGTCGGAACGGCGCGGCTGACCGACCGGCCGGCCGCGGCCGGCGTACCGGCGAGCCGGCCGCCTCAGCGCTTGGCGGTCACCCAGAGGTGGATGACGCCCTCGATCACGACGGTGCCGTCGACGCGCACGCCGCGCGCCCGCACCTGCAGGTCGGGGGCGTCGCCGGCCCACTGCTCGGCCGTGGTCTCGGCGATGCAGGTGATGTCGGAGTCCGCCTTGGCGGTGTAGGACACCTCCATCCCCCGGGGGATCCAGCGCTTGCCGGGCGGGATGGACACCTCGGCGAGCGCCCCCATCGCCGCCTCCAGGCCGTTGCACAACGCGATGGCGTGGACGGTGCCGAGGTGGTTGTGGACGCGCCGGCGGTCGGGGATGACCAGCTCGACATGGTGCGGCTCCACGACGGTGAACCGGGGCCGGATGGTGGAGAAGTAGGGGGCCTTGCGGGCGAAGGCAACCGAGAAGAGCCGGTCGCCGAGCGGGAGCCGCCCGAGTCGCTGCCAGAGCCTGAGGACCGAGGACATGACGACATGTTACCAGCCGGTAACATGGCGGAGTGCGACAATACCGCCGTGTCACACGACAAAAGGGGGACGGGGCGGAGCGGATCGGGTGCGCCGCCACGCCCTCGGATGCCCGCCGCCCAACGCCGCGACCAGCTGATCGATGTCGCTCGCGGGGTCTTCTCCGAGCGCGGCTACGACGGCGCCGCGATCGAGGAGATCGCCGCTCGCGCCGGCGTGTCCAAGCCGGTGGTCTACGAGCACTTCGGCGGCAAGGAGGGCCTCTACGCCGCCGTCGTCGACCGGGAGGTCTCGCTGCTGCTGGAGCGGATGGCGGGCTCGCTGTCGACCGGCGTGGGGCGCGAGGTGCTGGAGGCCGCGGCCAACGCCCTGCTGGACTACATCGAGCAGCGTCCCGACGGCTTCCGGATCCTGGTGCGCGACACTCCGCGGGACTCCTCCAACGCCACCTTCCAGTCGATCATGGGCCACCTGGCCAACCGGGTCGAGGGGCTGCTCTCCCAGGGCTTCGAGCGCCACGGCCTGGAGCCGCGGATGGCGCCGATGTACTCCCAGATGCTGATCGGCATGGGCAGCCAGGTCGGTCTCTGGTGGCTCGACGCGGGCGAGCCCGACCGACGCGTCGTCGCCGCACATCTGGTCACCATGGCCTGGAGCGGGCTGTCCAGCCTGGAGACCTCACCCGACCTCGGCAACTAGCCGGCTGACGCGGCGTCACCGGAGAAGACCGAGTCGTGTGCCCAGCCGCCCTCATGGGGTAGGACGACTGGGGCACACGACCGGCTGGGGGGGTAGGCAGACCTGGCCCCGCTGCCGCTCCTCGCGACTACGGGCCACCGGGGGACAACCGACGACGACCGCCACGGCGCCGACGGCGCCCTGCCCTGATGTTGCCGCGCTCGTCGACCGCAACGAGCTGAACGGCTTCACCCGTCGTAGTGCCGTCCGGGGACAGCGGGGCGCAGGTCTGGTTCATGGTCAGATGAACAACAGCTGGGCGCCGTCGGTCATCTCGATGAAGTCGCTGGCGGAGATGATGCCCTCGACTCCCTCGTAGAGGTCCTCCTCGTGGAGCTTCATCATGTCTGCGGAGAGGCGGCAGGCCCACAGATGGCCGCCGGACGTCGTGGATCTGCTCCAGGAACTCCGGCACCTCCGGGATGTCGAGGTCGGCGATCTGCTTCTTCAGCATCTTCGTCGTCATCGCGGTCATCCCCGGCATGCCGGCCAGACCCTGCGGCATGGAGACCGCCGAGCCCGGCGGGTGCATCGCCGTGTTGCCGAGGTAGGAGAACTTGAGGTGCTCCATCGTCTTCTTGTTGATCATGTCGAAGCCCCAGAACGTGAAGAACAGGTGCGTCTCCACGCCTTCGCCGAGGGCGGCGTTGCCGAGGATCAGGGCCGGGTAGGCCATGTCCAGGTTGCCCTTGGAGCAGATGATGGCGAGCTTGCGGTCACCGCCCTCATCGTCGTCGAACGACGGGACGAAGGTGGGGGCGGTTTCGGTGGCGGTCATGGCGTCCTCCTTGGCGCGGGTGTCTGACCTGGAGAGGGGGGTACGGCGGCCGGCTCAGACGCAGCCCTTGGGCTTCGGCAGGCCCGCGACGTAGGCCATCTTCTTGGCGGGCTTCTTGGGGAACAGCGCGAAGAGGTCCTTGACCGGGATGCCGGCCTGGGTGCTGACCCGGCGCAGCGTGGCGCGTCTCGCCCATCACGCCGTAGTCCTCGCGCAGGAAGCGGATCGCCTTCCAGTGCGCGTCGGTCATCTCGATGCCGATCAGCTTCGCGAGCTCGGTGCCGAGCTCCTCGGTCCACACCTGCGGGTCGGTGAGGAAGCCTTCCTCGTTGACGTCGTAGGTCTGTCCGGCGATGGTGGTGGTGGCCATGGTGTGTCTCCTTCTCGGTGGCGGTGGTGGCGGTATGCCGCGGGGTCACTCGGTGCGCTTGCCGGCCATACTCATGTCGGCCTTGAGCCCGAGCGGCCGTCCGGGGAGCAGCACGTTCCAGTAGACGTGGCGGAACGCCAGCTTCCCGAGGTGGTTCGCCCGAGACTCCTTGAGCAGCGACATCGGTCCGACCTTGGGGAACGGGAAGGTGCCGGTGAGCGGCTCGGTGTCGTAGTTGAAGTCGAGCAGCAGCGCCTTGCCGCCGCCGGACTCCACGAAGCAGTTGGCGTGGCCGTCGAAGCGGTGGGTCATCTCCTGACCGGCGGCGAGCTGCTTCAGGTTCTCCATGAAGACCTCGACGGAGAAGTGGGCGACCGAGCCCGCCTTGGAGGTCGGGATGTTGCTGGCGTCGCCCAGCGCGAAGATCGTGTCGTGCTGCGTGCTCTGGAACGTGTGCTTGTCGACCGGCACGTAGTTGAGCTCGTCGCCGAGCCCGGACTTCGCCACGAAGTCGGCGCCCATGTTGAGCGGCACCGTGACCAGCAGGTCGTAGGCGACCTCGCGCTCGTCGTAGGAGCCGATGACCTTCGCCTCCTGGTCGACCGACTCGATCATGAAGTCGGGCTCCACGGCGATGCTCTTCTCCTCCAGCATGTGGCCGAGCTCCCGGCTGGCGACCGGCTTGGTGAAGGCGCCGTCCAGCGGGGTGACGTAGACGATCTCGACCTGGTCGCGGATGCCGCGCTTGGCGAAGTAGTCGTCGGCGAGGAAGCTGAACTCCAGCGGCGCCACCGGGCACTTGATCGGCATCTCGGTCACGTGGACGACCAGCCGGCCGCCGTGAACTTCTCCAGCGCCGCGCGGGTCGAGATGGCGCCGTCGTAGGTGTAGAACTCGGTGACGCTCCTGTGCCACTCGGGGCCGAGCATCCCCTCGGTCTGGTCGGGGCGTGGGGTGGTGCCCGTGGCGATGACCAGGTAGTCGTAGCCGAGGTTGCGGCCGTCTTCCAGGGTCACCTTCTGTGACTCCGGGTCGACGACGTCGACCTCCCCCATCACGAGGTTGACGCCGTCGGCGAAGAACGGCCGCTTGGTCTTGCGGATCTGCTTCGGCTCGTTGATGCCGAAGGGGATGAACAGGTAGCCCGGCTGGTAGTCGTGCACGTCGTCCTTGTCGACGACCGTGACCGACCAGTCCGGGAGCTGCTTGCGCACCTTGTTGGCGATCATGGTCCCTGCGGTCCCGCCGCCGAGGATGAGCAGGGACGTTGAAGGGGTGGCGGTGAGGTTGTTCATGCTTCTGGTCTACCCCGGGGGGTATCCGAAGTGAAGGCTTTCGGGCTGTCTCGTCGCTCACGCAGGGGAGGCTCACCTGGGTTCCACGACAGGCGCGTGGTGGCTGCGTCAGCCGGACGCCAACAGCTCGACGCGGTTGCCGTGCCCGTCGAAGGCGTGCACGCGCTCGTGCCCGGGGAAGGTGTGCCGCTCGGCGCGGTCGACGTCGAAGCCGAGCTGCTCCAGGCGTGCGGCCACCTCGTCGAGCTGCCGTGGCGAGGCGAGCAGCAGGGCGGGATGTGCCTTGCGCGCCGGCCGGTACGGCGACTCGACGCCCAGGTGGATCTCGGCGGCGACGTCGCCGGAGTCGTCGTACGCCCGGAGCCAGAGGCCGCCACGACCACGAAGCGGCTCGGGCTTCTCGACCTCGGCCATCCCCAGGCCGTCGACGTAGAAGCGTCGCGCCGCCTCCTCGCCGCCGGCCGGGATCGCGACCTGCACGTGGTGGAGCCTCATGTCGTCGCACCCCGCCGCGCGACGACGAACACCCGACGGAACGGCAGCACGACCCGCCCGCCGCGGGAGGGGTACGCCGCGCGAAGGCGCCGCCGGAACTCCCGCTCGAACTCCGCGCGAAGGTCCGGAGGCAGCGCCTCGAGCGTCGGCCCGGCGCCAGTGCCGGACACCCAGCTGAAGACCGGGTCCTCTCCGGTCAGTACGTGCAGGTAGGTCGTCTCCCAGGCGTCGACCTCGGCGCCGAGGCCGACGAGCTCCTCGAGGTAGACCTCCGGGTCGTGGCTGGCGGGCACCGCGACGCCGGCCGTGTGGGCGGCGTACACCGGCTCGGCGGCCAGCTCGGCGCGGATCGTGTGACTGGGCTGGTCGGAAGTTCCCGGGCACGTGGAAGGCCAACCAGCCTCGCTCCGTCAGCGACCCGAGCAGCCACGGGAGCCGATCGAGGTGATCGGGCACCCACTGCAGGGTCGCGTTGGACACGAGCACGTCGACGCCGTTCGGCGGCGGCTGCCACTCACGCAGGTCGCCGACGTCATAGCGCACGCGACCTGCGTTCTCACGGGCACGCCGGATCATCGCCTCACTCGCGTCGAGCCCGTGGACCTCGGCACCGGGCCAGCGCGCCGCGAGGAGCCGCGTCAGGTTGCCCGGCCCGCAGCCCAGGTCGACCACGAGCCCGGGCCGAGCGGCATCGACCCTGGCCAGCAGGTCGACGAAGGGCCGGCCGCGCTCGTCGGCGTGGGCGAGGTAGCGGTCGGGGTTCCAGGCGTGCATCGGCGCTCCTCGTTTTGTCTCGACATCAAGATACCTTCGGCGATATCCCTCTCGATGTCAAGATTCTTGATCTCGGCTACCCTCGGACCATGCGTGACGAGGTGGACGAGCTCGTCGAGGCGTGGGCGCGCGAGCGGTCCGACCTCGACCTGGCGCCGGTCGAGGTGTTCAGCAGGATCACCCGGCTGGCTCGTCATGTCGACCGGGTGCGCCGCGACGCGTTCTCCGCCTTCGGCGTGGAGCCGTGGGAGTTCGACGTCCTCGCGGCCCTGCGCCGCGCTGGGGCGCCGTACGAGCTGTCGCCCGGTCGACTGCTGAAGGAGACGCTGGTGACCAGCGGCACGATGACCAACCGGGTCGACCGGCTGACCGCGCGCGGCCTCGTGGAGCGCTATCCCGACCCCGACGACCGGCGCGGCGTGCTGGTCCGGCTCACCCCCGAAGGCAAGCGCGCGGTCGACGGGGCGTTCGCCGCGCTGGTCGACGCGGAGCGAGAGCTGCTCGGCGACCTGTCCGTGCGGGACCGCGCCCGGCTGGCTTCGTTGCTCCGACCGCTGCTGGCGCCGTTCGCCTGAACACAGCCCGCCCGTCGGACCACCACCAGCCGCAGGTCGGCCCACCACGACAACCACGTCGGGCCGCCACGACCCGCATGTCGCGTGGCCGGGAGCGACACCCGCGCGATCAGGACAGGTGCTCGGCAGCCGCCAGCCACTCCTCCTCGATCGCCTCGCGGCGGGCGTGCAGGGCGTCGAGCTCGGCGGAGAGCGCGGCGAGCCTCTCGTAGTCGCCGGCATGCTCCGCGAGCTGCGCGTTCAGGCCGGCCTCCTCCTCGCCGACCCTGACCAGCTGCTTGTCCAGCCGGTCGAGGGTCTTGCGCGCCGCCCGCTCGGCGGCGCTGCCGGCGCGCGAGGCCTCCGCCGGGTGGTACGCCGACCCGGCCGGCCCAGCCGACTTCGCGGGGGCCACGCCCGCGACAGAGTCCGCCGCGCGCGCGGCGGCGAGCGAGGCCGCGCGACGGGTGAGGTACTCGTCCACGCCTCCGGGCAGCATCGACAGCTGCCCGTCGCCGAGCAGCGCCCAGGTCGAGTCGGTGACCCGCTCGAGGAAGTAGCGGTCGTGGGAGACCACGACGAGCGTGCCGGGCCAGCCGTCGAGGAAGTCCTCGAGCACGGTGAGCGTCTCGATGTCGAGGTCGTTGGTCGGCTCGTCGAGCAGCAGCACGTTGGGCTCGGTCAGCAGCAGCCGGAGCAGCTGGAAGCGGCGCCGCTCCCCGCCGGAGAGGTCGCCGAGCCGTGCCGTGAGGCGGTCGCCGGTGAACCCGAAGCGCTCCAGCATCGCCGACGCCGTGACCTCGCCGTCGACGGTGCGGGTGACTCGCCGGATCCGCTCGACCGTCGCGAGCACGCGCGCCTCGGGGTCGAGGTCGTCGAGCTCCTGGGTGAGCTGCTGCAGGACGACGGTGCGGCCGTGCTGCACCCGTCCGGCGCTCGGCGCCAGCCGCCCCGACAGCAGGTCCAGGACCGACGTCTTGCCGGCACCGTTGACACCGACGATGCCGACCCGGTCACCGGGCCCGACCCGCCAGGTGGCGTGGGAGAGCAGGGTGCGGTCGCCGCGCACGAGGTCGGCGTCCTCGATGTCCAGGACGTCCTTGCCCAGCCGTTGGGTGGCGAACCGCTGCAGCGCGAGCCGGTCACGGGGTGCGGGCACGTCCTCGATCAGCGCGTTCGCGGCGTCGATGCGGAACTTCGGCTTGGCGGTGCGGGCCGGGGCGCCGCGGCGGAGCCAGGCGAGCTCCTTGCGGACGAGGTTCTGCCGGCGCGCCTCGGAGGCGGCGGCCTGCCGCTGCCTCTCGGCCTTGGCGAGCACGAACGCGGCGTACCCGCCGTCGTAGGCGTCGACCACGGCGTCGTGGACCTCCCAGGTGGACTGGCAGACGGCGTCGAGGAACCAGCGGTCGTGGGTGACCACCACCAGCGCCGACGGCAGCGCCGCGAGATGGGCGGCGAGCCAGGCCACCGCCTCGACGTCGAGGTGGTTGGTGGGTTCGTCGAGCACCAGCAGGTCGTGGTGGGACAGCAGCAGCGAGGCCAGCGCGCAGCGGCGGCGCTCACCGCCGGAGAGCCCGTGCACGACGCGGTCGAGGGCGACGCCGACGAGCAGCTCCTCGACGACCTCGCGGGTGCGCGGGTCGGCGGCCCACTCGTGGTCGGCGCGACCGCCCAGCACCACCTCGCGCACCGTGTGGGTGTCGTCGAGCTCGTCGCCCTGCTCGAGATAGCCGATCTCCAGCCCGCGAGCACGCGACACCCGCCCGGAGTCGGGCTGCTCCGAGCCGGTCAGGAGGCGCAGCAGCGTGGTCTTGCCGTCGCCGTTGCGCCCGACGACACCGATCCGCTCCCCCGCCGAGACGCCGAGGGAGACGTCGCTGAGCAGCGGGCGCACGCCGTACGCCTTCGAGACCCGCTCGAGGTTGACCAGGTTGGCCATCAGCGGGTCTCGACCGTCACGACGTGGGCGCCGGCGACCGGGCCGTGGGCGACGAGGATCGCCGGGTGGTCGTCGCGCAGGGTGCCGGCGACCTCCCGCGCGTGGTCGGCGTCGCGGGCCAGGAAGACGCACGTGGGGCCGGACCCGGAGACGATCCCCCGCAGCGCGCCGGCGTCCTCGCCCGCGGCCAGGGTCGCGGCGAGGTCGGGGCGCAGGTCGAGCGCCGTCGGCTCCAGGTCGTTGTGCAGCGCGGCGGCCAGCCGTTCGGAGTCGCGGGCGTGCAGCGCCTCGAGGAGTACGTCGGCCGGTGCGGGCACCGCGGGGGCGTCGGGGCGCAGCTCGTCGTAGCGGCGGTAGACCGCCGGGGTCGAGAGCCCGTCGCCGGCGGCCGGCACCACCACCCACCACCACGCCCCGTCGTCGGCGACCGGGGTGAGCCGCTCGCCGCGGCCCTCGCCGAGCGCCGTACCGCCCACCAACGCGAAGGGCACGTCGCTGCCCAGCTCGGCGGCGAGCGCCAGCAGGTCGTCGTCGGACGTGCCGAGGTCGCCGGCTCGGTCGAGCGCGACCAGGGCGGCGGCCGCGTCGGCGCTCCCCCCGGCCATCCCCCCGGCGACCGGGATCGTCTTGTCCACTCGGACGTGACCGGTGACGGTGCGGCCGTGGTGGCGGGCGAGCACCGCGGCGGCCCGGTCGACGATGTTGTCGCCCTCGGCGGGGAGCGCCGCTCGGTCGACATGGCGCGCGACCTGCGTCGAGACCTGCCAGTCGAGGGCCCGCGTGACCGTGAGGTCGTCATAGAGCGAGACCGCCTGGAAGACCGTCACCAGCGGATGGAATCCGTCGGGACGCGGTCGACCGACCCCGAGGTGGAGATTGATCTTGGCCGCGGCGCGCACCGTGACGGCGGCGCGCGGGTGGTCGTCGCTCACCGGTGCAGCTCCTCGGTCAGCCGGACGAACGCGTCGAGGCCGAGGGTCTCGCCGCGGGCGTCGGGCGACAGGCCCGCGCGCGCCAGCGCCGCGACCGACGCCTCGGTCGAGCCCGTCAGGCCGCGAAGCGCGGCGCGCAGGGTCTTGCGGCGCTGGCCGAAAGCGGCGTCGACGACCTCGAAGACCTGGTCGCGGGTGGCGGTCGTGGCCGGCGGCTCGCGTCCGGCCAGCGCGACGAGCCCCGAGTCGACGTGCGGCGCGGGCCAGAAGACGTGGCGACCGATGGCGCCGGCGCGGCGCACCTCGGCGTACCACGCGGCCTTCACCGAGGGAACGCCGTAGACCTTCGAGCCGGGGGGCGCGGCCAGCCGGTCGGCCACCTCCGCCTGCACCATCACCAGCCCTCGGCGCAGCGTCGGGAAGGTGGCCAGCAGATGGAGGAGCACCGGCACCGACACGTTGTAGGGCAGGTTGGCGACCAGCGCGGTCGGCGCCTGGCCGGGCAGCTCGGTGACCCGGAGCGCGTCGGCCTCGACGACCTGGAAGCCCGCACCGCGCGCGCCGGCGTACTGCTCGATGGTGGCGGGCAGGGCCGCGGCCAGCAGCGGATCGACCTCGACGGCGGTCACCTGCGGAGAGACCTCCAGGAGGGCCAGCGTCAGCGACCCGAGGCCCGGGCCGACCTCGAGCACCACGTCGTCGGCGCCGACGCCCGACTCGCGCACGATCCGGCGGACGGTGTTGGCGTCGATGACGAAGTTCTGACCGCGCTGCTTCGTCGGGCGCAGCCCGAGTCCGGCCGCAAGGGAGCGGACCTCGGCGGGGCCGAGCAGGCGGACACCCGCGCCGGCCGAGGCGCTCTCAGGAGGGGTGCCGACGGGGACGTCGGACATGGGCGTCAGCCTAGTCGGCGAGGTACGCCGACCTCACCGGGCTCCGCCTGGCACCACGACCCGTCAGCGGGGCAGGCCGAGCTTGGCGGCGCAGCCGGGCCAGGCGCCGTAGCCACCCTGGGCGTTGCGCAGCTTGGTGGCGATCGCGATCTGGGTCGCGCGGCTGTGCTGGTGGGGGTAGCCGGTGCCGCCGTAGCCGCGCCAGGTGCCGAGCGAGAACTGCAGACCGCCGTAGTAGCCGTTGCCGGTGTTGATGGCCCAGTTGCCGCCGGACTCGCACTGCGCCAGGCGGTCCCAGACGGTGCTGCCGCCGGCGAAGTTGGCGGCGGGCTGCGGCTTCTTCTTGGTGCCGACCTTGACCAGGGCGTCGACGGGGTTCTTGGTCAGCGTCGTCTTGACGATGGTGCGGGCGACGAGCTCGCCGTTCATGTAGCGGAGCTTGTAGACGACGTTGCGAGCACCCTTGACACCGGCGCGGGCCACGGAGGTCTCACCCACGAAGGCCGACGAGTCGTCCTGCTTCACGGTGCGGAAGTCCACCGGCTGGCCCTTGACGTGCTTGCGTACGACCTTCACCCGGGTGAGCACCAGCTTGTCGCCGTCGCCGACCTCGGCGTCCACCGCCGGCTTGACCCGGTCGTGCTTGCGGACCTTCACGCCGAGCCGCTCGAGCGCGTCGCCGACGGTGAGCGCCGGGAGCTTCTTGATGCGCACGTCGCGGGCGCCGATCTTGACCTTGAGGCGCTTCTTGGTGACCACGTGCAGGGCCAGGCCGTCGCGGCCGATGGCCGCGCTGCGGCTGGCCGACAGCTCGGCGCCGCGGTAGCCGCGACCCAGCTCCTCCAGGGCGCTCTGCACGTCGGTGGAGTAGACCCACGAGGTGCGGCTCTGACCGTCGACCGTGAGCTCGACCGGGCGCGCGTACTGCACGGAGATCGCGCTGCCGTCGGTCACCGCCTCGTCGAGAGCGGGGACGACGCGGTCGTGCTCATCGACCGCGATGCCCTCGGCCTCGAGCACACCGCCGACGGTGCCGGCGAGGGCGCGGACGTCCTGGGGCTTGCCGTCGATGGTGAGCGTGACCGGGTGGCTCAGCGCGGCGTAGCCGGCGGCACCTGCGGCCATCGTGACCAGGCTGGCCACCACCAGACCGGCGACCACCGTCCTGCGGCGTCCGGTCGACTCGCCGGCGCCGCCCCGACGGGCGGACAGCCGGGAGGTCAGGCCCTCGGCCACTCGATGGGTCAGTCCTACGATGCGATCCCGCACAGCTCTCCAAGGTCGTGGTCCCCGGGCCTCGGGTGCCGGCGCGAACCCGCGCGCGACTCACTCACTCCGAGTGAGGAAGGGGTGCGAGCGGGGGGTCTCGCGTCGGCGGACATCGTTCCCGATCCCGGCCAACAGTCACAGAACGATAACGGGGAGGTGGGCCCAGTCCAAACCGAACGCCGAAATCGGTACGCACCGTGGGCGAGGTCTCACCGGCTACCAGGCGCCACCGAAGGCCGCGCTCGTGGCGAGGTCGATGCCCGCGCAGAGCGTGTCGAGCTCCTCGCCGCGCACCTCGGCGAGCGCCCGGACCGTGAGCGGGACGAGGTACGACGCGTTGCTGCGACCGCGGTAGGGCATCGGCGCGAGGTAGGGCGCGTCGGTCTCGACGAGCAGCCGGTCGAGCGGGGTCCGGGCGGCGGCGACCCGCAGCGACGCGGCGTTCTTGAACGTCACCGTGCCGGCGAAGCTGAGGTGGGCGCCGCGGTCCAGGCAGGCGCGCGCGAAGTCCGCGTCCCCGGAGAAGCAGTGCATCACCCAGCGCTCGGGCGCACCCTCGTCGTCGAGCACCCGCAGCACGTCGTCGTGGGCGTCGCGGTCGTGGATCACCAGCGTCTTGCCGAGCCGCTTGGCGAGGTCGATGTGTCGTCGGAAGCTCTCCTCCTGCACGCCACGGCCGTCCTCGCCGGTGCGGAAGTGGTCGAGCCCGGTCTCCCCCACCGCGCGCACCACCGGGTCCTCGGCCAGCCGCTCGATCTCCGACCAGGCCTCCTCGAGCTCCCCGCGGGCGGCCAGCCGCGGTGCCTCGTTGGGGTGCAGCGCCACCCCGGCAACGAGCGCGTCGTGCGCGCGGGCTGTGGCGACCGACCAGCGGGCGCTCTCCCGGTCGCAGCCGATCTGCACGATCCGGGTCACGCCCACCTCGGCCGCCGCGGCGATCGCGGTGGCCACGTCGAGCGGCAGGTCGTCGGAGCCGTGGCGGCGGTGGTCGAGGTGGCAGTGGTTGTCGGGCACCGGGCGCGGCAGCGGCTGCGGCGCCTCCGGCCAGCCGTCGGGGAGGGGGGCGCTCATCGGTCGGCTTCGCGGTGGATGAGGTCGTAGACCTCGCGCTTGGGCACGCCGGCCTCCTTGGCGGTCGCCGCGATGGCCTCCTTGCGGCTGCGCCCCTGCTGCTCCAGCTCGGCCACCCGGCCGCGCAGCTCTTCCGGCGTCGAGGGGGCGCCGGCTCCGGCGGGAGCGCCCGCGACGACGAGCGTCACCTCGCCGCGGACGCCGTCCTCCGCCCAGGCGACCAGGTCGGCCAGGGCACCGCGGCGTACCTCCTCATGGGTCTTCGTCAGCTCGCGGCACACCGCGGCCTGCCGCTCGCCGCCGAACGCGTCGGCCAGGGCGGTCAGCGCGGCCTGGGTGCGGTGGGGCGCCTCGAAGAACACCATCGTGCGCTCCTCGCCGGCGAGCGCCTGCAGCCGCCTGGCCCGCTCCCCCGGCTTGCGGGGCAGGAAACCCTCGAAGCAGAAGCGGTCGACCGGCAGGCCCGACACCGCCAGCGCGGTCGGCACGGCGGACGGGCCGGGGATCGCGGTGACGCGGACGCCGGTCTCCACGGCCGCCACCACCAGGCGGTAGCCCGGGTCCGACACGCTCGGCATCCCCGCGTCGGTCACCAGCAGCACCCGCCGCCCCGCGAGCAGCTGCTCGATCAGCTGGGGCGTCTTGGTGGCCTCGTTGGACTCGAAGTAGGACACCACCTGGCCCCGCGGGTGGACGCCCAGGTCGCTGCAGAGACGACGCAGCCGCCGGGTGTCCTCCGCCGCGATCACCTCAGCGCCGGCCAGCTCCTCGGCCAGCCGTGGCGACGCGTCGGCGGCCCGCCCGATCGGCGTCGCCGCCAGGATCAGCAGGCCGCGCTCCGTGGGCTGCTCGGTCACGGGTCCGATCATGTCAGGCGCCGGGGTGGGTCCGGGGTTGGCGGGAGGGCCCCTCCGAGGAGCCAACGGCACCAAATCCGGCCCCAGAAGGTGCGGATCGCTCCTCGGAGGTGCACACCGCCGCACCAGCCTCACCCGTACCATCGAGCCCGTGACCGTGCAGGCGCCGGAGGGGCGCGTCGGGCTCTCCCGCAACGCGGCCGGCCACCGGGTGCCGCTGGCGGCGCAGCGGGCCTATCGCCGGATGGACGACGCGTTCGTCGGCTGGCTCGCGAGCATCGCCGTGACCCTGCTCGCGCTGTTCCTGCGGCTGTGGCGGCTGGGCGAGCCGCACGACTTCCTCTTCGATGAGACCTACTACGCCAAGGACGCCTGGTCGATGGCGAACCTCGGCTACGTCCGGTCCTACGTCGACGGCGCCGACGAGAAGATCCTGGCCGGGCAGACGACCGGTCTGTGGACCGACACGCCCAGCCTGATCGTGCACCCCGAGGTCGGCAAGTGGCTGATCGCGGCCGGCGAGAAGGCCTTCGGGATGGACCCGTTCGGCTGGCGGGTCTCCGCTGCGGTGATCGGCTCGCTGATGGTGCTGGTGATGTGCCGACTGGTCCGTCGGATGACCGGCTCGACGCTGCTCGCCTGCACTGCCGGGCTGCTGCTCTGCTTCGACGGGCTCCACCTCGTGCTGTCCCGGACGGCGCTGCTCGACATCTTCGTCGCGTTCTTCATGCTGCTCGGCGTGCATGCCGTGGTCGCCGACCGCGACTGGTTCCGCCGCCGGCTGGCGCAGCGCGTCGGCCCCGAGGGCGGCGTCGAGCTCGGCTGGGGTCCGGTCCGCGCCGCGCTCTTCCGCCCGTGGCTGCTCTGGGGCGGGGTCGTCTTCGGGCTCGCCGTCGGCACCAAGTGGTCCGCGCTCTACCCGATGGCGGCGTTCGGGCTGCTCGCCTGGCTGTGGTCGGCGGGCGCCCGGCGCTCGTTCGGAGTGCGCTGGGCGACCGTGCGCTCGGCGGTCGTCGACGGGATCCCCGCCTTCCTGCAGCTCGTCGTGGTCGCCTTCGTCGTCTACGTCGCCTCGTGGGGCGGCTGGCTCGCCCACGCCCACGAGTACGAGGAGGCGTGGTCGAGCACGCAGTACACCCGCTTCGTCTCGTGGGACGGCAGCTGCGACACCGAGAACGAGAAGCTCCTCGACGTCCAGAGCAACGACGACCGGTGGCCGACCGCGACCCGGAAGGACGCCTCAGGGCTCGGTGAGGTGCGGCAGTCGCTGGCGTCGCTCTGGTACTACCACCAGGACGTCCTCACCTTCCACCGCTACTTCCTCGACTGCTCGTCGCACGACTACGCCTCCCACCCGGCCGGGTGGCTGCTGCTCAACCGGCCGGTCGGCGCCGACGCGCAGCTCGACATCCAGCCCGGCGACCAGGGCTGCGACGCCGCGGAGGGATCCGACTGCCTGCGGCAGGTGCTGATCCTCGGCAACCCCGCGCTCTGGTGGGGATCGCTGCTCGCGCTGGTCGCCTCTGCCGTGTGGTGGGTCGGCGCCCGCGACTGGAGGTACGGCGTCGCGGTCGTCGGCACGCTGTCGACCTGGCTGCCGTGGCTCGCCAACGACGACCGGCCCATCTTCAGCTTCTACGCCATCTTGTCGCTGCCGTTCCTGGTGCTCGCCTCGACGCTGGTGATGGGACGGATGGTCAAGGCCGGCGACCGCCCCTCGGCACGGCGTACCGCCGGGGTGATCGTCTCGGGCACCTTCTTCGTGCTGGTGCTGGTGAGCTTCGCGTGGTTCTGGCCGATCTGGACCGACGGGCTGCTCACCCACTCCGAGTGGGTGCAGCGGATCTGGTTCAACCGCTGGATCTGACCGGGCGGCCCGGAAAAGCGATCGCGGCCGCCCGTCCGGACTGGCACGCTCGGCCCATGCCCGAGCTCATCGCCCCGACCGTCGACCTGCACGCCGCGTGGCTGAAGTCGCGCGACGACTGGGGGCGCGGCGTCCACCAGGACGGCTCCGGGCTGAGCCCCGACGACGAGGTCGACACCCCCGCGGGGTTCGCGGCGTACGTCGGCCGGCTGCGGCGCGAGGAGGACGTCTCGGTCCCGCCCGCCGAGGGCCGGGTGCACTGCACCACCCGGTGGATCGTCGAGGACGGCCAGGTGCTCGGCGCCGTCTCGCTGCGTCACGAGCTCAACGACTTCCTGGAGCGCGCCGGCGGCCATCTCGGGTACGGCGTCCGCCCGGCCGCGCGCCGCCGCGGACTCGCGTCGTGGGCGCTGCAGCAGATGCTCGGTGAGGCCCGCGACCTCGGGCTCGCCCGGGTGCTGATCACCTGCGACGACACCAACGTCGCCTCGCAGCGCGTCGTCGAGGGCGCGGGCGGGATCCTCGAGGACGTCCGGGAGACCGAGCTCGGCACGAAGCGGCGCTACTGGATCGACCTGACGCTCTCCGGGTGAGAGGCGACCGCGCCCCTGCTGCCCGCTGTGACGAGAAGAACCTCCGCGCAGGCCCTCCGGCCCTGGGCCGCCGAGGTCCGCGGGAGAAGGCTGGAAGGAGAAGGACTCCGGCGGCGTCGGCCGTCCGGGCCGATGCCGCCGTGACCCGGGGGAGGCGGTCATGTTCTCGGTGGCAGCACGTGTCGTCGGCATCGCGGCGATGCTCAGCGGCGGCCTGATGTCCACCGGCCTGGCTTGTGCCGGACCGGCACCGGCCGAGGAGATCGGAGGGGAGGCCGCCGTCGACGCGTCCGGCGCGAGCACCACGCTCGCGAGCGGCTGGAGTGCCCCGGTCACACTGGCCGCGCAGGGGTGGCCGATCTCCGCGTCCGTGTCGCCGGACGGCGACCTGGCCGCGGTCTGGCAGACCGAGGACGGCCCCCGCTTGGCTGTGCGCGTCTCCGGCGACGACTGGAGCGAGCCGGCCCCCGTGGCGCCGGCGGCCGGCCTCGCCGAGGTCGCCTACGCCGGCTCCGGCGACCTGGTGCTGGCGTGGGGCGACCACCGGCCCGGCCTCCCGGCACGAGTGCGGGTCCGGCAGCTGAGCGACGGCGTGTGGAGCCCGGCGCAGACGATCGCCCGCCGCGACCGGGGCGGTCTCGGGGTCGCCGACCTCGCCGTCAACCGCCGCGGCGCGACGCTCATCGCCTGGCAGTGGGAGAAGGGGTTGCGGAGGACAGGCTTCGTGTCCCGCGGACGCGTGGGCCACACCTGGACCACGGGGCTGCGGGTGCCGCGTGCCTTCGGGCTCGAGGTGGCGCTGGGTGACGGTGGCCTCGCCGCGGCGATGGTGCAGCAGGCAGTCGTCGACCAGAGCACGTCGACGGCGGAGGAGCTCACCTGGGCCGCGGCCCGGCAGTACCGTGCGCGTCCCTGGTCGTCGCTGAAGACCCTGCAGCGGCTCACCGACGTCGGGCCGCCGTGGCCGGGTCCCGGCGACATCCACGTCGACGCGGCCGGACGCACCTCTGCTGCCTGGGACGACCAGGGAGCGAACGGCCGGTGGCGGATCGTCGCTGCTCGGGCCGTGCAGGGCCGGCCGTGGCAGCAGCCGAAGGCGCTGGCCCGCCGCGTGGGTTGGGGCGACTTCCCCGTCCACGTGAGCGGCGCCCAGGCGGGCGAGGTCCTGGTGACGTTCGTGCGCCAGCCGGCCAACCGGCAGCTCGAGGCCGTCCGCTGGGCGAGCCCCGGCTGGCAGCGCCCGGTGAGCGTGTCCGGGGACGTGCGCTACGTCACCGACTGGGACGCGGCGATGGACCCGAGCGGAGCGGCAGTAGCGCTCTGGACGCCGTCCCACGGCCCGGGCACCTTCGGACGAGGCGCCGCCGTCGCCCTGATGACGGGCTCCGGCTCCTGGGCGACCCCGCACCGGCTGAGCAAGGCGGAGGCACCCGACGGGCGCGCCCGGGTCGCGGCGATGAACGCCGGCCGAGCCGCCGCGCTCTGGAGCCAGCGGCTCGACGACGCGTTCGGGGTACGGGTGCGCACGCACGGCTGAGTCATGCGGCCCGTCGGGGGACTCGGTAGCCTCGATGGTCACCGATGCTGGAGGCGAGGCGGGAATCATGCGTGCATGGCGGCTCACGGCCCTCGTAGCCGCGCCCCTGATCGGTCTCGGGATGACGAGCTGCGGAGGCGGCGAGGCGAGGGAACCGGCCTCCCCCGGCGTCGAGGCAGCGGAGGAGGCCGACCCGGCGGTGGGCGGGAGCGGCGGAGAGGTCACGCTCGGCACGCCCACCGTCACCGCGGACCCGGGGACCGCCTGGGCCGAGGTGGAGAGTACCCGGATCGACTACCCGTCCGCGGGCTCGCTGAACTACCTGTGCGACATCGGGCCCGACCGGGTGCAGGTCAACGTGCAGACCCCCGAAGGACGCGACCTGCTGCTCCGGGCCTCGCTCCAGGGAGACAGGTGGCTGGGCCAGCTCACCTTCGCGCCCGGCGACGGCACCGTCCAGTACAGCGCCTCCTTCCCCGGCGACGTCCGGATGGTCATCGGCGACGGCGCCCTGAGCGTCGAAGGCACGGTCACCAAGGTCGAGGACTTCGACCTGGCCAACGCCACCGAGGCCGACGCCACGGTCGCGGTGAGCTGCGGCGCGCCCGCCGACTCCGGCGAGGAGGCCACCGCCGTGCTCGACGGGACGACGTACACCTTCCCGGCGAGCGGCGCCCAGAGCTTCGATTGCACGGTCGCCCCGGAGAGCCTCGACGTACGGATCAACCGACTCGCGGTCGACGGCCTGCAGCTGGAGATCTCGGCGCGGGTCGAGGGCGGCTCCTGGATCGGCGCGGTCGTGGTCAACGCGCCCGACGCGACCTACACCTCGACGCTCACGCCCGAGGGGACCGGCCTCGTCGTCGACGGCTCGACCGTCGGCTTCGAGGGCACCTTCACCGGAGGGCCGGCGGGCGACGTGACGGGCACGGTCTCGGCCAGCTGTCCCTAGGAGGCCGGCGTCCGGTGCCTGGCTAGGCTTACTGCTCTCGTCGCTGACAGAGGGAGGTCGGGATGGAGGTCCCGCTCATCGTGGTGGTCGGCGCCGGTCCCGGCGTCGGCGGCCACATCGCCTCGCGCTTCGCGCAGGACGGGTACGCCGTTGCGCTGGTGTCGCGTGACGACGGGCAGCTGGAGGATCTAGCGGTGGACCTGGCCCAGCACGGCACACCGGTCGTCTGGGACGCCCTCGACGTCACCGACGGGGCAGCGCTGACGGCCGCGATCCGCTCCTACGGTCAGCGGTTCGGCCGGATCGACGTCCTCCACTTCAACCCCAGCGCCTATCGGGCGGCGGACCCGCTCTCGCTGACGCCCGCCGAGCTGGCCGACGATGTCGCGCTCGGGGTGGGGGCGCTGCTGACGGCACTCCAGGCGGCGCGCCCGTTCATGAGCGCAGGCAGCCGGGTGACGGTGACCGGGAGCATGGCCGCCGACCAGCCGGCACCCGAGGCCGCGTCGCTGGGCGTGCAGAAGGCCGGCGTGCGCAACCTCGTGCGGAGCATCGATGCGTCGCTGGCCCCTGACGGCATCCGCGCCGTGTCGGTGACCGTCCGCGGCAGCCTCTCGCGCGAGGGCCGGTTCACTCCCGCGAAGGTCGCCGACGCGGTCCATCGCGCGGCCCACCAGCCTGTCGAGGACTGGGCGTCCGAGGTGCCTTTCGAGGGCTGAGGATGCCCGGACGCACACCACCCGAGACGGGCGGGTGTGACAACGGCGACGGTTCCTTGAGGCGACTCCCCGACCAGGAGCAGGATGGTCGGAGAAGGGTCGTGATGGCGATGGCCGGACGTTTTGACTACGACCTCGAACGCCAGGCGTTCTCGTGGGAGCAGGCGGCTGCGACGCTGCCGAGACTCCCCACCGGTGGGCTCAACATCGCCCACGTCGCCGTGGACGCCCATCTGGCGGCCGGGCACGGGGACGACGTCGCGCTGATCTGTGTCGACGAGACCGGCGGGACGGCGCAGCACACCTACGCCGATCTCAGCGGCGCCACCAGCCGCTTCGCCCATCTGCTCCGGGCGCTCGGCGTGGGCCCCGGCGACCGGGTGATGTCGCTGCTGGGCCGCCAGGTCGAGCAGTACGTCACCGCGCTGGGCACCTGCAAGAACCGCAGCGTCTTCTCGCCGCTGTTCTCCTCCTTCGGACCCGAGCCGATCCGGCAGCGCCTCTCCCTCGGCGAGGCCAAGGTCCTGGTGACCACACCGAGCCTCTACCGCCGCAAGGTGGCGGCGATGCGCGACGACCTGCCACACCTCGAGCACGTGCTCCTCGTCGGCCGTCCGGTGGACGGGACCCTCGACCTGGCGACCGAGCTGGCGGCCCAGCCGGAGACGTTCGAGATCCCGCCGACCGACCCCGAGGACCGCGCCCTGCTGCACTTCACCAGCGGCACGACGGGGACCCCCAAGGGCGCGATCCACGTCCACCAGGCGGTGCTGGCCCATCACGTGACCGGGCGCTACGCCCTCGACCTGCACCGCGGCGACGTCTTCTGGTGCACCGCCGACCCGGGCTGGGTGACCGGCACGTCGTACGGCATCGTCGCGCCGCTCACCCACGGCGTCACCCTGGTGACGTACGCCGGTGAGTACGACCCGCGCGTCTGGTACCGCATCCTCGCCGAGCAGCGGGTGAACGTCTGGTACACCGCCCCGACCGCGCTGCGGATGCTGATGCGCTCGGGCGCGGAGCTCGCCCACGACTACGACCTCGGCGCGCTGCGCCACATCGCCAGCGTCGGCGAGGCGCTCAACCCCGAGGTGGTCGTCTGGGGCGAGGAGGCCTACGGCCTGCCGATCCACGACAACTGGTGGCAGACCGAGACCGGCGCGATCATGATCAGCAACTACCGCGGCGCCGAGGTGCGGCCCGGGTCGATGGGCCGCCCGATGCCGGGCATCGAGGCCGCCGTGCTGGCCCGCGGGGAGGACGGCCGGGCCGCCCGCACCGACGGGCACGTGAAGCCCGCCGCCGTCGAGGAGGTCGGCGAGCTGGCGCTGCGGGAGGGCTGGCCGTCGATGTTCCGCGGCTACCTCGGCGAGGAGGAGCGCTACCGCTCCTGCTTCGCCGACGGGTTCTACCTCTCCGGCGACCTCGCCAAGGTGGACGCCGACGGCTACGTCTGGTTCATCGGCCGCGCCGACGACGTCATCAAGTCCGCCGGCCACCTGGTCGGCCCGTTCGAGGTCGAGACGGCCCTGATGGAGCACCCCGCGGTCGTCGAGGCCGGGGTGATCGGCAAGCCGGACGAGCTGGCCGGCGAGATCGTCAAGGCCTTCGTCACGCTGCGCTCGGAGTGGGAGCCGACCGAGGAGCTGCGCGGTGAGCTGCTGGCGTTCGGCCGCAAGAGGCTGGGCGGCTTGGCGCCGAAGGAGATCGCCTTCGACCAGCACCTCCCCCACACCCGCAGCGGCAAGGTGATGCGCCGGCTGCTCAAGGCACGCGAGCTAGGGCTCCCCGAGGGCGACGTGTCGACGCTGGAAGGGGCGGAGTCCTGATGAGCACTCGACGGCGCACCAAGACGGCGGCCGATCCCGCGGTCGAGCACCAGCGGGACCTGCTGCACACGATGCTGCGGATCCGCCGCTTCGAGGAGACCTGCGCCGAGCTCTACAGCGCCACCAAGATCCGCGGCTTCCTCCACCTGTACGTCGGCGAGGAGGCCGTCGCGACCGGTGTGATGACCACGCTCAGGCCGGACGACGCCGTGGTGTCGACCTACCGCGAGCACGGGCACGCGCTGGCCCGCGGCGTCCCGATGGATGCGCTGATGGCCGAGATGTTCGGCCGGCAGTCCGGCTGCAGCCGCGGCCGCGGCGGGTCGATGCACCTGTTCCACGCGGGCACCCGCTTCGTCGGCGGCAACGCCATCGTCGGCGGCGGGCTGCCGCTGGCGGTGGGCCTCGCCCTCGCCGACCACCTGGCCGGCCGGCCGCGGGCGACGGTCTGCTTCTTCGGCGAGGGCGCCGCGGCCGAGGGCGAGTTCCACGAGTCGCTCAACCTCGCCGCGCTGTGGCGGCTGCCGGTCCTGTTCGTCTGCGAGAACAACCGCTACGCCATGGGCACGTCGCTGGCGCACGAGCACGCGCGGACCGACCTGGCGCTGCGCGCGTCGTCGTACGGCATGGCCGCCTGGGCGGTCGACGGGATGGACGTGCGCGCCGTCGAGGACTCGGCCCGACAGGCCGTCGAGGCGATCCGGCACGGCGGCGGGCCGCACTTCCTGGAGATGCGCACCTACCGCTTCCGCGCGCACTCGATGTACGACCCGGACCGCTACCGGCCGAAGGCCGAGGTGGCCGAGGAGAAGACCCACGACCCCCTCACCACCCTCTCCGGGCTGATGAAGGACGAGGGCCGGCTGACCGACCGGCAGCTGGCCGCCCTGGAGAAGGAGGTCGCCGCCGAGGTCGCCGCCGCGGTGGAGGCAGCCGAGCAGGCGCCGCTCGAGCCGGTCGAGGAGCTGACCCGCTTCGTCTACAGCGACCGGCTGCCCGCGGAGGTGACGAGATGACCGCGACCCCGGTCAGGACGACGATGGTGAAGACGACCTACCGCGAGGCGCTCCGGGAGGCGATCCGCGAGGCGCTGCAGCGAGACGAGCGGGTCTTCCTGATGGGCGAGGACGTCGGCGCCTACGGCGGCTGCTTCGGCGTCAGCCTCGGGCTGCTGGAGGAGTTCGGCCCGGAGCGCGTCCGCGACACCCCGCTGTCGGAGAGCGCCTTCGTCGGCGCCGGCATCGGAGCCGCGATCGGCGGCCTGCGGCCCATCGTCGAGGTGATGACGGTCAACTTCAGCCTGCTCGCGCTCGACCAGATCATGAACACCGCCGCGTCGCTGCAGCACATGTCGGGCGGCCAGTACGCCGTCCCGCTGGTGATCCGGATGACCACCGGCGCGGGCCGGCAGCTCGCCGCCCAGCACAGCCACAGCCTGGAAGGGTGGTACGCCCACATCCCCGGGCTGCGCATCGTGACGCCCGCGACGCTCGAGGACGCCCGCGGCATGCTCTGGACGGCGTTGCAGGACCCCGACCCGGTGCTGATCTTCGAGCACGGCTCGCTCTACAACGTCGCCGGTGAGCTGCCCGCCGACGCCGGCGCGGTGGACCTCGACCGCGCGGCGGTGAGGCGGGCCGGCGACGACCTGACGCTGATCACGTACGGCGGCACCCTCGGCCGCACGCTCGAGGCGGCCGAGGAGCTGGCCACCTCCGGGGTCGAGTGCCGAGGTCGTCGACCTGCGCACCCTGCGACCGCTGGACGACGCCACCTACCTCGGCTCGGTCACCCGCACCCACCGCGCCGTGATCGTCGACGAGGGCTGGCGCTCGGGCAGCCTGTCGGCGGAGCTCAGCGCTCGGATCACCGAGCAGGCGTTCTACGACCTCGACGCACCCGTGGAGCGGGTCTGCACCGAGGAGGTGCCCATCCCCTACGCCCAGCACCTGGAGGAGGAGGCGCTGCCCCAGGTGCGGGACATCCTCGCCGCGGCGCACCGGACCCTGGGCGAACAGCCATGAGCGATTTCACCATGCCCTCGCTGGGGGCCGACATGGAGCAGGGCACCGTCCTGGAGTGGCTGGTCGCACCCGGCGACGTGGTCCACAAGGGCGACCCGATGGCCGTGGTCGACACCTCCAAGGCGGCGGTCGAGGTGGAGACCTTCGTCGACGGCGTGGTCGTGGACCTGATCGTCCCGGTCGGGTCCGAGGTTCCGGTCGGCACGGTGCTGGCTCATCTCGCGCCGGTCGGCGCCGACGCGCCGAGACCCCAGCCTGCACCGGAGCCGGGCGCCGGCCCCGTCGTAGCCGCAGAGAAGCCGTCGGAGGCGCCGCCGAGCCGGGCACCGGCCGTGCACTCGCCGCTGGTCCGACGCCGGGCGGCCGAGCTCGGCGTCGACCTGGGCTCGGTCGCGGGCACGGGCCCGGGCGGCGAGATCACCCGGGAGGACGTCGAGGGCGCCGCCGAGCCGGCAGCGTCCCCGCCACCCGCGCCGGCACCGGCCCCGCGAACACCGCCCCCGCGAACACCGGCAGCACCGACACCGGCCGCGGCTCGCGGCACGGTCGACGGCCGCCCCCGGGTGACGCCGTACGCCCGTCGGCTGGCGCGCGAGCTGGGCATCGACCCGGCGGCCGTCACCCCGCACGACGGCGAGACCGTGCGCGCGGGCGACGTCCGGGCGGCCGCCATCGCCGCCCCCGCCCCGGCGACGCCCCGGCCGGCGACCTCCGCCCCAGCGCCCGCCGCTCCGGCGTCCGCTGCGGATGCTCCTCCGCCCTCCGCAGCCGCCACCCGCGCCCAGGCCATGCGGGAGACGATCGCGCGGCTGATGGCGCGCTCGAAGCGCGAGATCCCGCACTACTACCTCACGACGACGGTCGACCTGACGGGCGCTCTGGACTGGATGCGCGAGCAGAACGCCGGCCTGTCGATCGCCGAGCGACTGGTCCCGGCCGCGCTGCTGCTGCGGGCGACCGCTCTCGCCACGGCCCGTCACCCCGCCCTCAACGGGTTCTGGGTCGACGACGCCTTTGTGCCTGGGAGCGGGGTGCATCTCGGCGTCGCCGTCTCCCTGCGCGGCGGTGGCCTCGTGGCGCCGGCCATCCACGACGCCGACCGACTGTCGGTGGCCGAGACGATGGCCGCGATGCGCGACCTGGTGACCCGCGCCCGGGCGGGCCGGCTGCGCGGCACGGAGATGGCCGACCCCACCCTGACGGTGACCAACCTGGGCGAGCAGGGGGTGGAGTCGGTCTACGGCGTGATCTACCCGCCGCAGGTGGCGCTGGTCGGCTTCGGCCGGGTGGTGGAGCGTCCGTGGTCGGTGGACGGACTGCTCGGCGTGCGCCCGCTGACCACCGTGACCCTCGCGGCCGACCACCGGGCCACCGACGGCTTCACCGGCGGCCGCTTCCTCGCGACCGTCGCCGACCTACTGCAGCATCCGGAGGAGCTATGAGCACCGACCAGGTCCGACCGACCGCCGAAGCCGCCCGCGACGCCGTCCAGGCCGCCGTGCGGCACGTCGTCCCCGACGCCGACTTCGCCTACGTCGACGACGACACCCCGCTCCGCGGCGAGTTCGAGCTGGACTCGCTGGACTTCCTCGGCTTCGCCGAGACCCTCGCCAGCCGCACCGGGGTCCCGATCGCGGAGGCGGACTACCCGCGGCTGGCCACCATGGACACCTGCGTGGCGTTCCTCACCGGGGCCCGCGATGGCACCTGAGAAGCGCCGCGGGCGGGCGGCCCGGCGGTTCGGCTACGCCGTGGCCGTCCTGGTCAACGTCGCGATCCTGGTCCTGGTCAACCGGTGGCCCGGCTGGGACGCCGTCCCGTTCCTGACCGGCGACACCCAGCAGGTGCTCGGCATTGTCAACGCGTCGATCATCGCCGGGGTGGTGGCCAACGTGCTGTTCCTGGTCGCCGACCCGCCGTGGTTCAAGGCCCTCGGCGACATCGTGACCACGGCCGTCGGCCTGGCCGCGGCGGTGCGCCTGTGGCAGGTCTTCCCGTTCGACTTCGGCGCCGGCTCGGCGTGGGACACCGTGGCCCGCGTCCTGCTCGTCATCGCGATCGTCGGCAGTGTGCTCGGGATCCTGGTCACGACCGGCCGGCTGGTGGTCACCCTGGTGCGCGGGGACCACTCCCCGATGGTCTCGACCGGCAAGCTCCACGGTCCCGGTCGACTGTGACGAGGGCGACGGCGCGGTGCGCGACGCGGGGCTAGCGTGGAGAGGAAGGGAGTGAAGGATCATGGCACGCACAGATCCTGTTCCCCACCGGGTCGACGAGCACCTCAAGGCGGTGCGCGACTTCTTCTACCACCTGGTCGTCTTCGTCTTCGTGATCGGCCTGATGGTGGTGCTCGACGTGAGAGCCGGCACCGCGGACGGCGCGATCGCCGGCCTCGACTGGGCCTACTGGGTCGCCCTCTTCTGGGGCCTCGGCCTGGCCGCTCACGCCGTCTACGCGTTCCTCGGGGATCACCGCCGCTAGGGTCGTCGCGGCTTCCTGGGCGACCACCGGCACCGGGTCGCCCCGCCTCTCGCGGGTGGCCATGCTCGGCGCACTCGCCACCCGGCCTGAGTCGTCGTGGCTCAGGCCGGCCGGCTCCCCTCGAGCGCGGCCAGCAGGAGCTCAGCGACGGAGCCAGGATCGAGCGGGTGCGGGTTCGGCGGGGCGGCGTCGACGACGCGCTGCGCGGCCTCGGCGACCGACGCAGGGGTCCACCCGAACTGGGCGAGCGAGGTGGGGGCGCCGAGGTCGTGGGCCAGGTCCCACACACCGGCGGGGGCCGAGCGCGCCGGACGGCCGGCGGCCTGCAGCGCCCGCAGCACCCGGCCCATGGCCTCGGGGGCGGCGGCGGCGTTGTAGGCCGTCGCGTATGGCAGCACCGCGCTGTGGGTCTCCGCGTGCGGGAGCTGCCAGGTGCCGCCCAGGACGTGGCAGATCGTGTGGTGGACTCCCATCCGGCTGCTGCCGAGCACCGTACCGGCCAGCCAGGCGCCGTAGAGCGCCTCGGCGCGGCCCGCGAGGCCGCCGGGATCCGCGACCACTGCCGGCAGCCCCGACGCAAGCGCCCGAACGCCCTCTTCCGCGACCAGCATCGTCAGCGGCGAGGCGGCGGCCGCGTACAGACCTTCCACCAGGTGCGCGAGCGCGTTCAGCCCGCTGGCCGCGGACAGGGCGACGGGGAGCGACACAGTCAGCTCCGGGTCGTAGACCACGGTGCGCGGCAGCACCCGAGGGTCGCGGCCGGTGGTCTTGCGGCCGCCCTCGGTGAGGCCCCAGATCGGCGTCATCTCGGAGCCGGCGTACGTCGTCGGCAGCGCCACGATCGGGAGGCCGGTCTCGAGCACGATGGCCTTGGCCGATCCGACCGCCGACCCCCCACCGACCGCGACCAGCCCGTCGGCCCGCAGATCGACGGCGAGGTCCGAGGCGGCGCGGGCCACCTCCGCGGGCACGTGCATCGCCACCTCGGCGAAGCGCCCGACCACCCGCGCGGCGACCGACGCGGTGACCTCGTCGACCATCGCCTCGTCGTGTCGGCCGGCCACGACCAGCGCCCGGCCGATCCCGAGCCGAGCCAGCTCCTCCTCCAGCCGGGCCCGGGCACCGACGCCGAACAGCACCCGCGTGGCGGGCGCCTCGTGGACGAAGTCAGCGACCATGGACGATTACTCGGGTCATCGGGCGGCTCCGGTGATCGCGGCTCAGAGGACCTGGAGACCGTACATCTCCCCGAGCGGGTCGGCGATCAGCTCGAGTCGGGCGCCGTCGGGGTCGGTGAAGTAGACCGACACCTCGCTGTGCACGACATGCTCGACCCCGGCCTCGTCGAGCCGGCGACGGGCCTGCTCCCAGGCGCTCGGGCTCCATCGAGATCGCGATGTGGTGGAGACCGCCGAGCACCTCCTGGTAGGGCCCCACGTCGAGTCCGGGGAAGTCGAAGAACGCCAGCAGGTTGCCGTTGCCGATGTCGAAGAAGAAGTGCGACGACCCGGGGTAGTCGCGGTTCTCGATCAGCTCGGTCAGCGGGAAGCCCAGCACGTCCTGGTAGAACCGCACGGTGCGCTCGACGTCGCTGCTGATCAGGGCGGTGTGGTGCAGGCCGCGGGCGGTGCTGGCGGGTCGTGTCGCCGGTCGGCTTCAGGTGGGCGGTCGCGGATCCGATCGCGCTCGGCCTCGATCGCCGCGAGGTCGGGGACGGGGTCGCTCATGGTTCCTCCTGGGGCAGGGGCGTCGGCTGCTCCCGACAGTAGTTGATCCGTCAATCTCTCGCGGAGCGCCAACGGTTCAGGAGAGCCGTGCGGGGAACCCTCCCGTGGCCACCGGCCCCCAGCGGGTGGGGGTGATCCGCAGCAGCGACTTGCCCTGGTCGACCATCGCCTGGCGGTACTCCGCCCAGTCGGGGTGCTCTCCGGCGATGCTGCGGAAGTACTCCTCGAAGGCGTCCAGGGCCGGCTCGGAGGGCGCGCCGTCGACGACCGCGTCGAGCACCTCGCAGGTGCCGTCGACCTGCACCCACGCGCCGTCCCACTCGTCGGAGAGCACCACGACGCTGACCTCCGGGCGGCGCCGCGCGTTGCGGGTCTTGGCCCGCTCCGGGTAGGTCGCGACGACGATCCGCCCCGCGCCGTCGACACCACCGCTGACCGGCGACCCCTGGGGCGTGCCGTCGCTGCGCTGGGTGAGCAGCACCATGTGGTGCCGCGGCCGCACGAAGTCGAGCACCTCGTCGAGGCCGCCGTAGGTGTTGGTCGCGATCGTGCGTGCCACACGTCCTCCTGCTGGTCAGGGCCCTGGCTCGGACCGGTCGTCGGTGTGTCCCCAGCGGCCCCGGTGGACGACCGAGCCGAGATCCTTGCGCGGCCGCCGCCGCGGCGACCCGGCCACGCGCTCGGTCCGGGCCGGGTGGCCGATGGTGATCGCCCCGATCGGGTCGAAGCGGTCGGGGATGCCGAACGCCTGGCGCACCGCGGCGTCGTACTCCGGGGGGATGCCGAAGAAGCAGGCCCCCAGGCCCTCGTCGACGACGGTCTGCAGGATCAGCAGCGAGGCCATCCCGGCGTCGATGTGCCAGAACGGGACCGGCCAGCGGGTCTCGTCGCGGTCGGCCCAGCCCTTGTCGGGCTCGGCGTAGCGGTCGAGGTACGTCGCCTTGCTGGAGCACGGGACGACGACGACGGGCGCCGCCCGCATCCCTCGCAGCCACGAGTCGGGCTCCGCGTCGGGGTCGCTGGTCGCCTCCCAGAAGCGGCTCACGTCGGCGGGCTGGTCGAGGACGAGGAAGCCCCACCCCTGGCTGAAGCCGGCGCTCGGCGCCCGGGTGGCATTGGCGAGCGCCCGCGTCACGGCAGCCGGGTCGACCGGGTCGTCGGCGTAGGTGCGGACCATCCGGCGACGGCTGACCACCTCCTGGAACTCCACGCCTTCGAGTATGGCGCCCGGGCCGGGTCGCCGCTCGCCGGAGGGCTCAGCCGGCGACCGCCGCCCGCGCACGCGCCGGCACGCCGTACAGCGTGGTGCGCTGCCGCAGCGGGCGGCCGGCCTCGCGGGCGATGTCGGCGAGGTCGGCGGGGGTGAGCCCCTGTCCGTGGCTGGCGCCGGCGGCCCGGCTGATGTTCTCGTCCATCAGCGTGCCGCCGAGGTCGTCGACACCGGCGGCCAGCAGCTGTCGGGCGCCGACCCGACCCAGCTTCACCCACGACGCCTGCACGTGGTCGAGGTCGCGGGCGTAGGCGATCCGCGCCACCGCGTGGACCAGCACGGTCTCGCGCCAGGTGGGCCCACGGCGGGCGCCGCGCTTGAGATAGACCGGCGAGGCCATGTGCACGAAGGGCAGGCCGACGAACTCGGTGAACCCGCCGGTCTCGCGCTGGAGCGCCCGGGTGCGCAGCAGGTGCCGGACCCAGTGGGCTGGCCGCTCCACCGAGCCGAACATCATCGTCACGTTGCTCCTCAGCCCGATCCCGTGGGCGACGCGATGCACCTCCAGCCACTCGTCGGTGGTGATCTTGTCGGGACACAGCACGGCGCGGACCTCGTCGTCGAGGATCTCGGCGGCGGTGCCGGGCAGCGAGCGCAGCCCGGCCGCCTGCAGCCGCCGCAGGTAGCCCTCCAGGGGCTCCTGCAGCCTCCGCGAGCCCTCCATGACCTCGAGCGCTGTGAAGCCGTGGATGTGCAGCTCCGGCACCCGCTCGTGGACGGCCTGGGCCACCTCGACGTAGAAGTTCCCGTCGAACCTCGGGTGGATGCCGCCCTGGAGGCACACCTCGGTCGCGCCCAGCGTCGCTGCCTCCTCGCTGCGGTCGGCGATCTCCTCGAGGGTGAGGAGGTACGGCGCCCCGCGGAGGTTGAGCGACAGCGGGCCTTTGGAGAACCCGCAGAACGTGCACCTGTAGGTGCACACGTTGGTGTAGTTGATGTTGCGGTTGACCACGAAGGTGACCTGGTCGCCGACCACGTGGCGCCGGATCTCGTCGGCCACCTCCGCGACGGCCGCCACCTCGCCGCCGCGGGCCGCGAACAGCGTCTCGAGCTCGTCGGCGCCCGGGTCCTGCCCGAGAAGCACGCCGTCCAGCACCTCGCGCACCCGCCCGCCGCACCGGGACGTCCATCGAGACGCCCGCCGGACGGAGCGGCGTCGGGTCGGTGCCGGCGCCGGAGAACCAGGCGGTCGACCGGCGCCCGACCTGCACCACCTCGGCACCGGTGCCGACGTTGGCGGCGTCCTGGTGCCGCTCGGGCCACAGCGACCCGGGGTCGTCGCGACCGAGCAGCTCGGCATCGGCGCGGTCGAGCACCGGGAAGCGCAGCGCGGGGTCCAGCCAACGGTCGGCCCGGCCGGCGTACTCGGGATAGACGGTGAGCCGCGGAGCCAGCTGGTGGCCGGCGGCCTCGGTCGCGGACCGCAGCGCGTCGAGCGACGGCCAGGGGCGCTCGGGGTTGACGTGGTCGGCCGTCACCGGCGAGACGCCGCCCCAGTCGTCGATGCCGGCGGCGATCAGGTCGGCCAGCTCGTCGGGCTCCGACAGGTTGGGCGGCGCCTGCACGTGCACGTCGCCCGGCAGCACCAGGCGCGCGAGGGCGATCGCCCGCAGATGGTCGTCGTGCGGGCACGGCTCGGCGTCGCGCATCGCCGTGCCCGGCTTGGGCAGGAAGTTCTGGACGATCGCCTCCTGGACGTGACCGTGCGTGCGGTGCGCCTCGGCGATCGCCTCCAGGGCCTCCACCCGGTCGGCCTCCGTCTCCCCGATGCCGACCAGGATCCCCGTCGTGAAGGGGATCTCCAGCCGGCCGGCGGCGTCGAGGGTGGCCAGCCGACGATCGGGGGTCTTGTCGGGCGCCCCGCGGTGGGCGGCCAGGTCGGGGCGCAGGCTCTCGACCATCATCCCCTGCGAGGCGCAGACGCCGCGGAGCACGGACAGCTCGGCCTCGGAGAGGGCGCCCGCGTTGGCGTGCGGCAGCAGCCCGGTCTCCTCCAGCACCAGCGCGGCCATCTCGGCCAGGTAGCCGACCGTCGAGGTGTGGCCGCGCTCGGCGAGCCAGGCGGCCGCCTCGGGGTAGCGGTGCTCGGGCGCCTCGCCGAGGGTGAACAGCGCCTCGTGGCAGCCGGCCGCCGCACCCTGCTCGGCGACGGCGAGCACCTCGGCGGGCTCGAGGTACGGCGACCTGGCGGTGCGCGGCGACTCGGCGAACGTGCAGTAGCCACACCGGTCGCGGCACAGCGTGGTGAGCGGGATGAAGACCTTGGGCGAGTAGGTCACCCGGGTGCCGAAGAGGTCGTCGCGCCGCTGCGCCGCGCGGGCGAGGAGCGCCGCGGTGGGCAGCGCGGTGAGCGCCGTCATCCGGCGGCTGCCTCGAGATCGGGTCTCACGCGTCCCAGCATGTCAGGCGGCCCCGTCCGCCCTCCTCACCGACGCCCCCACCGGCCCCCCGGCGTGCGTAGGACATCATCGGGTCATGACCGCTCGTGCCAGACCTCCGCTCAGGCTCGGCTACAAGGCCTCCGCCGAGCAGTTCGGCCCGCGTGAGCTCGTCGAGCTCGGTGTGCGGGCTGAGCAGGTCGGCCTCGACAGCGTGATGGTCAGCGACCACCTCCAGCCCTGGCGGCACGAAGGGGGGCACGCACCGCACGCCCTGACGGCCCTGACCGCGATCGGCGAACGCACCGAGCGGGTCCAGCTCGGCACCAGCGTGCTGACGCCGACGTTCCGCTACCACCCGGCCGTGCTGGCCCAGCAGTTCGCCACGATGGCATTGCTGGCTCCCGGACGGGTGATCGTCGGCGTCGGCAGCGGCGAGGCCCTCAACGAGATCGCGGTCGGGCTGGCGGAGTGGCCGGCGTTCAAGGAGCGCTACGCCCGGCTGCGCGAGTCGGTGCGGCTGATGCGCGCGCTGTGGGCGGGCGAGCGGGTCACCTTCGAGGGCGACTACTACCGCACCGTGGACGCCACGATCTACGACCGCCCCGACGGCGGCGTCCCGATCTACATCGCCGCCGGCGGCCCGCAGATGGCGACGTACGCCGGCCGCGTCGGCGACGGCTTCATCTGCACCAGCGGCAAGGGCATGGACCTCTACACCGACAAGCTTCTTCCCGCTGTCGAGGCAGGGCTCGGGGCCGCCGGGCGCTCGTCGGGAGACATCGTCCGGACGATCGAGATCAAGCTGTCCTACGCCCGGACCCGGGAGGAGGCGCTGGAGAACACCCGGTTCTGGGCGCCGCTCTCCCTCAGCGCCGAGGACAAGCACCGCCTGCACGACCCGAAGGAGATGGCGGCGGCCGCCGACCGGCTTCCGATGGAGCAGGTCGCGTCCCGCTGGATCATCGAGACGACGCCCGAGGCGGTCGTCGACGCGGTGCGACCCTACGTGGAGGCCGGGTTCGACCACCTGGTCTTCCACGCCCCCGGGCACGACCAGGAGCGCTTCCTGTCGTCGTTCGGCGCCGAGGTGGCGCCGCTGCTGCGGGAGCTGTAGCCGCCTTCCCGCCAGCAGCCGTCGCCCCGGGCGCGGGAGCGGGTGCCGGCCCCGGCAGCCCGTTAGTCTTCCGGAGGGGGTGGACGGTGGTCACCAGGGACGAGATCCGAGCCGGCGGTGCGTTGGCCGGGGACACGCTGGGCAGCGGTGTGGGCGCGATCCGCCACGTGCACCGAGCCGTAGCCGACCGGGTCTTCGATGCGCTGACCCCGGCAGCGTCGCCCGTGCGCCTGGTGCACGACGCGGTGACCGCGGCGACGTACGGCACCGTCCGCGCGGCGCACCTGGCGGCTCCGCGCATCGGGGCCATGGCCGCGGCCGCCTTCGCCGCCGACCAGGGTGCCGCGAGCGGCACGCGACCCGCGGGACGGCTCGCGCTCGGGACGCTCAACGGCCTCTGGGGTGACCGGGTGGAGCGCCGTTACGCCGCTCTGGCCACGCCGATGGCACTCAGGTCCGACGGTGCCGACGTCGCGCTCACCGGCACCGACGTCGAGCTGGCGTATCCGCGGGCCACCGGGCGGTTGGCGGTGTTCGTGCACGGGCTGTGCGAGAGCGACGAGTCCTGGTGGCACGGGGCCGAGCGTCGTCACGGCGACCCGGCGGTCAGCTACGGCACCCTGTTGCGCGACGAGCACGGCTTCACCCCGCTCTACCTCCGCTACAACACCGGCCGCTGCATCGCCGACAACGCGCGCTCGCTCTCGGACCTCCTCGAGGAGCTCGTCGACCTGTGGCCGGTGCCGGTCGAGGAGCTGGTGCTCGTCGGGCACTCCATGGGCGGCCTGGTCATCCGCGGCGCCTGCCACACCGGAGCCGAGGCGGGCCGCTCCTGGCCGTCGTCGGTCCGCCACGTCTTCTGTCTTGGCACACCGCACCTCGGAGCCCGCCTCGAGCAGGGCGTGGAGGCCCTCGCCACAGCCCTGGGCCGCCTTCCCGAGACCCGTCCTGCCGCGGGGTTCCTCGACGCCCGGAGCGCCGGGGTCAAGGACCTGCGCCACGGCGCGTGTGTGGAGGAGGACGCGCACGGTCACGACCTCCGAAGCTTCGTACGACGGCGCGTCCAGGAGGTCCCGTTCCTCGAACACGCGTCGTACTACTTCATCGCCGCCACCGTGACCCGCGACCCGCGGCACCCGGCCGCTGCCTGGGTGGGCGATCTCATCGTGCATCTCCCGAGCGCCTCCGGCCGCGACCGGGACCGGCAGCTGCCCTTCCCTGCGGAGAACGGCGCGCACCTCGGCGGCATGAACCACCTCGACCTGCTGAACCACCCGGCGGTGTATGCACAGCTCGAGGCCTGGGTGGGCGGGGCCGCTGCCGGCGCATCTCGCGCTGCCCCGACCGGTCGCTGACCCAGACGCGGTCCGAGTGACCGCGCCGTTCTGGGCTGGTCTCATCTGGGGGTGGGCAGTGTGGTGGGCGCCCCCAGGCGGGACCACCCGTGCTCGCCGAGGCGTGCGCCGGTTGCCGTTCGCGAGAGCTCGTCCAGCGACTCGGCGGTCCCTGCGGGACAACGCCCTGAGGCTCTTTGCCGAGAAGGGATTCGAACGAACCACCATCGAGGACATCACCGAGGCCGCCGACGTCGCGCAGCGCACGTTCTTCCTCCACTTCGCCTCCAAAGAGGACGTCCTGCTGGCCGACGCCCGCGAACGTGGAGCCGCCTTCGAAGCCGCCTTGGCTGCGCAGCCGGCCGACCTGTCACCGTTGGAGTCGGTCCGCGGCGCCCTGCACGCCTTGATGGGTGGCGACGACATCGACCACGAGGAGCTGATGCTGCGCGCTCGGTTGATGGAGGAGGCTCCGTCGGTCCTGGCCAGGAACCTCGAGCAGTACACCGCCTTCGAGGACCTGATCAGCCGCGATGCCGCGGCACGACTGGGGCACGACTCCTACCGAGACACCTACCCGGTGCTGCTGGGTGCGTTGACGATGACCGCGCTCAGAGTGGCCATCGCCGTCTGGTATAGCCAAGGCGGCGAGGGGGACCTCGCTCAGTACGTTGGCGACGCGCTCCTGCAACTCGAGGTGGGTCTCGCCGGCCCCCCGACTGCCGAGCCCCCTGCAGCGACGCGACAAGGAACGGCGCGATGACATCGTCGACAGCAACGCCCAGCAGTGACCTCCAGGTCGGCAAGGTGCTGATCACGGGAAGCGCAGCGCCGTTCGCCCATCGGCTCGTCGGTCAGCTTGAGGCCCTCGGCTGCGAGGTCAGCACCATCCTGCATGACGACCCCTCCCTGCTGCCTCGCACGCATTCCCTCCACGTCCTCGCCACGGAGCCGAGTGCCCTCCTGACGGCCGTTCGCGACGTGGACGCGGTCATCCTGCTCAGCGGGATCGACAGCCTGACCTCGATGGTCGACGACTCGCGCGACTTGGACGCCGTCCTGGGAAACCTCAAGCCCGGGTCCGCCCTCGTGGAAGTCACCACCTTGGCCGTGTTCGGCGACGCCGGCGACGCCGCCGTGGCGGAGGCCGACGCACCGACGGTGCCAGCCGAGCTCGACCCCGTGGCAGCCTGCGAGATCCGGGTCATGGCCTCCGACGACTGGCTGCGCGGGGTCGTCGTACGCCCGGGCCTCGTCTACGGCGAGGGTGGTGGGCTCGCGCTCGCGCCCGCGGTGGAGTTCGCTCGAGCTCACGGCGCGAGCCGGCACTTCGGGGACGGCAACGAGATCCTGCCCACGGTCCACGAGGACGAGCTTCTCGACCTTCTCACCCGGGTCGTCACCGATGCCTCGGCCCGGGGGATCTACCACGCCGCCTCCGGGTCGGTGACCAGCCGGCAGCTCGCGGGCGTCGTGGGAGCTGCGGCGGGGGTCGGCACCATCGAGCCCTGGACCTCCGAGGCCCTGCAGGCCGAGTTCGGCTCCCCTGACCAGCCGCCACGCATCAACGTCCGGACCGAGGTAGCGCATGGCCGGGCCGTCACCGAACTCGGGTGGAACCCGGGGTCCAGCTCCGTGATGAAGGCGCTCCGTGGCGATGGCTGACTCAGAGGCCATCCTCGGCTGGGGCGGGCGCACTCGGCGGGCGGCAACCGTCGCGCCACCACACCCTCCAGGGAGTCGCCGGTGCTCTTCGCACGTAGTCCACGGAGGGATCAGATCCAGCCCATGCGATGTGCGGTGTTGACGGCTTCGTGGCGGTTGGTGGCAGCGAGCTTGGCGGCTGCGCTGGAGAGGTAGTTGCGCACGGTGCCGGCGGCGAGGTGGGTGCGGCGGGCGATCTCCTCGACCGGGGCGCCGTCGGAGGCGGCCGCGAGAACGGCGGCCTCGCGGGCGGTGAGGGGGGAGTCGCCCAGCGCCATGGCTTCCGCGGCGAGGCCCGGGTCGACATACCGGCTGCCGGCGGCGACGGCACGGACGGCCGCGGCCAGGGCTTGCGCGCTGGTGGTCTTGGGCAGGAAGCCGCGTACGCCGGCCGAGAGGGCACGCTTGAGCAACCCGGGTCGGCCGTGGCTGGTGACGATCAGACAGCCGCACTCTGGCAGCTGCTCGGCGATCCTGACGGCGGCGGCGATGCCGTCGAGTCCTGGCATCTGGAGGTCGAGCACGGCGACGTCGGGGCGCAGCGCGTGGGCCTGGGCGACGGCCTCCGGGCCGGTGGCGGCCTGGCCGACGATCTCGATGTCGTCCTCGAGGTCGAGCATCTGAGCGAGCGCCACCCGGATCAGGTGCTCGTCGTCGGCCAGCAGGACGCGGATCACCGCGCGGCCTCGGTGGCGGCGGGCGCGAACCGGACGCGGACGACGAAGCGGCCGCCCTCGATGCCGGAGGACAGCCGAGCGCCGCGGCCGGACAGCTGGTCGGCCAGGGCCTGGAGTCCGCTGCCGTCGCCGTCCGTGGGGAGATCGGGGGTCACGCCGTCGTTGGAGACGACGAGCTGGTCCCCGGCGTAGGTCAGGTCGACCTCGGTGGCTCGTGAGTGCCGGAGCACGTTGGTGACCGCCTCGCGGATGACGCGGGCGACGCTCTCGTGCCGCTCTGGGGGTACGCCCTCCATGTCCGCGTGGCCGGCGATGCCGGCCGACGCGAGCAGGGACACGGCGCCGTCGACCTCCGCCGGCAGGTCGAGCGGGCGATAGCCGCGGGCGAGTTCGCGGGCCTCGCGGAGGGCCTGGTGGGCGGTGGAGCGGATCTCGAGGACCTGGTCGGTGGCCCGGGCGTCGCCCCGCGCGGCGAGGGTGGCGGCGAGCTCGGCCTGGACGGCGATGGTCGAGAGCCGTCGGCCCATCACGTCGTGGACGTCGTGGGAGAAGCGCAGCCGCTCCCGGGCCACGGCCAGCGCCGCCTCGCTGTCCCGAGCTCGCTCCAGCGAGGTGACCACTCCCATCAGCCACAGCGAGCTCTGCACCGAGAAGACCAGGAAGACGGCCATACCCAGACCGAAGACCGCCAGGCCGGGGTGGCCACCGAGAACGCCGGCGATCACCGCTGACGCGACCAGGATCCCGTTGCGGACGCGAGTGTCGAGGAGTCCACCCGCACCCCACGCGAGGGCGGCGACGATGACCAGGGAAGCGCGGGCGCGGGCGTCACCGGAGAGCAGGAGGACCGGCGGGACGGCCACGACGACCAGTCCGAGCAGCCACGCCAGCGACCGCCACGGCAGCGGGCCCTTGTCCGGGTACAACCTGATGGCGTCGCGAAGCACGAGAGTGCCGACCACACCCAGCACCAGGGTGACGACCGCGGTGACCGCCAGCGGGAGGGCCGAGGTGATCGTCGCAACGGCGTTCACGTACGTGACGAACAGGAGGAGCCAGTAGACGGCGTACACGGAGATCAGCGTGTAGGCGACGACCCGCTCCACCTGGCTACGCCGTCTCCACCAGTCCCAGGACACCACGCTCTTCATCTTGTCAGCCACGGGGCTCCCAGGTCATGGCCCGGTGCGCGACGAGCACGCCGACGACCGTCCAGCCGAACAGGTAGCCCAGCGCGGGCAGGGCCTCACCCCACGTGGCCCACCAGGTGACGGCATCCGTGCCGAGGGCGCCGGGCTCGAGCCCGAACCAGGCCACCCGGACGAGGTCCTCCAAGGCGGCTCCGGGGAGCAGGTCGAGCCACCGCTGGGCCTCCGCGGGGAACACGGCGCGGGTGACGCCGAACGTCGCGAGCATCAGGACGGGAAGACTGGTCAGCTGAGCGGCCTCGGCGTTCTTCGTCCACGCTGCCGTCCAGAGCGCCAGGGCCGCGAACGCGACACAGCTCAGCAGCAGCCCGAGCACCAGCAGGAGCGGGTTGGCGGGCAGACCGAAGCCGACCAGACCGGCCACGACTGCCGCGATGCCGGCCACGACGAAGACGAGGGCCACCCCGGGCAGGGCCATCGAGACGATGATCTCGACATCGGTGGCCTCGCCCGAGCGCAACCGCTTGACAACCAGCTCGTCGCGCCGCGCCACGAACATGGAGAGCAGGTTGTAGTAGACCGGGAAGAGCAGGGCCATCAGCAGGACCAGGCTCAGCGGGAGCGCGCCGGCCGCGCCGGTGCGCTCGGGGGTGGTCGCCAGGAGGCCGAGTGGCAGGAGCGGGACGGCGACCGCGTAGACGACGGTCAGCAGGTTGCGGCGAATCAGCAGGGTGTTCGCCCGGGCGAGTCCGAGCACACGAGCAGTCATCGGGCCATCTCCGTGGCAGCGTGGGTTTCCTGGTCCTTGGTGGCGCCGCGACCGTCCGCGACGTCGAGAAAAATCGACTCCAGAGAGGCGGCGCGGGCCGAGAGGTCGTCCAGGCGGACGTCGTACCGATCGGCCCAGCCGAGCAGTGTGCTCAGCGTCTGCTGGAGGTCGTCGGTCTCCACGACGGTGTGGCCGGCCGTGTGCACCACCCTCGCCGCGAGCGGGGGTTCCTCCCGGCCCGGTGTCCGGAAGGAGATGACCGAGGGTTGGCCGGCGAGGATCTCCTCGCGGGTGCCCGCCAGGACGACGTGACCGGCACGCATGATCGAGATCCGGTCGGCGAGCGCCTCGGCCTCCTCGAGGTAGTGCGTCGTGACGAGGACCGCCACACCGTCCTCGCGCAGCGACCGGATGAGCTCCCAGACGCGGTGCCTGCTCTCCGGGTCCAGGCCGGTGGTCGGCTCGTCGAGCATCAGCACCTCGGGGCGACCGGTGAGGGTGCAGGCTAGGTCGACGCGCCGCTGCTCCCCGCCGGACAGCGCTCGCATGCGGACGCCGGCGCGCCCGCCCAGGTCGAGCAGGTCGAGCGACTCCTCGACCGGGCGGGGATCGGTCACCGTGGCAGCCCACATCGTGAGGGTCTCGCGCACCGTGAGGTCGCCCGAGAACCCACTACGCTGGAGCAGGACCCCGACCCGGCGGCGGACCTCCGCGCGGTCGGTGATCGGGTCGAGACCGAGCACCCGCACGCTCCCGGCAGACGGCGTGGCCAGCCCTTCGACGACCTCGAGCAGGGAGGTCTTCCCGGCTCCGTTGACTCCCAGCAGAGCGTGGATGGTGCCGGATCCGACCCGGAGGTCGACCCCGCGGACGGCTGCGAAAGCGCGGCTCCCGCTGCCGTAGACCCGGTGCAGGTCGCGTACATGGATGGCGTCGCAGCTGTCGATGTTCATGCGACCAGCCAACCCGCGACATCGTGCCCGCAGTAGTGCGGCGTGTCACCGGTCGTGCTGACATCTGTCATGCCGCTGCGCCCGCGCACGAGCGTGCCGCAGGCGGATCGGCACCTGGGACGAGATGTCACACGGCGCATGGCGGCCCGCGCTTGACAGTCACCCGGGCTGTGGAGCACGCGCCTGACAAGGGACGTCGTACGAGATGGTCGCCACGACGATCGCCCCGGACGACATCCCCGGGAGCGTCATGCGATGTGGTCGTCGGGCCAGCCGGAACGGATGACGTCGGCGGGCCTGGACCTCGCCGGGCGCCGCGCGGGGACGTCCCCGCTGCCGGGTTCGCGGATACGGGTCAGTACGACGCGCATGGCACGTCGTACTGACCCGTATGGCCGACTCCGCGAGACCCGAGAGCGCCCCCTTGTGGGCGAAGCGCAGCGGGTCCGGGCCGCTCCGGACTGGCTCCGTGACCTGGTGTTTCGGTGGAGCTGAGGGGATTCGAACCCCTGACCTTCTCATTGCGAACGAGACGCGCTACCAACTGCGCCACAGCCCCGGATGCGTCGTACGACGCGAGGAGAAACGGTAGCACCAGCGCCGTGGGTGGGCCGAATCGGTTCCTGCCTCGGAAGGGGGGCTCAGCCGCGGTGCCGCAGCAGCACGGCGGTGAACTGCTGGGAGGTGCCCCACGGGGTGAGGTGGTCCTCGCCGGCGGTGTCGACCAGGTCGAAGCCGGGGAACTCCGCCGCCAGCTCCTCGTGGGTGTAGCGCACGATCGGCAGGCCGCTGCACGTGGTCGGCCCGTCGGGGCCGAAGGTCGCGACGACCAGCCAGCCGCCGGGCTCCAGGCAGCGGGCGAGCGAGGCGCGGTAGTCGTCGCGCTCGTCCTCGTCGATGAGGAAGTGGAAGACGGCGCGGTCGTGCCACAGCGCGTAGGTGCGCCCGCGCTCCAGGTCGAGCACGTCGGCCACGTCGAGCACGACCGCCTCCCCGGCCGGACCGATCCGCTCACGGATCGTGTGCAGCGCCGTGACCGACAGGTCGACGGCGGTGAGGTCGGTGTAGCCGCGCTCGACCAGATGGTCGACCAGCGTCGACCAGCCCGCGCCCACGTCGATGATGCCGGCGTCGCTTGGACACTCCGGCGGCGTCGACCAGCCCGAGGGAGAGCTCGGGCACCGACTGCCACCAGGAGACGCCGTCGACGTCCTTGCCGGTGTGGACGTTCTCCCAGTAGTCCTTGCGTGCGGCCGCATCCTCCGGCCGCACCACGCTGTCCGTCATGCTCGGCAATCTACCTCTGTCCGGACAATCGCGCGCCGGCCCGTGACGGCCCGGTCTCGGGACCGTAAGAACCTGGCAAGCCCACCACCGCCCGAATCGGCCTACGGTCGAGACATGGACCAGGCGAGCTCGGTGTTCGGTCGGCAGGACACCCCCGTCGGCGAGGTGGGTGCGCTCGTCGACGGCGGCGACATGGACTGCGGCAGCGGGCTGCTGCTGCTGATCACCCGCGCGATGCGCCGGCTCGACGCCGGCGACGTGCTGGCCGTGCGCAGCGCGGAGGAGAGCGTCACCACCGACCTCCCGGTCTGGGCCGAGCTGGTCGGCCACGACCTGGCGACGCAGGTGTCGGAGTCCGAGGCCGGCCCGTGGTGGTTCGGCGGTCCGCAAGGCGGGCGCCACGACGGTCCCCACCTCGGTCTTCACCACCGGCGACCGGACCCCGATCGGCCACCGGATCTGGATCTACACCAACTTCGACTGCAACCTGGCCTGCACCTACTGCTGCGCGGAGTCCTCGCCGCGCGCCGAGGCGCGCCGGTTCCCGGTCGACCTCGCGCGGACGGCGTACGACGAGTTCCGCGCGATGGGCGGCCGCGAGGTGATCCTCACCGGCGGCGAGCCCTTCATGCACCCCGACCTCGGCGAGCTGGTCGCGCTGGCGGAGGGGCTGGAGCGGACCATCCTCACCAACGCCATGATCCTCGGCCGCGGCCGTCGCCGGGAGACGCTCGAGTCGCTCGACCGCGACGTGCTGCTCCAGGTCAGCCTCGACTCCGCGACTCCCGAGCTGCACGACCGGCAGCGCGGCGCCGGCTCCTGGGCCAAGGCCCTCGAGGGCATCGGGTTGGCGCGCTCGCTGGGCTTCCGGGTGCGCGTCGCGGCGACGCTCTACGACGAGGACCCGGTCGGCGTCGAGGCGCTGCACCGCTGCCTCGACGATCACGGCATCGACCGCGAGGACCGGCTGATCCGGCCCGGTGGCGCAGGAGGGCTACGCCGACCACGGGGTGCACGTCTCGCTCGACACCCTCGAGCCGGAGCCCACCCTGACCGTCGACGGCGCCTGGTGGCACCCGGTCGCGGTCACCAACCCGCACCTGCGGATCGCCGACGCGCCACTCCCCCTCAGCGAGGTGGTCGGCGTCGTCCGCGACACCGTGGCCGTGCAGGACGCTGCCGCCGCGAGCGGCCGGGAGGTGTTCCGCTGTGCCTGAGACCGCGACGACCAACCCCGGCATGCCGGACCGAGCCCGCGCCCTGGTCGCCTGGCTGCTCGCCCCCGCCACCGAGGAGGTGCCGCGTCACCATCAGCTCGCGAGCGCGGCGCTGCGCATCCTGCTCGGCCTGATGTGGCTCTACAACGTCTCCTGGAAGCGCGCGCCCGACTTCGGCCGCGAGGCCGGCAACGGGCTCTACAAGTTCACCTCCTACGCCGTCAGCGACCCGGTCTTCCCGCCGTACTCCTGGGTGGTCGAGCACGTGGTGCTGAAGGCGTTCACGCCGTTCGGCTGGCTGGTGCTGGCGATGGAGACCCTGCTGGCCGTGCTGCTGCTCACCGGCGCCTGGGTGCGGCTCGCCGCGCTCGTCGGCGTCGCCCAGTCGCTGGCGATCGGGCTGTCGGTGGCCTACGCCCCGCACGAGTGGCCCTGGTCCTACTGGCTGATGATCGGAGCGCACGTCGCCATCCTCGGCTCGTCCGCCGGCCGGGTGCTGGCCGTCGACGCCGTCCGGGCCGGCCTCACCGACGGCCGCCTGCTGCGCCGCGTCTTCGGCGGGGTCGCTGTCGCTGCTCGGTGTCGTGGCCGTCCTCACCTCCTTCGGCGACCCGCTCGCCGCCCGCGGCACCCGCTTCGGCTCGACCGACCTGTCGGTCAGCCTGGGCGAGTACAACCTGCTCGGCGGGCTCGTGCTGATGCTGGTCGGCGGTGGGCCTGCTGGTGCTGCTCGGCCGCACGCGGCCGGGTACGCCGTCGCCGGCGTCGCCGCGGTCGCCGCGCTGTCGCTCTACGCCCAGAACGGCTTCACCGACCCACTGCTCGGCGGGTCGCCGACGGCCGCGGCGTTCTTCCTGTCTCCTCGCGCTCGTCGCCCTGGCGCTGGCCCGCCGGCGCGACCCGACGGCCGCCGACTGACCGCCATCCCCACGTCCCCTGACCCGTGACCGCCACCCTGCTCGGCCACTCGCCCGACCCGCAAGGAGCCCTCGTGACCGCACCCACCCGTCGTACCGTCCTGCTCGCCGGCGCCGGCACTGCTCTTCCTCGCCGCCTGCGGCTCCGACGCCGACGACAGCGCGACCACCGGCGCCGCCGCACCGTCGGCGGGACCGTTGGGCGTCTCCGCGATCCCCGACCAGGACCCCGAGCTGCTCAACCGGCTCTACCCCGCGCTCGCCGCGAGGTTCTCCGAGGCGACCGGGCTCGAGGTGACCTACACGCCGCTCACCGACTACACCGCGGTGGTCCGCGCCTTCGAGGTCGGCGACATCCACCTGGCGTGGATGGGCGGGCTGACCGGCGTCCAGGCCCGCTCCCGGGTGCCCGGCGCCACCGCGATCGCGCAGCGCGACATCGACGCCGACTTCCACAGCGTCTTCATCGCCACCAAGGACTCGGGGATCGCGCCGTTCGACGACCTCGCCGGGCTCAGCGCGCTCGCCGGTCACACGCTGACCTTCGGCAGCGAGACCTCGACCTCGGGCCGGCTGATGCCGCAGTACTTCATGCAGGAGGCCGGCCTCAGCGAGTCCGACCTGAAGGGGAAGCCCGGCTTCTCCGGCTCCCACGACGCCACCATCGAGGCGGTGGCCTCCGGCGCGTTCGAGGTCGGGGCGGTCAACGAGCAGGTGTGGCAGGCGACCGTCGACGCCGGCGAGGTCGACCTGGGCAACGTCCAGCTGGTGTGGCGCACGCCGGGCTACGCCGACTACCACTGGCTGGCCCGACCGGACCTCGACGAGGTGTACGGCGAGGGCACCCAGCAGGCGGTGACCGACCTGCTCCTCGGCCTGGACGCCACGGACGCGGACGACCAGGAGATCCTCGAGCTCTTCGGGGCGGAGGCGTTCGTGCCGACGGAGAACAGCAACTACGACCAGATCGAGGCGGTGGCCACCGAGCAGGGCCTGCTGGCATGACCGCGACGGAGGACGCCGTGGTCGTCCGGCTGAGCGACGTCGGGCGCGACTTCGGCGCCCACCGGGCCCTCGACGGCCTCGAGCTGGAGGTGCGGGCCGGCGAGCGGGTCGCGCTGCTCGGGCCCAGCGGTGCCGGCAAGAGCACTCTGCTGTCGCTCCTCAACGGCTCGCTGCCCGCCTCGCGCGGCCGCGTCGAGGTGCTGGGTCACGACCTCGGCGAGCTGCCGCCGCGTCGGCTCCGGCAGGTCCAACGACGGGTCGGCACGGTCAGCCAGCGGCTCGACCTGGTGGAGCAGGTGCGGGTGGTGCACAACGTGAACGCCGGCCGGCTCGGCGCGTGGAGCACGCCTCGAGCCCTGCTGTCGCTGGCCTGGCCGCGGCCCGACGCGACCCTCGAGGAGGCGCTGCACCGGGTGGGCCTGGGCTGGGCCACCGGAGCGCACCGAGCGGCTCTCCGGAGGCGAGCGACAGCGGGTCGCGATCGCCCGGCTGCTGGTTCAGGACCCCGAGCTGGTGCTGGCCGACGAGCCGGTGTCGAGCCTCGACCCGACCCGCGCGGCCGAGGTGCTGGGCCTGCTGCGGGCGCCCGGACGCCGGGCCACGGTGGTGGTGAGCCTGCACCAGCCCGAGCTGGCCCGCGCCCACTGCACGCGTGCCGTCGGGCTGCGCGAGGGCCGGATCGCGTTCGACCAGCCGGCTGCGGAGCTGAGCGACGAGCAGCTCCGCGAGCTCTACGCCTACGCCTGAGGCCGGAGACACGACGGCGGTGGCGACCCAGCAGCTCGAGCCACGGCAGGCGGCGGACGGCGCGCCGCCGGGCCGGCGTACGACGCGCGGTCGGGTCGTCGCCCGCCGCACGGTGGGCGCGCTCGTGGTGGCGGTCCCGCTGCTCTGGGCACTGGCCCGGACGCTGTCGGAGAGCACCGACCTGGTCAACACCGGCGGGCTACGGCTGCTCGACGACCTGCTCGGCGCGGCGCTGCGGCCCGAGCTCGACATCGACTTCCTCCGGGTGGTGCTGGACGCGTCGGTGACGACGGTCGTCTTCGCCGCGATCGGCACGGCGCTGGCGATGGTGATCGGTTCGGTCGGCGGGCTGGTCCTCAGCGACACCGCGTGGGGCCGGACGCCGTCGGCGCCCGTGCGGCTGCTGCGGCTGGTGCTGCGCGGGCTGCTGGTCGCGACCCGCTCGATCCACGAGCTGGTGTGGGCGCTGCTGCTGGTGGGCGTGCTCGGGCTGGACCCGCTGGTGGCGGTGCTGGCGATCGGGCTGCCGTTCGGCGCGCAGACCGCGCAGGTGTTCGGCGAGACCCTCGACGGGGTGCCCGGGCGACCGCTGGCCGGGCTGCGCACCGGTGGGGCGCGGCCGGCACCCGCCCTGGCCTACGCCCTGCTCCCCGCGGCGTCACCGCTGCTGCTGAGCTATGCGTTCTACCGCTTCGAGTGTGCGATGCGCTCCGCGGTCGTGCTCGGCATCGTCGGCGTGGGCGGCCTGGGCCAGGAGATCGTCGTCAGCCTGCAGTCCCGCAACTGGGGCGAGGTGTGGACGCTGGTCGCCGCGCTGCTCGCCCTCTCCGCCGTCGTCGACTGGTGGAGCTCCCGGCTGCGCGGCGACCTCGCCGTCGTGACCTGCGCGGACTGGTCCGGCGGGCAGCAGGCCGGACCCGGGCGGGACGGCGGGCGGTCGCGCTGGGCGCGGGCGACGCTGGTGGTGGCGGTGGTCGGACTGGTGGCGGCGTGGTTCGCGTCGGGGGTCTCCTGGTCGGGGCTGGTGTCGTCGCGCACCCGGGCGCAGGCGGCCCGGCTGGCCGACGACCTGTGGCCTCCGGCGCTGCCTACCGGAGGCTGGTCCGAGCTCGTCGGCGGAGTCGCCGACACGGTGGCGATGGCGGTGCTGGCGATGGCCATCGCGGTCGCCATCACGGTGCTGCTCGGCCCGGTCGCCGCGCGGGCCCGGCCGGCGCCGGGCGAGGCGCTGGGCGAAGCGGTGGGCCAGGCGGTGGGCCAGGCGGTGGGGTCGCCGCGTCGCGTGCTCCGCCGTACCGCCTGGGCGGGGGCGCGCCTCCTGCTGCTGGTGCTCCGCTCGGTGCCGCCGACGGTCTGGGCGGTGCTGGCGCTGCTCGCGCTGTTCCCCGGGATCCTGCCGGGGGCGGTGGCGCTGGGGCTCTACACCGGCGGGATCCTGGGGCGCCTGGTCGCCGAGGCCTGGGAGAGCATCGACACCCGGCCACGGGACGCCCTGCGCGCCGCCGGCGTGCCGCGGTCGGTGGGCTCACTCGCCGCGATGGTGCCGCCGTCGGCGCAGCATCTGGTGACCTACACGCTCTACCGCTTCGAGATCTGCGTGCGCGACACCGCCATCGTCGGCGTCGTCGGTGCCGCCGGGCTGGGCCGGCTGCTCGCCGAGAACCTCGCCGCGTTCCGCTACCCCGTCGTCACAACGCTGCTGCTGGCGTCGTTCGCCGTGAGCGTCGGCAGCGAGCTGGTCAGCCGGCGGCTGCGCGCCGCGTTGCGGGGGTAGTCCCCGCGCGTGGTGATCCGGCGGGGGCTGCTGCCGGGGCGACGGGGGTTTGCGTCATACGTAGCGAGCGCTCCAGCGACCGGATCGTATGACGTCCCACGCGCACCCGCGGCCCACCGGCCTGCGTCATACGAAGCGCACGCCCCAGCGACCGGACCGTATGACCTCCCCACGCGCACCCGCGGCCCACCGGCCTGCGTCATACGAAGCGCACGCCCCAGCGACCGGACCGTATGACGTCCCGTCGTCGACAACACTCGCGACGCCTCGCAGCGACAACAGCGACGCGTCGCAGCGAGATTCGCGACGCCTCACCGCGACAACAGCGACGCGTCGCGGTCAGCCGGCGGCGCCGGCGGCGCGCTGCTCCCCGTCGGCGTCGCGACCCTCGTCGCGCGCACCGGACGCGCGCGCACCGGACGTTCGCGCACCGGACGCCCGGGCGGCGGCCGCCTCGGCGTCGGCCCGCCGGGCCAGCGCCGTGTCGGCCTGGGTGTGGCCGGAGGTCCAGACACCCTCGCTGCCGAGGTCGATGCCGCGCACGGTGCGGGCGGCGGCCGGCTTGTCGACGTACGTCGGCAGCGTCACCGGCACCGGGTCCCACATGCCGGGCTCGGTGCCCGCGACACGGGCGATCTCGGTGGTCTCGTCGAGGGCGAGCGCGGGGCTTGCCGGAGTCGCCTCTCCCTCAGCCAGGGTCTCGGCCCGCGGCGAGCGGCGCCGCGCGGCAAGCTCGCCCTTGACCATCACCCGGCAGGCGACCAGCCAGGCGACCAGGAGGCCGCCGGGGACGGCGGCGTACCACCAGCTGATCTGGCCTCCCGCCGCGAACCCGGCGACACCGGCCAGGGCGAGCAGCAGCAGCCCGAGGACCCGCCGCCGGCGCCGGGTCGCCCGCTGGGCGGCCTGACGCTGGCGGCGCGCCTGCGCCGCGCGGATCTCGACAGGAGAAGAGCCGGGAGCCGTCGGGGTGGGCGGCTGCGCCGTGGCCACAGCCGTCGAGGCCGTCACCCGGGTCGTGGTCGGTTTGGTGGTCGCGACCGGGCTGCTGCCCGACACCACGAGGGAGGACTCGCGGGCGCTGGTCGGCTCGCGGCGGGCCAGCACGCGCAGCGTGTCGGAGAAGCGGTCGACGGAGCGGCTCGCGCGTCGCCTCGCTCGTGGTGCTTGAGCGCCTTGGGGATCAGGTAGACGGCCCACGCCACGGCGAGGGCGACGAAGATGAGTGCGCCACATGCGGAATGTCCACGGAGCGCAGCCTAGGTTCGCGCGCGCATCCTGAGGCGGATGTCAAGTGGTGTGTCGCGGAAATCACTCGTGTGACTGATGGGATCCGGAGGTAGCGGGCGAGCATCCCCTCCGGGCACTCCTCGACGGTGACCGCGTAGATCCGGTGGTCGCGCCAGGCGCCGTCGATGTGCAGGAACCTCGGCGCGTAGCCGACCTCGCGCAGCCCGAGCTTCTCGACCACCCGCAGCGAGTTGGTGTTCTCCGGCCGGATCGCGACCTCGATGCGGTGCAGCCCGCCGGCGCCGAAGCAGTGGTCGATCGCCATCGCGACCGCCCGCGGCATCACGCCGCGGCCGGCGTACTCGCGGTCGATCCAGTAGCCGACCGACGCGAACTGCGCCGAGCCGCGCACGATGTTGTTGACGCGTCACCTGGCCGGCGAAGCGCGCCGTCGACCTCGATCGCGAACGGGTACGCCGTCCCGGCGCGTGCCTGGCCGCGCAGGCGTGCGCACCAGCGCCCGGAAGCTGGCGACGGTCGAGGCTCGCTGCCGGGCGGGACGGTCGCGTCCCAGGGACGCAGCCACGTCGGCGTTGCGCTCGCCGCGCGGCCCGCCAGGCGGCCGCGTCGCGAAGCTCGAGCGGGCGCAGCCGCACGTCACCGTCGGTCAGCAGCCGGACCGGCCAGCCGGGGGTCAATGGTCGCTCCCCGACGACCTGCTCGACGGCGTGCACCAGGACGGCTCGAGCACGGCGAGCCCGTCCTTCACCCCGCCCGCGCGAGCCGGGCAGGTTGACGACCAGGCAGCTGCCGACGACGCCGGCGAGCCCGCGCGACAGCACCGCGGTCGGGACGCCCTTGCGCGACGCCGTGCGGCCCGGATCGCCTCGGCGATGCCGGGCACCTCGCGGTCGAGCAGCGGCGCGGGTGACCTCGGGCGTGCGGTCGGTCGGGGTCAGCCCGGTGCCGCCGGTGGTGAGCACGACGCGGGCGCCGCCGGCGACGGCGGCGGCGATCGCGGCACCGACCGGCTCGCCGTCGGGCACGACGACCGGCGCGTCGCACGACGAAGCCCAGCCGGGTGAGGAAGGCCGACGATCAGCGGGCCGGTCTCGTCGTCGTAGACCCCGGCGGCGGCGCGGTTGGAGGCGACGACGACGGCACCGGCGAGCCCGCCGGCCGCGGCTCAGCCACGGGTCCAGTCCCCGGACTTGCCGCCGGTCTTGGTCTCGACCCGGATGTCGGTGATCACCGCGCCCTTGTCGACCGCCTTGACCATGTCGACGACGGTGAGCGCGGCGACCGACGACGGCGGTCAGCGCCTCCATCTCGACGCCGGTGCGGTCGGTGGTGCGCGACGGTCGCGGCTGATCTCGACGCGCGTCGTCGGCGACGGCGAGGTCGACGGTGACGCCGGAGATCGCCAGCGGGTGGCACAGCGGGATCAGCGCGGGCGTCTGCTTGGCGCCCATGATCCCGGCGATCCGGGCGACCGCGAGCGCGTCGCCCTTGGGCACGCCCTCGCCGCGCAGCAGCGTCGACCACGCGCGGCGACACCAGCACCCGGCCGGAGGCGACGGCGGTGCGGGCGGTGACGTCCTTGCCGGACACGTCGACCATCCGCGCGGCGCCCGACTCGTCGACGTGGGTGAGCCGGTCCGGCGGCGCGGCCATCAGAACTCCTCGTCGAGCCGCAGCACCTGCGACCTGGTCGCCGGCCGCGACCGACGTGACGTCCGCGGGGACCACGATCAGCGCGTTGGACGATGGCCAGGTCGCCGATCAGGTGGGAGCCGTGGCCGCCGACCGGCGTGACGACGGCCGCCGGCGTCGACGTCGTACGTCGCCGCGCACGAGCTGCCGGCGCCCGGCGCGGCGAGGAGATCGCCGTGGGTGAGCCGGGCCGCGCGCGGTCGGCCGGGCGTACGGCGTGCTGCCCCATCATCTTGCGGATCGCGGGCAGCACGAACATCTCGAAGGAGACGTACGACGAGACCGGGTTGCCCGGCAGCGTGAAGATCGGGGTGTCGTCCTCGCCGACCGTGCCGAAGCCCTGCGGCTTGCCCGGGCTGCATCGCGACCGGCGCCGAACCACACGGTGCCGAGCGGCGACAGCGCCTCCTTGACGACGTCGAAGTCGCCCTGGCGACACCCCGCCGGTGGTGACGACGAGGTCGGCGCGCACCAGCTGGTCGCTGCAGCGCGTCGAGGAAGGCGCGCGGCTCGTCGGGGACGATGCCGACCCGGTAGGCGATCGCGCCGGCCGCGCCGCGCGGCGGCGGCGAGCAGGTAGGAGTTGCCGTCGTAGATCGAGTCGTGGCCGAGCGGGGTGCCGGGCTCGCGCAGCTCGGAGCCGGTGGAGATCACCACGACCCGCGGTCGCGGCCGCGACGCGGACGGTCGCCGCGGCCGACCGCGGCGAGCAGGCCGAGGTGGCGCGGCCCGAGGACGGTGCCGTCCTCGACCAGCAGGTCGCCGGCGCGCGACGTCCTCGCCGGCGGGCCGGATGTGCTGGCCGACGGCGCGGGCGCCGGGTCGATCGCGCACCTGGGCGACGCCGCGGTCGGTCCACTCGTAGGGCACGACCGCGTCGGCGCCCGCCGGCACCGGGGCGCCGGTCATGATCTTGGCCGCGGTGCCGGGCGACAGCGCCAGCAGGCGCGGCCTGGCCGGCGCCGATCTCGCCGACCACGGGCAGCGTGACCGGCGCGTCCGCGGTGGCGCCCGCGACGTCCGCGGCGACGCACGGCGTAGCCGTCCATCGCGGAGTTGTCGAAGCTCGGCAGCGCGATCGGCGGCGACGACGTCCTCGGCGACGCGGCGAGGCCGAGCGCCTCCATCAGCGGCTGCGGGAAGTGCGGCAGCGGCTCGATCGGTGCCGAGGATGCGCGTCGAGGTAGCTCGCTCGACCGGCGATCGGCTCAGCCATCGACGGCCCCGTCGACCGGGTCGGTGGAGCTCAGCACCGTGCCGGGGTCGACCCGCTTGGCGCCGTCGGGCCGCTCGAGGCTCGACGTCGCCCACGACCTGCACGCCGCGGCCGAAGGTCCAGTCGCCCGTCGACCGGCAGCGAGTCGCGCCTCGCGCAGCGACGGCGCGCCCTCGGGGAAGCGCTTGTCGAAGTCGCCGACCAGCTTGTAGAAGTCGCCGTCGAGGTCGACGTACGGGCAGCTCGTCGGCGCGACCTGGTCGAGCACGAAGTCGCTCGCCGAGGTCGTAGACGTCGGAGCGCAGCACCAGCAGGTCGTTGGTGGTCTTGACCGGCACGAACCGGTCGCGGCCGACCTCGATCGGTCCGGGCGCCCTCGAAGACCTCGATCGCCGCGCCCATCGCGGTCTCGATCTGGATCACCTCGGGCGTCGACGGGTCGCTCGGGTCGACGGTCTTGACGTTGCGGATCAGCGGCAGGCCGAGGATGCCGTCGCGCGCGTCGAGCGTCGCTCGTTCATCGCCTCGAGGTCGAACCACAGGTTGTTGGTCGAGCAGAAGCGGTGCCGGTCGAGGTCGGCCAGCGCCTCCTGGTCCTCCGGCAGCGTCTGCGCGGTCTCGCGCAGCACGATCCGGCCGTCGGTCTTGCGGCGGGCGAAGTGGCCGCCCTTGCGGTCCGACGGCGTACGGCGCACCGCCTCGATCGCGAACGGCGCGCCGCGCGTGCGCGAACCAGCCCGCGACCCGGGCGTCGGGCACGGCGCCGAGGTTGTCGGAGTTGGAGACGAAGACGTAGCGGTAGCCGGCCGCGAGCAGCTGGTCGAGCAGGCCGGTGCCGCGCAGCGCGGTGTAGAGGTCGCCGTGGCCCGGGCGGGCACCACTCGAGGTCGGGGTCCTTGCGGCCAGACGACCGGCGAGCAGGTCCTTCGGCGAGCAGCTTGGGCTCCTTGTTCTGCAGGAACTCCAGCGGCAGCCCCTCGACCGGGAGGTCCTCGTAGCGGGCCAGCGCCGCCATGGTGTCGCGCGGAGGTGCGGAAGGAGTTCATGAAGATCAGCGGCAGCGGTGGCGTCGTACTCGCTGGCGCAGGTGCAGCACCTGGCGGGCGATGATGTCGAGGAAGGACAGCCCGCGGCGCACGCACAGCAGCGACTTGGCGCGGTCCATGCCCATCGAGGTGCCGAGGCCGCCGTTGAGCTTGATCACCGCGGTCGTGCCGGATCGCCTCGGCGGCCGACCTCGTCGGTCGACCTCGACGTCGGCGAGCGCCTCCATGTCGACCGGCTCGATCGTCGACTCGGGGATCATCCCGGTCTCGCCGTGCTCGAGCAGTCGGTAGTAGTGCGCGAAGATCTCGATCGCGACCGGGTCGACCCCGGCCGCCGCATCTTGTCGCGCGCCTGGTTCAACCCTGCACTACCCATGACTCACGATCGTAGGCTGGCCGACGTGGACACGTCACAACCCAGCGTCGGCAAAGACTGCGGTCCGCGACCGGCTCGCTGACCGTCGCGGACGGCGTCGCGCGTCTGGCCGAGGTGGGGCTGGCCGCGGAGCGCGATCGCCGAGCACGCTGCTCGCCCATCCGGAGGTACGCCGGGCGGCCACCGTGGCGGCGTACGTCTCGGTCGGGCAGCGAGCCCGGCACCGGCGCTGCTGCTCGACGCGGCTCGCTCGCCGCCGGCAAGCGGGTGCTGCTGCCGGTGCCGTGCTGCCCGACGCTCGACCTCGACTGGGCGCGCCTACGACGGGCCCGCGTCGCTGGCCCCGGCGCGGTTCGGGCTGCTCGAGCCGGCCGGCCCGCCGCTCGGCGTCGACGCCGTCGCCACCGCCGACGTCGTGCTGGTGCCCGGGCTGGCGGTCGTCGCCCGCCGGCGTCCGGCTGGGCCGGGCGGCGGCTGCTACGACCGGGCGCTGGCCCGGGTGCCGGTCGGCACGTTCACCTGCGTGCTGCTGTACGACGACGAGGTCGGCGTCGACGTGCCGGTCGAGCCGCACGACCGCCCGGTGACCCATGCCGCCACCCCCGACGGGCGTCATCCGGCTTCGCGCTGGCTCCTCCGGCGGCACGCAGGGTGAGCGTGTCCTCGTCCCGGCCGTCGTCACGGCCTCGCCGCGTCCAGGCCCACGGCAGCGTCTCGCCGGCGACGAAGAGGTCGGTCTGGTCGACGTAGTGGCTGATGCCGGGTGGCCCGAGACGCCGGTCAGGTTGACCCAGCGCGAGTCGTCGAAGTCGGCGAGCGAGACCACCATCCGCATCGACGGCGCCGCGGTCACGCTCGTAGCCCTCGGCGGCGTCCCACGTGGTGGCGTCGACGATGCTGCCGCCGCCCGCGACCGGATAGCCGTCGCGGTTGAACAGCCCTCGACCAGGCCGACGCCCGACTCGCCGAGCGTGCCGCTCGCGCAGGTCGAGCCGGTGCAGCCGCCCCACGTCCAGTCGTCGGGGTCCAGCGACTGCCGGCGGGTCAGCTCGTCGCGGGCGTCGCGCATGCGCCTGGCGCAGGATGTCGTCGCGGGTCTCGACCACGTCGTCGGTGGTCGCGGTCGTCCCACCACGAGTCGGCGGGGCGGGCCAGCAGCCGGGTCACCACCGCGAACCAGCGGTCGCCGCCGTCGGGCCACAGCGACTCGCGCAGCTCGTCGTGGAAGGTCAGCCGGAGCAGGTTGGACCACACCGCGTTGTAGTAGGCCGCTGCCGCGCTGTCGGCGGCCTGCCGTGAAGTCCCAGTCGCGCAGCAGGTCCTGGCCGTCGCGGAAGTACGCCGACCCGAGGTCGCCGGCGCCCAGCAGGTAGGGCACCAGCGTCGCCGCCATCGGGTTGAGGTCGTCGAGCTGCAGCGCGGTCATGTCCGCGACGGTCGCGACGTCGCGCTGCCCCGAGCAGGTCGCGGATGCGCTGGGAGCGGTAGCCGTGGTCCCAGTCGCCGGTGAGGTGGTAGGGGTAGTCGGGCCCCGCCGACCGCCTGGTTGGCCGTGACGATGAAGCCCTCCGCCGGGTCGAGCACGCTGCGGCAGCGCCTTGAACGGGACGACCCGGTCGGTCCAGTCGTTGCGGGGCAGCCACCCCTCGGCGGGCACCAGCCGGTCGTTGCCGGGACGGCGGATCGGGACCAGCCCGGGGGCCTGGTAGCCGATGTGGCCCTCGCGGTCGGCGTAGACGAGGTTCTGCGCGGGCACGGCGAAGTCGCTCGCGGCCGCCCGGAACTCCTTCCAGGTCGACGCGCGGTCGATGGCCGAGGATCGCGTCGGCGGTCGTCGCCGGGGTCAGGGCGGTCCATGCGAGCGAGACGGCGTAGCCGTCGCCGCGCGCCCCGAGCCGGGACGCCGCGTTGGCGCCGACGGTCGCGAGCTCCTGGGACACGTCGGAGAGCAGCGGCCCGTGGTCGCTCGTCGCGCACCCGCAGCTGGACGTCGTCGGCGCCGCGCACCTCGATCGTCTCGGTCCGCACCCGCAGCGGCTGCCAGTCCGTCGCCGTGCCGCCAGGTGTCGCCGCGCGACCTGCTCGAGGTAGAGGTCGGTGACGTCGGGGCCGAGGTTGGTGAAGCCCCAGGCGATGTCGGCGTTGTGGCCGATGATCACGCCCGGGCACCCCGGAGAAGGTGAAGCCGGCGACGTCGAGCGGGCAGTCGTCGTCGACCTGGCGGCAGTGCAGGCCCATCTGCATCCAGATGCCCGGCAGGCTGACCCCGAGGTGCGGGTCGTTGGCCAGGATGCGGCGCGCCGGTCGTCGGTGTGCTCCCCGTCGACGACCCACGAGTTGCGGCCGATGCCGTCGCCGCGGCCGAGCAGCTCGGGCATCGCGCTCGAGCCCGTGCTGCAGCTCGACGCAGCTGTCGCACCGCTGCTGGCGGGTACGCCGGCCGGGCGGCCGCCGGCGAGCCGTCGACCGGCCCTGGCGTCGGGCTCGAAGACCCCGTCGACGACCGCGCCGGCGGTGACGATCGGGCTGGTGCTCGTCGTACGGGTAGGGCGGGAACAGCTCCGCGACCTGGGCCGGGGTGTGGTCCACCGCAGCCAGCGCCCGGGCGATCTCGTCGTCCATGTTGCCGCGCAGGTCCCACGCCATCGCCTTGAGCCAGGCCAGCGAGTCGACCGGGGTCCACGGCTCGGGGGTGTAGTCGAGGCCGGTGAGCCCCAGCACGGTGTACTCCACGGCGAGCTCGCTCGGCGACGCGGAGGTCGAGGTAGGCGTTGACCCCGTCGGCGTAGGACTGGAGGGCGCGTCGGGTCTCCGGCGCGAGCAGGGCCAACTCCTGCTCGGCGACGCGGCGCCAGCCGAGGGTGCGGATGAACTTGTCGGTCTCGAGCGTCTGCTCCCCGAACAGCTCGGAGAGCCGGCCGGCGGTGACGTGGCGGCGGAAGTCCATCTCGAAGAACCGCTCCTGGGCGTGCACGAAGCCCTGCGCCAGCATCAGGTCGTCGAGCTGTCGGCGTAGAGCTGCGGGATGCCGTGGTCGTCGCGGACCACGTCGACCGGTGCGCTGAGGCCCGGGCACGTCGATGGCGCCCGTCGTCTGCGGGAGCGGGCGCCGCAGCGCCACGGTGCCGCCGACCAGCGCCGCGAGCAGGAGCAGCGCCAGGCCCGCAGCGACGTACGCCGACCAGCGGGCGAGCGCGGGCCGGCCGCGGAGCCGGCGCCACCAGCCACCCGGGGACGGTGCGGCGGCGCCTGTCGACGAGGGGGCCGACGAGGGAACAGCCGGGGACCCCGGTCCGGGCGTCTCGGGCGGTGCGGTGCTCATGGTGCGCCCATTGTGCCCATCGGGCAGGCGGCCCCGGCGGCGGGCTACACTTGGCACTCGCGGGTGGCGAGTGCCAGTCGGGGGTCAGCAGGCCCCCGCCCGACCCTGAGAGGAAGAGGCGAGCGTGCCGACCTACCAGTACGCCTGCACCGAGTGCGGGCACGCCTTCGAGCAGGTGCAGAGCTTCCAGCGAGGACGCGCTGACCCACTGCCCCGAGTGTGACGGCCGGCTGCGCAAGGTCTTCAACGCCGTCGGCGTGGTCTTCAAGGGCTCCGGCTTCTACCGCACCGACTCCCGCTCGGGATCGCCGTCCACGGGGCCCGCCGCCGGCACGGGTGACAGCTCCTCCAGCGGCAGCTCGTCGGACTCCTCCTCCGGCTCCTCCTCCGGCTCGTCCTCCGGCTCTTCGGGGTCCTCCGACGCCTCGTCGGGCAGCTCGTCGGGCAGCTCGTCGGGCAGCTCCTCGGGCAGCTCCTCGGGCGGCTCCTCGGGCGGCGGCGACTGACCGGTCGCCGGAGGGCTGTGGAGAGCCCCGACGCGGCGCCGCGGGGCGTCGTACCGTCGCTCGGTGACCTCCCTCGACCCCGAGCCGTCTCTGCGTCGGCTGCGCCGTCGGGCCCACCGACTGGCCCACCGACTCGGTCGCCGGCTGCGGCGCGCGGTGCTGGCCCGGCGGCGCCTGCTGGCGGCCGCCTGCGCGGCGGTCGCCGTCGCCGCCTCCCTCCGGGTGGTGGCTCCGCCCGCGCCGGCGCTCACCGCGGTGACCGTGGCCGCCCACGACCTGACGGCGGGGGCCGTGCTCAGGGCCGACGACCTCGAGACGGCGCGGCTGCCGACGACGGCGGTGCCGGCGGGCCCGGTCGCCGATGCGGTCGGTGCCACGCTCGCGGCGCCGCTGCGACGAGGCGAGGTGGTGACCGACGTCCGCCTGGTCGGGCACCCGTCCGCGCAGCCGCCTCCCGGACTGGTCGCCGTGCCGGTGCGGCTGCCGGACGAGGCGGCCGCCGCGCTACTGCGGCCCGGCGACCGGATCGACCTGCTGGCCACTGACGCGCGGCGCCGGCGCAGCTGGGCGGTGGCGGAGGAGGCTCTCGTGCTGGCGGTTCCGCCGGCGGTCGAGGGGGGCACCGGCCCGCTCGGCGGGCGGGTCGTGGTGCTCGCCCTTCCCGCAGCCAGCACCGACGAGGTCGTCGCCGCGAGCGTCACGGAGTTCGTGAGCTGGGCCTACTCCGCTTACCCTTGCTGCTCGTCCGTCCACTGACGGTCCCTTCGGGGGCCGCCGACAAGGAGAACAATCCACATGAGTGGTTTCAAGAACTTCGTCCTGCGCGGCAATCTCGTCGACCTCGCCGTCGCCGTGATCATCGCCACCTCGTTCGGTGCGGTCGTCACGACCTTCACCGAGTGGCTCACCGCCCAGGTCGGCACCGCCGACGACCCGATGTTCAGCACCGAGACCGGCAGCTTCGGCAACTTCATGAACGCCGTGATCGCCTTCCTGATCCTGGCCGCCGTCGTCTACTTCTTCGTCGTGGTGCCCTACACCAAGGCCCGCGAGCGCTACTTCCCGGAGGAGGCCGCCGGCCCCACCGAGGTGCAGCTGCTCGCCGAGATCCGCGACTCGCTCGCCAAGGCCTGAGCCTCGACGCAGCACGTGCGGCCCGCCCGGGACACCGGGCGGGCCTTCGTCATCTCTCGGGCCCTGCGACCGCGGCCCGCCTCCGGTGTAGTTGACTGCAGAATGGCTGCCCCGACGGCGTGTCGAGAGCCGATCTGCAGTCAACTATCGCCGAGGCAGCGCCGGGAGACCGTCAGCCGTGGTGCGGCGGCACCTGCGCCCGCAGCCAGGCGTCGGAGGCGGACTCGCGCTCCGGCCGGGAGGGGCCCCGCTCGTCGCGGGTGGTCTCGGGGAGCACGTCGCCGAAGACCTCCGCGAGCCGGCGTCGCCGCTCCCACCCGTCGGTGTCCGCGGCCTCGTCGGTGACGACTGGCACGGGCTCGTCGGCGGGCACGGGCTCGTCGACGGTGGGCGCGACCTCGGCTGCGGCCGGGATCGGCTTCTCGCGGACCTCGCGCTGCGGGTGCGCGCTCACGTGCACAGCCCCGCGGCGACGGCCGACTCCTGCGAGGTGTCGGTGGGCGTCTCGCCGGGCGAAGCCGACGGCGATGCGCTCGGGTCGTCGCTCTTCTTGTTCTTCTTGGTGTCCTCACCCGGTGGCTTCGCCGCCGAGATCGCGTCGACGGTGAGCCGACGGGTCAACGGCTTGTCGGCGGCGATGCGACGCCACACCTTCTTCGCCTCGGGCGCCCACACCACGCGGTTGGGGTCCTGCGGGTCCCAGGTCCACGGGATGGTGAGGAACTGGACGTTGGACAGGTCGATGTCGCGGAACTCGATGCCGAGCTTGGCGATCTTGCCGAGGTTGGACAGCCCCGGGTCGACGGTGAGCGACTGCGTGGCGGCGTTGAGGAAGCCGTAGAGCCGGGTCGGGCTGGTGAGCGTGCCGGCGGAGACCACCTTGTTGGCCATCGACGCCGCGAAGGCCTGCTGCCGCTTCATCCGGCCGATGTCGGACCCGTCGCCGACGGCGTACCGCTGGCGGACGTAGGACAGCGCCTCGCGGCCGGAGACCTCGCGGGTGCCGGCCTCGAGGTAGATCCCGTGCGACCGGTCGTCGATGGTCTCGGGGATGCACACCTCGACGCCGCCGACGGCGTCGACCATGTCCTGGAAGCCGTTGAAGTCGACGGTGACGTAGTGGTCGAGCAGGACGCCGGTGAGCTGCTCGAACTGCTGGATGGTGCAGGCCGGACCGCCGAGGGCGAACGCGGCGTTCCACATCTGATAGGACGCCGCGGAGATCGCGCCCTTGTCGCAGGCGGGCCGGTCGACCATCGAGTCGCGCGGGATGCTGATGCCGTAGGCGCGCTGCCGGTCCGCGGAGAGGTGGAGCAGGATCGTGGTGTCCGAGCCGCCCTCGCCGGTCTGGTTGTCGATCTGGTTGCCCTCGCCCTCGCGGGTGTCGGTGCCCATCACCAGCACGTTCAGCGGCTCCTTGGGCCCTTCGACCTGCTGCTTCTCGGGTCGGTTCTGGAGGTCCGCGGCGTAGTCGGCGACGTTGAGGTTGCCGGACAGGTGGCGGAAGGAATAGACGACCGTCAGCCCGGTGATCATCGCGAGCGCGATGGTCGTGACGGCGAGCACCCGGGCGACCGTGTGCCGCTTCTTGACCTTGCCCCGGCGCTTCGGCTTGCCGTTGCCGCCACCCGCAGCATCGTCGTCCAGCTCGTCGTCGGGTTCACCGACGTCGCCGGGGTGCGCGGGATCGTCCGGCTGGTCGACTTCCGCGTGGTCGTCGACCCACGGCTCGTCGGGCATGGACGTGGTCCTCGGGTGCAGATCGGGGGTGGCTGGGCGCAGGTCGGCGAGCCGACCAGCCTCCATGATGCTGCCTCAACCTGAGAATCCCCAAAGCCGCGGCGGCGGGCACGGGGCCCCGCGGGCGAAGAGGGGGACGCGGCCGCGCCGTGACAAGATTGCCGCTGGCCCCAGTAGCTCAGCGGATAGAGCAGCCGCCTCCTAAGCGAAAGGTCGCAGGTTCGACTCCTGCCTGGGGCACCGCAGTGCCCGCGGCGGCAGGGTCAGTCGCGGCGCTCCTCGACGGCGTTCTTGATGAGCACCATCGGCAGGAGCAGGGCTCCGATGAGCGAGACGACCCAGACGATCAGCGAGGCGAGCACCCAGGTGGTGGCGCCGTCGATGGTCAGCCCGCTGGTCACCAGGGCCGTGATGACCAGCGCGACCAACGTCGCGATCAGGGCGACGCCGCCGCGCATCGCCGGCACCTTGGTCATCGCCATCTGGGTCAGGAACGGCTGGGCGATGGCCGAGACCACGGTGAACAGCACGACGGCGACCACGAAGCCACCCGCCGTGAGCTCCATGTTGTCGAGCATCGCCGCGGCCACGACCAGGCCGAGCGCGTTGGCAAGAAGCGAGATGAGTAGGCCGAGGAGGAGTCGCACCATGCCGGGCAGGCTACTCCATTCGGCGCCACCCTCTCGTCAGGGACGCGCGGGAGCACCGGCAAGGGAGCGGCGCCGGTCGTCCTGCGCGCGCAGGGCAGCCGCCACCGCCGCAGGACGGGATAGACCGCGGTGACGACCGCGGCCGTGTCCACGGTCTCCATCGCCCGCCCGGAGGCCGACGACACCTGCAACAGGTTGGCCGTCCGCCTGACGCCACTGGTGTGGTGGGTGCCTGCGCCGTGGACGAGCGCGGGGTTGAAGAACACCGCGTCGCCCACAGCGAGCGGGAGCTGCACGTAGTGCTCCTCGCCTGCGCGCGGACCTGCGCCGGGCCGGCCGACTGCTGCTCCAGGCCCGCGGGGTGCTCCCGGGGGAGCCCGGCCAGCCGCCCCTCGCAGGTGCAGGTGGTGACGCCCCACAACGAGCCCGCGGGGCTCACCGACCCCGCCTGAGCGGGCGCTCAGGTGGCGGACACCACCTCGAAGCCGATCCCGGCCGCCTGCAGCCGCGCGAGCAGCGCGTCGCCCATCGCCTGGCGCGGTGGTCACCTGCCCGGCGGTCTCCGGGTTGTCGTCGAAGGCCAGGCACAGCGCGGCCTCGGCGAGCATCTTGGCGGTCTCGCCGTAGCCGGGGTCGCCGCCGGAGACGCGGGTGTGGACGGTCCGGTCGCCGCCCTCGCCGACGAAGTCGACGGTGAACCAGGACGTCGCCCGCTGCCGCTCGTCGGGCCCGTCGCCCGGCTGGAGCTGCCGGCCCAGCAGGTCGCGCACCGGACCCACCTGCGCGGCCAGTCCCATCGCGCCCGCACCGGCCGCGCCGCCGACCGCGTAGCGCAGCGTCTTGGTGCCGGCGTAGTGGGAGTAGCGGAAGTCGGGGCCGTACGACGGCAGCGCGCGCGCCGCTGCGGCCACGATCGATCGGGTCGATCGGTCGGCAGCGGGAGCAGCCAGTAGCCCAGCACCGCGTCGCGGTGCGGCTTGCCCTGGACGGCGCGGGACGAGCGTCCCTCGGGCCGCGCCTCGACCCGGCGTCGGGCGGCCGAGGCCGCCTTCGATCTGCCGCAGCCGGGCCATTGCCGTCGAGCGCCGAGTGGAAGGTGCCGCCGGAGGGCGCGCCCGCCGGCGCGGACCACGCCGCGCATCGTGACCGGCACGTCGGCCGGCAGCTGCTGCACCGTGAAGTAGGCGCCGAGGTCGTGCGGCACCGAGTCGAAGCCGCAGGCGTGCACCAGCCGGGCGCCGGTGCGCACGGCGGTCGCGTGGTGGGCGAGGTACATCCGGTCGACGAACTCCGGCTCGCCGGTGAGGTCGAGGTAGTCGGTGCCGGCCTCGGCGCAGGCGCCGACCAGCGGCTCGCCGTACTCCAGGTAGGGGCCGACCGTCGTGGCCACGACCCGGCTGCGCGCGGCGACGTCGGCCAGCGAGGCCGGGTCGGTCGCGTCGGCGGTCAGCAGCGGCAGGTCCGCGACCGCGTCGTCGAGCGCGGCCAGGCGGTCGCGGGTCTCCGCCAGCCGGGCCGGGTTGCGGCCGGCGATCGCCCAGCGGAGCCCGGGCGGGGCGTGACGAGTGAGGTACTCCGCCGTCAGGCCCCCGGTGAAGCCGGTGGCCCCGAACAGGACGATGTCGAGCTCTCTGTCGGTGCGGTCGCCAGCCATGGCGTCATCGTGTCACGGGGGGCGTCACGGGGGGTGTCACGCGGGCGGTGGCGGGATCAGCCCCTGCGTCGCCTTGGCCAGGCCGGCCTCGAGGAAGGCCGCCGGGATCGCCGGCTCGGTGATCGAGAGGCTGGCGAAGCCGTGCACGACGGCCCACAGCGAGAAGGCCGCGAGGTTGGTGTCGCCGACCGGGTGGCCGGCCGCGGCGGCGCGCTCCAGGTCGCGCACCAGGTCGCCCAGGCCGGGCACGTCGTGGAAGTCGGGGGGACCCTCGTCGGCCTCGGGTGCGGGGGCGTCGGGATCGCTGAGGTCCAGCGGCGTCATGAACAGCACGCGGTAGGCCGCCGGATGCTCCCGGGCCCACCGGAGGTACGCCGCCCCGCGAGCGCGCAGGTCGGCTCGCGGGTCGTCGGTCGTCGGGGTCATCGCCTGCAGGTCGGCGGAGAACGCGGCGTACTGGTCGCGGCAGGCCTCCCAGAGCAGGTGCTCCTTGGTGGGGAAGTAGTAGTAGAGCGCCGGCGGCGAGCAGCCGACGGCGGAGACCACGGCGTCGATCGAGACCAGGGCTGGGTCGAGTCGCTCGCGGAGCAGGGAGGTCGTCGCCTCCACGATGTCGGCGCGCAGCTGGCCGGGTGGGCGTCGGGCCACCGTTCCACCTCCTCTTGCGCTCCGTAGTGACGCTAGGTTAGCGTCACTATAGAACATCCGGAGTCATCCAGGAGCATTCTGATGGCACAACCCACGCTGCACGTGCAGGGCCTGCGCAAGTCCTTCGGAGACCTGCAGGCCGTCGACGACCTGTCGTTCGAGGTCGCCCCCGGCGAGACCTTCGGTCTGCTGGGGCCCAACGGCGCCGGCAAGACCACCACGATCTCGATGATCTGCGGCCTGCTCGACCGCGACGCCGGCGACGTCAAGGTCGAGGGCACCGCGATCCGCCCGGGCAGCGTCCACGGCCGGGAGCTGATCGGCTACGTCCCCCAGGAGATCGCCCTCTACCCCGAGCTCAGCGGTCGCGACAACCTCACCTTCTTCGCCAGGCTCTACGGCCTGCGCGGCGCGGAGGCCAGGGCCCGGATCGACGAGACCCTCGAGGTGGTGGGGCTGACCGACCGCGCCGGCGACCAGGTCGTCGACTACTCCGGCGGCATGCAGCGTCGGCTCAACATCGCCGCGGGCATGCTGCACCAGCCACGGCTGCTCATCCTCGACGAGCCGACCGTCGGCATCGACCCGCAGAGCCGCAACGCCATCCTGGAGGCGGTCGCGGCGCTCGGCGAGTCCGGCATGAGCGTGCTCTACACCACCCACTACATGGAGGAGGCCGAGCGGCTGTGCCGGCGGGTCGGCATCGTCGACCACGGCCGGCTGCTGGCGCTCGGCACCCGCCGCGAGCTGGTGGCCCTGGTCGACCAGCACGACCGGATCACGATCCGGGTGACCGGCCACGCCGCCACCGCCGCCGAGTCGCTGCAGGGGCTGCCGGAGGTGATGCAGGTCGACGCGACCGACGACCAGACGCTCGAGTGCATGGTGGCGCACGGCGTCGTCCCTGCTGCCTCGGCTGGTCGGCGAGCTCGACCGCGCCGGGGTCGGCATCGTCGACCTCCGCGTCGCCGAGCCGTCGCTGGACTCGGTGTTCCTGCACATCACCGGCACCGCCCTGAGGGACTGAGCGCCATGCGGATTCCAGGGAGGCACGTGTGGACGCTGTTCTGGCGGGACTTCCGAGCCCGGCTGCGCGACCGGTCGGCGGTCGTGCTGGCGATCCTCGCCCCGGCCGCGCTGGTGACGGTGCTCTCCTTCCTCGTGGCGGGGCCCGACGTGCAGCAGATCCCGGTCGGCATCGTGGCGGCGGACGCGCCGGTCTCCGACGCGTTGGAGCAGGGACCCCTGGCGGCGCTGCAGGACGACGACACGCTCACCGTGACGGCGTACGACGACGAGGCGGCGCTGCGGGCGGCGGTCACCGACGGCGACGAGGGGGCCGGGATCATCGTGGCGGCCGACGGGCGCAGCGTCACCGTGCTCACCGACCCGGGCTCGCCGATCGCCGGCGCCATCGCCGAGGCGATCAGCCGATCGACCGCGATCACCGTCGACGGCGTGGGCCAGGCGGTGGTGGCCAGCCAGAGCCTCGGCGGCTCCGGCGACCCGCAGGCGCTGGCCCGGCAGCTGGTCGACGCCCCCGCCCCCGCCGAGGTCGTCGACGCGACCGAGGGGGCCGACGCGATCGACCCGAAGACCCAGGTGGCGGCCGGCATGGCCACGTTCTTCCTGTTCTTCACCGTGCAGTTCGGCGTGCTCGGGCTGCTGGAGGAACGCCGCGAGGGCACGCTGGCCCGGATCCTGGCGGCGCCGGTGCCGGCATGGCAGCTGCTGCTCAGCAAGGTGCTCGTGAGCTTCGCGCTCGGCCTGGTCTCGATGGGCTTCATGGTGGGCTTCTCTAGCCTCGTGCTGGGAGCCGACTGGGGCAACGCGCTGGGCGTCGGGCTGCTCGTCGTGAGCGGCGTGCTGGCCGCCGTCGCGACGGTGAGCCTGGTCGCCGGGATGGCCCGCAACCCGGAGCAGGCCGGCGCCATCCAGGCCGGCATCGCGCTGGTGCTCGGCATCGTCGGCGGCGCGTTCTTCTCGATGGCGAGGGTCGGCGGGGCCGCCGCCTGGGCGACCAGGCTGACCCCGCACTACTGGTTCAACGAGGGCCTGGTGCGAATAACCGGGGGCCAGGAGTGGACCGCCGTCGCCGGACCGGTCGGCGCGCTGCTGCTGTTCGCCGCGGTCGTCGGCATCCCGGGCCTCGTCCTCGCCGGGCGGGTGATCCGGTCATGAGCGCCGGCCCCGTCGACACCGTCGTCGCCCTGACCCGCGCCAACCTGCGGCGGCTGTTCGCCGAGCGCTCGAACCTGTTCTTCCTCGTCGTGCTGCCGCTGCTCATCGTGTTCGCGCTCGGGCTCGCCATCGGCGGCTCTGCCGACGGCTCCCGGCTCGGACTGGTCGACCCCGACCCCACCCCGATGTCGTCCTCCGTCACCGATCGGATGGCCGCCCTGCAGAACGTCGAGCTGGTCGAGGTCGGCTCCGCGTCCGACCTCCGCGACGACGTGGCCCGGCGGACCTTCGACGCCGGCTGGGTGGTCGAGGAGAGCGACGGGGTGACGACGTTCCGGTGGCTGGCATCGGGTGCCGGCGCGGACCTCGAGCTGCGCTCGGTCTTCACCGCCGCGGTGCAGGAGGCCGGCGTGCACGAGCAGGTCGTGGCCGTCGTCGCCGACGACACCGGCACCGACCCCGCCACCGCCGAGCAGGCCGTGACGGCCGCGGCGGGCGCCGTGCCGACCATCGCCGTCGACGCCGAGGAGCTCGGCGAGCCGGGCCAGGAGGCGGCCAGCATCCGCGCCGTGCTCGCCGCGGGCCAGCTCACCCTGTTCATCTTCCTGACCTCGCTCAACGGCGCGGTCTACCTGCTGATGACCCGCAAGCTCGGCGTCACCCGACGCATGCGCGCCGGCCCGGCGCCGGTCTCGGCCATCGTGACCGGGGAGGCGCTGGCGCGCTTCGTGGTGGCGCTGCTCCAGGCGGCGATCGTGTTCTTCGGCAGCATGCTGCTCTTCGGCGTCGATTGGCGGGCGCCCGTCGCGGTCTGGGCGTTGTGCGTGGGCATGGCCCTGGTAGGCACCGGCGGCGCGATGCTGCTCGGCACCCTCGGTCGCAGCGAACAGCAGGTGGGCGCCCTCGGCGTGATGCTCGGGCTGGTGCTGGCGGCGCTGGGCGGCTCGATGCAGCCACTGGAGTTCTTCCCCGACGGGCTGCGCCGGGTCGCCTTCTTCACGCCGCATGCGTGGATGAACGACGCGCTGTGGGGCATCCTGGTCGACGGCGACGGACTCGCCCAGATCTGGCCCCACCTGCTCGTCCTGGTCGGCATCGGCTCGGTGCTGCTCGCGGTGGCGTCGGCGGCGCTGGCACGCACCCTGCGGTAGCCCACCGCCCCCTGCGGGAACCGGTCCGCGGCCTCGCCCGTCCCATCGGGGACAGCAGGACGACCCAGGGGGACCGATGACGATCCGAACGACGACGAAGACCCGCGTGGGACTGGCGACGACGGCACTGGCCGCGTCATTCCTCGCGGGGATGGCCGTGGCCGGGACCACCGGTGCGGCTCCGGTCGCCGACCCGGTCCGGCTGGCCAACGCGGCCCTCCGGCCGGCGACGTCGTGTGAGGAGCTGCGGCAGTGGTACGTCGACCGCGCGCTGGAGCGGGTCACCGCGTGGGGGTGGAACGGCCCGATCGGCATCTACTACGCCGACGACGTCGGCGGCGTGGCGGAGAGCTCGGTCGGCGGCACGGCCCCGACGACGCCGCTGTCCCGCGCCCAGGAGGCCGGGAGCAGCCAGACGGGGACGAACGTCCAGGAGACGGGCGTCGACGAGCCCGACACCGTGAAGACGTCCGGCGACCTGCTCGTCACCGTCGACGGCCCCCGCCTGACGACGTACGACGTCTCCGGCGGCGAGCCGGTGATGCTGGGCAGCCTCGTGCTCCCCGGTGTCCAGGGCGCCGAGCTCCTGCTGTCCGGCGACACCGTCGTGGCGGTCGGCCCGGAGCGGGGCATGCCCTCCCGCCGTCAGCTCCCGGGCCGGGTGTTCCCGCAGCTGCAGCGCGAGACCCGGGTCAGTGTGGTCGACGTGAGCGACCCTGCGGCGCCGGCGGTGCGAGACAGCCGGGTCTTCGACGCCGAGACCGTGGCGGTCCGTCAGCACGGCGACGTGGTGCGGGTCGTGCTCAGCTCCGGCCTGCCCGACCTGCCGTTCACGACGCCCGGCGACGGCGACGGCTCCCGGGTGGAGCGCGAGGCGCTGGCGCACAACCGGCGGGTCGTCCGCGAGTCCACGATCGGGGACTGGCTGCCGACCGTGCGCGACGGCGAGGAAGACCCGTCCACCGCCACAGCCGCCCTGGCCTGCTCCGACGTCGCCCTGCCCCGCGACAGCGCCGCCTTCGGCACGCTCACGGTCGTGGCGTTCCACGCCGACGACCCGGCCGGCGCGGACACGACCGCGGTGGTCGGCGACGCGCAGACGGCGTACCTCTCGGGCGACCGGCTCTACCTCGCCAGCAGCCCCTGGAGCTTCGGCTGGTTCGGCCCGATGCCGGTGGAGCCCGGCCTGGTCGAGCCGGGCTGGGTCGAGCCGGGCTGGGTCGACGCGGTGCCGAGCACGCCGGTGGCGGAGGTCGAGCAGGGGGTCACCCGGCTCTACGCCTTCGCCCTCGACGACCTGGACACGACGTACCTCGCCGCGGGCGAGGTCGAGGGTCAGGTCGCCGACCGGTGGGCGATGGACGCGGTCGACGGGACGCTGCGGCTGGCCGTCGGGCCCGACCGTGCGAGACCGGCAACTTCAACTCCGTGGTCACCCTCGCCGAGCGCGGCGACGACCTGGTCGAGATCGGCCGCGTCGACGACCTCGGCGTCGGCGAGCAGATCAAGTCGGTGCGCTGGTTCGACGACCTGGCCGTCGCTGGTGACGTTCCGGCAGACCGACCCGCTCTACGCCGTCGACCTCACCGACCCGGCCGCGCCCGCGCTGCTCGGCGAGCTCAAGATCCCCGGCTTCTCGGAGTACCTCCACCCGCTCGGCGGCGAGCGGCTGATCGGCGTCGGCCAGGACGCCAGCCTCCAGGGGAGGGTCCGCGGCGCCCAGGCTCGCGCTCTTCGACGTCACCGACCTGACCGCGCCGCGGCGGGTCGACGTCGTGGGCTTCGACCGGGCGACGGCCGCCCTGGCCGGGCAGGACCCGCGCCAGTTCACCTGGCTGCCCGACCGGCGAGACGGCGCTGACCGTGCGTCTCCGAGGGCTGGACGGCACCACCGGCTCGGGTCGGTCGTGGTCGCCAGCGTCGACGGCGATCGCCTGGACAACCGGACCGTCCCGGTCGAGGCACGGTCGCGACGTGGCCGGGTGCGCCTGGTGCCGCTGGCCGACGGCCGGGTGGTCCTCTGGACCGGCGCGCAGGTCTCCGTCTTCCCCTCTGACCGCGACATGCGCGTCGTGGCGGCCCCACATGCGCGTCGTCGCGTCGCGAGGTGCGCGTCGTGGCGGCCCGAGGCCGGCCGACCGGCCTCGCCCGGCGGCGTACTCTCGACGGCATGTGCCGCAACATCCGCCCGCTGCAACAACTTCGAGCCGCCGGCGACGCGCGACGAGGTGACCGCCGCCGCGCTGCAGTACGTCCGCAAGGTGAGCGGCACGACCAAGCCGTCGCAGGCCAACCAGGCGGCCTTCGACGCGGCCGTCGCCGAGATCGCGCACGTCACCGAGCACCTGCTCGACGACCTGGTCACCACCGCGCCCCCGAAGGACCGCGAGGTCGAGGCGGCCAAGGCCGCGCCCGGGCCGAGGCGCGCTACGCCCGGTGAGCCGCCCGTGACCCTCGACGTCGTACGACGTCCGACGCGGCGCTCGACCTGCTCGCGGCACCGTCCGCTGGTCGTGCTGACCGGGGCCGGGCTGTCGCACCGACTCCGGCATCCCCGACTACCGCGGACCGGGCGCGCCGGCGCGCGGCCGCCGATGACCTACCAGGAGTTCGTCTGCGGCGCCCGCCGCGCAGCAGCGCTACTGGGCGCGCTGCCACCTCGGCTGGGCGCGGATGCGGCGCGCGCCGAGCCCGAACGCCGGGCACCGCGCCCTGGCCGCGGCTCGGACCCCGAGCTGCTGATCACCCAGAACGTCGACGGGCTGCACGAGCGCGCCGGCCACGGCCGGCTGGTGGCGCTGCACGGCCGGATCGCCGAGGTGGTCTGCCTCGACTGCCGAGCGGTCACCGCGCGCGCCGCCCTGCAGACGCGGCTGAGCGAGCTCAACCCGGGCTGCGCTCGAGCGGCACGGCCGCGGTCGGGGTCGCGGCCCGACGGCGACGTCGACCTCGACGACACCGCGCGGCTTCGTGGTGCCGGCCTGCGAGGCGTGCGGCGGCGTGCTCAAGCCGGACGTGGTGTTCTTCGGCGAGAACGTCCCGACCGCACCGGGTGCGCGCGCTGCTACGACGCCGTCGACGCGCTGGCCGACGACGCGACGGCGGCGCTGCTGGTCGCCGGCTCGTCGCTGACCGTGATGAGCGGGCTCCGGTTCGTCCGGCGGGCGGCCAAGCCAGGGCACGCCGGTGGTGATCGTCAACCGTGGCGCGACCCGCGGCGACGAGCTGGCGACGTACCGCGTCGACGTCGGGTGCTGCGAGTTCCTGACGGCCTGCCGGTCAGCGGCTCAAGCTTGACGAAGATGTGGTCGGCGGCCTCGGCGTCGATCTCGGCGGTCTCGCCGCCGGAGCCGACGAGGATGCCGTCCTCGGTGGCGCTGATCGGTGACGGTCTTGTCGGGCAGGGCGCCGATCCGGCGCAGCGCGCCCATCAGCGCCTCGTCCTTCTGCATCTCCTCGGAGATCCGCCGCACGAGCACCCGCGCGTCGCTGCGGCCCGGCGGCCTCGGACAGCGGCTCGACACCGTCCATGAACTCCTCGCCGAGCTCGGTCTCGCCCAGCTCGTCGAGCCCCGGGATCGGGTTGCCGTACGGCGACTCGGTGGGGTGGTCGAGCAGCTCGAGCAGCCGCCGCTCGACGGTCTCGGACATCACGTGCTCCCAGCGGCAGGCCTCGGCGTGGACCAGCTCCCAGTCGAGGCCGATCACGTCGGTGAGCAGCCGCTCGGCGAGCCGGTGCTTGCGCATCACCCGGGTGGCGAGCCGCATGCCCTCGTCGGTGAGCTCGAGGTGGCGGTCGCCCTCGACGGTCACCAGGCCGTCGCGCTCCATCCGGGCCACGGTCTGCGAGACGGTCGGGCCGCTCTGGTGCAGCCGCTCGGCGATCCGCGCGCGCAGCGGGACGATGCCCTCCTCGACCAGCTCGTAGATGGTCCGGAGGTACATCTCGGTGGTGTCGATCAGGTCGCTCACGCCGGACATTGTTGCTCATCGGCGGTCGCGGCGCAGTGGGCGGGCGCGGACCCGAGCGGGTAGGGACCTTCACGTGGGAGCGGACGCCTTCTAGCGTGGCCCCATGGCCACCGACGTACCGATGAGCATGAACAAGGTGATCCACTGCGCCGTACGGCGTGATCTGAGGCGGTTCCGGCGAGCACTCGACGACCTCGTCGACGGGGATCGCGATCGCGCGGCGGCACTGCACCGGGCCTGGCTCAACTTCGACGCCCAGCTGACGGAGCACCACGAGGGCGAGCACGAGATCGCCTGGCCCGCGCTCGAGGCGCTCGGCATCCCCGCGGAGACCATCGACTCCTTCGACTCCGAGCACGGTGCGATGGCGGCGGACCTCGGCACCACCCGCACCGCGATGGAGCAGCTGCGCCGCACCGCGAAGCGGTCGGACGCCGACGCCGCAGCCGTGGCCATGGCCCGGCTGGAGGCCACCACGGTGACGCATCTCGACCACGAGGAGAGCGAGATCGAGGGCCCGCTCACGACCCAGCACGAGCACCCGGCCGTCAAGGAGATGGGCAAGAAGTTCTCCCGGCGCTCCGGGCCGGCGCAGGCGGGCACCTTCTTCGCGTGGATGCAGGACGGCGCCACGGCCGAGGAGATGGCCGCGCTCCGGGCCAGCGTGCCCGGACCGGTGATGGCGGTCCTCGCCGGCGTCTTCGGGCGCCGGTACCGCCGAGAGGTCGCCCCGGTCTGGGCAGACTGAGCGTCCACGCGCCCACCCCTTCGTCGGCCCTGGCAGAGTAGGCGCCGATGGCCTCCTCGACGTCCTGCGTGATGTGGTTCCGCCGCGACCTCCGGCTCGGCGACAACCCCGCCCTCCTCGAGGCCTGCGCGGACGGCGGCGTACTCCCGCTGTTCGTCGTCGACGCGTCCCTCTGGGAGCCCAGTCGGCGGCGCGCGCCGGGCCTACCTCGCCGCCTCCCTGCGCGCCCTCGACCAGAGCCTCCGCGACCTCGGGGGCCGACTGGTCGTCGCCCACGGCGACCCGGTCGACCGCGTCGTCGCCGCTGCCCGCGAGGTCGGCGCGGAGCGCGTCCACGTCGCCGCCGACTACGGTCCCTACGGCCGGCGCGCGACGAGGCGGTCGAGCAGGCCCTGGCCGAGCACGACATCGAGCTGGTCCGCACCGGGTCGCCGTACGCCGTCGCGCCCGGGCGGGTGCACAACCAGCAGGGGAACCCCTACCGGGTCTTCACGCCCTTCTCCAAGGCCTGGGCGGCGCACGGCTGGCGCGGTCCGGTCGACCCGCCCGAGCACGACGACTGGCGCGAGCTGTCGCGTTCCGCCGCAGCTCCCCGACACCGACCCGCCCGCCGAGATGGAGCTGCCGGAGGCCGGCGAGCGGGCCGCGCTGGAACGCTGGCGCGACTTCCTCGACGCCAGGATCGACGACTACGACGACGACCGCGACCGCCCCGACCTCGACGGCACCTCCCGGATGTCGGTGCACCTGAAGTGGGGCGAGATCCACCCGCGGACCCTGCTCGCCGACCTGGCCCCGAAGCGCCGAAGGGCGCCGCGACCTTCCGCAAGGAGCTGGCCTGGCGGGAGTTCTACGCCGACGTGCTGTTCCACCAGCCCGACTCGGCGCGCGAGTACCTGCGGCCGGAGTTCGCGCGGATGGCCTACGACGACCCCGGCGAGCAGCTCGCAGGCGTGGAAGGACGGCCGCACCGGCTATCCCGATCGTCGACGCCGGCATGCGCCAGCTGCGGGCGACCGGCTGGATGCACAACCGGGTGCGGATGATCGTGGCGTCAGCTTCCTGGTCAAGGACCTGCACGTCGAGTGGCAGCACGGCGCGCGCCACTTCATGGAGCATCTCGTCGACGGCGACCTGGCCTCCAACCAGCACGGCTGGCAGTGGGTGGCGGGCTCCGGCACCGACGCGGCGCCGTACTTCCGGGTCTTCAACCCCACCACCCAGGGCCGCAGGTTCGACCCCGACGGCCGCGTACGTGCGACGGTGGGTGCCGGAGCTGGCCGACGTCGCCGACCCGCACGAGCCGGGCGACATCGAGGGCTATCCCGCCCCGATCGTCGACCACGCCGAGGAGCGCGACGAGTCATTGGCCCGCTACGAACGCATCAAGTCCTCGTCGAGCTGAGGAGCCGGACGTGAAGGTGCTGGTGGTGCCCGAGCGCTTCTGCGGTCCGCCCGGGTCCGGCAACGGCGGCTGGACCGCCGGCGCGATGGCGGCGCTCGCGCTGGACGGGCGCACGGGGGCGGTGGAGGTGACGCTGCGGCTGCCGCCTCCCCTCGAGCTGGCGATGCCGGTGGAGCCGGCCGACGACCGACTGGTCGCCCGGCTGGAGGACCAGGTCGTCGCCGAGGCGCGGGTCGTGCCCGACGAGCTGGTCGCCGTCGACCCGGTGGAGCCCGAGGTCGCCCGCGCCGCGGAGACGACGTACGCCGGCCTCCGCTCGCACCCGTTCCCCACCTGCTTCTCTTGCGGCGTCGACCGCGCGCCGGGCGACGGCCTGCGGATCTTCCCCGGCTTCGTCGGCGCCACTCGCGTGGCGGCCACCTGGACGCCGGACGCCTCCGTGGCCGACCCCGTGCGGCCGGCGACGGTGACGGTCCCGGTCGCCTGGGCGGCGCTGGACTGTGTCAGCGCCTGGGCCGCCGACGTCGCCGACCGGCCCATGGTGCTCGGCCGGATGACCGCCTCGGTCGACGCTCGGCCGCACGTCGGCGACCGGCACGTGGTCGTCGGCGAGGTCCGCGACCACCGAGGGGCGCAAGACCTACACCGCGGCCACGGTCTACGACCCCGACGATCGCGTCGTCGGGCGCGCCGAGCACGTGTGGATCACGGTCGACCCCGCCGCGTTCCGACCCTGACCGCGGCCCACGCTGGCCCCCCGGAACCTCGGGTTGCGTCAGACGAACCGCGCGCCCCGGCGACCAGACCGTATGACGTCCCCCGACATCCCTGTCTCCCGTGTGCATCCGCGACGCCTCGGCACCCCATCCGCGACGCCTCGGCGCCCCGTCCGCGACGCCTCGGCGGGGGTTCCGGTTGACGCACGGGGGAGGTGTCCCGAAGGATGCTCGGGTGCCGAATGTGAACGATCCAATTCCGCCCGCCGCGAGCCCCGAGAGCCCCACCACCCCCTGGTGGCGCCACGCCGTCATCTACCAGATCTACTCCGCGTCCTTCGCCGACAGCGACGGCGACGGCATCGGCGACCTGCCCGGCATCACCTCGCGGCTGCCCTACCTCGCGCGACCTCGGCGTCGACGCGGTGTGGCTCACGCCGTTCTACACCTCGCCGCAGCACGACCACGGCTACGACGTCGCCGACTACCGCGACGTCGACCCGCTCTTCGGCACCCTCGACGACGCCGACGCGCTGATCGCCCGCGCCCACGAGCTCGGCCTGCAAGGTCGATCGTCGACCTGGTGCCCAACCACACCTCCGACGAGCACGCCTGGTTCCAGGCGGCGCTGGCCGCCGGCCCCGGCAGCCCCGGAGCGCGCCCGCTACCTGTTCCGCGACGGACGCGGCGACCGACGGCGAGCTGCCGCCCAACAACTGGCAGCTCGGTCTTCGGCGGCCCCGCGTGGACCCGCGTCGACGACGACCGGCCAGTGGTACCTCCACCTCTTCGACACCACCCAGCCCGACCTCGACTGGCGCAACCCCGAGGTCGGCGACATGTTCGAGGACGTGCTGCGCTTCTGGCTCGACCGCGGTGTCGACGGCTTCCGCGTCGACGTCGCGCACGGCCTGTTCAAGGAGGAGGGCCTGCGCGACCAGGTGTCGACGAGGCGCCGACGATCGCGGCGGCCGCGCGGCACGAGCCCGACGACCGACCGCTCGATGGTCGCGCGCGAGCTCGAGGACGAGCCGATGTGGGACCAGCCCGAGGTGCACGACGTCTACCGCACGCTGGCACCGAGTCCTCGACGGAGTACGACGGCGACCGGATGGCCGTCGCCGAGGCCTGGACCCAGACGCCCGAGTCGACGGCCGCGCTACGTCCGGCCCGACGAGCTGCACCAGGCCTTCAACTTCGCCTGGCTGCTCGCCGACTGGGTCGGCCGAGGCGTTTCGCCGACGTCATCACCGGCACCCTCGAGGCGCCGTCGCGCCGGTCGGCGCCTCGCCGACCTGGGTGCTCAGCAACCACGACGTCGTCCGCCACGTCACGCGGTACGGCGGCGGCGCGGCCGGCCTGGCCCGGGCCCGCGCGGCGACCCTGGCGATGCTCGCGCTGCCCGGCTCGGCGTACCTCTACCAGGGCGAGGAGCTCGGCCTCGAGCAGGTCGACGTGGCCCCGGAGGACCGGCAGGACCCGTCGTGGTTCCGCACCGGCGAGGCCGGGCCGCGACGGCTGCCGGGTGCCGATGCCGTGGGGCGGCAGCGAGCCGCCGTACGGCTTCGGGCCGGGCCCCGGCGCAGCCGTGGATCCCGCAGCCGGCCGACTGGGCGCCCTCACCGTCGAGGCGCAGGCAGGGCGACTCGGACTCGACGCTCGAGTTCTACCGCGCGCGCCCTCCGCTGCGCCGCGAGTTCGCCACGGACGCGCCGGCGCACGAGGTCGAGCTGCTCGACCTCGGGGCCGCACGTGCTGGCCTTCCGACACGGGCCGCTGACCGTCGGTCGCTCAACTGCGGCGTCAGCGCCGGTGCGGCTGCCCGACGGCGAGCTGCTGCTCGCGAGCGGGCCGGTCGACGGTCGCCGGCTGCCGCCCGACACCGGCGCGTGGCTGCGCTGTTGACCGTGCTGCGGCTGACCTGACGGGGCTGACCTGACGGGGCTGACCTGGCGGGGCTGACCTGACGGGGCTGACCTGACGGGGCGGCGCTGATGGCGCGGCGGCGGGACACCCCCGCGGACCGGCCCGCCGACTAGGCTGCGCCCGTGCCGGATGCCGACGCCTCTCTCAGCCCTTCGGCGCGCCCGGAGGTGGTGGCGGCCCTGGGCAGCCCAACCCCCGTCCTGGTCGACCGGCTGGTCGCCGGACTCGGCTGCGGGGCCGCCCCGACCACGGTGGTCGCCACCCCGCACCTGAGGGTCTGGGCGAGCGGCGACCTGGAGCCATGGGCCGCCGGTGACCGCCGCGGGTGGACCTGGGCCGCCGCCGCCCCCGAGGTGGTGCCGACATCATGGGAGGGCGCCGCCAACGACGCGGCCGCCCCCGGCGTGGCGGTCGACCCCGACGGCGGGACGGTGCACGCCGACGGCCTGGGCCTGCAGGACCTCTACGCGCGACGGATCGGCGCAGCTGTCTATCTCAGCACCCGCCTGCTCCCGCTGGTCGAGCTCGATGAGGGACGGCTGACCCCCGACCTCGCGGCGTGGGGCGCCATCCTCACCGTCGGGGCACCGCTCGGCGCCGGGACGCCGGTCGGGGAGGTGCGCCGCCTCACGTCGGGCGCCGCGTGGGGGGTGACCCGCGACGGCAGGCTGATCGAGCGGACGGCCAGGCCGCTGTGGGACACCGCCCCGAGCACCCCACCCCCGCCTGCCGAGATGACCGAGCTGCTCACCGCCGCCGTCCCCGCCGGCGACGACCCGGTCGTGGTCACGCTCAGCGGCGGCTGGGACTCCCGGGTGCTCGCCTCGCTGGCGCGGCGACGCGGCCACCCGGTCGAGGCCTGGACGACGTACCAGTACCACCCCAAGGAGAAGGACGTCGTCTGGGCGCAGCGGGTCGCCGGCTCCCTGGGTGTACCGCAGCGGATGGTGCTGCCGCAGGGTCGCGACTGGGCGGCCCATCAGGCCGCGGTGCGGCGGCGCCTGGAGTTCCAGAGCTGGATGCACACCTGGCTCTTCCCCCTGACCGACGCCCTGCACGGCCAGCCGTTGCCGGTGCTCGACGGCGGCTATGGCGACGCCCTGCTGCGCGCCGACATGGCGGGCAAGGCGGCGGCGAACGGCATCCCGTGGCCGCTGAGCCAGTTCCTGGGCTCTGGCGGGCGGCGCCTGGAGTTCCTCGCCGAGCAGGCCCGGCCCGTCCTGTTCGAGGCGGCCACGCAGGCGTACGCCGTGGTGGCCGCGGGCGTGGCCGACCACGCCAACCGGGAGACCCTGCTGCAGCTGCTCACCCGGCAGAACCGCGCGGTGACGACCGCGGCGCGGCTGCTGGTCGGCCCCGAGACCGAGGTGTGGATGCCGTTCACCCATCCGACCGTGGTGCGGGCGGCGGTCTCGGTGCCGTTGGCCGACAAACAGGACCATGCGTACTACCGCGAGATGCTGCGCACCGCGTGCGGCCCCGAGGGCGAGCTGCGATCCAGCAACGACCATGGTGCTCGCGGACAGAAGAAGAAGAACGCCTTCCTCCCGCCGGCACTCGTCGGCTCGCTGATGGCGACCGTGCGGCGCAGCGAGCGGGCGACCGCCCTCCTGGGGCCGCTGCTGCGTGAAGCCGTGGCGGCCGACGACGTCGAGGCGCTGCGCCGCCGGCCGCGACCGGTCGATGTGCTGGCCTGGGCGGCCATGCTCGCCGACGTCGAGGAGCAGTACGCCGGCCGGCTGGACTGGTCGGGCTGGCCAGGCGGTTGACCCAGCCCCCCGGCTGCCGGCCCGGGGGCCGATGGTCCGGTGTCGGAAAGGCAGCGACCCGCAGGCGTTGACGTCACGACGGAGTCGTGACGCCGTCCGGGGGACGTGCCCGGATCGCCTGCGGGTCGGGTGACTGCGATGGATTCGCCAGCGCGTGGCCCAGTCGAAAGCTCGCGCACCGGCTGGGTGCTGCTAGCGCGCAGCCACCTCACGCGTCCTTGAAGAATTCATTCCTCGGACCACCTCCTTTCCCGTGTGCGACCACCGTAGGCGGGGCAAGGCCCCCACTCAAGGGGCTTTCATAATCAACCAGATGGTTGACAAAGCGCCGTGCGACTCGGCACGATCGAGGCACCCGCTCCCTGTCCCGACCAGCCGCGAGGACGACGCATGCCCCTCCCCCCAGATCCGGCCGACCGCCACCGCGTGGTCGCCGCGACGTTCGCCGAGGTCACTCGCGAGGTGGCCGACTGGGACGCACCGACGCCCGTGCCGGAGTGGCGCGCGCGCGACGTCGTCGGCCACCTCGTGGCGTGGCTGCCCGGCTTCCTCGCCTCGTCGTCGGACGTCCGGCTGCCCGAGGTGCCGGGCAATGACCCCGTCGCCGCCTGGCAACGTCGGGCGGCCGACGTACAGTCGCTGCTCGACGACCCCGCGACGGCGGGCCTCGCCATGGCCAACCCGCACACGGGCGACCTGCCGCTGCCCGAGGCGATCGACCGCTTCTACACCAGCGACGTGCTGATGCACGCCTGGGACCTCGCGCGCGCGGCCGGCCTGCCGGACCCGATCGACCCGGAGGTGGCCGAGGAGATGCTCGCGGGCATGATCGAGATCGAGTCTCTGCTGCGCTCCTCGGGGCAGTACGGCCCGGCCGTCGCCGCCCCCGAGGACGCCACGTCGGGCGATCGTCTGATGGCCTTCCTCGGGCACGACGCCAGTCGCACGGCCTAGGCGACCGCCTCCTCGCCGGCGCCGGTGAACTGCGACCGGTAGAGCCGCGCGTACGCACCGTCGGCCGCCAGCAGCTCCTCGTGGGTGCCCTGCTCGACGATCGCGCCGTCCTCCATCACCAGGATCAGGTCGGCGTCGCGGATCGTCGAGAGCCGGTGGGCGATCACGAAGGAGGTGCGGTCGCTGCGCAGCGCCGCCATCGCCTGCTGCAGCAGCAGCTCGGTGCGGGTGTCGACCGACGAGGTCGCCTCGTCGAGGATCAGCAGCGCCGGGTCGGACAGGAACGCCCGGGCGATCGTGACCAGCTGGCGCTCCCCCGCCGACAGGTTGGAGCCCTCGTCGTCGATGACGGTGTCGTAGCCGTCGGGCAGCGAGTGCACGAAGCGGTCGACGAAGGTCGCCTGCGCGGCCGCGCAGGATCTCCTCGCTCCGTGGCGTCCGGCCGGCCGTAGGCGATGTTGTCGCGGATCGTGCCGCCGAACAGCCAGGTGTCCTGCAGCACCATGCCGATCCGGTCGCGCAGCACTGCGCGCGGCATCGAGGCGATGTCGACCCCGTCGAGGGTGATCCGCCCGCCGTCGATCTCGTAGAACCGCATCACCAGGTTGACCAGGGTGGTCTTGCCCGCGCCGGTCGGCCCGACGATGGCGACCGTGCTGGCCGGGTCGGCGACCAGCGACAGGTCGCTCGATCAGCGGCCGCTCGGGGTCGTAGGCGAACGACACGTTCTCGAACGCGCACCTCGCCCCGCGCGTACGCCGGCCGCGGCGAGCGCCGTCGAGGTCGGGCACCTCCTCGTCGGCGTCGAGCAGCTCGAAGACCCGCTCCGCCGACGCGACGCCCGACTGCAGCAGGTTGGCCATCGAGGCCACCTGGGTCAGCGGCTGGGTGAACTGGCGGGTGTACTGGATGAAGGCCTGCACGTCACCGAGGCTCATCGTCCCCGACGCGACGCGCAGGCCGCCGAGCACGGCGATGACGACGTAGTTGAGGTTCCCGATGAAGATCATCACCGGCATGATCAGGCCGCTGACGAACTGCGCGCCGAAGGAGGCGCGGAACAGCTCGTCGTTCTCCTCGGCGAACACCCTCTCGCACCTCGCCCTGACGGCCGAACACCTTGACCAGCGCGTGGCCGGAGAATGTCTCCTCGACGTGGGCGTTGAGCGCGCCGGTGCGCCGCCACTGCGCGACGAACAGGCCCTGCGAGCGCTTCATGATCTGGGCGGCGATGACCATCGTCAGCGGCACGGAGACCAGGGCGACCAGCGCCAGCAGCGGGCGAGATCCACAACATCATCGAGATCACCGCCGACCACGGTGAGCACCGAGGTGAGCAGCTGGCTCATCGTCTGCTGCAGCGTCTGGCTGACGTTGTCGATGTCGTTGGTGACCCGCGCTGAGCAGCTCGCCGCGTGGCTGCCTGTCGAAGTAACTGCAGCGGCAGCCGGTGGACCTTCTCCTCCACCTCCTCGCGCATGTCGTAGACCGTGCGCTGCACGACGTCGTTGAGGAGGTAGCCCTGCAGCCAGCCGAGCAGCGAGGCGACGACGTAGATCGCCAGCACCCAGCCGAGCACCACGGCGACCGCCCCGAAGTCGACGCCCCGGCCGACCACGACGTCCATCGACGAGACCATGTCGGCGTAGTTGTCCTGCCCCCTGCCACGAAGGGCGGCCACCACCTGGCTCTTCGGCGTGCCCTCGGCGAAGCCGTTGCGCGCGAGCATGCTGCCGACGAGACCGGAGAAGATCAGGTCGGTGGCATAGCCGAGGACCTTCGGCCCGAACGCCATCAGGCTCACCGACACCACGGCCAGGACCACCACCGCCGACGCCTTGACCTTGGCCGGCGCCATCCGCCGGACCAGCCGCTTGGCCGACGGCCAGAAGTCCATCGCCTTCTGCCCGACCATGCCGCCGCCGAAGGGCCCGCGACCGGGTCCAGGGCCCTGCACGATCCGCTCGGTCTGCTTCAGCTCGCCGCCCTTGGTCGAGGCGCCGGGGGAAGGCGTCGTCTGCTCGCTCATGCCGCCTCCTCCGCGCTCAGCTGGGACGCGACGATCTCCTGGTACGTCGGGCTGTCGGCGAGCAGCTCGTCGTGGGTGCCGGCGCCGACGACCGCGCCGTCCTCGAGGACCAGGATGAGGTCGGCATCGCGGATCGTGGACACCCGTTGGGCCACGATCAGCACCGTCGCGTCGCGGGTGATCGGCCTGAGCGCGGCGCGCAGCCGGGCGTCGGTGGCCAGGTCGAGGGCCGAGAACGAGTCGTCGAACAGGTAGATCTCCGGCCGGCGTACGACGGCGCGCGCGATCGCCAGCCGCTGCCGCTGGCCGCCGGACACGTTGGTGCCACCCTGCGCGATCGGCGCGTCGAGCCGGTCGGGCATCGCGCGCGACGAAGTCGTCGGCCTGGGCGATCCGCAGCGCCTCCCACATCTCCTCGTCGGTGGCGTCTGGCTTGCCGTGCTGGAGGTTGCTGCGGACGGTGCCGGTGAACAGGAACGCCTTCTGCGGCACCAGCCCGATCGCCTGCCAGAGCACCTCCGGGGCCAGCTGGCGTACGTCGACCCCGTCGACGCGCACCTCGCCGCCGGTGGCGTCGAACGAGCCGCGGCACCAGGTTGACCAGCGTACGTCTTGCCGGCGCCCGTGGAGCCGATGACCGCGACGGTCTGGCCCGGGTCGGCACGGAAGGTGATGTCGTGCAGCACCGGGTGCGTCGGCGCCCGGGTAGGAGAACGAGACGCGGTCGAGCTCGAGGGTGCCGCGCACCCCGGTGGGCTCGACCGGGTCGTCGGGCGGCCGCACCGAGGACTCGGTGTCGAGGACCTCCATGATGCGGTCGGCGCTGACCGCGGCCCGCGGCACCATCATCAGCATGAACGTCGCCATCATCACCGACATCAGGATCTGCATCAGGTAGGCGAGGAACGCCGTCAGCGAGCCGACCTGCATCTCGCCGCTGTCGACCCGGTGTCCGCCGAACCACAGCACCGCCACGCTGGAGACGTTGACCACCAGCATCACCAGCGGGAACATCGTCGCCATCCACCGACCGGTGCGTGAGCGCAACGTCGGTCAGCTCGGTGTTGGCCGTCGCGAAGCGGTCGGTCTCGAGCGGCTCGCGGACGAACGCGCGAACCACGCGGACGCCGGTGATCTGCTCGCGCAGGATCCGGTTGACCTCGTCGATCCGCCGCTGCATCTGGCGGAAGCTCGGCACCATCTGGCTGACCACGAAGCCCGACGGCCAGGAACAGCACCGGCACCACGACGGCGAACAGCCACGAGAGGCCGAGGTCCTCGCGCATCGCCATGATGATGCCGCCGACCATCATGATCGGCGCGGCGACCACCATGGTGCGCGCTCATCAGCACCAGCATCTGCACCTGCTGGACGTCGTTGGTCGTGCGGGTGATCAGCGATGGGGGCGCCGAAGGTGCTGACCTCGCGCGCTGGAGAAGGTGCCGACGCGCTCGAACGAGCGCGGCGCGACGTCGCGCCCGAAGGCCATCGCGGTGCGGGCGCCGAAGTAGACGGCCCCGACCGAGCAGAGCATCTGCACCAGCGGAGACGGCGAGCATCATCGCCGCCGAGGCGCAGATGTAGTCGGTGTCGCCGACGGTCACGCCCTTGTCGATGATGTCGGCGTTCAGGCTCGGCAGGTAGAGCATCGCGACGGTGCCGACGAACTGCAGGGCCACCACGGCGGCCAGCCAGGCGCGGTAGGGCGCCAGGTGGCGCCGGAGGAGTCGGATCAGCATGCGGCGCCCCTTGCCGGCGTCGAGGGGGTAGCGGCGGGGGGCGCGGCGGGCGGGCGGGCGACGCCGTGCAGCACGAGCGTGGCGACCTGCGCAGCCGAGAGGGAAGGCTCCTCGGTCATCCCGGGGTGGTGCGCCCCGAAGACCAGGCTGCGCAGGGCCAGCGCGGCGGTGCGCGGCTCCACCGTGAGCTGGCCGGCGTACCGCTCGAAGACGAGGGTCAGCCGGTCGAGGAGCCGCTGGTTGGCCTCGACGATGAACGCCGGCGGCCCGTCGGGCAGCTTGTCATGCGCCTGGGAGGCCATCTGCTGGCGGAGCAACATCAGGATCGTGCCGACCCGCCGCATGTTGCCCTGCAAACGCTCCACGACGCTGGTGAGCACCGTCAGCAGGTCTGGCTCGGCGGCGAGCGACCCGGCCGGGTCGACGCCCGGCGGCACGGCGAGCACGTGCTCGGCCACGGCCCACAGCAGCGCGGTCTTGTCGTCGAAGACCCGGAAGATGGTGCCCTCGGCCACTCCGGCCGCCTGCGCGATCTCGCGGGTGGTCGGCATCCCGCCCGACTCGAGGATCAGCGGCACCACCGCCTCGACGATGGTGCGCCGCCGCTCGTCGGGGGTCAGCGGGGTGGCTCGTGGGGTCATCCGCCACAGCCTAAATGAGTGAGCACTCACTCACAAGTCCGCGACATGCGCGTGGTGGTCGCCCCACATGCGCGTGGTGGTCGCCCCACATGCGCGTTGTGGTCCCCCGAGCTGGGTCTCGCGGCGGTGCAGACCGCCCAGGTCACCCGATGCCGAAAGTCGCGATTCGTCGCAAGCGGAGTCACGGCCACAGGGCACATGTCGACCCACCACAACCGGCATGTCGCGCCGCCACAACCGGCATGTCGCGCCACCACGGGGCGCATGTGGGGTCAGGGGGCGAGGCGGTGGATGGTCCACCCGGGGGTGGGCGTGGCGCCGCCCTCCGCGGCGTCGCCACGCCGGTAGACGAGGCGGTCGTGCATCCGCCCCGGCCGGCCCTGCCAGAACTCGAAGGACTCCGGCCGGACCCGGAAGCCGCCCCACTCCGGAGGCACCGGCACCTCGCCCTCGTCCCCAGGCGTGCCACCCCCGGACGCGCCGGCACCGGACGCGCCCCTACCGGACCTGCCATCTTCGGACGTGCCGTCGCCGCCGCCGAAGCGCTCCTCCAACGCGGCGTAGGACGCCGCCAGCTCCTCGCGGCCGGCCACCTCCCGCGACTGCGGGGAGGCCCAGGCCCCGATCCGGGAGCGCCGCGGCCGCGTCGCGAAGTACGCCGCCACCTCGTCCTCGGCGAGCATCGATGCGGGCCCCTCCACCCGGATCTGTCGCTCCAGCGGGTGCCACGGGAAGAGCAGCGCGCAGGCCGGGTTGGCCGCGCAGCTCCTCCCCCTTGCGCGACGCACAGGTTGGTGAAGAAGACGAAGCCTTCGGCCGAGACGCCCTTGAGCAGCACCATGCGCACCGACGGCACGCCGTCGGGCGTCGCGGTGGCCACCACCACCGCGTTGGGCTCGGGCAGCCGGGCCGCGATGGCGTCGTTCATCCACCGGTGGAACATCTCGAACGGGTCGGCGGCGAGATCGGTCTCGGTCAGCCCGCCGCGGGCGTACTCCTCACGCAGCGCGGACCAGTCGTGCCGCTCTCCGCCGCCGGTGCCCATGCCCGCACCCTAACCGGCCGTCCCCGCACGTGGGCTGCCGCACGGGTGAGCGCCCCCCGGGTGCAGAATGCCCCCCATGACCGACGTACAGCACGGCCTCGAGGGCGTCGTCGCGTTCGAGACGCAGATCGCCGAACCGGACAAGGAAGGGTCGGCGCTGCGCTACCGCGGCGTCGACATCGAGGAGCTCGTCGGGCGGGTGCCGTTCGAGAAGGTCTGGGGCCTCCTCGTCGACGGGGGCTACGAGCCGGGGCTGCCCCCTGCCGAGCCCTACAACATCGCCATCCACACCGGCGACGTGCGGGCCGACGTGCAGGCGAGCGTCGCGATGCTGGCGCCGATGCTCGGCATGGGCCAGACCTACGACATCTCCGACGAACAGGCCCGCCTGGACCTCTCCCGGGTGGCCGTGATGGTGCTGTCGTACGCCGCCCAGGCCGCCCGCGGCCTCGGCAAGCCGGTCGTCACCCAGGCCGACGTCGACCGGGGCCAGACCCTCGCCCAGCGCTTCCTGATCCGGTGGCGCGGCGAGGCCGACCCGCAACACACGCAAGCGATCGACGCCTACTGGTCCTCGGCGGCCGAGCACGGCATGAACGCCTCGACCTTCACTGCTCGGGTGATCACCTCCACCGGCGCCGACGTCGCCGCCGCGATGTCCGGCGCCATCGGCGCGATGAGCGGCCCCCTCCACGGCGGTGCCCCGTCGCGGGTGCTCGGCATGATCGAGGAGGTCGAGAAGACGCGGCGGCCGCCGAGCCCTACGTCAAGGAGCTGCTCGACAACGGCGAGCGGCTGATGGGCTTCGGCCACCGCGTCTACCGCGCCGAGGACCCGCGCGCTCGCGTGCTCCGGCGTACCGCCCAGGAGCTCGACGCCCCCCGCTACGAGGTCGCGGTCGCGCTGGAGCAGGCCGCGCTGGCCGAGCTGCGCGCCCGCCGCCCCGACCGGGTGCTCGAGACCAACGTGGAGTTCTGGGCGGCGATCGTCCTCGACTTCGCGGAGGTTCCGGCGCCGATGTTCACCTCGATGTTCACCTGCGCCCGCACCGCCGGTTGGTCGGCCCACATCCTGGAGCAGAAGCGCACCGGACGGCTGATCCGCCCGTCGGCGGTCTACGCCGGCCCGTCGTCGAGGCCCGCCGCCTCGGTGGACGGCTGGGACGAGGCGTGGGCGGACTGAGCCGGGTTCCCGTCGTCACAGGAGCGGGCGCCATGGCGGCCGCAGCGTCTGACGTCCGGCCTCAGCGCGGCTGCTCGTCGATGGCGCAGGCGGGCGTGCCGCCGGGCAGCGACGACCGGTGCTCGGCCACCCATCGGTAGACCCGAGCCGCCACCGGGGAAACGACCCGAGAGTCCAACAGCACTCCCAGCCAGCGCAGCGGCACGGGGCCGGCGGCCAGCACCCCCGCCCACGCCCGGTGCCCGTAGGCGACGCGGCCGTCGGTCGCCACGAAGGGCATCTCCCACACCGCCCGCTCGGCATCCACGCCGTATGCCGCCAGGTCGGTCTCCTGGATCGAGGCGATGGTGACGTCGACTCGCAGCAGCGGGACCAGGCGCGCCGTCCGCGTGCAGAAGCCGCAGTCGGCGTCGTAGAGCATCAGCGGGCGCTTCATGCCTCCAGACTACGGATCCGCCCCCAGCGCCGGGAGCGGGTACGTCGGCTGGTAGAGCATCACCGGTCGGGCACCCGGCACCTCGACCTCGACCGTTCGTCCCCAGCTCTGCACCGCCACCGGGCCGAGGACGGCACCTCGTGAGGTCAGGTCGGCCATGGTGACCTCGAGGTCGTCGCAGGCCAGGGACAGGTCGTAGGCCTGGTCGGTGCCGCCGTGGTCTCCGGCGTGCTCCCAGTGCGACGGATGGATCCCCACCTCGCTCGGGCCGGTGCGGAAGATCAGCCAGCCGGCGCCGTCGGTGTCGGCGAACGGCAGCTGGAGCACGTCGCGGAAGAAGGCCCGGGCCGCCTCGGGGTCGTCGGCGTAGATGAGTGCGTGGAGTGCCACGATCATGCCTCGACGCTAGCCCGCCGCCTGGTCGGTGACCAGACCGCCGGAGCGAGGTTCGCCGGGGAGACCCGGACGCGCGACCGGGTGGGCGGCACCCTCTCGCCGCCCACCTGGTCGCTCGGCGCTACTGCACCGCCGGGGCGGTCACGCAGACCGCGTAGGCAGTGGCGCTGTTCTGGCTGTTCTCCAACGTGACGGTCCAGCCCGTCGAGTCGGCCGTGGGGTAGGACGCGACGATGAAGAAGTTGTGGCTAAACGTGACGTCGTTCGGCTTGGCGCCGCCGCCGATGGCGATCTTGCCGCTCGGGCACGACGCCGTCGCGGTCCGGAGTGTCTCCCAGTCTCCGCCGGGAACCGCGGCGGTGACCACCTCGTAGCCGGCGATGCCGCCGGCCTCACCGGGGTCGCCCTTGTCGCCCTTCGGGCCCTGCTCGCCCTGCTGGCCCGGCTCGCCCGGCAGGCCCTGCTCGCCCTGCTTGCCCGGCAGGCCCTGCTCGCCCTGCTGGCCCGGGTCGCCCGGGTCGCCCTGCGGCCCCTGCTCGCCCGGCAGGCCCTGCTCGCCCTGCGGGCCGCCCTTGTCGATCTTGGCCTGGACTCCGCTGCTCAGGTCCTTCATCCAGATCCGGCCGTCGACGATCTCGCGGCTGCCCACCGAGTCCGCGGCGATGTTGACCTTCTCGACGCCGTCGACGGCGATGTCGTCGCTCTGGATCTTGCCGGCGGCGACGGCTCCGCTGACCCCGCCGAGAGAGACGAGCGCTGCTGCGCCGACGAGGACCCCTACGGTCCGCGACCTCAACACTTCGGTGTTCATGTATGTGCTCCGTTCCTGATTTTCGTGGGCCGAGACCCGAGAGTGGCCCCATCAGTGAGCCGGTGCGATCGCCGGTTGGCGGGCACGGCGCCCACCGTAGGCAGCGATCCACCACCGCGTCCGCTAAACCCGGCAACTGGGGAGCGAATCGTGTGCTGCTGGGCCGGCCGAGGGCGGCGTACCACGGGGCGCATGCCGGTGGCTAAGCGGTGACAGGTGCCTCGTCGGGCGGGATACTCGCCGGGTGAGCGTCGTCGTGCAGCGTGTGGCCGCGGGCGTCGGGGTGCTGGGCCTGCTGGCCGTCCTGCCGTTCTACCTCGCCTCCGGCCTGGTCGCCCCGCTCTGGGCGGTCGTCGCGCTCTGGGTGGTCTGGCTGGGACTGGGCCTGCTGTCCCTGCGGTGGTTCCCTAGCCACCCGTGGGTGGTGCTCCTGCTTCCCGTCGCCGCGCTGGCGATCTGGTGGGGGGCTCTCACCCTCGGGGAGCAGCTCCTCGGCTGGACCGCGTGAAGGCCGCTCAGCGCAACCGCTTGGCGTAGCAGCGGTTCTGCGGCGACCAGGCGTAGTGGCCGAAGCCGGGGATCGCGGTGTAGCCGGCGGACTCGTAGAGCGTCATCGCCTCGGGCTGCGCGTCGCCGGTCTCCAGGATCATCACCACGGCGCCCGCGTCGCGCGCGGTGGCCTCCAGATGGTCCAGCACGACGCGCCCCATCCCACGGCGGCGGTGGCTGGGGGTGACGAACATCCGCTTCACCTCGGCCGCGTCGGCCGTGCCGAACGCCTCGACGTCGCTGCGCCGCCGCCACGCGCCGGTCGCCACCGGCACCTGCTCGCCGCCGTCTCCGGCCGCCGGGTCGTAGACGACGAAGAAGGCCCCCGCCGGGGGGTCGAACTCACCGGGGTCGAGCGGGGTGTGGTCGGGACCGCCGTAGCGGACGACGTACTCCGCCTGCACCTCGGCGACCAGCCGCTGCGCGTCGGGGTGGGTGATCGGCACCTGCCGGATCTGCCAGCCGGGCGCAGGCGTCGCGAGGGTGTCGTTCGCTGCGGTCACGGCCCGTCCCCTTTCGCTCGTCGTCGGGCAGGAGTGTCACACTAGTGCGGCCGACAGCGTCGTCAGGCACCCGACCAGAGCTCGCGAAAGGCCGCCCGATGAACGACGCCGCGACCGACGCCCTCCAGATCCCCGCCGACCTCCTGCCCGCCGACGGCCGCTTCGGCGCCGGCCCGTCGAAGATCCAGCCCGAGCCACCTCGACGCGCTCGCCGCGACCGGCGACGTCGCTGATGGGCACCTCGCACCGGCAGGCGCCGGTCCAGAAACCTCGTCGGCCGCGTGCGCGACGGGCTGGCCGACGCTGTTCGGCGCTGCCCGAGGGCTACGAGGTCGTGCTCGGCAACGGCGGCGCGACGGCGTTCTGGGACATCGCGACCTTCGGCCTGATCCGGGAGAAGAGCCAGCACCTGTCCTTCGGGGAGTTCTCGTCGAAGTTCGCCAGCGCCGCGGCGGCTGCGCCCTGGCTCGCCGACCCGTCGGTGATCAAGGCGCGAGCCCGGGCTCGCGCCCGGACGCCGTGGCCGAGGACGGCGTCGACGTCTACGCCTGGGCCCACAACGAGACCTCGACCGCCGTGATGGCGCCGGTCGTCCGTCCCGCCGGCACCGACGGCGACGCGCTCGTGCTCGTCGACGCCACCTCGGGCGCCGGCGGCCTGCCGGTCGACGTCGACCGAGGTCGGACGTCTACTACTTCGCGCCGCAGAAGTGCTTCGCCTCCGACGGCGGCCTGTGGCTCGCCCTGATGTCGCCCGCCGCGCTCGAGCGCGCCGACCGAGATCGCGGCGTCCGGGCCGCTACATCCCGCCGTTCTTCGACCTGCCGACGGCGATCGACAACTCCGCGCAAGAACCAGACCTACAACACCCCGTCGGTCGCCACCCTCTTCCTGATGGCCGAGCAGCTGGACTGGATGAACGCCCAGGGCGGCCTCGCCGGGATGGTCGAGCGGACCACCGCGTCCTCCGACGCGCTCTACGGCTGGGCCGAGAAGACGGCGTACACCACGCCGTACGTCGCCGACCCCGGCCACCGCTCGCTGGTGATCGGCACCATCGACTTCGACGACGCCATCGACGCCGCCGCAGGTCGCCGACGGTGCTGCGCGCCAACGGCATCGTCGACACCGAGCCCTACCGCAAGCTCGGCCGCAACCAGCTGCGGATCGCGATGTACCCCGCGGTCGACCCCGCCGACGTCGAGGCGCTGACCGCCTGCATCGACTGCGTCGTCGAGCGCCTCTGAGGGGCGCGGGATTGCTGCTGTTCGGGTCCAAACGTCACCGTTTTCGCGTCAGACCTTGACGTTTGGGTCCAAACAGCAAGAGTTCCACCCACCCCCGCGTCAGCCCGAGAGCCGCGCCGCCACCAGGTCGTACGTCGGCCGGTCGAACGCCACGATCCTCGCCTCCTCGACCCCCGAGGAGGTGGCGAGGAGCGTGTCGACGGCGGCGGCGACGGCGTCGTCCTTGGGCCACCCGTAGGCGCCGGCGGACACCAGCGGGAAGGCCACCGTTCGCGCGCCCAGCTCGTCGGCGACCGCCAGCGCCCGGGAGTAGCACGACGTGAGCAGCGAGCGGTCGGTCTCGCCGCGGGCGTGGTTGGGTCCGACGACGTGGATGACCCATCGAGCGGGCAGCTCGCCGGCCGTCGTCCACCCCGCGTCGCCGGTGGCGAGCCCGCGCGGGAAGCGCCGCCGGCAGTCCTCGAGCACCGCCGGCCCGCCGACCCGGTGGATGGCGCCGTCGACGCCGGCCCCGCCGCGCATCGCACGGTTGGCGGCGTTGACCACCGCGTCGACCTCCTGCCGGGTCAGGTCCCCCTGCACCACCGTGACCCTCGTCATGGCCGGTCCCCCTTCGTCCGCCACCAGACCCCGGCGCCCGCGATCCCGAGCAGCAGGCCCGCCGCCCCGAGCGCCACGGCCCCGGCCGGCAGGCCGCCCCACGCCCGCTCGCTCCCGGGCTCGTCCTGCCCCGCCTGCCCCGCGGCCCCGGCGTCAGCCGCGGCCTCACCCGGCGCCGCAGCCGCACCCGACGCCCCCGCAGACGCCGACCCCGACGCCCCGCCCGCCAGCGCAACGACCAGCTCCGGGGGAAGGTCCACCTGCCACACCGGCGTGCCGGCCCCCTCCGACGACACGAACACCGAGCCCGACGGCGTCACCGCGATCGCCTCTCCCTGCGGCTGGCTGGGCAGCTCGACGCTGCCGAGCAGGTCCAGCCCCGGGAAGGTGTAGAGGAACGCCAGGCCGTAGCCGCGCAGCAGCACGTGCTCGCCGTCGGGCCAGAACGCCCCGTCGGTGAGCCCCGGTCCCACCGAACCCACGAGGGTCAGCCGGTTCGTCCGGTCGCGCCGCAGCCGTGCGGGAGCGGCGTACACCTCCCCACGCAAGCCCTTCGTCACGACGAAGAGGCGCCCACTGCTCGGGTGGGCCAGCAGGGTCTCGGCGTCGTGGGCGCCGCCGCCCGGGTAGCGCAACGCATACGACGTGCTCGGTCCCCCCTCGAGCGGCACCCGGCTGACCGTGACCCGGGGTCGCACCGCACGGTTGTCGCCGATGTCGCCCACCCACACGCTGCCGTCCGGCCCCGGCGCCAGGCCCTCCACGTCGACCTGCCCCTCGGCCCACGGCACGACCGCCACCGTGGCACCGGTGGCCGGGTCGGCGACGTAGAGCTCGGCGCGGTTGCCCGAGTCGTTGACGGTGACGAACCGGCCGTCGACCACCACCAGCCCGCTCGACTCCGTGATCGCCGGGTCCTGCCAGCGGAACACCTGCTCGTCGGCGTACGCCGGCCCGCCCGGGCCGAGGAGCAGCAGGCCGACGAGCAGGACCGCCGCGAGCGGTGCCACCCCCAGCACCCCCGCCGCGACCCGCCCCGGCGGGCTCACCCCTCTCCCCCGACCAGTGCGGCGAGCCTCGGGCGGACCCCCCAGGCAGCGGCGAGGGCGTCGAACTCCGCCCGTGCCGTCGGAGACCGGCCGCCGGTGCGCACGGCGCGGAGCAGCGTGTTGCGCGGGGTGTGCGCGCTGTCGACGAACTCCACCACGTCGACGCGATAGCCCGCGTCGCGCAGCAGCGCCGACCGCAGCGCGTCGGTGAGCGTGTCGGCGAACCGCTCGCGCAGGATGCCGTCGCGGGTCAGCAGGGAGTACGGGCGCGTCCGCGGGGCGCTGCCGCAGCTGGACCGCGATGTCGTGGTGGCAGCAGGGCGCGGCCAGCACCACCGAGGCCTGCCAGGCGAGGGCGCGGGCCAGCGCGTCGTCGGTGGCGGTGTCGCACGCGTGCAGCGCCAGGACCACCTCGGGCGCCGGGTCGAGCTCGACCTCCTCGATCCGGCCCACGACGAAGCGCGCCTCGGACTCCGCCAGCCCCAACCGGGCGGCGACCCCTTCGTTGTGGCGTCGCGACTGTGCTTTGGTGTCGACCCCGACCAGGCTGACCGGCAGCCCGCGCAGCCCGGCTAGCAGGCGGTGCGCCGCGAAGGTGAGGTAGGCGTTGCCGCACCCGAGGTCGACGACCCGAAGCGGCTCCGTCGGCGTCGGGGTGCGCAGGTGTCCCTTCGCCAGGGCCTCGGAGACCGTGGCGTCGAGCAGCCGCACGAGCTCCTCGACCTGGTGGTACTTGTCGCGGCGAGACGGCTTCACCCGCCCCTCGGGCGTGGCGATGCCGAGCGCCAGCAGGAGCGGGTCGTCCTCGGCGACCAGCCGGGCCTTGTCGCGGTCGTGACCCCGCTCGGGCGGCGCCCCCTCGCGCGCCCGCAGGTGCACGCTCGCGGCGCCCTTCTTGGTCACCCGCAGCTGCAGCACCTCCGTCGGTGGTCTCGACGTGCCAGTTGCCGAACGGCTTGCCGAGCAGCGCGTCGACCGCCGCCGCGGCCGCCTCCGCGTCGTGGTTGGCGGTGTGCGCCTGGGTGTCGTCGTACGTCGTCACCTGCAGCTGGCGTCCGGCCTTGAGGTCGACGTAGCGCACCTCGGCACGCCGGCAGGCGGGCGCGGCCCCGCGGCGGCGGCCGGCCGCCACCGCGCTGACCAGACGGTCGGCATCGAGCAGCCGGCGGCGCACCTCGGCGAGCGCCTCGTCGAGCTCGGTCACGACAGCACCGAGCCGAGCACGACCAGCAGCAGCAGCGCCACCAGGGCCGCGGTGATGACCAGTCGGCGGTGGCGGGGGTTCACCAGGTCACTTTATCGGCGACCGCGGCGCGGTCCGCAGCCGCGACGCGTCGCGGATTTCGCGTCGACGCGTCGCGACGGCGCCTGAGCGTCCACTGCGCCGACGCGTCGTCAGTCCAGCCCGAGGAGCTGTCCCGGCCTCGGCGAAGGCGTCGTCCGGCCGCAGCACGTCGAGCGTCACACCCTGCATCCCGGCCTCGACCCCGCCCTGCACGTAGCGCGGGTTGTCGTCGACGAAGACCAGCTCCTCGACAGGCAGCCCGACCGCCTCGACGACCAGCCGGTAGGCCTCGGGGTCGGGCTTGCGCACCCCCTGCTCAGTGGCGTCCCACACCACGTCGAACAGCGGGAACCACTCCTGGGCCTCGACCCACACGCGGCCCTGGAAGTCCATCAGCTCGTTGGTGAAGATGGCCGTGCGTACGCCGGCCGCCTGCGCGCGCCGCGCCAGGTCGACGCCGACCGGCCGCGCCGGGTCGATCCCGGGCTGCTGGAACATCGCCCGCATCAGGTGCGGATGGCCGTGCAGCGGCGCCCCCTTGCGGACGGCCTCGTCGGCGTTGCCGAGCCAGTACTCCCGCTCCGTGAGCTCTCCGGCCAGATGCCGCACCCAGCGCGGGTCGCCGCCGGCGTCGAAGGGCCCCCGCCCGGGAACGGTGCGCGGCGGCAGCTCGTTGAGCCGCTCGAACTCGTCGGCGATCTCCCAGGCCGACTTCAGCAGCACCACGCCGATGTCCAGCAGCAGCCCCATGGTCACGCGGTCGACCCTAGGCAGCCCGCCCCGGCCCGCGCGAGAACGTCCCCCACCGTGGAACACCGGCGAGGTCGTATTCTGCGGGGCATGCCGGCCCCACCGCCGTTCGCACGAGGCGCTGTTCTGGCCGCTGCGAGCGCGGTCGTCGTGGTGCTGACGCTGACCAGCACGCGCTACGGCTACCACCGCGACGAGCTGTACTTCAGGATGCTCCGACCCGCCTGGGGCTACGTCGACCAGCCCCCGCTGGTGCCGCTGATCTCGAGCATGCTGGGCGACCAGCTCGCCCTGCTCCGGCTCCCGGCGACCCTCCTCGCGGCGGGATCGGTCGTCGTCATCGCGCTGCTGACCAGAGAGCTGGGCGGGTCTCCGCGGAGCCAGGCCTGGGCCGCCTGGGCGTACGCCGGCACGACGGCGGTCCTCGACTTCGGCCACCTGATGATCACGTCGACGCCGGAGCTGCTGGTCTGGCCGTTGATCTGCCTGCTCGTCGTCCACGCCGAGCTGCGAGACCGGCCCCGGCTGTGGCTCTGGGCGGGACTGGTGGCCGGCCTGGCGTCGTACAACAAGCTGCTGGTCGGGCTGCTCGTCCTCCTCATCGCCCTCGGCCTGGCCCTGGTCGGCCCGCGCCGGCGCCTGGCGTCGCCGTACGTCCTCGGCGGGGGTCTGGTCGCCGTCGTCGTCGCCCTGCCGAACCTCGTCTACCAACAGGTCAACGACTGGCCCCAGCTCGCCATGGGAGCCGCCCTCTCAGAGAACAACGGCGGCGACGTCCGGGTGTTCATGTGGGTGTTCCTCCTCGTCGTTCTCGGGCCTCCTCTCGTGCCGGTCTGGCTCGCCGGCGCCCGACACATCTGGCGACGCCGCGGCCTCAGGTTCCTGGTCCTGGCGTTCCTCGGACTCGTGCTGTTCACCTTCGTCTCGGGCGCGCAGCCGCACTACCCGACGTTCCTCGTGGTCGTGCTGTTCGCCGCGGGTGTCGCCGAGCTCGGCACCGGCCTGCTGCGACCGGCGTGGTACGCCCTGGTCGCCCTCAACGCCACCGTCGCGGCCGTCGTCTCGCTGCCACTGCTGCCGCTCGGCGTGCTGGGCGCCACCCCGATCCCGTCGCTCAATCAGCCGGCCGGGGACACCGTCGGGTGGCCGATCTACGCCGCGCAGGTGCAGGCGGCCTTCGACGCCGTGGGGAGCGAGGCTCCCGACGCGGTCGTGGTGACCTCGAACTACGGCGAAGCCGGCGCGGTCGACCGGTTCACCGACCTGCCGGTCTTCAGTGGTCACAACGCCCTCCACGACCAGGCACGCCCCCCTGACAGCACGACCACCGTGATCTTCGTCGGCGGCCAGCTGGGGTCTGCGGAGCCCCTCTTCGACAGCTGCGAGACCGTCGACCGGCTCGACAACCAGATCGACGTGGACAACGAGGAGCAGGGTCAGCCGGTCGCCGTCTGCCGTGACCCCCTCGAGCCCTGGAGCGACCTCTGGCCGCGGCTACGGCACCTGGACTGACAGGGGTCAGCCGGTCTGGGCGAGCGCGGCCCGGACGACGTCGTGCACCGGCACGGCCCCGGAGACGACGTCGGCCAGCGGCACCCAGGCCGCGGCGTCGGTGGTGCCGTCGGTCTCGGCCCGCGGAGCGGCGTCATCGGTCACGCGCGCGTCGAAGATCAGCCGGACGTTGTGGAAGTCCTCGTAGCGACCCGACGGGGCGGTCCCGGAGAAGTGCTCCTCGTGCATGCCGAGCAGGCCACCGACCTGGCACTCCACCCCGCACTCCTCACGCACCTCGCGCGCCAGGGCCGCGGTCGGGGACTCGCCGTGGTCGACGCCGCCGCCCGGCAGGGTCCAGGCGCCGGTGTGGTAGCCGACCGCCGAGATGCGGGTCAGCAGCAGATCGTCGCCGCGGCGGATCAGGGCGTTCACCGCGAGCCGCTGCTTGCGGAAGGGCTCGTGGTCGGCCATCGCCTCGCTGACCAGCGCCGTGACCGGCACCCTGCCGCCGAGCACGTCACCGACGGGAACCCAGGCAGACTCGATCGTCGAGCCGCCGACCTCGAGCACCTGCGGCTCGGGCGCGTCGGGCGGCACCCACGCCTCGAAGACGAGCCGCAGCGCCTGGTAGTCCTGCCGGCTGCCCTCGCGCCACAGGGTCGGCAGATGCGCGGAGTAGACCCGCGCGGTGTCTCCGACCAGCGCATCGAGCCCCGTCTCCTCCTTGACCTCGCGGATCAGCGCGTCACGGGGGTGCTCGCCGTGGTCGATACCGCCGCCGGGCAGGGTCCAGAGCTCGGCGGCGGAGACCCGGGGCGCCAACCGCGACAGCAGCACCAGCTCGTCCCCGTCATCGGCCGCACGCAGGACCACGGCGTACGCCGCCACGCGCTGTCGCTGGGGAAGGTGGGCCACTCAGCCAACCTAGCGGCCACGGTCACGTCGTTCGGAGACGACACCGGGCCGTCGTCCGTGCCAGGCTGGACGGGCCATGACCACCGCCACCACCCGTCCGGGCACCAAGCAGCGCGACCCCTGGCTCGACAACGTCAAGATGGTGCTGGTCACCATCGTGGTGATCGGGCACATGCTGGTCGTCAGCCCCGGGAGCCGCACCCAGAGCTGGGTCTACGACTTCGTCTACTACTTCCACATCCCGGCGTTCGTGCTGGTCACCGGCTATCTCTCGCGGTCGTTCCGCTACTCGCGGCGGCATCTGCTGTCGGTGCTGACGACCCTGATCGTCCCCTACATCATCTTCTCGTGGCTGATGGTCTGGTGGCGCCACCTGGCCGGGGGCGAGGCCTTGCTCGACCCGATCTGGACCAACCCTCGCTGGCCGATGTGGTATCTCATCGTCGCCGCGATGTGGCGGCTCGTCACCCCGATCCTCAAGCTGCACTGGGCGATGGTGCCGGTCTCGATCGGCGTCAGCCTGCTGGCCGGCCTGACCAACCAGGAGCTGTTCGACCTCAACCGCTTCCTGGGGTTCCTGCCCTTCTTCGTGATCGGTCTGCACCTGCGGCCCGAGCACCTGGCTCTGCTCCGTTCAGCGCGCGCCAGGGCGCCCGCGCTCGTGGTGGTGGCGCTGACGCTATGGCTGGCGAGACACACCGACGACTTCTGGAGCACCCAGTTCCTGTTCTTCCGCGCCGACTACGCCTCCCTCGACGCGACCTTCGCGGAAGGGGCGTGGATCCGGATCCGGCTGATCGGCGTCGCCGTGGCGATGACGGCCGCGGTGCTGGCGCTGATCCCGCAGCGCCGCAGCTTCCTCACTCGGATGGGCGCCTACAGCCTGGTCGTCTATCTGTGCCACGGGTTCTTCGTGCGCGGGCTCGAGTACCGCGGCTGGGCCGACCTCCTCCCGGCCTCCCTTCCCTGGGTCTGCATCGCCATCAACACCACCGTCGCGGTCGGCATCGCGCTCTTCCTCGCCTGGCGGCCGATCGCCGAGAGGCTCCAGTGGGTCGTCGACCCGATCAACACGTTCCTCAAGCACCGCCGATCACGCGCCGACGCGTCGCAGACGGTGCGCTGACGCGTCGCAGACGGGCCCCCGACGCGTCGCAGACGGGGCCCTGAGGCGTCGCAGACGGGCCCTGAGGCGTCAGGCGAACGGCGGCCGGTCGTCGAGCCGGATCGACCGGCGCCCGGCCCAGCGCCAGACCCGGGCGGCCCGGTCGCGGTCGGCGTCGGTGACCAGGTTGCCCATCCAGCGCAGGGCGAGCGTCATCAGCCAGTCCGAGCGCATGCCCGACCGGCCCGAGCGTCGGCAGCAGCCGCGGCACGGTGACCAGCCCGGCCAGCCGGCGCGCGATCGAGAACGACTCGCCGTAGTGCTCGCGTCAGCAGTGCCGGCCAGACCGCGGCGAGGTCGCGGTCCCGCTCCGCGCAGCAGCTCGGCGACGAAGCGGCCGGTCTCGAGGCCGTAGTCGATGCCCTCGCCGTTGAGCGGGTTGACGCAGGCGGCCGCGTCGCCGATGAGCGCCCAGTTGGGGCCGGCGACGTCGGAGACGGCGCCGCCCATCGGCAGCAGCGCCGAGGTGGGCACCCGCAGCTCGCCGGAGAGGCCGAACTCCTCGCGACGCTCGTCGGCGTAGAGCTGCATCAGCGGCTTGAGCGCGACGTCGGCCGGCCGCTTCGCGGTGGCCAGCGTGCCGACGCCGAGGTTCACCTGCGCCGGCGCCGAGCGGGAAGATCCAGCCGTAGCCGGAGAGGATCTCGCCGTCGCTCGCCGCGCAGCTCGAGGTGCGAGCTGATCCACGGGTCGTCGGCTGCGCTCGGAGGTCGACGTAGGAGCGCCCGGCGACGCCGTAGACGGTGTCGCGGTGCCACTCGCGGCCGAGCATCTTGCCGAGCGGCGAGCGCACGCCGTCGGCGACGACGAGCCGCCGGCAGGCGATCTCGAACCGGTCGCCGTCGGCGTCGAGCTCGACGCCGGCGACCCGGTCGCCGTCGCGGCGGACGTCGACCGCGCGGGCGCCGTCGATCGCCGTCGCGCCGGCCTTGATCGCCGTGGTGCGCAGGTGGTCGTCGAGCTCGGTGCGGGCGACCGCCGACCCCCAGTCGGGGAGGGAGCCGCCCGGCCAGGGCAGGAGCAGCGTCTGGCCGAAGCCGTGGGCGCGCAGCCCCTGGTTGACGGTGTGCGCGCGCAGCCAGTCCTCGAGCCCGAGCCGCTGCAGCTCGCCGATCGCGCGCGGGGTCAGCCCGTCGCCGCAGGTCTTGTCGCGCGGGAAGACCGCCGCGTCGACGAGGACCACGTCGAGTCCGAGCCGCGCCGCCCAGGCGGCCGCCGAGGATCCGGCCGGGCCGGCGCCGACGACCAGGACGTCGGTCGATCCGGGGCGAGTGGCGGTCACCTCACGATTGTCTCAGCCACCCGGCAACGGGCCGAAATTCCGCGGGCCGAGCACCGCGCCCCGGGCGAGGCGCAACGCCGGACGGACCAGCCACCAGGCGGCCACCCCGACCGCGAGGGAGGCGGTCAGCGCCAGCAGGCCCGACCGCTCCTCCAGCGGGGGGTAGACCTGCCAGTGGGTGAGGTAGACGAACAGCGACGCCGAGGCCAGCACCGAGAGCGGCCGCACCAGCACCTCGGGAACCCGCACCGCCGGGACCAGCACCAGTGCGGCGATGCCCGCGACGATCACGGCCTCGCGGACCAGGTCGCCGAAGAACCCCACGGTGCCGACGGCGCCGAGCACGATCACCAGCGCCTGCTGCCGGCGGTCGCGGGCACGCGCCGCCAACCATCCGAGCAGCAGCCACCAGGCGACCACACCGACGGTGTAGCGCTCCGTCGGGCCGGCGGTCAGCCCGACCCAGGCGAAGCGCACGGCCAGGCCCACCAGCACCAGGACGAGCGCGGTGGCGAACGGCGCGCGCCGCTCCACCCGGTCGAAGGCGGGAACGGCGGCCAGCGCAAGGACGGCGGCGGTCGTCCACACCAGTGCCTCGAGGAACCACAGCTGCCACTGGTCGGTCCAGGTGTCGCTGCCCAGCAGCCCGTTGAGCAGCAGCACGGTGCTGGGGCGGTAGCCGCCGCTCACCGCCGCGACGGCCGCGAGCCAGACCGCGGACGGCAGCCAGAGGAGGACCAGCGAGGAGATCCCCAGCCGGATCCGCGCGTGCCGGTTGGCTCCCGACAGCTGGAACCGGGCAAGACCGACGCCTGCCGCCACGAGCAGCAGGTGTGCGCCGCCCATCACGGTCCAGAGGTCGGTGTGCGAGCCGACGATGGCGAGGATCGCCACTGCCCTCACCACGATGCCGGTCTCCATCCGGGTCCCGGGCCGGGCGCGACCACCCTCGAGGTCGGCGATCGGGGTCGTGGGCCAGCCGACCGGCAGCTCCCCGAGCCGTGCGGTCAGCCGGGTGGCCAGCTCGACGTAGGACAGCGAGTCGCCGCCGAGCCCGACGAAGGTGTCACGGACGGTCGCGTCCGGACGGCCGAGCACGACGGCGTACTCGTCGCGCAGCGTGGCGGGGACGTCGGCCCGCCGGGCTCGCACGTGACGCAGCAGCGCTGCGCGGTCGGGCTTGCCGGACGCCGTGTGCGGCACGTCGCCGACGACACACACCTGCACCGCGCTCGGCGGCAGCCCGCTCACGCGGCGCAGCGAGTCGCGCAGCCGGTCGGCCTCCCGCACCCGGGTGGTGAAGGCGTGCAGGGTCTGGTCGACGACCACGCAGTGGGCTCCGGGGACCCGGGCCTCGAGGTGGTCGAGATCGATCCTCAGCCCGAACAGCTTGACCTGGCGGCCGCGTCGTCCGACGACCTCGTAGACCCCGTCGACGCATCTGGCCAGGTCTCCGGTGCGCAGCTCGGACAGCTCGGCCCCCCGGCCCAGGTCCGCGGCCACGCCGGCGTAGCCCATCATCACGTTGTCGCCGGTGTAGACGAGCTCACCGACAGCCGGCTCGGTCGCCTCCGGCACGCGCTCCAGCCGCAGCGAGCCGCCCGGGATCGGGACACCGACCGCCTCCGGGTGGTCTGCCGCCAGGTCCGGGGGGAGCCAGGCGATCCGGGCGGTGGCCTCGGTCTGGCCGTACATCACCACGAGGTCCCAGCCTTCGGCGAGGCCGCGGTCCGCGCCAGGCGCGCACCCGCTCCGGAGCCATCCGACCGCCGGCCTGGGTGACGTAGCGCAGGGAGGGCAGCTGCCGCCGCACCGAGCCTGCGCTCTCCAGGAGCTCGAAGGTGTAGGGCACCGCGGCGAACGACGTCGCGTGCGCCCGCGCCGCCAGGTCCCAGAAGCAGGGGTCGACGACGGACAGCTCGGTGAGCACCACGGTGGCCCCGACAGCGAGGTGGGAGTGCACCACCGACAACCCGTAGCAGTAGTGCAGCGGCAGCGTGGTGATCGCGCGCTCGCCGGGTCCCAGCCGAAGTAGCTCCGCGATGGCGGCGGCGTTGCTCGCGAGGTTGGCCGCCGACAGCCGGACCAGCTTGGGTGCGCCCGTGGACCCCGACGTGCTCATCAGCAGCGCGAGCTCGGGGTGCAGGTCGTGTCGCGTGCCCTCCCGCACCTCACGCCAGCCGTCGCCGACCACCACGTCGGGATCCCACCGGGCCTCCAGCTCACGAGCGGGGTCTCCGGGAGGGGTGAGCAGCACGACGTGTCCACGCGTGAGCGCCCCGAGGTACGCCGTCAACGCGGCGAGGTCGTTGCGCCCCTCGATCAGCACCAGCCGCCGGGTGGGCCCTAGGCGTGCCCCGGCGACATCGACCCGCCCCGCGAGGTCGGCATAGGTGATCGACTCGTCGGCGGTGACCGCGGCCGGGTGATCGCCGTGGCGCGCGAGGTCGAGGAAGTCGGAGGTCGTCCTCTCGACGGGAGGCAACGTGCTGGTCACGCCCCGCACGTTATTAGGTTACCCTTACCTAAGTCCAATCGGATTCTCGGCCGGATAGGCCACGACCGGCCCGAGAATCGTGAGCCCCACCGTCGCGCCCGGGTCCGGGGCCTCCAGGCCTGGCACCCGGGCCACCAGCGCCGGGCCGTCCGGCCGCAGCAGGAGGCGCACCGCGGCGTCGTGGCCGTAGAAGTGCACCTGCTCGACCACCGCCTCGTCGGCTGTCGGGTCCAGGACGATCTGCTCGGGGCGCAGCAGCACCCGCGCCGGGCCGTCGGGGGCCGGCGCGGCCAGCGGCGCGGAGGCGAAGCCGAGCATCGCCACCCCTTGGGCCACCGTCGCCCCGACGACGGTCGCCCCGCCGACGAAGGCACCGATCTCGGGATCGACCGGCGCCCGGTAGAGGGCCCGTGGCGCATCGGTCTGGACGACCCGTCCCTGCCTCATCACGGCGACCTGGTCGGCCAGCGAGAGGGCCTCGTCCTGATCGTGGGTCACCAGCACCGCGGTGGTGCCGGTCGCCTGGAGGGCGTGCGCGACGGCACGACCGGTCGAGGCCCGCAGCGACGCATCCAGCGACGAGAAGGGCTCGTCGAGCAGCACCACCGACGGTCCGGGCGCCAGCGCCCGCGCCAGCGCCACGCGCTGCTGCTGACCGCCGGAGAGCTCGTGCGGCGCCCGTCCGGCGAGCCCCCCGGGCAGCTCGATCAGGTCGAGCAGCTCACCGACGCGGTGGCGACCGGTCCGCGGACCGGGGCAGCCCGAAGGCGATGTTGTCCGCCACGCTCAGGTGCGGGAAGAGCGCCCCCTCCTGGGGGACGTAGCCGACCCGACGCCGCTGTGGCGGTAGGAAGCGCCCGGGCCCGGCCACGACCTGGCCGTCGAAGCGGACGACGCCGGCCGACGGCCGCAGGAAGCCCGCGACCAGCCGCAGCAGCGTGGTCTTGCCGCAGCCCGACGCACCCAGCACCGCGGTGAAGGAGCCCTCGGGCACGACCAGGTCGACCCCGTCGACCGCGCGCACCGCGCCGAAGGCGAACTCCACCTCCGCCAGCTCGACCTTGCTCACCGGCCCAGTCTCTCCTGCCGCATCAGGATTGCCGTGGCAGGGATGGACACCAGCACGAGCAGCAGCGCGTAGGGCGCCGCCGCGCCGTAGCGCAGGTCGGTCGACGCCGACCAGAAGCTCGTGGCGAGCGTGTCGGTGCCGATCGGCGACAGCATCAACGTCGCGGTCAGCTCGGTGGCGATGGCCAGGAACACCAGCGCCCCGCCCGCGCCGAGACTGGGGGCGATCAAGGGCAGCGTCACCCTGCGTGCCGTGGCCAGCGGGCCGCTGCCCAGGCTGCGGGCCACGTCGTCGAGCACGAGTGGCGCCTGCTCGAGCCCGGCTCGGACCGAGACGACAGCCCGCGGCAGGAACAGCACGGCGTACGCCACCAACAGGAGCAGCGCCGACTGGTAGACCACCGGCACCGCACGCAGGCTGACGGTCACGAACGCCAGCGCCACGACGATCCCGGGCAGCGCGTTGGCGATGTAGGTGCTGCGCTCGATGAGCGTCGAGGCCATGCCGCGGTAGCGGACCGCGAGCCAGGCCACGGGGAGCGCGGCCAGCACGGTGAGCAGCGCTCCGGCGGCCGCCAGCAGCACGGTGGTGACGTGCGGCGCCGGCGAGCTCGCCGACCGGGAACTCCGTCGAGGACCCCACCCGCAGCCAATGGAGCAGGGCGTACGTCGGCACGCCGACCGCCAGCAGCACCAGCATCGAGAGCCCGGCGGCCGCCGGCCACCGGAGCCGACCGAGCGCGGCGGGGACCGCTGTGCGGGCCGACCCCTGGCCGACCCGGGCGAACCGGCGCCGCCCACGCAGTCGCAGCTCGGCCACCAGCAGCAACAGGCACAGCAGCACGAGCACGCCCGCGATCATGTTGGCGGCGGCGCCGTTGAAGGTGGAGCCGTAGAGGTCGTAGATCGCGGTGGTGAAGGTCGGGAAGCGGAGCAGCTGCAGCGCCCCGAACTCCGCCAGCAGGTGCAGGCCGACCAGCAGGACGCCGCCGAAGAGCGCCGGCTGCAGCTGGGGCAGCACCACCGTGTGCAGGGTCCGCATCCGGCTGTGCCCCAGCGACGAAGGCGGACTCCTCCAGCGCCGGGTCGAGCCCGCGCAGGGCGGCGACGACAGGGAGGTAGACCAGCGGATAGTAGGACAGCGAGATGACCAGCAGCGCGCCGGCGTACCCGCGCACCCCGTTGGTCGAGAGACACCCAGGCATAGCTGTTGACGAACGCCGGCACGGCCAGGGGCGCCACCAGCAGCGCGTGCCACAGCATCTTGCCCGGCACGTCGGTGCGCTCGACCACCAGCGCGAGGGTGATGCCGAGCGCCGTGCACACCGCCATGCAGCCGACCGCGAGGCTCGCGGTGTTCCACAGCAGCATGCCGACCCGGGGTCGCGCGACCAGCGCCCACGCCTCCGTCGGGCCGATGAGCAGCGTGTAGGTCACCACGAATCCCAGCGGGACCAGCGCGACGGCGGCGACCAGACCGCCGGCCAACAACAGCGGCCAGGGCGCGCGCCGGTCGGCCCGCCGGGTGTCCGGCGGGGCCAGGCGATCGGTCAGCAGGCTCAGAGCAGACCCACCTCGGTCATGAGTGCGGTGACCTCGGGTCCGTTCAGGGTGGCCGGGTCGATCGTCGGCGGCTCCAGGCTGTTGAACGGCTTCACGGCCGGATCCAGCGTCGCCGCGGGGTTGAGGGGGTACTCCAAGGCGTAGGAGTCGGCCATCGCCTGCTGACCCTCGACGCCGGTCAGGAACTCGACGAACCGCTGGGCCGCCTCCGCGTGCTTGCTGCTGGCCAGCACCCCGGCGCCGGAGATGCTGACGAACGCCCCCGGGTCCTGGTCGCCGAAGAAGTGCAGCGCGACGTTGTCGCTGTTCTGGCCGGCCTCCTTCTGATCGCGGTACCAGTAGTAGTGGTAGGCGATGCCGGCGTCGACGTCGCCCTCGTTGACCGCGCGCATCACGACGAGGTTGTTGTCGAGCACCACGCCGTGGTCGGCCAGCGCCTGCAGCCACGCCCGGGTGGCGTCCTCGCCCTTCGGCCTGCAGCACCGCGCTGACGATCGCCTGGAAGTCGGCGCCGGTGGGCGAGAAGCCGACCCGCCCGGACCACGCCGGGTCGGCGAAGCCGAGGATCGAGGCGGGCAGGTCGGACTCCTGGAGGGTGCCGGTGTGGTACATCGCGACCGTCGAGCGGGCCAGGATCCCCACCCAGCGCCCGCTGCTGGGCGCGTAGTCGGCGGGGATGTCGGCGAGCGCCTGCTCGGAGACCGGCTCGAAGAGCCCCGCGTTGTCGACGATGGTCATCGCCGGGGAGTTCTCGGTCAGGAACACGTCGGCCGGTGAGTCCTCACCCTCGGCGACCAGCTGGTTGGCGAGCTCGAGGTCCTTGCCGTTGCGCAGCTCGACGTCGAGCCCGGTCTCCTCCTCGAACAGAGGCACGATCTCCGACATCAGCTCCTCGTGCTGGGCGTTGTAGACGACCAGGTCGGGACCGCCGAGCAGGCCGCAGCCGGCGAGCAAGGGGCTGACCAGGGCTGTGACGGCGGCCAGGCGCAGGGGACGGGACACGGCAGGCTCTCTCTCGATGATTTAGGGCAGCCTAACCTTATCCCACTCGGCTCGCCCGCCATGCACGGGGTGGAGACGCCACCGGGCCGGGCCCGCCCGTAGGCGGGACCCGGCCCGGTGGGTCGGTCGGTGGACCGGTCGGCTGCTCAGTTCTGGTAGGACCCGAAGTCGAAGTCGTCCAGGGCGACGGCCTGCGTGCCGGTGCCGAACTCGTAGTCGTAGGAGTCGTAGCCGGTGACGGAGTAGGCCGCGGCGCGGGCCTCCTCGGTCGGCTCCACCCGGATGTTGCGGTAGCGCTCGAGGCCGGTGCCGGCCGGGATCAGCTTGCCGATGATGACGTTCTCCTTCAGACCGAGCAGCGAGTCGGACCGCCCGTGGATCGCCGCGTCGGTGAGCACCCGGGTGGTCTCCTGGAAGGAGGCCGCCGAGAGCCACGACTCGGTCGCCAGCGAGGCCTTGGTGATGCCCATCAGCTCCGGACGACCCGAGGCCGGCTTGCCGCCCTCGGAGACCACGCGACGGTTCTCCTCCTCGAAGCGGACGCGGTCGACCAGGTCGGACGGCAGCAGGTTGGTGTCGCCGGACTCGATGACCGTGACCCGACGCAGCATCTGCCGCACGATGATCTCGATGTGCTTGTCGTGGATCGACACGCCCTGCGAGCGGTAGACCTCCTGGACCTCGTCGACCAGGTGCTCCTGGGCCTGGCGCACACCGAGGATGCGCAGCACGTCCTGCGGGTCGGGGGTACCGACCGTCAGCATCTGGCCGACCTCGATCGTGGTCGCCGTCGTGCGACCAGCAGGCGCGACCGCTTCGAGACCGGGTACTCGTGGACCTCGGAGCCGTCGTCGGGGGTCACGATGACCTTGCGGGTCTTGTCGGTCTCCTCGATCTCGACCCGGCCGGCGACCTCCGAGATCGGCGACAGACCCTTGGGCGGCCGGGCCTCGAAGAGCTCGACCACACGGGGCAGACCCTGCGTGATGTCGTCGGCCGAGGCCACACCACCGGTGTGGAAGGTACGCATGGTCAGCTGCGTGCCGGGCTCACCGATGGACTGGGCGGCGATGATGCCGACGGCCTCACCGATGTCGACCAGCTTGCCGGTGGCCAGCGAGCGGCCGTAGCACTTGGCGCAGGTGCCGGTCCGGGCGTCGCAGGTCAGCACGGAGCGGACCTTGACCTCCTCGATGCCGGCCGCGACCAGCTCGCCGATCTTGACGTCGCCGAGGTCCTCACCGGCGCCGGCGAGCGTCTCGCCGGTCTCGGGGTGGGTGATCTCGGTCGGCGGCGGTCCGGGCGTACGCCGCGGTCTCGACGTTCTCGTCCTTGCGGACCACGCCGTCCTCGCCCCGGACACCGATGAGCTTGGGCAGGCCACGCTCGGTGCCGCAGTCGTCCTCACGGATGATGACGTCCTGCGACACGTCGACCAGACGACGGGTGAGGTAGCCCGAGTCGGCGGTCCGCAGCGCGGTGTCGGCCAGACCCTTGCGGGCACCGTGGGTGGAGATGAAGTACTCGAGCACGGACAGGCCCTCGCGGAAGTTCGACTTGATCGGCCGCGGGATGATCTCGCCCTTCGGGTTGGCCACCAGACCACGCATGGCCGCGACCTGGCGGATCTGCATCATGTTTCCGGACGCGCCGGAGTCGACCATCATGTAGATCGGGTTGGCGCGGTCGAAGTTGGCCTCCATCGCCCGAGCGACCTCGTTGGACGCCTGGGTCCAGATCTCGATGAGCTCCTGACGACGCTCGTCGTCGGTGATCAGACCGCGCTCGTACTGCTTCTGGACCTTCGTCGGCCTGCGCCTCGTAGCCCTCGAGGATCTCGGCCTTCGCGTCGGGGGTCGCGACGTCGTCGATCGAGACCGTCACGCCCGAGCGGGTGGCCCAGTGGAAGCCGGCGTCCTTCAGGGCGTCGAGCGACGCGGCGACCTCGACCTTGGTGTAGCGCTCGGCCAGGTCGTTGACGATCGCGCCGAGCGCCTTCTTGCCGACCTCGTAGTTCACGAAGGGGTAGTCGGCCGGCAGGGTCTCGTTGAAGAGCGCGCGACCCAGCGTGGTCTCGAGCGTCAGGGAGCGGCCCTCCTCCCAGTCGGCGCCGAAGTCGAGCGGGCGGCACGATGTCGGCGAAGCGGATCTTGATCTTGCTCTGCAGCGTGATCTCGCCGCGGTCGAAGGCCATGATCGCCTCGGCCGAGCGACGAGAACGCGCGACCCTCGCCCGGCTGGTCCTCACGGTCGGTGGTGAGGAAGAACAGGCCGATGATCATGTCCTGCGTCGGCATGGTCACCGGACGGCCGTCGGACGGCTTGAGGATGTTGTTGGTCGACAGCATCAGGATCCGGGCCTCGGCCTGCGCCTCGGCCGACAGCGGCAGGTGCACCGCCATCTGGTCACCGTCGAAGTCGGCGTTGAACGCGGTGCAGACGAGCGGGTGGATCTGGATGGCCTTGCCCTCGATCAGCTGGGGCTCGAAGGCCTGGATGCCGAGACGGTGCAGCGTGGGCGCACGGTTGAGCAGCACCGGGTGCTCGGTGATGACCTCTTCGAGGACGTCCCACACCACGGCGCGGGACCGAGCGCCCGCTCGACCATCCGCTTGGCGGACTTGATGTTCTGCGCGTGCGACAGGTCGACCAGCCGCTTCATCACGAACGGCTTGAACAGCTCGAGCGCCATCTGCTTGGGCAGACCGCACTGGTGCAGCTTCAGCTGCGGGCCCGACACGATGACCGAACGGCCGGAGTAGTCGACGCGCTTGCCGAGCAGGTTCTGACGGAAGCGACCCTGCTTGCCCTTGAGCATGTCGGACAGCGACTTCAGCGGCCGGTTGCCCGGGCCGGTGACCGGACGACCACGACGGCCGTTGTCGAACAGCGAGTCGACGGCCTCCTGCAGCATCCGCTTCTCGTTGTTGACGATGATCTCGGGCGCGCCGAGGTCGAGCAGCCGCTTGAGGCGGTTGTTGCGGTTGATGACGCGGCGGTAGAGGTCGTTGAGGTCGGAGGTGGCGAAGCGGCCACCGTCGAGCTGCACCATCGGGCGCAGGTCCGGCGGGATCACCGGGACGGCGTCGAGGACCATGCCCTGGGGCTTGTTGTCGGTCTTGCGGAAGGCGTCGACGACCTTGAGCCGCTTGAGGGCGCGGACCTTGCGCTGGCCCTTGCCGGTGGCGATGGTCTCGCGCAGCGACTCGACCTCGGCCTCGATGTCGAAGTCCTCGAGGCGCTTCTGGATCGCCGTGGCGCCCATGTGGCCCTCGAAGTACTTGCCGAACCAGTTCTTCATCTCGCGGTAGAGCAGCTCGTCGCCCATCAGGTCCTGGACCTTGAGGGTCTTGAAGGTGTCCCAGACCTCCTCGAGCCGGTCGATCTCGCGCTGCGCGCGGTCGCGGATCTGCTTCATCTCGCGCTCGGCGCCGTCGCGGACCTTGCGCTTGGCGTCGGCCTTGGCGCCCTCGGCCTCGAGGGCGGCGAGGTCCTCCTCGAGCTTCTTGGCGCGGTCGTCGAGCGGGGCGTCGCGGCGCTTCTCGAGCCGCTCGCGCTCCAGCCCGACCTTGTTCTCGAGCGAGGAGAGGTCGCGGTGACGGGCGTCCTCGTCGACGGAGGTGATCATGTAGGCCGCGAAGTAGATGACCTTCTCGAGGTCCTTCGGCGCCAGGTCGAGCAGGTAGCCGAGCCGGCTCGGCACACCCTTGAAGTACCAGATGTGGGTGACCGGAGCGGCGAGCTCGATGTGGCCCATCCGCTCGCGGCGCACCTTGGAGCGGGTCACCTCGACGCCGCAGCGCTCGCAGATGATGCCCTTGAAGCGCACCCGCTTGTACTTGCCGCAGTAGCACTCCCAGTCCCGGGTGGGACCGAAGATCTTCTCGCAGAAGAGGCCGTCACGCTCGGGCTTGAGCGTGCGGTAGTTGATGGTCTCCGGCTTCTTGACCTCGCCGTGGCTCCACGTGCGGATGTCGTCCGCGGTGGCCAGGCCGATCTGAAGCTGGTCGAAGAAGTTCACGTCGAGCACGATGGCTGTAATCCTTCGTTCGTTCTGAGTGTTGTCGAGGATGTGGGAGCGAGGGGCCCCGCCCGCTGGCCGAGCAGGTCGCGGAGCGACCGTCTCGAGGCCCGCGGGCGGGCCCGCCTCAGACTTCTTCGACGCTGCTGGGCTCGCGGCGGGACAGGTCGATGCCGAGCTCCTCGGCCGCGCGGAAGACGTCTTCCTCGGCGTCCTTCATCTCGATCGGCGGTGCCGTCCTGGGACAGCACCTCGACGTTGAGGCAGAGCGACTGCATCTCCTTGACGAGCACCTTGAACGACTCGGGGATGCCGGAGTCGGGGATGTTCTCGCCCTTGACGATGGCCTCGTAGACCTTCACGCGGCCCGGGCACGTCGTCGGACTTGATCGTGAGCAGCTCCTGCAGGGCGTAGGCGGCGCCGTAGGCCTCCATCGCCCAGACCTCCATCTCGCCGAACCGCTGGCCGCCGAACTGGGCCTTACCGCCCAGCGGCTGCTGCGTGATCATCGAGTAGGGGCCGGTCGAGCGCGCGTGGATCTTGTCGTCGACGAGGTGGTGCAGCTTGAGGATGTACATGTAGCCGACCGAGACCGGCTCCGGGAACGGCTCGCCGGAGCGACCGTCGAACAGGACGGCCTTGCCGGTCTCGTCGATCAGGCGGTCGCCGTCGCGGTTGGGCAGCGTGGACCCGAGCAGCCCGGTGATCTCGTCCTCGCGGGCACCGTCGAAGACCGGGGTCGCGACCTTGGTGTCGGGCTCGGCCTTGTCGGCGCCGATCTCGATCAGCCGCTTCTTCCAGTCCTGCGAGCCCTTGTCGCCGTGGAGGTTGACGTCCCAGCCCTGCTTGGCGAGCCAGCCGAGGTGGAGCTCGAGGATCTGGCCGATGTTCATCCGTCGCGGCACACCCAGCGGGTTGAGCACGACGTCGACCGGGGTGCCGTCCTCCATGAACGGCATGTCCTCGATCGGCAGGATCTTCGCGATGACGCCCTTGTTGCCGTGGCGGCCGGCGAGCTTGTCGCCGACCGAGATCTTGCGCTTCTGGGCGACGTAGACGCGGACCAGCTGGTTGACGCCCGGGGGCAGCTCGTCGCCGTCCTCGCGGTTGAAGACGCGGACGCCGATGACCGTGCCGGACTCGCCGTGCGGCACCTTCATCGAGGTGTCGCGCACCTCGCGCGCCTTCTCACCGAAGATCGCGCGGAGCAGCCGCTCCTCGGGGGTCAGCTCGGTCTCGCCCTTGGGCGTGACCTTGCCGACCAGGATGTCGCCGGTGGTGACCTCGGCGCCGATGCGGATGATGCCGCGCTCGTCGAGGTCGGCCAGCACCTCCTCGCAGACGTTCGGGATGTCGCGGGTGATCTCCTCCGGGCCCAGCTTGGTGTCGCGGGCGTCGACCTCGTGCTCCTCGATGTGGATCGAGGTGAGGACGTCCTCCTGCACCAGGCGCTGGGACGAGGATGATCGCGTCCTCGTAGTTGTGGCCCTGCCACGGCATGAACGCGACGAGCAGGTTGGTGCCCAGCGCCATCTCGGCCTTGTCGGTGCACGGACCGTCGGCGATCGGCGAGCCGACCTCGAGCCGGTCGCCCTCGCCGACCAGCGGGCGCTGGTTGATGCAGGTGCCCTGGTTGGAGCGGCGGAACTTCGCCAGCGGTAGGTCGTGTAGGTGCCGTCGTCGTTCATCATCTCGATGACGTCGGCGGAGACCTCCTTGACCACACCGGCGTTGTCGGCCACGACCACGTCGCCGGCGTCGACGGCGGCGCGGTACTCCATGCCGGTGCCGACCAGCGGGCGCGTCGCTCTTGATGAGCGGCACCGCCTGGCGCTGCATGTTGGCGCCCATGAGCGCGCGGTTGGCGTCGTCGTGCTCGAGGAACGGGATCAGGGCCGTCGCGACCGACACCATCTGGCGCGGCGAGACGTCCATGTAGTCGACCTCGGCGGCCGGGACGGCGTCGACCTCGCCGTCGCGCTGGCGGACCAGCACGCGCTCCTCGACGAACTTGCCCTTGTCGTCGAGGGCGGCGTTGGCCTGCGCGATGACGTAGCGGTCCTCGTCGTCGGCGGTGAGGTAGTCGATCTTCGTCGGTGACCTTGCCCTTCGCGACCTTGCGGTAGGGCGTCTCGACGAAGCCGAACGGGTTGATCCGACCGTAGGAGGCCAGCGAGCCGATCAGGCCGATGTTCGGGCCTTCCGGGGTCTCGATCGGGCACATGCGGCCGTAGTGCGACGGGTGGACGTCGCGGACCTCCATGCCGGCGCGGTCACGGGACAGACCACCCGGGCCGAGCGCGGACAGGCGACGCTTGTGCGTCAGGCCCGCGATCGGGTTGGTCTGGTCCATGAACTGCGAGAGCTGGGAGGTGCCGAAGAACTCCTTCAGCGCCGCGACCACCGGGCGGATGTTGATCAGGGACTGCGGCGTGATCGCCTCGACGTCCTGGGTCGTCATCCGCTCGCGGACGACGCGCTCCATCCGGGCCAGGCCCGTGCGGAGCTGGTTCTGGATCAGCTCGCCGACGGTGCGCATGCGGCGGTTGCCGAAGTGGTCGATGTCGTCGGCGGCGATCGCGATCGCGCCCTGGCCGGCGTCTCGAGCTCCTCGCGGCCGGCGTGCAGCGCGACGATGTAGCTGATCGCGGCGACGATGTCGTCGATGGTCAGCGTCTGCTGGTCGAACGCCTCGGTGAGGCCGAGCTTCTTGTTGATCTTGTAGCGGCCGACCTTGGCCAGGTCGTAGCGCTTGGGGTTGAAGTAGTAGTTGTTCAGCAGCGTCTGCGCGGCCTCGCGCGTCGGCGGCTCGCCCGGGCGCAGCTTGCGGTAGATGTCGAGCAGCGCGTCGTCCTGGCCCTGGGTGTGGTCCTTCTCCAGGGTGAGCATCATCGACTCGTAGTCGCCGAACTCCTCGCGGATCTGCTCGTTGGTCCAGCCGAGGGCCTTGAGCAGCACCGTGACGTTCTGCTTGCGCTTGCGGTCGAGGCGGACGCCGACCATGTCGCGCTTGTCGATCTCGAACTCGAGCCAGGCGCCGCGCGACGGGATCACCTTGGCGGTGAAGATGTCCTTGTCGGAGGTCTTGTCGGCGGTGCGCTCGAAGTAGACGCCCGGGCGAGCGGACGAGCTGGGAGACGACGACGCGCTCGGTGCCGTTGATGATGAAGGTGCCCTTGGGCGTCATCAGCGGGAAGTCGCCCATGAAGACCGTCTGGCCCTTGATCTCACCGGTCTCGTTGTTGGTGAACTCGGCGGAGACGTAGAGCGGGGCGGAGTAGGTGAAGTCCTTCTCCTTGCACTCCTCGACGGTGTACTTCGGGTCGTAGAAGACCGGGTTCTCGAACGACAGCGACATCGTCTCGGAGAAGTCCTCGATCGGGGAGATCTCCTCGAAGATCTCCTGCAGACCGGACTTGCGGGAGACGTCCTCGCCGGCGGCCTCGACGGCGCTCGACGACGGCCTGCCAGGCCTCGTTGCCGACCAGCCAGTCGAAGCTGTCGGTCTGGAGAGAGAGGAGCTGCGGGACCTCGAGGGGCTCGGTGATCTTCGCGAAGGAGATGCGGCGGGGGTTGACCAGAGGTGGTGCGCGCGGCCAAGAGGTGTCCTTCGACGGGTCGCTCTGGGAGATCGCCCGCTCACCACCATGACCGGCCACCGGGCAGGCCGAAGAGCATTTGAGAGAGGGCGCGAACGCTCATCGTAACCCAGAGCAGGGCACGCTTCAACACCGGAGTCAAGGGGCCTCGCACTGAAACGCGGGCCGGCCTCCCGCCGGATGCCCAGAATGATGCGGTGTCGGGGACCTCAGGTCAAGCAGATCCCCACAATGTCGCCCACGCCGTGACCTCTCCGTGACCTGGAAGCGCTCGTGCCACGCTCAGCCGGCGACGTGCGAGTCGGCCACGGCGAGCGCCTCGTCGAGGATCTCCAGACCGCGGTGCGCGTCGTCGTCGGTGATGTTGAGCGGCGGCACCACGTGGATCCGGTTGAAGTTCGCGAACGGCAGCAGCCCCTCCGCCTTGGCAGGCGGCGACGGTGGCGTTCACGGCCTCCGAGGTGCCGCCGTACGGCGCCAGCGGCTCGCGTGTCTCGGGGTCCTTGACCAGCTCGAGCGGCCCAGAAGGCGCCGAGGCCGCGCACCTCCCCCACCGACGGGTGTGCCTCGGCGACCTTGGCCAGCCGCGGGCCGAAGACCTCCTCGCCCAGCCGTCGCGGCGTTCTCGACCATGCCCTCGTCGCGCATCGTCTCGATGGTGGCGACCGCGGCGGCGCAGGCGAGCGGGTGACCGGAGTAGGTCAGCCCGCCGGGGTAGGCGCGGTCGTCGAAGCGTCGCCGCGATCGCGTCGCTGATCACGACGCCGCCGAGCGGGACGTAGCCGGAGTTGACGCCCTTGGCGAAGGTGATCAGGTCGGGCACGACGTCGTAGTGCTCGAAGGCGAACCAGCGGCCGCGCGCGTCCGAAGCCGGCCATCACCTCGTCGGCGATGTAGACGATGCCGTGCCGGTCGCAGATCTCGCGGACGCCGGCGAGGTAGCCCGGCGGCGGCGGCATGATGCCGGCCGTGCCGGGGATGCTCTCGAGGATGATCGCGGCGATGCTGCCCGGACCCTCCAGGGCCACGACCTGCTCGAGGTGCTCGAGCGCGCGCTCGCACTCCTCCGCCTCGGTGTCGGCGTGGAAGGCGCTGCGGTAGAGGAACGGGCCGAAGAAGTGGACGGTGCCCGCCGAACCGTTGTCGCTGGCCCACCGGCGCGGGTCGCCGGTCACGTTGACCGCGAGGTGCGTGCCGCCGTGGTAGGAGCGGTAGGTCGAGAGCACCTTGGTGCGGCCGGTGTGCAGCCGGGCCATCCGGATGGCGTGCTCGACGGCGTCGGCGCCGCCGTTGGTGAAGAAGACCTTCTCGAACGTCTCGCCGGCGAGCCCGGTGATCAGCCGGGCCGCCTCCGAGCGAGCGGCGTTGGCGAACTGCGGCGCGATCGTGCAGAGCTTCGCTGCCTGCTCCTGGATCGCCGCGACGACCGCCGGATGCTGATGGCCGATGTTGGTGAACACCAGCTGCGAGGTGAAGTCGAGGTAGTCCTTGCCCTGGTCGTCCCAGACCGTCGACCCCTCGGCCCGGGTGATCACCATCGGGCTGATCTGGGCCTGGGCGGACCAGGAGTGGAAGACGTGCTGGCGGTCGAGCTCGTAGGCGCGGCTCTCGTCGATCATGGGGCCATCCTGCCCCACCTCCGCGGGTCGGCGCCCGGCGCTGGTCTTGGTGGTTCATCAGGGTAAGTAGGCGAATCGTCGCTTCCCCGGGTGAACTCACCCCGGGAAGCGGAGCTCGACCCACTTACCCTGATGAACCTCCACCCCGCCCGGACGGCGCGAGGGGCGGCCACCCGGTCGGGTGGCCGCCCCTCGGCGGTGTCTGCGGGTCTGCTCCGCAGACGGGTGCCTCAGTGGGAGACGGACAACGTCACTTGACGGTGACGGTGGCGCCGGCGCCCTCCAGGGCCTCCTTGGCCTTGTCGGCGGCGTCCTTGGCCACGGCCTCGAGGATGGGCTTCGGAGCGGCCTCGACCAGGTCCTTGGCCTCCTTCAGGCCGAGGGAGGTCAGGGCGCGCACCTCCTTGATGACGTTGATCTTCTTGTCGCCGGCGGCCTCGAGGATCACGTCGAACGCGTCCTGCTCGGCGGCGTCGCCGGCACCGGCGTCGCCACCCGCGGCGGCGGGAGCGGCGGCAGCAACGGCGACGGGGGCCGCGGCGGTGACGCCGAAGGTCTCCTCGAACTGCTTGACGAACTCGCTCAGCTCGATGAGGGTCATCTCCTTGAACGCATCGAGCAGCTCGTCGGTGGTGATCTTCGCCATGGTGGCGTTTCCTTCCGTTCGGTGGTGCGGCGCCGGGCGCCGTACCGGGTGTTCTCAGGTGGTGGTCCGCGGCCCGGTCAGGCCTCGGTGGGCTCCTCGGCGGCGGCGTCGGCGGCCTCCGCGGTGGGAGCCTCCTCGGCAGCAGCGTCGGCAGCTTCCTCGGCAGGAGCCTGGGCGGCACCAGCACCACCTGCGAGGATCGAGGGGTCCTGCTCGGCCTTGGCCTGCAGCGCACCCGCGAGACGGGCGGCCTGGGCGATCGGCGCGTTGAGCAGGTAGACGGCCTGGGAGAGCGAGGCCAGCATCGCGCCGGCCAGCTTGCCCATCAGCACCTCGCGCGACTCGAGGTCGGCCAGCTTGGCGATCTCGTTCGCGTCGAGGGGCTTGCCGTCCAGGAATCCGCCCTTGATCACCAGGGTCGGGTTCGCCTTGGCAAAATCACGCAGTCCCTTGGCCGCCTCGACGACATCGCCGTTGATGAAGGCGATGGCGGTCGGGCCGTTGAGCAGGTCGTCGATGCCCTCGACGCCCGCCTCCTTGGCGGCCAGCTTGGTGAGCGTGTTCTTGACCACGGCGTAGTTGGCGTTCTCGCCGAGAGAGCGCCGCAGTTCCTGCAGCTGCTTCACGGTGAGACCGCGGTACTCGGTCAGCACGGCACCGCTCGCTGCGCTGAACGACTCAGCGATCTCCGCGACGGCGGTGGCCTTCTCCTCCCGCGCCATGGGTCTCCTTCCAGACCGCGGCGACGTCGTCGCCACGGTGTTCGTGGTCGAGACCTCCGGCCCTCCGGAGAAGACGAACGCCCCGGGCACAGGGCCCAGGGCGCGGGATCGGACGTGGCGGGCACGTCTCGGTGTGGCACTCTGTCACCTGCGCGGGCCGTCCGCTCTCGCGGACCTTCGAACGCCCTGCGGACAGGACGACGACCGGCGGTCTCTGGCTTCGGTGTCCGACTGTACGCCGTCCGGCCGGCGTACCTCAAATCGGGCGCGGCCGCAGGCGCAGGGCACCACCGCGGCGTGACCCGAGCCATCGACGGGTTTCGCCGTTCCCCCGCGACGACTGGTCCAGTCATGCTGCAATGCTGGGCGTGGATCTCGACCTGAGCTCGCTGACGACTGTCCTCAACGACGTCGACGCACGGCTGCGCGCGGAGACCGGTCCGGCCCGGATGTGGCCGACCGGTTTCTTGGCGTTGGACGAGGTCCTCAGTGGGGGGCTTCGCGGCGGCAACCTGATCCTGCTCACCGGCGCCCAGGGCCTCGGCAAGACGACGATGGCGGTGCAGATGTCGCGCAACGCCGCCCGGTCCGGCCGCCACGTCCTCTACTTCTGCTACGAGCACGACGCCCAGTCGATCCTGGAGCGGGTCCTCGCCCTCGAGATCGGCGAGCAGAACGACCCGCAGTCCGCCGACCTGGTGCGGGTCCGGCAGGCCTTCGAGGGCGTCGACCACGGCTTCGGCGGGCTCGCCGAGCGGATGACCGACGTCCGCGGCGCGATCCCCGCGCTAGGCCGGATCATGGAGTATGCCGACCGGCTCCACGTCCACAACTCCAGCGGCAACACGACCACGATGACCGTGATCACCAACGCTGTCGAGCAGGTGTGGCGGCAGACCGGCGAGGCGCCGATGGTCGTGGTCGACTACCTGCAGAAGGTGAAGCTCGACGGCGGCTCCGACGTGGAGGACGAGCGGGTCACCGTCGTCGTGGAGGGCCTGAAGGACCTCTCGCTCGACGCGAAGGTGCCGGTGCTGGCGATCGTCGCCGCCGACAAGGAGGGTCTCGAGACGGGCAAGCGGCTGCGCGCCCAGCACCTGCGCGGCTCGACCGCGCTGGCCTACGAGGCCGACGTCCTGCTCGTGCTGGCGCACAAGTACCAGATCATCGCCCGCCACCACCTCGTCTTCGACTCCGGCGCCGCCGAGCGTTGGAAGGACTGGGCCGTCGTGTCGGTCGAGAAGAACCGCAACGGCCGCGACGGCGTCGACCTGGAGTTCCGCAAGCGCTTCGACCAGTCGCGCTACGAGCAGGACGGCTCCATGGTCGCCGAGAAGCTGGTCGACGAGCGGATGTACGTCGAGTAGCGCCCGCCGGCACGACAAGACGCACGAGGGCCCGCCCGGTTCACTCCGGGCGGGCCCTCGTCACGTCCTGCCAGTGTCAGGCACTCGCCTCGTCCTCACCGGCCGCGCTGCGGATCCGGTGGGGGTCGATCTGGACGCCGGGGCCCATCGTCGTGGAGAGCGTCACCTTCTTGATGTAGCGGCCCTTGGAGCTCGCGGGCTTGAGCCGCAGCACCTCCTCGAGAGCGGCGGCGTAGTTCTCCGCCAGCGCCGCCTCGTCGAAGGACGCCTTGCCGATGATGAAGTGCAGGTTGGCGTGACGGTCGACGCGGAACTCGATCTTGCCGCCCTTGATGTCGCCCACGGCCTTGGCCGCGTCGGGCGTCACGGTGCCGGTCTTCGGGTTCGGCATCAGGCCGCGGGGGCCGAGCACGCGGCCGAGCCGGCCGACCTTGCCCATCATGTCGGGGGTGGCGACGACGGCGTCGAAGTCGAGCCAGCCGCCGGCGACCTTCTCGATCAGCTCGTCGCCGCCGACCACGTCGGCGCCGGCCTCACGGGCGGCGTCGGCCTTCTCGGCGTTGGCGAAGACCAGGACCCTGGCGGTCTTGCCGGTGCCGTTCGGGAGGTTGACGGTGCCGCGCACCATCTGGTCGGCCTTGCGGGGGTCGACCCCGAGCCGCATCACGACGTCGACGGTCTCGTCGAACCTCTTCTTCGCCGAGCCCTTGGCGATCTTGATCGCCGCGAGCGGGCTGTGGAGCTCGTTCTTGTCGAACGTCGCCTCGGCCTCGCGGTAAGCCTTGCTGCGCTGCATGTCTGGTCTCTTTCTTCGGTGTCGTTGCCAGTGGTGGCCAGTTGTGGTGGAGCGGGCCAGCGCGGCCCTGCCACAGCGGTACGACGTCCGCGGAGGACGGCGTACGGGGGGAGGGAGTCAGTCGACGGTGACGCCCATGGAGCGGGCGGTGCCCTCGACGATCTTCATCGCGGCCTCGACGTCGTTGGCGTTGAGGTCGGGCATCTTGGTCTGGGCGATCTCGCGCACCTGGTCCTTGGTCAGCTTGCCGACCTTCTCCTTGTCGGGAACGCCGGAGCCCTTCTGCAGGCCGGCGGCCTTCTTGATCAGCTCCGCGGCCGGCGGGGTCTTGGTGATGAACTCGAACGAACGGTCCTCGTAGATCGTGATCTCGACCGGGATCACGTTGCCCCGCATGGACTCGGTCTGCGCGTTGTAGGCCTTGCAGAAGTCCATGATGTTGACGCCGTGCGGGCCGAGGGCGGTGCCGACCGGCGGCGCCGGGGTGGCTGCCCCGGCCTGCAGCTGGACCTTCACCAGCGCAGCGATCTTCTTCTTGGGAGGCATCTCTCTTCAGGGTCCTTCTCTTGGATATGTCGTGGTCCGACGAGCCGGGCTCCCGCGGGAGCGACGACCCTGCCACCTGGTGTTGAGCCGGCTCAGACCTTCTGGATCTGGCTGAAGCTCAGCTCGACCGGGGTCTCCCGGCCGAAGATCTCGACGAGGGCCTTGACCCTCTGGGACTCCGCGTTGATCTCGGTGATCGTCGCGTGCAGCGTCGCGAACGGGCCGTCGACGACCATCACGGAGTCGGACACGGAGAAGTCGGCCACCTCGACCGGCTTCTTGGCGGCTCCGCCACGGGAGGACCCACCACCGGCGGCGGCAGCCGCGGCCTCGGCCTCGATGACGACGCTCGGGGCGAGCCAGTTCTCGACCTCGTCGAGGGTCAGCGGCACCGGCTGGTGGCTGTGCCCGACGAAGCCGGTCACCGACGGGGTGTGCCGCACCGCGGCCCACGACTCGTCGGTGATGTCCATCCGGACCAGCACGTAGCCGGCGTAGCGGGTGCGCTTGACCATCTTGCGCTGGCCGTTCCTGATCTCCGCGACCTCCTCGGAGGGCACCACGATCTCGTGGATGTAGTCCTCCATGTTGAGGGAGTGGATGCGGTTCTCGAGGTTCGCCTTCACCCGGTTCTCCATGCCGGAGTAGGTGTGCACGACGTACCAGTCGCCGAACTTGTTGCGCAGCTCCTCGCGGAAGGCCTCCAACGGGTCGACGGCCTCGGCCTCGACCGACTCGTCCTCCGCGGCCTCGTCGGCGGCGGCCTCGTCGTCGGCGGCCTCGTCGTCGGCGGCCTCGTCGTCGGCGGCGGCGTCGTCCGCCGGTACGTCGTCCGCCAGGGCCTGCTCCTCGGGGGCCTCCGCCACGGGGGCCTCCTCAGCAGGGGCCTCCTCGACGGGGGCCTCCTCAGCAGCAACCTCCTCGACGGGGGCCTCCTCTGCGGGAGCCTCCGCCACGGGGGTCTGCTCGTTCGGGGTCTCCTCGGCCTGAGCCTCGACCTCGGGGGTCTCGGTCTCGAACTGCTCCGACACGTGCTGCTCCGTCGCTTCGTTGGTCATCTCGGGTGGTCTTCCTCGCCTGTCGCGGGCCGCGCCGGGCGGCCGCTCAGCCCTCGCCGGCGAACACCGCGAACACGAGCTTGCCGAAGCCCAGGTCCAGCGCCGACACCAGCGTCATCATCACCAGGACGAACACCATGACGACGATGAAGTACGTCACCAGCTGGTCCTGGGTCGGCCAGACCACCTTGCGCAGCTCGGCGACAACCTGGCGGTAGAACGTGATCGGGCTGGTGCGCTCGGTGTTCGGCGAGGCACCGCTGCTCGTGCGGTTCTCCGACACGTCTGCCACCTTCTGTCCTGGTCCGTGCTGACTCGTGTGCTGGCCGGCCGTGGTGGCCGACCATGCTGGTTGATCTGTCCGGCCCGCGGCCGCGGGCTTCGCAGGGCACGAGGGACTTGAACCCCCAACCTTCGGTTTTGGAGACCGATGCTCTGCCAGTTGAGCTAGTGCCCTCCGGGGGACTCCGCCGCGCCGACCCCACCCGAGCGGATCGGGGAGAGGGCAGCACAAAGCATGTGGAGAACCACCGAAGGAGGAGTCTACGGGCAAGGGGGAGGCGGCGTCCAAACGCGCTGCGGCCAGCGCTGCCCGCCGTGGGCGCTCCCGGCGCCCCTACGATGGGGCCATGAGCACCCCCGCCTCGACCAGCCCCCGTGACCGTCGCGTCTCCCGGCGCCTCGGCGCCATCGCCGAGTCCGCCACGCTCAAGGTGGACGCCAAGGCCAAGGCGCTCAAGGCCGAGGGGCGGCCGGTCATCGGCTTCGGGGCGGGCGAGCCCGACTTCCCGACGCCGGGCTACGTCGTGGAGGCGGCCGTCGCGGCGTGTCGCGACCCCAAGAACCACCGCTACACCCCCGCCGGCGGTCTCCCCGAGCTGAAGAAGGCGATCGTCGAGAAGACCCTCCGCGACAGCGGCTATGCGGTGGAGCCGAGCCAGGTGCTGGTCACCAACGGCGGCAAGCAGGCGATCTACGCCGCGTTCGCCGCGATGCTCGACCCGGGCGACGAGGTGATCGTGCCCGCCCCCTACTGGACGACGTACCCCGAGGCCATCGCGCTCGCCGGCGGGGTCTCGGTGGAGGTGCTGGCCGACGAGACCCAGGACTACAAGGTCACCGTCGAGCAGCTCGAGGCGGCGCGCACCGACCGGACCAAGGTGCTGCTGTTCGTCTCCCCGTCCAACCCGACCGGCTCGGTCTACACCGCCGAGGAGATCCGAGAGATCGGCCGGTGGGTCGAGGACCACGACCTGTGGGTGCTGACCGACGAGATCTACGAGCACCTCGTCTACGACGGCGTGGAGACCGGGTCGATGCCGGTGCTCTGCCCGTTCCTCGCCGACCACTGCGTCGTCGTCAACGGCGTGGCCAAGACCTACGCCATGACCGGCTGGCGGGTCGGCTGGATGATCGGCCCCGCCGACCTGGTCAAGGCCGCCACCAACCTGCAGTCCCACGCCACGTCCAACGTCTCCAACGTCGCCCAGCGCGCCGCGCTCGCCGCCGTCGAGGGCGACCTCGCGGCGGTCGAGGAGATGAAGACCGCGTTCGACCGACGGCGCCGCACGATCGTCGAGATGCTCAACGAGATCGACGGGGTCGTGTGCCCCACGCCGCACGGCGCGTTCTACGCCTACCCCTCGGTGAAGGGCCTGCTCGGCAAGGACTACCCGACCGACGACGGGTCGGTGCGCATCGACACCTCTGCCGAGCTGGCCGAGTACATCCTCGACCAGGCCGAGGTCGCGGTCGTGCCGGGTGAGGCCTTCGGGTCGCCGGGCTACCTCCGCCTCTCCTACGCCCTGGGCGACGACGACCTCGCCGAAGGCGTCGGCCGGCTGCAGAAGCTCTTCGCCTGAGCCGCGAGCCGGCGCGGCACCGTCCGCTGGCGACGCTGCCCAAGGCCCACCTGCACCTGCACTTCACGGGGTCGATGCGGCACCAGACGCTGTTGGAGCTCGCCGAGCGCGACGGGATCGTGCTGCCCGACGCGCTGGTCTCGGAGTGGCCGCCCCAGCTGTCGGCTGCCGACGAGAAGGGCTGGTTCCGTTTCCAACGGCTCTACGACGTGGCCCGATCGGTGCTCCGCACCGAGGACGACGTGCGCCGGCTGGTGCTCGAGGCGGCCGAGGACGACGTGCGCGACGGGGGACGATGGCTGGAGATCCAGGTCGATCCCAGCGGGTACGCCGCCCGCTTCGGCGGGATCACGCCGTTCACCGACCTGGTGCTCGACTGCGTCCGCGACGCCTCCGCACGCACCGGGCTGGGGATGGCCGTGGTGATCGCCGCCAACCGCACCCGCCACCCGCTCGACGCACGCACCCTGGCACGCCTGGCCGCGCAGTACGCCGGCCGCGAGGTGGTCGGGTTCGGGCTGTCCAACGACGAGCGACGCGGCAGCACGGCCGACTTCGCGCCGGCATTCCGCATCGCCCGGCGGGCCGACCTGATACTGGCCCCCCACGGCGGCGAGCTGCGCGGCCCCGACCACGTGCGGGCGTGCCTCGACGAGCTGCACGCCGACCGTCTGGGGCACGGGGTGCGTTCCGCGGAGGACCCGGCGGTGCTCGACCGCATCGTCGCGGACGGGGTGGCGCTCGAGGTGTGCCCGGTCTCCAACGTCTCGCTCGGCGTCTATCCCGACCTGACCTCGGTGCCGCTGCCGACCCTGCTGGAGGCCGGCGCCACCGTGGCCCTCGGGGCCGACGACCCACTGCTGTTCGGGTCGCGACTGGCCGGTCAGTACGCCACCATGCGGGCCGCGCACGACCTCTCCGACGGGCAGCTGGCCGAGCTGGCCCGGATGTCCTTCAGCGCCTCGCGGGCCCCCGAGTCGGACCGACGCGCGTGGCTCGCCGAGGTGGATGCGTGGCTGGCAGCCCCCGAGGCTGGCACGATGAGCGCGTGACGCCCGACGAGCCGACCAACCTGCCCGAGGAGTTCCTCAAGGACCGCCCCGACGAGACTCGGCCGATGGCCGGGTCCGGCGAGCCGGCCCCGGAGTCGCCGTACGGCCAGGCGGGTGAGCAGCCCGCCGGCCCGACGGCGCCCTACGGGGAGGCCTACGGGCAGCAGCAGGGCTACGGTCAGGCTCCGTACGGCCAGCAGCCCTACGGGCAACAGGGCTACGGTCAGGCTCCGTACGGCCAGCAGCCCTACGGGCAACAGGGCTACGGTCAGGCTCCGTACGGCCAGCAGCCCTACGGGCAACAGGGCTACGGGCAACAGCCGGTCTACGGCTACCCCGGAACCGGCTACCCCGCGATGCCGCAGATGGCCGACCACCCCAAGGCGACCCAGGCGATGGCGCTCGGGCTCGTCGGGCTGATCGGCGGTTTCGTGTGCGGGCTGCCCATCCTGCTCTCGCCGTTCGCCTGGTTCGTCGGGGCCCGCGCGAAGCGCGAGATCGACGCCTCGGGCGGGATGCTCGGCGGCCGCGACAAGGCGATGGTCGGCATGGTCACCGGCATCATCGGCACCGTGCTGCTGGCGCTCGGCGTGCTGTTCGTCCTCTTCATCGTCGGGATCGCCGTGACGGCGCCGACCGACGGCACCACGACGTTCGAGGGCGGCTTCTGAGCGAGCAGGCTCAGAGCTCGACGCCGACCAGGACCGGCTCCGGCACCAGCCGGACGCCGTACGCCGCCGCCACGCCGTCGCGGATCTCGCGGGCGAGGCCCAGCAGGTCGGCGGTGGTGGCGGAGCCGCGGTTGGTGAGCGCCAGGGTGTGCTTGGTCGACAGCGACACCGGCCCGCCGCCATGGCCCTTCGTGAAGCCGGCCTGCTCGATCAGCCAGGCGGCGCTGGTCTTGACGCTGCCGTCGAGCTGCTCCCAGCGGGGCGCGTCGGCGGGCAGCCGCGCGGCGTCGGCCGGCGAGAGCACCGGGTTGGTGAAGAACGAGCCGGCGCTCCAGGTGTCGTGGTCGTCGGGGTCGAGCACCATGCCCTTGCCGGCACGGAGCGCGAGCACCGCCTCGCGCACCTCGGTGATCGGTGCCCGGCCGCAGACCTCAACCCCCAGACGGCGAGCGAGCTCGGCGTAGCGCACCGGCGCCGACAGCGTGCCTTCCCGCAGCTGGAAGGACACCTCGAGCACGAGGTAGCGACCGGGCTCCTCCTTGAACCGGCTGTGCCGGTAGGAGAAGCCGCAGTCGGCCATCGCGAAGGTGCGCTGCGTGCGGTCGCGCCGGTCCCAGGTGCGCACCGACGCGACGGTCTGCGCGACCTCCTGGCCGTAGGCGCCGACGTTCTGGATCGGCGTGGCACCGACCGAGCCGGGGATCCCGGACAGCGCCTCCACCCCCACCCAGTCCGACTCGACGCAACGTCGCACCAGCGCCTCCCACGACTCGCCGGCCGCGACCTTGAGCACCACTCCACCGCAGGCGGCGAGGTCGTCGCAGCCGTCGGCGTCCACGCCGACACCCGTGGTCGCGACGTGGACGACGACGCCGTCGAAGCCCTCGTCGGCGGCCACGACGTTGCTGCCGCCGGCCAGCACCAGCACCGGCCGGCCGGCGGCGTCGGCATCGGCGACGGCGCGGACCAGCGCGTCCTCGGTGGACGCCTCCACCCAGGTGGTGGCGGGCCCGCCGAGACGCAACGTCGTGTGGTCGCTCAGCAGCCTCGGAGCGGGAGCGGCCTCAGGCACGCACCACGGCCTTCGGCATGCCGAGCACCTTCTGCCCCTCGCAGGTGACCTCGAGAGCGATCGTGGCCAGCCCTTCGGCGACGGTCTTGACGGTGCCGGCGACGACGACCTCGACCCCGTCGTCGTCATCGGGCACCACCACGGGATTGGTGAACTTGCAGCCGAGCTCGACGACCTCGGCTCCGTCGGTCCAGGTCGCGACCGCACGGGCGGCCAGCGCCATGGTGAACATCCCGTGGGCGATCACGCCGGGCAGGCCGACCGAGGTGGCGACGCGGTCGGACCAGTGGATCGGGTTGAAGTCGCCGCTGGCGCCGGCATAGCGCACCAGGTCGGAACGTCGCACGGCGTAGGTCTGCGCCTCGAAGGCCTGCCCGGCCTCGAGCCCGGTCACGCGTCGGCCCCCCGATGCACCAGGGTCGCGCTGGTCGTGCAGACGAGCTCGCCGTCGGCGTCGGTCACCAGGCTGCGGGTGCCGATGATGTCGTTGCCGCCGATCTGGCGCAGCGAGGCCACCGACAGCGTGGCCGACAGCACGTCGCCCGGCCGCACCGCCCGCTCGTAGGCGAAACGCTGCTCGCCGTGCACGATCCGGAACAGGTCGATGCTCTCGGCCTCGAGGAAGGAGTTCATCGCGTCGAAGGCCAGCACGATCGGGAACGTGGCCGGCACCGGCCCGCCGTCGTACGACGACCCGGTCGCGGCCGCGAACTCGCGGACCTTCTCCTCCGACACGGCATAGGGCCGCGTCGGCGGGAACTCCTTGCCCACCAGGGACTCGTCGATCGCCATGGGGCCCAACCTAGCCCGCGAGCGCGGCCGACCGCACGCCAGCGTCGCGACCGTGGGGCACCGACGACGGGGGCGGACGGGCCGGACATGCGCGTCGGTGGATGGGTGGCCGGCAGCGCGGCGCCGACGGGGAGAGGTCAGTCCGCTCGGTGGACGACCCTCATCGGCACCCACCCCTCGCGGCCGGCCGCGGACCGGCACCAGAGCCACCCGCTCCGGGCATCCTCGGCGAGCACCTCGAGCGTCTCGCCGGCCTCGGTGGGCAGCTCGGTCGTGTCGTAGGCCGTGGTCACGACCCCGCTGCCGGAGGATGCCGACAGGTGCCGGGCGGGCACCCAGCCCTGCCCGTGCGCGGCCGTGACGAACACGAACGCCGGCCACTCCGTGTCGCGGTCGCCGACCTGCACCGGCTGCCCGGGCTCCAGCCGCAGCGGCGGGCGTTCGGGGATGACATGGGCAGTCACGGCGGTCACGCGGCGCATCGGCCCATGGTGCCAGGCGGCACCCCCGGACCAGCGCCACGGCGAGGACGACGACTCCCGGGAAGGCGGTCGGACGACGACGGCCCCGCCCGGAGTCCCGGGCGGGGCCGTCGTGATGTCCGAGGGAGCGGTCAGCGAGTCTCGCGGTGCGGCGTGTGCTTGCGGCAGCGCGGGCAGAACTTCGCCAGCTCCATGCGGTCAGGGTTGTTGCGGCGGTTCTTCTTGGTGATGTAGTTGCGCTCCTTGCACTCGGTGCAGGCGAGCGTGATCTTGGGGCGAACGTCGGAGCTCTTGCTGGCCACGGTGGGTCCTTCTTGGTCGTCGTACGAAATGGGCGCGAGCCCTGCAGTCATGCGTCGTAGCGGGGGCGGGACTCGAACCCGCGACACCACGATTATGAGCCGTGTGCTCTAACCACCTGAGCTACCCCGCCGCCGGGTCCGATCCCCCGCCGAGCGTGCGGCGGAGCCCCGACCCAGAGCCCCTTTACGGAATCGAACCGTAGACCTACTCCTTACCATGGAGTCGCTCTGCCGACTGAGCTAAAGGGGCAAACGACTGGCAAGGATACACAGCCGCGGGCACGCGTGAGAAATCGGCCGAGCGCCGCTCAGGAGGGGGTCCGCTCACTCCTGGATCCGCCGCCAGGGGCGGGCCTGCTCGAGCTCGTAGGCCAGCTCCAGCAGCGTCGCCTCGCGGCCGACCCCCGTGCTCATCATCAGCCCCAGAGGCAACCCGGCGGGGTCGGTGCCGAGCGGCAGGGAGACCGCCGGCTCGCCGGTGGCGTTCTGGTGCGGCGTGAAGGCCACCCACTCCAGCAGCCGCTCCATCACCGTCTCGTAGTCCTGCGTCGGGTCGAGGTGCCCCACCCGCGGCGTCGGGGCGGCCAGCGTCGGGGACAGGACGACGTCGACATCGGCGTAGAAGTCCGCCGAGAGGGTGGCGAGCCGACGCAGCCGGCGTACCGCACCCGGGTAGCGGGTCAGGTTGGCGCCGCAGTGCTTCGCCAGCCCGGCGGAGAGGTTGTCGACCTTGGCGCGGTCCCAGGTGCGGCCGAAGGTCATCCGCCCGGTGCGGAGCAGATAGAACGCGAGGAAGGACCAGTAGAGCAGGAAGTCGTCGACGAAGCCGTCGGGCACCGGCGGCGCCAGCTCCTCGACCTGGTGGCCGAGCTCCTCGAGCAGCGCGGCGACCTTCATGGTCTCCTCCACCACCGCCGGGTCCGTCGCGGTGAACGGCGCCTCGGGATAGACCGCCACCCGCAGCCGACGGCGCGCCGGGCGGGTGATGTCGCCGATGGGCGGCAGCGAGACGTTGCGGTAGACCCGCTCGGACTCACGCAGGAACGCCGCGGTGTCGCGAACCGACCGGCTGACCACCCCGTCGGCGATGATCCGGATCGGCATCTGTCCCATCGCCTTGTCCAGTGCGAGCCGACCGCGGCTGGGCTTGAGCCCGACGAGGCCGTTGACCGCGGCCGGGATCCGGATCGAGCCACCGCCGTCGTTGGCGTGGGCGAAGGGCACCGCTCCAGCGGCGACCAGTGCGGCGGAGCCGCTGGAGGAGGCGCCGGCGGTGTGCTCCACGTGCCAGGGGTTGCGGACGGCGCCGAGCCGGGGATGCTCGGCGGCCGCCGAGAAGCCGAACTCCGACAGCTGGGTCTTGCCCAGCGGGATCAGGCCGGTGGCGAGGTACATCCGCGCGAACTCGCCGTCGGCCGGGCGCGGCGGACAGACGAAGGCGTCCGAGCCGTGCTGGCTGGGCATGCCCGCCACGTCGACGTTGTCCTTGACGAAGGTCGGCACGCCGGCGAAGAAGCCGCCCCGCGGGTCGGCGGCCTCGCCGCGCGCCCGCTCGTAGGACCGGTGGGCCACCGCGTTGAGCCGGTCGTTGACCTGCTCGGTGCGGGCGATGGCCGCCTCCACCACCTCGGGGATCGACACCCGCCCCGCGTGCAGCTCGGCCACCAGCCCCACCGCGTCGTGGTCGGCCAAGGCGTCGTCGGTGAAGGCATGCACACGGGTCATGCCTGGCAAGGCTAGTGAGCCGGGCCGCTCCTGTCAGCGAGCGGCGCGTGTTGCCGGACCCGCCGTCGGACAAGGCGTCGAGGCCGTCGTCAGCCTCGGCGGTGGCAGCCGGCCAGGTGGTCGTCGACCAGCCCGACCGCCTGCATCAGGGCGTACATCGTCGTGGGGCCGACGAAGGCGAAGCCCCGCTTCTTCAGCGCCTTCGACAGCGCGGTGGACTCCGGCGTCACGGCGGGGACGTCGGCGAAGGAGACGGGCGCCGGCCGCGGCTCGGGCGCGAAGGAGAGCACCAGCGCCTCCAAACCCTCGGCCTCGCGGAGGGCCATCGTGGCCCGGGCGTTGGTGATCGCGGCGTCGATCTTGGCGCGGTTGCGGACGATGCCGGCGTCGGCCATCAGCCGGGCCCGGTCGGAGTCGTCGTACGCCGCGACGGCGTCGGCGTCGAAGCTCGCGAACGCTGCGCGGAACGCGGGTCGCTTGCGCAGGATCGTCAGCCAGGAGAGGCCGGACTGGAACGCCTCGAGGGTGAGCCGCTCGAGGTACGCCGCCTCGCCGTGGACGCGCACGCCCCACTCGGTGTCGTGGTACGCCGCGTAGTCGGGCGTGCTCGCCCCCCAGCCGCAGCGGGCCAGCCCGTCGTCGCCGACGACCAGGTCGCTCATGGGGTGCCCTCATCGCGGCCGTCCTGACCCGAAGCCTGCACGACGGCACCGACGTCGACCAGCCGCTGGACCTCGGCGGCGGCATAGCCCAGCTCGCCGAGCACGGCCACGGTGTCGGCCCCGATGGCCCGGGGCGCGGTCGGGTCGATTCCCGGGGTGCGGGAGAAGCGTGGCGCCACCCGCGGCTCGACGCCGCCGGGCACGTCGGCGAAGACGCCGCGGGCCTGGAGGTGCGGATGGTGCGGTGCCTCCGCCAGGGAGAGCACCGGCGTGACGCAGGCGTCGGTGCCGTCGAAGACCGCCGCCCACTCGTCGCGGCTTCGCTCGGCGAAGCGGCCGGCGATGGCCTCGCGGTGTCGCGGCCAGGCCTCGACGGCGTACTGCCCCTCAGGGAGGTCGAGCTCGAGCCCGGCGAGCAGGGCGGCGTAGAACTGAGGCTCCAGCGCCCCGACCGCCACGAAGGCGCCGTCGGCGCAGGCGTAGGTGTCGTAGAACGGCGCGCCCCCGTCGAGCAGGTTGGCCTCGCGACGGTCCTGCCACAGGCCGGCGGCGTGCAGGCTGTAGACCATCGTCATCAGCGACGCGGCGCCGTCGACCATCGCGGCGTCGACGACCTGGCCCTGGCCGCTGCGCTCGCGCTCGAGCAGGGCTGCGAGGACGCCCATCACGAGATACAGCGAGCCGCCACCGAAGTCGGCGACCAGGTTGACCGCCTGGCGCGGCTTGCCCGCCTCGCCGGTCGCGTGGAGCGCGCCGGACAGCGCAGCGTAGTTGAGGTCGTGACCCGCGGTCTGGGCGAGCGGTCCCTCCTGGCCCCAGCCGGTGATCCGGCCGTAGACCAGCCGCGGGTTGCGCGCCAGGCAGGCGTCGGGGCCGAGGCCGACCCGCTCGGCGGTGCCCGGCCGCATGCCCTCGACCAGCGCGTCGGCCCGCTCGACCAGCCGAAGGACCACCTCGCTGCCCTCGGCGTGCTTGAGGTCGACCGCGACGTTGGCGCGGCTGCGGCGCAGCCCGGCCACCGGCACCAGCCCGGCCTCGGCTCCCGCGGGTCGCTCGACGCGGATCACCCGGGCGCCCAGCTCGGCGAGCAGCGTGGCGGCGAACGGGCCGGGGCCGATGCCGGCGAGCTCGACGACGGTGATGCCCGCGAGCGGGCCGCCGGCCGCTGCGGTCACCGGCGGCCCTTCAACCGCACGTGCGGGAGGTCGGGGGCCGGGATCGGGGCCAGCGAGTGACCGGTGTTGCCGAACCGGCCGTCGGAGACCTTGCGCCCGTCGGCGACGACCTGGCCGTGCTCGGTGATCTGCCCCTGCCAGGCCTCGCGGAACTCCACGATCTCCTCGTGGCTGCGGCCGACGAAGTTCCACCACATCACGATCTCCTCCTCGAACGGCTCGCCGCCGAGCAGCACCACGCGGGTGCGCACCGGGCCCGCGGTGAGGCGCAGCGTGAGGCGTCCGGGGCCGACGTACGCAAGCTCTCGCTCGACGACCTCCTGCTCCTCGAACACCGCCGACCCAGTGTCGACCAGCAGGGCGTGCTCGTGGCCCTCCTCGACATCGAGCTCCACCGCGGTGCCAGGCTCGAGCTGCAGCTCGGCACCGAGCAACGGGGTGGCCGTCTGGACCGGCGAGGTGTGTCCGAGAAGTGACCCCAGGAACACCCGCGCGGTCACCCCGGCGCGCTTCACCCTCGGGGGGACGTAGTGCTCCAGCCCCGGCCGCCCGAAGCGCCCCCGCTCCGGCAGCGCCACCCACAGCTGGACGCCGTGCAGCAGCCGGGTGCGCGGGGTCGAGACCTCGGTGTGGCTGATGCCGCGGCCGGCGGTCATCAGGTTGAGCTCTCCGGGGAGCACCATGGCGGTGTTGCCGGCGCTGTCGCGGTGCTCGATCTCGCCGGCGAACAGCCAGCTGACCGTCTGCAGGCCGGTGTGCGGATGGGGAGCGACCTCCATCCCTCCGGTCTCGCCGACGTCGTCGGGGCCGTAGTGGTCCAGGAAGCACCACGCGCCCACCAGCGCGCGGCCGCGGGCCGGGAGGGTACGCCGCACCCGCATCGCCCGCAGTCCGCCCAGCGGCACTTCGCGCGGCTCGATCAGCTCCGGGGCGGTGGTCATGGCTCCATCATGATGGGTCGGTCCAGCCCGCGCCCGGTATCGAGCCAGGAGCGGGACACTAAGCCCGCAGGGGTATCTCGGACTGCTCTGCTTCTGCGTCGCATCGGTGGGGGCGATGCCAGCACCTTGCCCGTCGATCACTACCTGCGGGGCGCCGCTCGGCCGAGGTTGTCGGTGGTTTGAGGTCGTTTGCAGCGAAAGCGTCGCCGCCTGGTCGTCGGTCAATCCGCGGGCCAAGTACTGGATCAGGACTGAGTATGGCGGCCAAGTCCTTTCCCACAGCGCCGCTGGTCTCGATTGTCCGCTGCGAACGGCAATATGTCTCGCCGTGAGGAGTCAGGAATAGGAGCCCAGCGACAGCACTGGGCCAGACGTTGTTCCTGACAAGACCAGATTCGCCTGGACCGCCAGATTCGGTGCGTAGGTAAAGTTGAACAGTGGCTGGCTGCTCACGTCATACCCGGCTCGCACGTAGACATACATCCAAACCTCGTCACCGGCACTCAGCGGTGAGGCTGGCGTCGTGAGAGTGAAGTTCACAATCGGAGCGGCATTCGACTTGTATTGCGTGAGATTGCTGGTCCAAATCTGAGGAACGCCCGCAGCCGGTTGCGCGATGCCGCCATCCTGCCAATTTACCGTCCAGTTGCAGACGACGATCGCTTGGCAGTTCAGCGACATCGAGGAGATGCCAACTGGCGCGGTGACCGTGTCGCTACCAACGGATTCGACCGCCTCGGCGGGCGCTGCGACTTCGTTCAGGACTCTAGGAGGGATGCTCGCTGCTCTCTGAGCGAGCGCTTCTCGGTGGGGCCCCAGGTCGTGAAGATGCTGCAGAGCGAAACTCGACCATTCAGCAGGCCCCTGCAAGATGTTCGAGACCAGGGCGTCCAAACCCTTTTCCTGAAGCGCGGTCTTGAATATCGCCTCGTAACAGAATTTGTCGTTCTTAATCGCCGCCAACGTTTGTTCAGCCCCTGCTGCTTTAGCAAGTTCCAGTCCGATAGCGCGTTCTTGTTCCATCGACATCGCCCGAGCCCTTTCGTCGATTATCTAAACTTCCACAGTCCTCCCGGTCGCGCACCCTGTCAAGGGCCCAGGCGACCGCAAGACCCTGGCAGGGCCGCTTGCCAGACGGCCACCCAGGGTTGCGGGACTCGATTTCCTGGGCGAACCTCCACCGCTTCGGGCCAGCAGAACCCCTCGTGCGACGGCATCCGTAGGGCTCGACGCCGGCTCGCCCCCGCGGGAGTGCGCGAAACCGCCCCTACCGGAGCCGTCCGCGAGACTCCTATGCCTCGACGACGCGCAGGCCCACGTCGACGACGTCGCCGTCGGCGAGGCCCTCGGCGAGGCGGACCGCCTTCTTCACCGGCAGGACGAAGCCACCGCTGGCGGTGTCGGGGAAGACCGAGGTGGCGAACGCCGTCTCGCCGATCGACGCCTCGACCCGGACCGACCCGAAGCCGCGTGGCTCACCGGCCACCTGCCGGATCTCGTCGGCCACGTCGACCGGCACGGTCACGAAGTGCCAGGCCGCGGCGCCGTCGTACTCCCACAGCGGGGCGGTGAAGCGGAGGTCCACCCCGCCATGATGGCGCCCACCCTCGGACACCGTCGAGCGCAGCGTCCGCGGCTCACACGCCTTCGCGGTCGGAGAAGCCCGGATGCACGAACGGCTCCCCGCGCCTCATCGTCTCGATCGCGCCGGGATGCACCCGCCGCAGGTGGTCGAGCGCGCGCCGGCGGTAGCGCACGATCTGCACGCCTCCGACGAGCCAGAAGAGGTACTGCGTGGAGAGCGCGACCTTGAAGTCGTTCAGGTCGTACGCCGCCACGCCGGCCGGCTCGCGCAGGTCGAGCACCAGGCCGACGAGTGCCATCGTCAGGAGGGAGGCCACGAAACCGCCGATGTTGACCACGCCGTTGGCCCGGCCCCCGACCTCGGCCGGGGTGAACGTGCGGGCCAGGTCGAAGCCGACCATCGAGGCCGGCCCGCCGGCGGCCATGGTGCACACGAGCACCATCAGCAGCCAGATCGGCGCCACGCCGGGCCAGGCCAGCACGGCCGTCCACGCCGTCGCGATCGCCACGACCACGCCGAGCACGATCCGGGAGCGATAGAACGGGAAGCGCGCGACCACCGAGCCCATCACCAGCCCGGAGACGACCACCCAGCCGGTCATCAGCATCAGCAGCAGCCCCGCCCCACGGGGGCTCAGCCCCTCACCGCGGACCAGGAACGGGTAGCCCCACAGCATGCCGAACACCGTGACCGAGAACTGTGAGGTGAAGTGCGACCACATGCCGAGCCGGGTGCCGGGGTTGCCCCAGACGCTGCGCAGCGACCGCGCCAGGGCGCGCATCTTGACCTTGACCACCTCGGTGGTGCGGTACGGCGAGTCCTTGACGAGCAGCGCCACCGCCACCATCAGCACCATGCCGACAGAGGACGCGAGCGCGAAGGTCCTCGTCCAGCCCAGGGTGTGCAGCGCCCAGGCGAGCGGGCCGGCGGCGGCCATCGCCCCGAGCTGGCCGGCCTGGCCGGTCAGCTGCGTGACCATCGGCGCCTGGCGCACCAGGAACCAGGCCGTGACCAGGCGCAGCACGCTCACGAAGACCATCGCGTCGCCGCCGCCGAGCACGGCCCTCGCCGCCACCGCGGCAGGGAACGAGGTCGCGAACGCGAACGCGAGCTGGCCGAGCGTCATCAGCACGAGCCCGACGAGCAGCAGCCGCTTGGCGCCGTAGCGGTCGAGCAGCAGGCCGACGGGGATCTGCATGCCGGCGTAGACGAGCAGCTGCAGCACGGTGAAGAACGCCAGCTGGGTCGCCGACACGTGGAACCGCTCGGCCGCCAGCAGACCGGCGACGCCCAGCGAGCTGCGGTGGAAGACCGCGAGGACGTAGACGCTCAGCGCGACCAGCCAGATGACCCAGGCGCGGCGCCGGCCGATGTCGTGGATCAGCTCGGCCGGCACGCGCCCCAGCGTACGGCGCGCCCCGCCCGCCGCCGCGCCACAGCCAGTAGCGTCGGCTCCATGCGCTCTCGGCTCGCCCTGCTGCTCCTGGTCTCGCTCGCCCTGCTCGCTCCCCCGGCGACCGCGGCCCCGCCCGTGGCCCCCGCGACCCCGGCAGCGCCGGCAGCGTCGCTGGCGCCCACGGTGACGGCCGATCCGGTGGCCACGGGGCTGCGGACGCCGACCGACGTTGCCGGCCCGCCCGGCTCGTCGGACCTCTACATCACCCAGAAGTGCGGCGGCATCCGGGTCCTGACCGGCGGCGAGCTGCGACGGGTCGGAGGCCTGTCGAGCAGGGTCGACTGCAACGGCGAGCGGGGTCTGCTCGCGATCGCCTTCCACCCCGACTTCGCCACCAACCACTGGGCCTTCGTCTACTACACCCGCCAGGACTCCGGCGACATCCAGCTCGCCCGGATCACGATCCGCCGGAAGTCGCTGGTCGCGGGCAGCTTCCGCAAGGTCCTGCGGATCCGGCACCGCCAGGAGACCAACCACAACGGCGGCGACCTCGCCTTCGACCACCGCGGCCGGCTCTTCGTCGCCACCGGCGACGGCGGCGGCAGCGGCAACGAGCTCGGCCATGCCCAGGACCGGCGCTCGCTGCTCGGCAAGATCCTGCGGATCAACGTGAGCCGCGGCCTGCCCTACAAGCTCCCCGCCGGAAACCCGCTGCTCAAGAAGAACGGGCGCGCCGAGATCTGGGCGATCGGGATGCGCAACCCCTGGCGGATGGCCTTCGATCGGCCGACCAAGGCGCTGTGGATCGGCGACGTCGGGCAGAGCGTCGTCGAGGAGGTCGACAAGATGAGCGTGACCAGCAAGCGGCTGCTCAACGGCGGCTGGTCGCGCTACGAGGGCAACCGGGTCTACGACGCGGGCGAGCGGCTTCGCGGCGGCAAGCTCGTGAAGCCGGTCAAGACCTACCGCCACGACATCGGGATCAGCATCATCGGCGGCGCGGTCTACCGCGGCTCGGCCTCTCCCACGCTCGAGGGCTACTACGTCTACGGCGACCTGAACGGCTGGATCGCCGGGTTCGACATCGCCGACAAGAGCCAGACGTTCACGCTCACCCCCGGCTCGACGCTGCTGACCATCTCCGCGTCGGGCGACGGCGAGCTGTACGCCGGCTACGGCGACGGCACGCTCTACCACCTGGTCGCTCCGCCCCCCTGACGCATGCCGCCCGCTGATCGAGGACGACCGCTGCGCGACGACCTGGGCGCGCCCGTGCCTCTGTCGGGGCCGGCAGCACGCGTCGTCTCGCTGGTGCCGTCGCTCACCGAGGCGCTGGCGACGACCTGTCCGGAGCGGCTGGTCGGCGCGACCGACTGGTGCACCCATCCCGCGGATCTCGACCTCGACCGGGTGCGCGGCACCAAGAACCCCGACCGGGCGGCCGTCCGCGCACTCCGGCCGGACCTGGTCGTGGCCAACCAGGAGGAGAACCGCGAGCTCGACGTGCGCCGGCTGCGCGAGGCAGGGGTCGCCGTGTGGGTGACCCGGATCGAGTCGGTGCCCGAGGCGCTGACGTCGATGCGCCGGCTCTTCGCTGAGGGGCTGGCGATCGACCCTCCGGCCTGGCTGGTGGAGGCGGAGCGGCTCTGGGCCGGCCCCGTGCCGGCAGCCGTCGCGCGCGTCGCCGTACCGATCTGGCGGGACCCGTGGATGGTCGTCGGCCGCGACACGTTCACCGGCGACCTGCTAGCGCGCCTGGGTCTCGCGAACGCCTACGCCCACGCGGCCGAGCGCTACCCGACCGTCGACGTTGCCGAGCTCGACGCGGCGGGTCACGACCTGGTGCTGCTGCCCGACGAGCCCTACGTCTTCACCACCGCCGACGGTCCCGAGGCCTTCCCGCAGACACCGACGCGGCTGGTCAGCGGGCGGCTGCTGACGTGGTACGGCCCGTCGCTGGTGGCGGCCCGGCGGGCCCTGGCCGGGCTGGCCGCGCCGTAGCCTTGCGCCCATGGCACCCGACCTCGACCCGATCGCCGAGGCGCACCGCCAGTGGCGGGAGCACGGCTGGGACGACGCCGCTGACGGCATGGCGATGGTGACGTCGGTGGTGCGGGTCCACCAGCTTCTGATGGAGCGGATCGACGCCGTGCTGCGCCCGCGCGGCCTCACCTTCGCGCGCTACGAGGTGCTGCAGCTGCTGACCTTCACCCGCAACGGACGGTTGTCGATGACGCGGATGGGGTCGCTGCTGCAGGTGCATCCCACGAGCGTCACCAGCGCCGTCGAACGGCTGGTCGCGCAGGGGTACGTCGAGCGGCGGCGCTCCGAGCGCGACGGCCGCGTGATCCTGACGGTGCTCACCGACGCCGGTCGGGCGGTCGCCCAAGCCGCCACCGACGAGCTCAACGACGCCGTCTTCACCACCCCGGGACTGGCGGGCTCCGACCTGGGTCGGCTCACCGAGCTGCTGGGCCGGGTCCGCGCCGCGGGCGGCGACGCCGTCGAGAGCTGACCGCCCGGCCGGGCCGTCGCGGCCGGGCCGTCGCGGTCAGGCCGGCGCGGTCAGGCCGGCGCGGTCAGTCGCCCTCGGAGTACTTCGCGCGCTTCACGACCAGCGGGTCAGGCGCGTAGACCACGTCGTGGTCCTTGCCCTCGTAGTCGAACTGGTGCAGGAAGGCGCGCATCGCGTTGATCCGGGCCCGCTTCTTGTCGTTGCTCTTCACCTGCATCCACGGCGCGCGCTTCTTGTCGGTGTTGGTGATCATCGCCTCCTTGGCCTCGGTGTAGTCCTCCCAGCGGTCGAGGCTCTCGAGGTCCATCGGCGACAGCTTCCACCGGCGTACCGGGTCGATCTGGCGGATCGCGAAGCGGGTGCGCTGCTCGCTGCGCGTCACCGAGAACCAGAGCTTGGTCACCGTCGTCCCGGAGTCCACCAGCATCCGCTCGAACATCGGCGCCTGGGTCATGAACGTGTCGTACTGCTCGTCGCTGCAGAAGCCCATCACCCGCTCGACGCCGGCGCGGTTGTACCAGGAGCGGTCGAAGAGCACGATCTCGCCGGCGGTGGGCAGGTGCTGGACGTAGCGCTGGAAGTACCACTGCCCCTGCTCGTTGCTGGAGGGCTTGGTCAGCGCCACCACGCGGGCGCCGCGCGGGTTGAGGTGCTCCATGAAGCGCTTGATCGTGCCGCCCTTGCCGGCTGCGTCGCGGCCCTCGAAGACGAGCACGTGCTTGGCGCCGCTGTCCTCCGACCAGTACTGGAACTTCAGCAGCTCCACCTGGAGGCGGTACTTCTCCTCCTCGTAGGCCTCCCGGTCGATCAGCTCGTCGTAGGGGTAGTCCTCCCGCCACGTCTCGACCGCGCTCCCATCGGGAGCGATCAGCATCGGGTCCTCGCCCCTGCTGCCGTGGACGGTGTAGCCCTCGACCCGGAGGTGGTCGATGTACTCGCGGAGGTTCATCTGCTGCGCCATACCCGTTCCTAGCGGATCAGGGTGAACGGCCGCCGACCGGGGCCCTCGCTACGGTGGAGGCAGCTGTTCGCCACCTCCGCAGGAGAGCCCATGGGCACTGACACCGACACCGTCGACCTGACCACCCCCAGCAGCGCCGAGCTCGCGCAGATCGATGCCTGGTGGCGGGCCAACAACTACCTGACGGTCGGGCAGATCTACCTGCAGGGCAACCCGCTCCTGACGCGAGGAGCTGTCGCCGAGGCACATCAAGCCACGCCTGCTGGGCCACTGGGGGACCAGCCCCGGGCTCTCGTTCATCTACGCCCACGCCTCGCGGCTGATCCGGCACACGGGGCAGCAGATGATCTACCTCGACCGGGCCCGGCCACGGCGGCCCGGCGCTGGTCGCAGCGAGCTGGCTGGAGGGCACCTACACCGAACGGTCTACCCCGACGTCACGCAGGACGCCGCCGGCATGCGACCTGCTGTTCCGGCGGTTCTCCGCCCCCGGCGGCATCCCCAGCCACGTCTCGGTGACCACGCCGGGGTCGATCCACGAGGGCGGCGAGCTGGGCTACGTCTTGATGCACGCCTTCGGCGCCGTCTTCGACAACCCGGACCTGGTCGCCCTCGCCGTCGTCGGCGACGGCGAGGCCGAGACCGGGCCGCTGGAGGGCTCCTGGAAGGGCGTCTCCTTCCTCAACCCCGAGCGCGACGGCGCGGTGCTGCCGGTCCTCCACCTCAACGGCGCCAAGATCGCGGGGCCGACGGTGCTCGGCCGCAAGGAGCCCGCCGAGGTCCGCTCGCTGCTGGAGGGTCACGGCTACGACGTGCTCGAGGTGGAGGGCGACGGACCTGCCGGGCATGCACCAGCGCTTCGCCGCGGCCCTCGCCACGGCGTACACGCGGATCCGCGGCGATCCAGACCTCCGCGCGCGGTGGGGACTGGGACGGGCGGCGGCCGCGCTGGCCGATGATCGTGCTGCGCAGCCCCAAGGGCTGGACCGGGCCGCGACACGGTCGACGGCGTGCACGTCGAGGGCACCTGGCGGTCCCACCAGGTGCCGCTGTCCGGCGTCCGTGACGATCCCGAGCACCTGGCGATCCTCGAGACCTGGCTGCGCTCCTACCGGCCCGACGAGCTCTTCGACGCCGAGGGCCGCCCCGTCGACCAGGTGGTCGCGGGCAGACCCCGAGGGTGACCTGCGGATGTCGGCCAGCCCCGCACGCCAACGGCGGCCTGCTCGCCCGGGACCTCGACGCTTCCCGACTTCCGCGACTACGCGGTCGAGGTGCCGTTCCCCGCGCACCGTCCGGGCCGAGTCGACGCGCAGGCTCGGCGAGCTGATGCGCGACATCTACGCCGACAACGCCGACCGGTTCCGCCTGTTCTGCCCCGACGAGACGAACTCCAACCGGCTCGGTGCCGTGTTCGAGGTCACCGACCGCGCCTTCGCCGAGGCTGTCACGGACGACGACGTCTCCCTCTCCCGCGACGGGCGCGTCATGGAGGTGCTGTCGCGAGCACAACTGCCACGGCTGGCTGGAGGGCTACACCCTCACCGGCCGGCACGGGTGGTTCGCGACGTACGAGGCCTTCGCCATGGTGAGCGCGTCGATGACCATCCAGCACGCCAAGTGGCTCGCAGGAGGCCGAGCGGCTCGACGTGGCGGGCCGAGGTGCCCAGCCTCAACGTCCTGCTCACGTCCACCGCCTGGCGCAACGACCACAACGGCTTCAGCCACCAGGGACCGGGGCTGATCCAGAACGTCATCACCATCCGCGGCACCATCGGCCGGATCTACCTCCCGCCGGACGCCAACTGCCTGCTCTCGGTCGCCGACCACTGCCTGCGGTCCCGCTCCTACGTCAACCTCGTCGTCATCGACAAGCAGCCGCAGCTGCAGTGGCTCACCATCGACGAAGCCGAGCGAGCACTGCGCCCGTGGCGCCGGCATCTGGGAGTGGGCCGGCACCGACGACGGCACGACCGATCCCGACATCGTGCTCGCGTGCGCCGGCGACGTCGTCACCCAGGAGACGGTTGCCGCGGCGCAGATCCTGAGCGAGCGGCTGCCCGGCTCCGCACCCGCGTGGTCAACGTCGTCGACCTGATGTCGCTGCCGCGGCGCCGCGACCACCCGCACGGCATGAGCTCGACGCTGTTCAGCGAGCTGTTCACCGACACCGTCGACGTCGTCTTCGCCTTCCACGGCTACCCCGGCGCGATGCACCAGCTGGTCCACGGACGCCCGGACGCCGACCGGTTCCGCGTCCGCGGGTTCGTCGAGGAGGGCACCACCACGACGCCGTTCGACATGGTGGTGCGCAACCGGGTGTCTCGCTACCACCTGGTGATGGACGCCCTCAACAACGCCCGCCGCACGGTGCCCGGCTCGGCCGAGCTGATGGACTGGTGCCGCTCCCAGATCAGCCGGCACGAGGCCTATGTCGTCGAGCACCTCGAGGACATGCCGGAGGTCCGCAACTGGACGCTTGACCAGCCGATCGAGGAGGCGTGACCGAACTCCCCCGCGGCGGTGCTGGTCGTGGTGGTTCACCAGGGTAAGCAGGCGAGTTGTCGCTTCCCCGGGTGAACTCACCTGGGGAAGCGATGGCTCGCCTGCCTACCCAGGTGAACCACCACCCCCGGTCGACTCGCACAAACTACTAGGACGTCCTAGTATTGGCGTCATGCCCTCCTCGGAGCTCCACGTCCCCCAGCACCCCGTGCGGTTCGTCACCGCCGCGAGCCTGTTCGACGGCCACGACGCGTCGATCAACATCATGCGGCGGATCCTGCAGAGCCAGGGCGCGGAGGTGATCCACCTCGGCCACAACCGCTCGGTGCAGGAGGTGGTCGACGCGGCGCTCGAGGAGGACGCGCAGGGCGTCGCGGTGTCGTCGTACCAGGGCGGGCACGTGGAGTACTTCACCTACCTCTCCGAGCGGCTCGCCGAGGCGGGCGCCGGGCACGTCCAGGTGTTCGGCGGCGGCGGCGGCGTGATCGTGCCCGACGAGATCGCTCGGCTGCGCGACGGGGGCGTCACGATCTTCTCCCCCGAGGACGGCCAGCGGCTGGGCCTCGCCGCGATGGTCAACACGATGATCCGGGCCTGCGACACCGACCTGTGGGAGGAGCGCGCAGCCACCGCCGAGCAGGTGCTCACCGGCGATCGCGCCGCCCTGGCCCGGGCCATCACCGGCGCCGAGCTCGGCCGGCTCGACGACGCCTTCCTCGACGACGTACGCCGTGCCGCCGCGACGCGCGCCGCGCCCGTGCTCGGCCTCACCGGCACCGGGGGCTCCGGCAAGTCCTCCCTCACCGACGAGCTGGTCCGCCGCTTCCGCACCGACCAGCAGGACAAGCTCCGCATCGCCGTCGTCGCCATCGATCCCACACGCCGCAAGGGTGGCGGCGCGCTGCTGGGCGACCGGATCCGGATGAACGCCCTCGACGGCGACCGGGCGCTCTTCCGCAGCCTCGCCACCCGTGGCGCGCACGAGCTGCCCGCTTGCCTGGACGACGTGATCGCCCTGATGAGGGCTGCCGGCCATGACCTGGTCATCGTCGAGACGCCCGGCATCGGTCAGGGCGACGCCGCGATCGTCCCGCACGTGGACGTGTGCCTCTACGTGATGACCCCGGAGTTCGGCGCCGCCTCGCAGCTGGAGAAGATCGACATGCTCGACTTCGCCGACGTCGTCGCCATCAACAAGTTCGAGCGGCGCGGCGCCGACGACGCGCTGCGCGACGTGGGCCGCCAGCTGGTGCGCAACCGCGAGGCCTTCGGCAAGGCACCTGCGGACATGCCGGTGTTCGGCACGTCGGCGGCGACCTTCAACGACGACGGCGTCACCGCGCTCTACCAGCACCTGCGCGGCCTGCTCGACGGCTACGGGCTGGTGGCCGACGAGGGCGTTCTCTCCCGCGTCGACGTCCGCCACTCCTCCGGCATCACCGAGGTGGTCCCCCCCACGCGGGTCCGCTACCTCGCCGAGATCGCCGAGACGGTCCGGGGCTACCACGCCGACACCGCGGCGCACGCACAGCAGGCGCGGCGGGTGCAGCGGCTGGAGGCGGTGGCGGCCGAGCTGGCCGACGGCGATGCCGGTGACGTGCCCACGCTGCTGGACCGGGCACGCGTCGACCTCGACCCGGGGACCGCCGAGCTGCTCGACGGATGGCCGTCGGTGGTGGAGGCCTACTCCGGCGACGAGCAGGTGGTCAGGGTCCGCGACCGCGAGATCCACACCCCCCTCACCCGCGAGACGCTCTCGGGGTCGACGATCCGCCGCGTCGCGCTGCCGGCGTACGCCGACCACGGCGAGCTGGTCTCCTTCCTCCGCCGGGAGAACCTGCCCGGCCGCTTCCCCTTCACCGCCGGCGTCTTCGCGTTCAAGCGCGACACCGAGGACCCGGCCCGGATGTTCGCCGGCGAGGGCGACCCGTTCCGCACCAACCGTCGCTTCAAGCTCCTCTCGGAGCACTCCGACGCCAAGCGGCTCTCGACGGCGTTCGACTCGGTGACGCTCTACGGACGCGACCCCGACCCGCGTCCGGACATCTACGGCAAGGTCGGCACCTCCGGCGTCTCCGTCGCGACGCTCGACGACATGAAGGCGCTCTACGACGGCTTCGACCTCGTCTCGCCGAGCACCTCGGTGTCGATGACGATCAACGGCCCGGCGCCGACCGTGCTCGCGTTCTTCCTCAACACCGCCATCGACCAGCAGGTCGACGCGTTCCGCGAGCGGGAGGGTCGCGAGCCGAGCGAGGCCGAGCGCGCCGACCTGACGGCGTACGCCCTGAGAGAGGTCCGGGGCACCGTGCAGGCCGACATCCTCAAGGAGGACCAGGGCCAGAACACCTGCCTGTTCTCGACCGAGTTCTCCCTCAAGATGATGGCCGACATCCAGGAGTGGTTCATCGAGCAGGGCGTGCGCAACTTCTACTCGGTGTCGATCTCCGGCTACCACATCGCCGAAGCGGGGGCGAACCCGATCAGCCAGCTGGCGTTCACGCTCGCCAACGGCTTCACCTACGTCGAGTCCTACCTCGCCCGCGGCATGGACATCGACGACTTCGCGCCCAACCTGTCGTTCTTCTTCTCCAACGGCATGGACCCGGAGTACTCCGTGATCGGCCGCGTCGCGCGCCGGATCTGGGCGGTCGCGATGCGCGACAAGTACGGCGCCACCGAGCGGTCGCAGAAGCTGAAGTACCACGTCCAGACCTCCGGCCGGTCCCTGCATGCGCAGGAGATGGACTTCAACGACATCCGCACCACGCTGCAGGCGCTGATCGCGATCTACGACAACGCCAACTCGCTGCACACCAACGCCTTCGACGAGGCCGTCACCACCCCGTCGGCGGAGTCGGTGCGCCGCGCGCTGGCGATCCAGCTGATCATCAACCGCGAGTGGGGCCTGGCGATGAACGAGAACCCCCTCCAGGGGTCGTTCGTCATCGACCAGCTCACCGACCTGGTCGAGGAGGCGGTGCTCACCGAGTTCGACCGGATCACCGAGCGCGGCGGCGTGCTCGGGGCGATGGAGACCGGCTACCAGCGCGGCCGGATCCAGGACGAGTCGATGCTCTACGAGCAGCGCAAGCACGACGGGTCGCTGCCGATCATCGGCGTCAACACGTTCCTCGCCGAGCAGGGCGAGGAGGAGCACGTGGTCGAGCTCGCCCGCGCGACCGAGGAGGAGAAGGCCTCCCAGCTCGCCCGCGTCCGTGACTTCCGGGAGACCCACCGGTCAGAGGCCGAAGCGGCGCTGGCCCGACTGAAGGCGTCGGCCGTGGCCGGTGAGAACGTGTTCGCCGTCCTCATGGACGCTGCCCGCGTCTGCTCGCTCGGTCAGGTCACCGAGGCGTTCTTCGAGGTCGGCGGGGCCTACCGGCGCAACGTGTGAGGCTGCGCGTTCTGTTGCTGTTTGGATCCAAACAGCAACACTGGGGCGACGCGCGCTGTCGTCTCCGCCCAATGGCGGCCCTGTTGCGATGCCCCGTGGCGCTCCTCGCCGACAACCATTCAGGAGACCGGCTCGGCCTCCGGCGCCGAGACCGCCTCCGCCTTCGCCGTACGCCGGCGCGGCCGGACCACGATGCCGATCAGCGCGGCCACCACCCAGGCGTACTCCACCAGCACCCGCACCAGGGCCGGCGAGACCGGGATCCACGGGATCATCAGCAGGCCTCGGTCCACGGCACCGGCCAGCGCGCAGACGCCGATGAGCAGCGTCAGCGCCGCGGTCTTGCGTGACCCCCCGCGCCACAGGGAAGACCCCGCGACCAGCCACCCCAGACCAGCCACCGCGAGGCCCACGGCGTCGACCCACGGTGACGTGAGCCAGGCGCCGACCGCGACAACGGCCATCCCGAGCCCGACCAGGCCCACGGCCGGCAACCTGGCGCCCCGACCACGCCGCAGCAGCAGCCCGACCAGCAGCACCGTCAGCACCAGCCCCTCACCGACCGCCACCCGCACCTCGATCCGCTCGAAGCCGGTGGCGGCGTAGGCGCCCCACCAGTCGCAGGTCCCGGGCATCGTGCCGCCCTGCAGGCTGTAGCCCGAGCAGACGTACATCTTCAGCGTGGCCGCAGGCTCCCCGACGTAGCGCCGGGCCGCCGGGGCCGTCGGCAGGTCATCGCTGCCACAGGCGGGCAGCCGCACAGCGATGTTCGAGGACACCTCGACGCTGTCGTCGGCGGTCGTCCAGCAGCTCTCGACCCCCTGGCCGTCCCACCAGTAGTCGACGCCGTTCGGCGCCGCCTCGCCGGTCTCGCTGACCCCCATGTGGTTGCCGAGGTAGCGGTTGTGGTGGGAGGTGTCGAACTGCTCGGCGAGGCCGTTCTCGGCGCGGACGAAACCCGGCACCCAGCTGGTCACGAAGCCCGCCAGATCGTGGCCGTAGACATGGTTGTCGCGCCAGACGTTGTAGTTGCCGCCGGGGTTGATGACGCCCGCCCCGACCGGCACACCCACCACCGGGCACACCACGCCGTCCTCGTAGCCCCGCTCGGCATAGGGCTTCTGGCAGGTGCCGTCGACGGAGTACCCGTAGTAGTCCTCGTTGTTGTTCGCGATCACGTTGTTCTCGAACAGCGCGTGGTTCTGCGGCATCCCCGGGTGGTCCGGGAAGGCGCTGTCGGTCGACACGCCGGTCGAGTTGTCGGTGAAGACGCTGTCGTGCACCCAGACCGAGTCGCCGGCCGTCCCGGAGTAGCCCAGCAGGTTGTGGTGGGCGTAGCTGTTGCGGATCTCGACGGCGTAGCGCGGGACGTCGTACCCGCGATCCTTGTTGATGTTCGATGCGGCACCGGGGTAGAACGCCGAGTCGCCGTTGCCGTAGCCCTCCGCCTCGGTGTAGAGCCCGTGGTCGACGGCGAAGGTGAGGAAGCCGTACTCGTCGTTCCAGCGGCCGACCGACCTCTCGATCACGAAGCCGTCGGTCTCCATGATGTAGACGGCGTTGAACTGGCTTCGCTGCACGGTGACGTTGCGCAGGTAGAACCCGTCGGCGTTGTCGGCCCGGAGCACGTTGAGCTTCTCGAACTGGCCGTCCAGTACGACGTCGCCGGGCTCGGCGCCGGTGCCCTCGATCTGCAGCCCGTCGATGTTGAAGACGGCGACGAGGTTCTGGTTGTGAGGGCACCGGATCTGCTGCTCGAGGCTGAGCACCTCGTACTGGTAGAGCTCGGAGGTGCTGAGCCCGACGAGATCGGCGCACTCCCCCGTCGGCGGCGCGAGACTGGGCAGCTCCTGGTAGAGCCCGGGGAGCAGCTTGATCGTCTGGTCGGCGCCGGACACGGCATCCACGGCCGCCTGCAGGTCGCGGTAGCCGTCCGCCTGGCACGCGCGGAACAGCCGAAGGTTCTCCGCCCTCAGGGCGCTCGGGAACGCCGCGATCCGCTCGGCGAAGTCGGCCGGGTCGGTCTTGCACACGAGCAGCACGTCGTCGGTGTCGCGGTACGCCGGCACCGAGCCGCTCCCGTCGAGGTCACGCGTCGGCCGCTCGTCGTGGGCACCGGCGGGACCCGCCGAGCCGACCAGCAGGACGCCCGTCGCGAGACCGGCCACGACGGCGGCGGCCGCGGCGCGCCACCAGGCACCTCGCTGAGTGTTCACACGCGCACCCTAGTGACCAACCGCCCGAGGGGGAACGAGCGCGCCGTGGGCCTCAGGCGCGCCGCGGGAACTGCGAGAAGTCGGGCGTCCGCTTGGCCTTGAACGCCTCGCGACCCTCCTGCGCCTCGGCCTGGCCGTAGAACAGCAGGTTGGCGTCGTGGGCGAGCTGCTGGATGCCTGCGTAGCCGTCCTCGTGGGCGTGGAAGGACAGCTTCGACAGCCGCAGTGCCCAGGGGGAGAGGGCCAGCATCTCGCGGCACCACCGCACCGTCTCTGCCTCGAGGTCGGCCAGCGGGACCACGGTGTTGACCAGCCCCATCGACAACGCCTCCTGGGCGTCGTACTGCCGGCAGAGCATCCAGATCTCCTTGGCCTTCTTGGGTCCGACGAGATCGGACAGGATCGAGGCGCCGTAGCCGCCGTCGAAGGAGCCGACCTTGGGTCCCACCTGCCCGAAGCGTGCGTTGTCGGCGGCGATCGTCAGGTCGCAGACCAGGTGCAGCACGTGGCCGCCACCGATCGCCCAGCCCGCCACCATCGCGATGATCGGCTTGGGGCAGCGTCGCATCGCCACGTGCAAGTCGGTGACGTGGAAGCGGCCGGTCGCGGCCTGGTCGGTCTGGTAGCCGGAGTCGCCGCGCACCCGCTGGTCGCCGCCGGAGCAGAACGCCTTCTCACCGGCACCGGTCAGGATGATCACGCCGACCGACTCGTCCTCGCGCGCGACCATGAGGGCGTCCGACACCTCGATCAGCGTCTGCGGCCGAAAGGCGTTGTGCACCTCGGGACGGTTGATGGTGATCTTGGCGATGCCGTCGGACGTCGTCTCGAAGACGACGTCGGTGTAGTCGCCGGAGGCCTGCCAGTCGGTCGCGGGGTCGCTCATGGTGGCCATTGTGCCGGGCCGACGTGCTACTCGAGCCGGGTCCCCTCCAGCGACGCCAGCTGCGCGACCAGCCGCTCGGTGTCGGCCTGCGCCCAGGCCGCCGGCGGCAGGACCTGCGCCCACGCACGCGCCGGCTCCTGGCCGAACTCGTGGCCCTGGCCGGCCGGGACGCTTCGCCACCATCTGGTCCGCGGCGAGCTGGAGCATCGTGACCACGGGGACCCAGCGGATGTCCTCGGGCACGTCACGACCCCGCGGTTCGACGAGCCAGTCGGGTCGCTCCAGGGCGAGCGACCAGTCGCACCACGTGATCGGGTCGTTGGCGTGCTGGAGGTAGCCGACCCTCGGCGCCTCCCAGTCGCCGGGGGTGGTCCAGTCGGTCGGCTGGTCGGCGAGGCAGACGGTCGCACCCCGCCCGGTCGAAGCCCCCGGTGCGCTCCAGCTCGTCGACCGCTCCTGACGGCCGAGGGAGGCCCAGCTCTGGGCCGAGGCCGGGCCGGCGGAGACCGCGTCCATGGTGGGCGCCGCGGGTACGCCGGCGCGCCGGGCCGACGAGCAGGACCCCGCTGCTGCGCAGCATCCACCCGAGCAGCGACCCCACCGTGGGCGCCAGCGGAGCCCAGGCCTGGGCCACTGCCCAGACCCGGCTTCGTGACCACCAAGCCACCGCCCCGGCGGGAGCGCGCCCCTGGCCGGAAGCCTGCACAACGAGAGTGTCTCACCACGGACTCGTCGCCTCGGAGCCGATACCTTGTCGCCATGAGCGCCGCGCCATCGAGTGGCTGGTTCCGGTTCCGCCCGGGGGACGTCGTGCGCGCCCTGCTGGGCCTGGTCGGCGCCGCGCTGGGACTGCTGGTCGCCTCGTGGCTGGTGCCACGCTTCGAGATCGACGGGCCGGTCCAGGCCTTCGTGGTGGCGGTCAATGTCGCCGTCTGGGGCTTCCTGCTGCGACCGGTGCTGGTGCACCTCTCCGTCTTCTTCGGGTGGGCCGGCGCCGTGTTCGTCGGCCTCTTCGGGCAGGCGACGATCATCTGGCTCGCGACGCTCGACCTCGAGGACACCCGCACCTCCACCGTCCTCGGCACCGTCCTCGCTTCATGGGTGGTCGCCGGGGTCAGCATGGCCTTCTCCTGGATCGCCACGGCCGGGACCGAGGACGTCGTCACCGCCAAGCTGCTGCGCCGTGCGACGCGCAGGCCAGTCACGGTGGACGACCCGGACATCCCTGGCATCGTCTTCGTCCAGATGGACGGCGTGCCCTTCCCCGTCCTCGACTGGAGCGTCCGCGCCGGCACGCTCCCCACGCTGTCGCGCTGGATCCGCAGCGGCTCGCACCACATGGCCGAGTGGCGACCCAAGCTCCCCGCCACCACGCCGGCCAGCCAGATGGGCATCCTGCACGGCACCATCGACGGCATCCCCGCGTTCCGCTGGGTCGACCGCGACGAGGGCAAGGTCTACGTCGCCAACAAGCCGGCCGACGCGGCGCTGATCGAGGCCCGGCACTCCGACGGCACGGGGCTGCTTGCCGATGACGGGGTCTCGGTGAGCAACCTGTTCACCGGCGACGCGTCGACGGCGTACGCCACGATGAGCGCGGTCCACCGCACCCAGGAGACGCGGGAGACCCGGCTCACGCTGGCCGGCTTCCTGGCCAGCCCGAACGGACTGGCACGGGCCATCCCCCGGATGGTGGGCGAGATGGCTCGGGAGCGGTTCCAGTCACGGCGCGCGATCCGCCGCGATGTGCGCCCTCGCGTGCATCGAGGTTGGGGCTTCGTCGGTGAACGGGCTGCGCTCGCCGGTGTGCTGCGCGACTTGAACACCTCCCTAGTCGCCGACGCCATGCTCAAGGGGCGGAGGTCCGTCTACGTGGACTACGTCGACTACGACGCCATCGCCCACCACGCCGGCACCCTCCGGCCCGAGTCGCTGGAAGCGCTGGTGGCCATCGACGAGGTGCTGGCCCGGCTGGAGAAGGTCGCCCAGGTGGCGCCGCGGCGCTACCACCTGGTGGTCCTCAGCGACCACGGCCAGTCGCAGGGCACGATCTTCGCCGAGCGCTACGGGGAGGACCTGGCAGAGGTCGTGTCCCGGCTTGCCGACGCAGCGGCCGTCGACGCCAGCGTCAACGCCGAGGGCTCCGGCGCCCTGCACTCCATGCTCGCCTCCTCCAGCGACGACGAGACGGTGCTCGGACGGGCCCTGGCGCGCACGACCGAGCGGGTCGCCGCCCGCACCTTCGCCGACAGTGACGAGGCCGCCGCCACCCAGGAGGCGGCCGGCGACGGCGGGGCCGAACGCTTCCTGGTCTTCGGCTCCGGCAACCTCGGGCTGATCTATGTCGCGGGCTCGGCGCACCGGCTGACCCTCCAGGAGCTCACCGACCGCTACCCCGCCCTGGTGCCGGGGCTGGTCGCCCACCCCGGCGTCGGCTTCGTGGTGGTGGACACCGAGGAGCACGGCCCCGTGGTTCTCGGCCGCGGCGGCGAGCACAGAGTGCGCGACGGCGTGGTGACCGGGGACGACCCGCTCGCGGCGTACGGCGACCATGCGGCGGAGTTCGTGCTGCGAGCGGCGAGCATGCCCGAGGCCCCGGACATCTACGCCAACAGCATCATCGACAAGATGGGCGAGGTGGCCGCGTTCGAGGGCCTGGTCAGCTGCCACGGCGGTCTGGGCGGCTGGCAGGACCGCGCCATGGTCGTCTGGCCCGACGAGCTGCCGGCCCCCGACGGCATGGTGGTCGGCGCCGACGCGCTGCACCACGTGCTGGTCGGCTGGCTGGAGCATCTCGGCCAGCGCAGCGACATCCCGCGCCGGGGCGCTGTCCCCGAGAGCCACGGCGCCGGGTGAGACGACGCAGGGCGGGCCCGGCGGGGCCCGCCCTTCGCACGCGTGGCAGGTGCAGGATTCGAACCTGCGTAGGCTAAAGCCGACGGATTTACAGTCCGCTCCCATTGGCCGCTCGGGCAACCTGCCTGGCGCCTCCCCGGGTTTGAGCCCGGCGGAGCAAGACGAAACAATAGCGGAGCACGCTCGCCTGACGAAAACCGCAGCCGAGCCCTCACAGCACCCGCAGCACGGCATCCAGGAAGGCACCCACCATGGCCGACTCGTCGTTCGACATCGTCAGCAAGATCGACCGCCAGGAGGTCGACAACGCCCTCGGGCAGACCGCCCGCGAGATCGCCACCCGCTTCGACTTCAAGGGCACCGGCGCCTCCATCGAGTGGCAGGGCGAGCAGGCCATCGAGATCACCGCCTCCGCCGACGACCGCGCCAGCGCGGTGCTCGACGTCTTCCAGCAGAAGCTCATCAAGCGCGGCCAGAGCCTGAAGATCCTCGACGCCTCCGAGCCGCGCCAGTCGGGCCAGCAGTCCAAGATCGGCATCGCGCTCAAGGAGGGCATCACCTCCGAGAACGCCAAGAAGATCTCCAAGCTGATCCGCGACGAGGGCCCCAAGGGCGTCAAGGCGCAGATCCAGGGCGACGAGCTGCGCGTGTCGAGCAAGAAGCGCGACGACCTGCAGGCCGTGCATCGCCCTGGTGAAGGCCCAGGACTACGACTTCGCCGTGCAGTTCACCAACTACCGCTGATCCAAGGGTGTTTCCGCAGGTCAGGTGGGGTGTGAGGTTACGTTAGTCCACACCTAGTCCGCAAGATTCTTGTGAGGTTTGCCTGGCTCGCTGGGCCACCCCCCTTCAGCCGTCTGCTAATGTGTACACATACGTGACACAAATCGGGAGCGCTGATGACCGCGAGCAAGGTAGGGATCCGCGAGTTCCGAGCAGGACTCGCGGACTTCGTCGACGCTGACTCACCGGTGGCGGTGACCCGTCATGGTCAGACGGTGGGCTACTTCATCCCGGTCAAGCAGGATCGGGCGGCCGACGCTGCCGCCCTGCGAGCTGCCGGTGAGAAGCTCGACGCCCTGCTGCAACTCACCGAAACTGACGTGGACGAGATGGTCGAGGATTTCAAGACGCTGCGCAAGGTGAAGCAATAGCGGTGGCGCGTCGCCTCGTCCTGGATGCCAACACATCTTGGTCTGGGCCGTTCTCGGGAAGCGCCCTGGCGCGCATCGAGCAGCGGGACCCCGACGACTGGCCGATTCTCGCGACCGCGCTGGCGCTGGAGTGCCCGATCTGGACCGAGGACAACGACTTCTTCGGTGCAGGAGTCCCGACGTGGACGACCGACCGGGTCGAGCTCTACCTCAACTCGGCTGATCGATCCCGAACGCTGATGGCGGCGTCCATGAGACCCGCGGCCGCCGTGCGAGTCCGACCCTCTGCCGTCGACCACAGGTGCGCGTAGGTGTCGAGGGTGATGCTCGGCGTGGAGTGGCCCAGAGATCGCAGCACCGTCACGACGTCGCAGTCGGCGGCAATAGGACCGGAGGCGTAGAAGTGCCGGAGGTCGTGCAACGTGAAGTCGTGCATTCCACAGGCCCCCGCACCCCGCGCCCTAGGTGACCGGCGCTGTTGCGGTTGAGCCTCGTCGCGTCGTCCCCGAAGCCAGGCGTCAGCCCCGTGCGTGCCGTGCGTCGCGATGTGCTCGCTGAGCAGCGTCGTCAGCGCCTCCGGGATGTAGACGACCCGCTCGGACCCGGCCTTGGGCAGAACCGGCCGGGCGGTGCTGCGGGTCGTCACACGGAGGTGCGTCGTTCGGGTAGCTCCGCTGGCTCCGCGCCATAGGTGTCCTCGGCGGCCTCGGCCGGTGGGATCCTGGCGTGGGAGAACCTCGCGATTCCCATGAGGACGAGGACGACCGGAGTGACCCAGAGCAGGACGGCGTACTGGGCGAAAGAGAGCACGGTGATGCCGAGGGTGCCGGCCACGAAGGCGCCGTGGACGTTCCACGGGATCAGCGGGGAGAGGATCGATCCCGATCCGGCGAGCGAGGCGGACTCGACGTACGGCTGGAGGCGGGCCTTCATGAACCGGCTCCGGTACGTACTCGACCCGAGGATGATCGACATGTACGGGTCGGCGGTCGCCGCGTTGAGGCCGATGCACGTCACCGCGGACGCTGTGATCAGCTTCGCGCCGCTGGTCGCCCACGCGAGAAGCGGCGAGAGCAGCCGCTGCAGCATCCCGGTGTAGTCGACCAGTGCACCGAAGGCTGCGGCGACGAGGATCAGCCAGATCGTGGTCAGCATCGACACCACGCCGCCACCGGAGAACGTCGTGTCGAGCTGGTCGACGCCGCTGGAGAGGTGGAAGCCGTTTCCCATGGTCTCCAGCGACAGCCTCACCCAGTCACCGAAGGCGCCCATCTCCTGGTCGCTGGTCAGGCGCTCGATCAGGTCGGGTTGGGTGAACGCGGCGAGGAGCACCGCGGTGACCGCGCCTGCCATCAACGACATGAACGCGGTCGTGCGCGTCGCCAGCAGTAACACGACGACCAGCGGCAGGAACGCCAGCAGCGAGACCGAGAACTGCGACTCGATCGCTTGGCGGATGGGCCCGCTGTCGTAGCCCTCGGTGCTGCCGTCGCGCAGGCCCAGGACGACGAACAGGGCCGCGCTGGCGAGCCAGCCCGGCGCCAGCACGGTCCGCATCGCGCGCTGGTGGTCGCGGGGCTCGACCCCGACCACCGAGGTCGTCAGGATGAACGTGTCCGAGATCCGGCCCAGGGCGTCACCGGTGAACGCGCCGACCACGGCCGCTGCCGCGGTGACCTGAGGGGAGACCTCCATCGCCGGGGCCAGCGCCACGAAGGGCAGCCCGACCGCCGCGATCGTGGTGAACGAGCTCCCGATCACGTACGCCAGGACCGTCGCGATCACCAGCACCAGGAGGTACAGGATCCTCGGGAAGCCGTACTCCGCGCCGTAGTAGACGACAGACGCGATCGTGCCGGACATGAACAGCGCACCGATCAGCGCGCCGATCGCCAGCAGCACGAAGATCGTCCCCAGCGCCGAGCCGATGCTCCTGCTCATCGACGCCGAGAGCTCCTCGACCGAGTGACCCAACGGCTTCGCGACGAGGACCGAGATCGTCAACCCCAGCGTCATGGCCACCTGGAGAGGGCCGTCCTCGGCCTCCTGACCGAACAGCATGATCGAGGCCAGGATCAGGGCCACCATGCTGCCGATCGTCACCAACGCCGCCCACAACGGGCTCTCGGCGGGCTGCGGCTCCTCGCTCATCACGATCTCCTCGCTGGATCCTGCTGGGTCTCAAACGCCTGCCCGTCCGGAGCGGTAGTCCATTGCCGGGGGCCGTCCACGGGGTCACGCGCCCCCGTCGGCCGGTCTCCGTGTCGCTTGTCCAGGCAGACGGTGACCTCGTCCATCTCGGGGGGCTCCCGGACGAATGGTTGCTGGCGGGGCCTATCGAGGGGCCGACGAGTGTGGCTACGTCAGCTCTCCTGCAGCCGCTCCAGCAAGCGCACCTGAGTGACGATCATGTCCTCGATCTCCTTGGGATCCACGCTCTCGTCCGACGCGTGAATGCGGGACTTGGCGAGGTCCTCGGGCCCCCAGAGGAGGAACTCGGCGTTGGGAGCTGCCTGCGAGAGGTGATGCAGCAGCGGGATCGACCCACCCGAGCCCACGTCACCGGGCTCCTTGCCGAAGGCGTCATGCATCGCCTGACTGGCCGCCGCGAAGGCGGGGCCGTCAGAGGCGCCTCGGAAGGGTCGGGCCTCCTTGGTGCGTTCCACCTCGACGGTGGCCCCCCAGGGCGCATGGCTCTCCAGGTGGGCTACCAGGGCGTCCAGCTCCTCGGTGGGGTCGGAGCCGGGCACGATGCGCATCGAGATCTTCGCGCGGGCCTGGGGGATGAGGACGTTCGACGAGTCAGCGATGGACGTCATGTCGAGACCGATCGCATTGATGCTGGGCTTGGACCAGAGCCGGGATCCGACCTCGTCGGCCCCGAGAACCGCGGTCGACGGCAGCAGGTCGGCGCTGGCTCGGAAATCGGCCTCGGCGAACTCGGGCCCCGTCCACTCGAAGCTGGTCACACCGTCGACCGCTACTGAGCCGTCGACGTTCTGGAGGCTCGCCAGCAGTCGGGCCAAAGCCATCATCGCGTCCGGTGCCGGGCCGCCGAACATGCCCGAGTGGAGGGGGTGTTCCAGCGTCCTGACCGTGACCACACACGCGACGTCGCCGCGCAGTGTGGTGGTGAGCACCGGCTCTCCCACCCGCAGGTTGCCCATGTCGCAGACCACGAAGACGTCGCAGGCGAACAGCTCGGGATGGGCCTGGACGAAGGCCTCGAGGTTCGACTCGGTCTCCTCCATGCTCTCGATGATCACTTTGATCGTGCAGGGTGGTCTGCCCTGGAAGTAGCGAAGAGTCCCCAGGTGGATCGCCAGTCCGCCCTTGTCGTCAGCGGCCCCACGTCCATAGATCCGCCCGTCGTCCTTGGTCGTGGCGGTCCACGGATCAGACGTCCAGCCCTGCTCCTGGGGTGCGGGCTGAACGTCGCAGTGCGCGTAGAGGATGACCGTGGGGGCGCCCTCGGGTCCGGGGATCGTCCCGTAGATCGGCGGATAGCCGGTGGGGACGTCCATCAGCTGTGCGTCGGTGACCCCTGCGTCGTGCAGCTTCTGGCGCACGAACTCGACCATCTGGTGCACAGGTTCGGGCGTGTACCCGGGAAAGGCAACCGAGGCTGTACCGACCATTTCGGCGTGATCCGCTAGTAGGTCCGGCATCAGGTCGTGGACCTTCGTCCGAACCTCGTCGATGTCCATCAGGGTGTCTCCTCACTGACAAGCCCGCCAGATGCAGCCCGCTGGCCGCGACACAGGACTGAAATCGGGCGGTTCCCCATACTCAGAGGAACTGTGCGAACAGCAGACCTGTAGCCACGACCGCGAACCACCCGACGAACAAGGGAATGGTGAACGAGTGGTACAAGGGGTTCTTGGTCAGACGTGTCGTTCCCGTCTCATCGATCGCGACGGAGGCCAGCTGTGTGCCGTTTGCCGGCAACAGGTAGACCCCGACCAGAGACGGCCACATCGCCACCACCGTGGGCACCGCCAGGGACGCCAGCCCGATGGGCACGATCGCGTTCGTCGTCCCAGACTGGCTTGTCGTCAAGGCAGCGACGATGAAGATGGCCACCGCCAAGAAGTACGGGTAGGACTCGACGACGTCGCCGATGGAGCTGACGACGATGGGGTTGTTGGCCAGGTACGTGGCAGTCATCCATGCAAGCCCCAGCAGGGCGATGGCCGCGACGAGCCCGCTGGATATCAGTGGCTGGCGAACGATGTCGTTGGGGTTGACCTTGTTGACGACCATGATGATCAGCGCGGCGGACAGCATGATCAAGGCGATGGTCTCGGTCATGCCCATGGGCGCCGTGCTTCCGTCGCCCAGCGCAATCTCTGGACGCAAGTTGTCCCAAAGACCCATGACAACGATCAGTGCCACACCGGCGAGGAACACGTAGGCGCTCAACGCCGCCCTCGGCTTCAGCTGGAGCGACCCGGGGTCCGACGGTGGAGCCACCGTGCCGGCCGCCAGCCGGCGCTGGTACTCCGGGTCGTCCTTGAGCTCCTTACCTCGCTTGTTCATCACGAGGGAGCCAGCGATCGTTGCCAGCAGTCCGGCGGGCAGCGTCACCGCAATGATCTGGGCGAGACTCACGGGGTTGTCCGACGTCTCGACGAGCGCGAGAAACGCCGCCATCGCCGCCGCAACGGGTGATGCCGTGAGCCCGAAGCCGGTGGCGATGTTCGAGACCGCCAAGGGCCGCTCCGGGCGCACCCCCGCGCTGTATGAGGTCGCGTAGATCACGGGGATCAGCGAGAAGAAGATGTTCGACGTGCCTGCGCCCATCGTGAAGAAGAAGGACACGATGGGCGCGACGAAGGTGATGCGTCGGGGGCTCTTTCGAATGATCTTTGAGGCGATCTCGACCAGGAAGTCGATCCCCCCTGCCGCCTGCATCGTGGCCGAGGCCGTGATCACAGCGATGATGATGAAGAAGGCTGCAACGGGGGCATCGCCCGGTGCGTCCCCCATGATGAACACCAGGACGGCCGTGCCGGCGGCCCCCCAGAGCCCCAACCCCATCCCGCCGGCTCGGACACCGAGCACGAGCGCGACGATCACGACAGCGCCCTGCACGACCGCCGTCAGAGTCTCGTTCATCGAGGCTGCCCACCAATCCAGCGCGGATGATTCGGTTCGTTGTCTGCCGGAGCAGACAGGGCAGGTTGTCTGCCGGTGCGTCGAGTGCATGCCGGAACGTGAGTGTCCACCGCAACCGGTGGTCGCGCGATTCGGGAATGCGGTGACCCGGAGGCTTCGAACCCTCGCTCGTCAGCGACGAGCCGTGCCGGTTCGCCGGGCTGCGACCGTCCCCGCCGGTCAGGCTCATCAGGCGGGACCGATTGCATGGCTACGGCAGAGCTTTGGCCTTCAATGTGTCGAACTCCGCCGGGCCGATTTCGCCCGAGTCGAGGAGCTGCTTGGCTTGGGAGACCTGATCGGCCGGGGTGGTGCGGGCCACCGACCATACTCAGCGCCTCCGACGCGGGCACAGCGGGACAGCCCGACGCTGACCCCCCGGGGTAGCCGAGCGGCCCCCACGCAGGCCTCGCCGCTTGCTTGGGGAAGCGGCGCGTCAGGTCCGCGACGGCCGACCACCTGCGGAGACGCCGGTCGGAGCCGAGGCGCCCCGGCCGGCGTCTCCCGCCTGGCCGCCAGGGCTCAGGACTCGATGGCATCCGTGACCGTGCCCTCGGAGCGCTCCACGGCCTTCTTCACCTTGTCGTAGTCGCCGGAGTCGATGGCCTTGGTGATCCGCTTGTCCGCCTTGACCAGGGCCCGCTCCACGCCGTCGAGGTAGGCGTCGTCCACCACGGCGACGATCGCCGAGGAGTTCGGCGGGAGGTACTCGTCGGCGTCCACGCCGATGGCCTTCTCCTCGTGACGCTTGACGAGCGCGCCGACGCCGGCGCCGAGGCCCGCCCCGATGCCCGTGGAGAGCAGCAGCGGGGGCGCGAAGAGCCCCACCACCAGGCCGACGGCGCCGCCCAGGACCGCCCCGCCACCGACGGCGCCGTCCCCGGCCTCGGTGACCTTGACGTCGCCGGTCTCCCCGCGGGTGAGGACCACTGCGCCGACGAGGTCGAGGCCTGCCTTGTGGGCGCTCTTGAGAGCGCTGAAGTCCTCGGCGGCTGCGTCGGCGTCGGCGTAGCTCGCGACGTAGAGGGTGAGGTTGTCAGTGGTCATTCGTCATCTCCTTGGTGGTCGGGTCGTGGCTGCTGGTCAGACACGATCCCCATCGCGGTTGAGCGGGTCTCGGTGAGCCGTCGCGACGATGTGCGGAAGGCTCGAGGTGGAACGTGTCGTCGGGCGGCCCCCCAGGTGCCTGCCCTAGGAGGGCTTCAGCCGCCCCCTCCACGCTCTCAGCCCACGGCGGCATCGGCCACCTGAACCGGGGGTAATCGTTCGGCTACCCCGGGTAGCGGCGACCCGGGAGGCGTCGGAGGGCGGCACGTTCGCCCGCCACCAGGTTCTTTCCCAGCGCGATGCCCACTGCGACACCGATCGCGATGGACATCGACACCAGAAAGACCTCGCCCAGGTACCCGACGCTCCGTGCGCTGTCGCCCTGGGCCAGAGCGAGCATGGACCGGTAGAGGGGGAACCCCGGGACGAGCGGGAGAATCGCGACTCCGAGGTAGACGCTGGTCGACGAGCGTTGGTGGCCCGCCACGACCGCACCGGCCAGGCCCACGGCGGTGGCGGCGACGAGGACGAGGACCCAGCTCGACAGGCCTACTCCCGGAGTGATCGCAGCGGTGAGCCATCCGGAGCAGCCCATCGCGAGGGTGGGCCCGAGCGCTCGGCGGGGGATCCCCCATGAGAGCGCGAGCCCGGCCATGCCCAGCGCCGCCCCCGCGGTGGACACCACGAGAGGTACTCCGCTGGTCCGGGGGTCATAGGCCAGGCCCAGCCCGGCCCCGAGCGCACTCCCTGCGAGCATCCCGAGCGCGAGGCCGCCGGCCGACACCACGGCGCCCAGCCCGCGCGCCACCGCCGAGATCGGCGAGCCGGAGATTCCGTCGATCACCGACGATACGACCGCGAGCCCGGGCAGGTTGATGAACAGCGCTCCCACGACCGCCGGCCCGACCTCGAGCGGGACCCCGGCGGACGCCGCGAAGTTGGGCACCAGGGAGAGCAGCGCAGCCGTGACGAACAGCCCGAAGACGTTGGGAAGGGTCATGCGAACCACCAGCGTCCTCAGCGGGAGCGTCAGGATCGTGGCCACCACCGCGACGGCCATCGTCACCGGGCTCCACCCGCTGAGGAAGATCACCCAGCCGACGACCGAGACGACTAGCATGAGCAGCTGGTAGCGCCGCCCTGCGCTCGGGGCCGTTCGCAGCGCACGCAGCTCGTCCAGCCCCGAGGCGACATCGAGCGATCCGCGCCCGACGCGGTCGAGGATGTCGCTGGCTCCCGACAGCCGGGACAGCCGGGGGGTCGAGACATCGACGGCGCGAGTGACGGTGACCGGCACGGAAAGACCGGGCCGCCAGTAGCTGAGGGTGACCGCGCTGAGGGTGGCGTCGACCGAGCACTCCGGCAGACCGATGGCCGGCATGAACCGACGGAGCCGCTCGACCACCTCCGTCACGGAGGGGCTCGACTCCAGCATCTGCTGGCCGGCATCGGCCGCGAGGACGATCGCCAGCGTGGCCTGCTCTGAGGATGGTGGCGCGGCGGGCTGACGTTCAGGCTCGATGGCCGCCTCCTGCGCCGGGTCCCTCTGCCGCTGCGTCCGCTGGGTCGAGCAGGCCCCAAGCGCGGGCGTGTGACAGCGCCGCCTCCCGGGTCTCGACGTCAAGCTTGCGGTAGGCCGCCTTCAGGTGGTACTTGATCGTGTCGATGGAGTAGTTGGTCTGCTCGGCCATCTCGCGGCGGGTGGCCCCGGCGTCGAGGAGCCGGAGCAGCTCGAGCTCCCGTGCGGACAGGTCGGGGCGCTCCCGGTCCTGCTCGTCGACGTCGATGTCGAGGTCGACGAGCAACGCCTGCAGGTACCCGGGCTCGGGCAGGTCCGACACGGCCTCCCCAGCACGCACGAGGGCCTCTCGAGCCAGGTCGGGGCGGTTGAGGCGGGTCTGGCGGCGAACGTCGGCCAGCGCGGGCAGGCAGCGCAGGATGGGGACCGAGTTGGAGCTCGCCGCCCGCAGCATGTCGGCCCGGTGCGCCTCGGCCTGGTCGGCGGACCCCACCCACGCGACGGCGACCCAGGTGAGCAACGACTCCGGCGCGTTCGCGGGCAGCATCGCCACACAGGGAAGTGCCTCGTCGAGCGCCCTGCGTGCGGCGGCATCCTCACCGGACCACGCGAGCGCAAGCGCTCGCACGCCGAGGGCGAGCACGAGGTAGCGGGTGACCGGGTCCACCTCGCCCGGGACGACCACCTCGGCGGCCGTGCGCTGGGCCGCATCCAACTGGCCCTGGAAGAGCTGGGCGGCAGCCAGGGTCGACAGGACCGACCCGCGCGTGAGCCCGAGGACGACCAGCACCCCGTCCGGCGTCTCGTCGCCGAGGGCGTCGTCCTCGGTCATGGCCACGAGGGGCTCGATGACGTCGTCGAGGTGGCCGGCCCAGATGGAGGCCGAGACACGGGCGTGCGTGAGGGCGAGCCGCAGACCGGGGTCGGGGGAGGAGTCGCTCGCCAGCTGCTCCTCCGCCGCGTTGAGCATGGCACGGGAGGTCACGAGGTCACCCGTGATGCCCGAGGTGCGGGCCAGGACCAGGGCCAGGTCGGGGCGGGAGGCGACCCACCCGTCGGGCAGGGCGCGAAGCCACCGTGCCACGGACGCCGCATGCCCCTGCGCCACCGCCGGACCACTCGCCCGACGCACCAGCGCCTCGACGAGCTCGGGCGCCGCCTCGGCATCGACCAGGAGGTCCGTGGCCTCGAAGAGCCTGCCGTCGTCCTCGAGCCATCGGGCGGCACGGGCGAGCAGGATCGCCCGGCGTGCCGGGTCGCGCTGGCGGAGGCGGGTCTGGAGGGCATCCGCGAAGAGCGGGTGGTAGCGGTAGCAGTCCTCCGCCCCCTCCATCGCCTCGGTGAACAGGCGAGCGGAAGTCAGGCGGCGGAGCACCTCGTGTGAGTCGTCACGCCCCGTCGTGGCGTCGCACAGCGCAGGAAGGAGGGTCGGGAGCACGGAGGTGTCCTCGAGAAAGCGCAGCTCCTCGTCCGAACAGCCGGCCAGGGCCTCCTCGTCGAGGAAGGCCCGGGCACTGTGCCGTGCCGATGTCAGCCAGGTAAGGCGGGGCCGGACGCCGGGGTCGTCCCGCTCCCTGGCCATAGCGAGGCCTGCGAGGCAGACACCGGCGGCCCAGCCCTCGGTGAGTCGCTCGACCTCCTCGGCCTCCTCGTCGGTCGCCGAGACGCCGAAGGCGGCCGCCAGGAGTTCGCCGGACTCCAGGGTGTCGAGCACCAGGTCGTCCTCGAGCACCGGCACCGCGGTTCCCCGGGCCTGGAGCGCCCCCCATCCGAGCGGTAGCTCCTCCCGCCCGATGACCACGACACAGGCCCGATCCGGCACGGTGCGCACCAGCGCGGCCAGCTCGGCGTGCACGGTAGGACTGGTGATGACGTGGGCGTCGTCGATCACCAGCACCAGGGGTCGCCGGCTGGTGGCGCGTGACGCGGCTGCGGTGACGAGCTCCGCGGGGGTGGGTCCGCGCCTCCCGGAGCGAGGAAGCATCCCGGCGTCCGCGAGCGCCTGGTGCAGGTGGTCCACGAACACGGCGGGGTCGTTGTCCTCGGACCGCATCGTGAGCCAGGCAGCATGGATCCCGACCCCGCGGTGGTCGAGCCACGACGCGATCAGGGTGGTCTTGCCGTAGCCGGCCCCCGCCGCCACGACGACGAGCCCCGACGCGGGTCCCCCGTCCAGGAGCCTGAAGAGGCGCGGCCTCGGCAGGAGCGTGGGGCGCGTGCGAGGGCGCCCCGGCCACCGTCCCCCGGTCGGCGGACTCCGCTTGTCATGAGCCACCGGGTCATCGTTGCACCGGCGGACCGCTGAACCAAGTGCCCTCCGCAATGCGGAGAGGGAGTGTCCATGACCGACGAGCGCGACGGCGCGGGCAACGCCGACCACGATGAGACCTCGCTCCCGCCCCCGGCCGATCCGGCCGTTGCCGTGCGCACGACCCGGGTGGTGCTCTCGCCCCGGAACGTCTGGCGGGTCGGGCTGACCCTCCTGGCGGTCATCGCCTTCATGCTGCTCGTGAGGTTCGTCATCAGCGACGGCGGCGGCGTCATCTTCACGGTCCTGATGTCGTGGTTCGCAGCCATCGCCATGTCCCCGGCGGTCGACCGGCTCTCTCGGCACAGGCGGCGCGGCGCAGCCACGGGGGTCGTCATGGTGGCGTTCGCGCTCTTCGCCGCCGTGTTCCTGCTGCCTTCGGGAGCCTGTTCGTCGACCAGATGACCCAGCTGATCCGCAAGCTGCCCGACATCCTCGACGGCACGCTGGCCTGGGCCAACGACGCCTTCTCGATGACGCTCTCGCGAGATGAGATCCTCGACTCGGTGACCCTGACCCCCGACCGGCTCGCCGAGGCGACCGGGTCGATCGGCATCAGCCTGCTGGGCTTCGTGGGCTCCACTCTCGGCGCTGTCTTCAGCGCATTCACCTTCGGGATGTTCATCTTCTGCATCTCGGCGAACATGCCCCAGCTCGAGGAGCGAGTGGCGCGCGCCGAGTACAGCGGGCGGCCACGGAGCGCCCGGCGGCGGAGCGGGACCACGCCGGGGGCCGAGGCGGACCCACCGAGGGACTCCGGGCCGCTCCCCCCGACGGCGGCCGCCCCCGGCTGACCCGACGCTCCGGCTCCGTGGGTCCCGCGGACGCGAGTCAGCCCGGTTGAGCCCCGGCTGCGCCGTCCGTCGTTGACGCGTCGTCGTCCTCGTCGCCGCCGGCCGTCAGCCCGGCGCGGACCGCGGAGGCGAAGGACCGCACGATGAGCCCGATCAGCACGAGGTCGAGCAGCATCTGCACCGCGACGAGGATGCGTGCCGGGTCGGTCTCGGGCGTGATGTCGCCGAACCCGACGGTCGAGAACACGGTGATCGTGAAGTAGAGCGCGCTCACCTGGTTGAGCGGCCGGCTGAAGGAGTCGGCCGAGAGTGCCAGGTAGGCACTGGCGAAGAGCACGAGGAACAGGACCACCGAGGCCCCCAGCGCCTGCACGGCGCGCAACCCGGGGATGTCGGCCACGACGACTTGGCGCAGCTGACGGCTCAGCGATGCGCCCAGCAGGAGCCCACCGACGACGAGGATGCCGAGCGCCGTCCAGGCGTTGTGCCTGGAGGAGCCGATCAGGGCGTACACGCCGATCAGTGCGGCCCACGTCACCACCAGCGAGAGGATCGTCGTCACGATCTCGCGACGACGGGCGGCCGCATCCAGCTCCACCAGGCGGCGGGCCATCACGTCGCGGGCTCCACCGGCTCAACGGCCTCCACGTCGGGCGCGTCCCTCGGCCAGAGCAGGTAGGTGGAGGCGAGGGCGAGGCCGGCGCCGATGAGAGTATCGATGAGCCGGCGGGAGGCTGCGGACTCGACCGCGCCCGCGGGTGCCCCCACGAGGACGACGACGGCCAGTGCCGAGGCCGCTCCGGCAAGGACCGGGTAGGCAGGCGCGTAGGCCAGTCCGAGCAGGAAGGCCACGACGGCAATCGCGACCAGCACGCCCACCGGGAACCAGCCCGCGGCCAGGCCCACCACCCCCACGCCGATGAGCGTCGCGAGCACTCGCACCGCCGCTGCCTCGAGAGTGCTCTTACCCGTGGGCAGGAGCACGGCCATGGCCGAGACGAACACCCACAGCGCGTCGTGGTCCTCGGACCACGAGTACCAGAACGCGCAGATCGCCAGCGGCAGCGCGCGACGGATGCCGTCCCGGGCGTGCACGTCCATCGTGCGCACCGACTGCCAGATCGGCTGCCAGGGGGGCGGGACGCCCGGCGCCGGGGAGGGGGCCGGGGCACCGCGTTCACGCCACCGTGAGCCGACCGCCACCACCACCCACCCCACGACGGCCGCAGCCGACACCCGCACCACCACCTCCGCCAGGGTCGCGCTGTCGCGCGCGGACGTCGCCGTGGAGATGACCAGCGCCAGGACGTAGGCCAGCGTCCCCAGCATGCCCACGGCACCACCCACGGGCCCCGCACCGAAGCCGGCGGAGGTGAACACGGCGACACCCGCCATGAGGAGCGCTGCCAGCCAGGGGCGGCCACTGGCGAGGAAGCCCAACGACACGAGCACGACGGTGGAGACCGCCGCGAACCCGGCGACCCGCATGGCGATGGCCGACGGGCCCGACGCGCCCGTGGCCGCCACGAGGCCCGCCGTCAGGGCTGGTAGGAGGGCGATCTGCCAGGTGTCGACCGCCAGCCCCAGGGCCAGCCCCAACGCCAGACCGACGATCGCGAACCGGACCAGCCCCCACTGCGCCGGCTCGCCCGAGGGGCTGACGAAGGCCCGTGCCCACGAAGACAACCGGCTGCGCTCCTGTTCGACCACGGGGGGATGCTAGCCCTGCTGCGCCCCTGCCGGCGGAGCGGGACGGGATCGGAGGGCCCGCATCGACGCCAGTGGAGGCAAGCCACGCAGCTTGCGGTCCGCGTTGTGGCGCCGCCTGACGACGGTGTGGCCGGGGTCACGGTCCCGGTCCGGGTGCTCACCGCGCGCGTACCGTGAAGGGTGGACGAGGAGATGTCGTGCCGACCCGTTGCACCGGCGCCCGGCGCTGTGGGGGCGGTGGGATCGGCGCCCGGGGCGTGAGGTCCTCGAGCCGGTCGAGATCCTGCGAATGGCAGCGAGCACCGCCGGTGAACTCCTCAAGATGAGCGGGCTTCGCAACCCCTACCCGGAGGGCGACCCAGGCGTGGTCAAGGAAGGCGCCTACGCAGATCTCCTGCTGGTAGACGGCAACCCCCTGCAAGATCTGAGCGCCGTCACAGACAGCGGCAATCGTTGCGGGCCGAAGCTGCCTCCACCGGACGACTGGCTAGCGTTTGTACTCCTCGACGGCGCTGTCGAGAATGGCCACCTTCTCCCTGAGCTCCCCGCAGGTCTGGCCTGACGGGCTAGGACGTGACACATGACTTCGGACAGCCACCCCGCGCCGACGACGCAGCAGCTTGCCCAGTACCGCACTGTCTTCGCCGCCGAGCGCACTCTGTTCGCCGTGCTCCGGACCGGGCTGGCCATCGCCGGGGGAGGGTCGCTGGTGAGCAGTCTGCTCGGTGATGCCTGGCCGCCGTTGGTGCAGGTCGCGCTCGTGACCGTCTTCCTGGTCGTGGGCTACTCCATGACCCTGCTGGGGCTGGCCCGGTACCGGGCCGCGCTGCGGGCACTGCACGTCTCGGGGCTGACCGGGCACCAGCCGACCTCCCCCGGACTGCTGGCCGCCGGGCTGGTCCTGCTCGAGATCGCGATCGTCGTCGTCGTCGTCCTCTTCCTGGTCGAGAGCATCTGACACCCCCGACGGCACACCCCGTTGCCACCCAACGGCCACGGTCTCCACACCCGCAGGGGCATCAGCGAATGCTCGCCCATGCCGCAGGTAGTGCGTTGGGGATCGTGCCGCGAGTAGCGCGACTCGCGGCGACGGACGCGCCCCCGTGTGGACGGGCTCGCGGCTGAGGTGCGCGTTGACCTGGCGGGCGGGCTGGCATCCCGGACCGCTGGCTACCATGGTGAAGGATCTTCCGCGATGGCGATCCGCGGTAGCGAAAGGGGACTCACGCATGTCCAATGACGAATACGATCTTGTGATCTCGGGTGGGCGAGTCATCGACCCGGAGTCGGGGCTGGATGCGGTGCGCAACGTCGGTGTCCGGGGTGGGTCGATTGCCGCGGTGAGCGCAGACCCCTTGCAGGGCCGGGCGACTATCGATGCTCGGGGGCACGTGGTGGCCCCGGGGTTCATCGACTGTCACGTGCACACCGTCGATGTGCCGTTGAGCCAGAAGATCATGCTTCGCGGCGGCGTGACGACGCAGCTGGATCTTGAGGCCGGCGCATACCCGGTGGACCTGTTCTACGACCGTCTGGCGGGCCATTCGCAGGCCAACTACGGGGCGACGGTGAACACGATCGCGGCGCGGGAGAAGGTGTTCAACCCGGAGTACGAGTCGGTCACCGGGGTCATCACCACTGACGTGTTCGCCAAGGACGAGCACGTACTGGTGGACATGCAGTGGTCCACCGTGATGCCCGACGAGGATCAGATCGGGCAGATCGTGCAGATCATCGACGAGGGCCTGCAGCAGGGCGCTCTGGGCGTGGGTGTCGCGGTCGGGTACATGACCGGGGGGGTCACGTCGGCCGAGACGTCTGCCTGGCAGCAACTGGCGGGCGCCTATGGTCGGGCCACGTACGTGCACGGCAGGTTCTCCAGCCAGCGTGCTCCGGTCACCGGGATGTTGGGGTTCGAGGAGATGATCGCCAACGCCGCCGCCTTTGGTGGCGGTGTCTACTTCCACCACATGCACCAGCAGGCCCTCGCCGACACGGTGCGGGCTCTGGCGATGTTCGATGAGGCGAACGCCCGCGGGGTGTCGGTGGTCGGCGAGATCTACCCCTACAACTACGGGGCGTCGATCGTGGGGGCGGACTACCTCAAGCCCGACAACTACGGGCCGAACATGGGCCGCGACTACGGCGACATCATCGAGACCGCCACGTTGAAGCCGTTGACCAAGGACCGCTACGACGAGCTGATGCAGACCGACCCGCAGACGTCGATCATGTTCTACGCCGCCACCGAGGACGACATGACCGCCGGGCTCCTGCACCCCTCGAGCGTGGTCGGCAGCGATGCCTTCCCCCTCAACGTGACCGAGACGGGCGCGATGGCCCGCGACTGGGATACGCCCTACGAGGCGGTCCAGGGCCATCCGCGAACGGCCGGATCAGCCGCCAGGGTGTTGCGCTGGGCACGCGAGAACCCCGACCTGTCGCTCAGCGACGCCATCTCCAAGATGTCCTACAAGGTGGCGTCGTTCCTCGAACGCAACGGTGTGCCGCAGATGGGGGCCAAAGGCCGGGTGCAGGTCGGTGCCGACGCCGACCTTGTCGTGTTCGACCCGGACACGGTCACCGACAACGCCACGATGCAGCAGGCGGGGCTGCCGGCGACCGGGATCCCGTACGTGCTCGTGAACGGGACCGTCGTCGTCGAGGACTCGCACGTGCTGAAGGTCTACCCGGGCAAGCCGATCCGCCAGCCGATCCGGTCCACGTAGTGGATGTCGCCGCCGCACCCCGGTCGGCGCCGAACCCCTAGCGGCCAACTGTGCCCGGTGTGGCGACGATGGTTGTCGAGGGAGTGGCGCAGGCGGCGTCCGAGGACCCGCTTGGCGCTGCCTTGGGCATCGTCCAGCCAGTCCTCGAGTACGCCGGCACGATCGCGTTCGCGGTCTCCGGGGCGCTCCTGGCCGCCCGCAAACGGATGGACCTGGTCGGGGTCGTGGTGCTGGGCTGCATCGTGGCCGTTGGCGGTGGGACAGTCCGCGACCTGCTGCTGCAACAGCCCGTGTTCTGGGTGACCAGCCCCACCTTCGTCATCGTCGCCGCCGTCGTCGCGGTGGCGACAGTGCCGCTGTACCGCCAGAGGATCATCCAGTTCAGCGAGCGCCTCAACCTGATGAGCATCAGCGATGCCGCCGGGATGGCGCTGTTCGTCATCACCGGCACCAACGTGGCCCTGCAGGCCGACGCCAGCCCCATAGCCGCTGCCCTGGTCGGCGTGATCGCCGGCGTGGGCGGGGGCATGATCCGCGACGTCCTGGCCATGGAGATCCCAGACGTGCTGCGAAACGGGCAGTTCTACGCATCCGCCGCCTTCATCGGCGCGGTGCTCTACGTGCTGCTGCTCGAGCTGCCGGTCTCCGCCCTCGCGCTGTTCTGGCTGCCCATCCTCGTCATCTTCACCATCCGCATCTACTCGCTGCGACGCGGCTGGGGAGTCCCGACCATGTCGCTGACCGAGCCCCACCCCCCACCCGGCACCGGCCCGTAGACGCCCCAACCCCCTGCCCAGACTCCGGGCCAACCCGTCAGCCCCGGGATCTCGGCGCGTTCAGCCGGCGTCGCAAGGGTGGAGGCAGCGTACGCTCGCCGGGATCACGCTGGACACCAGGAGGCGATCAAGATCTTCAACGACGCAGCGGGAGCGGCAGCTGTCAGCATGAACCTCCTACCCTTTGACTTGGAGTTCTCTCTCGCAAGCAATCTGCAGAACGGTCGAGCCTCGACCGCGACTTCCATTGGCCTGGAGTGTCGCGATGGAGAGGATCTCGCACACAGACTTGGCTCCGCGAAGGGCTCCAGCAAGTCGGACCTCACGCGTCGTGAGATGGCGCGTCGATGCACCTGGCAGGAGGACAGAGCCCGGCAGGGTGGTGGGCTTTGAGGGATCCTCGGTGCCCTACTCGCCGCTTTCGATGGCGGCGTGGTCTCCCGTATCCACGGTGTCGTTGAGCAGCGCCATGGACTCGTCCGAGAGGTAGCGGCGGCGCACCGGCCGCGGCAGCGAAGGCCCGGGGGATACGGGTCAGTACGACGCACCTGGCACGACGTACTGACCCGTAGGACAGGCCCTGGCCGGTCGTGCGCCAGCCGGGCGGACGCCAAGCGGAGGCTCCCCGGGTGACGCCGCACGCCGGCGCTCACGGTTCGGCGTCGGCTAGCGCTTCCCGTGCCGGGCCGCCTTCCGCAACCCGCGGGCAGCGCCATCGAACACCTTGGCCATCCGCCACAGCCGGCGGTTGAGCTCGCGGTACACCGGACGCAGCTTGTGTCGCAGCGACCTGATCTCCGCGGCGTAGTCGGCCGGATCGGTGAGCCCCGCCTCGATCTTCGCGCTGATCGAGTGGTACTCCTGCCACAGGTCGACGTACGTCGCGAGGTGGGCCTGGGCACCCCACTGCAGGCGGTCCCCGGAAGGTGCGTGGCGGGCCAGCTCGGCGACGTAGGTCTCGTAGGCGAAGAGCCGTCCCGCGTTGGTGAGCCCGGTCCGCCGCACATAGGTGTCGTTGGCCAGCGCCGGGTCGCCGGCCTTCAGCGCCGTGACGGCCAGGTGCATCCGCGTGGCGTCTCGCAGCAGCTGCTGGTGCGGGAAGATGTACTGGTCGAACACATCCAGGGCGACCAGCTCGGTGAGCAGGTCGCGCTCGACCGCCAGCATCGTCTTGCCGACGTTGCCCGACCGGCGGGGCCGCGCCGTCGTGAGCCGGGCGTCCAGCGCCTCCGCGGCCGCCCGGAACGCGCCGACCGCCGACGACAGCCGAGCCACGGCCCGTGCGTCCACGCCGGGGAGGTCCTCGAGCGAGACCCCGGGCTCCGCCTGATAGGCCACGCGGGTCTCGGCCTCGGTGGCCCGAGCGACGAAGTCCAGCAAGGGTATCGACGAGCGGTCGTGGTCGACCCAGATGTCGTTGATCACCTCGATGTTCTGGCGGAGGTAGTCGATGTTGACGTTGGAGACGACGTCGTAGTTCGTGTGGTAGTTGCGCGTGAGGTACTGCGTGCCGACGGTGTTGAAGTAGATCCCCGGGATGCCGGCGGCGGTCAGCGTGAAGTGGTCGGCGTTGGCCCAGACGACGTTCTGCGAGAGGGCGCCGAACGGGGTCCGCGACGGGTCGCTCAGCTGCTTCTCCACGGCATGTGCCAGCAGCTCGGAATGGGTGCGGATCAGGAGCCGTTCGCCCGGGTCACCGGTGCCGAGGAGCTCGAAGTCGAGGCTCAGGATCGCCTTGCGGCTCCAGTCCGGCCGCTGCTCCGTCACGGCGTACCAACAGCCGATCAGCCACTCGTAGTAGGCGTCGGTGTAGCCGTACTCCTCATTGGTGCTGGCCAGGAAGAGCAGAGTCCGCCGCGGCCGGAACCCGGTCTCACGCGCTGCCTTGGCGATCCCGAGCATGGCGGCGATCGCCGTCGCGTCATCGGCCGCGCCGCGGAACCAGGCGTCGTGGTGGCCGGTGAAGATGATGAACTCGTCGGACCGGTCGGTGCCGCGGATGGCGCCGAGCACGTTGTAGCCCACCCCGCCGTTCTCGGCCCTGGTCAGCTCCACGTTCGAGGTGAGGGTCACGGTCGTCGGGCCCGCCGCGATCCGGGCTCGCAGGTCGTTGGCCGCGATCCGGGTCACGAAGACGAAGGGCACCCAGTCGTCGTCGTAGGTGCCGTCGAAGCTGAGCAGCCCGTCGTCACGCACGTTGTAGAACGCGCCCCCGGCAGTCGTGCCCGTGTAGAAGATGACGGCGAGCGCACCCTCCAGGGTGGCCTGGTGGCCGTGACGGTTCACCCAGTAGTCGCCGTAGGCCCAGTTGACCAGGACGATCTTCCCGGTCGCGTCGACGCCCTCGTAGTCGGCCGCTTGCCCGAGCCCCAGGTCGAGCACCTCGGCGGTGATCCCGCCAGCGGGCGTGCCAGGTACGCCGCCCCACGAGCTCGCGTCGTACGTCGCGCCGCCGGAGACCGCGACCGACGCACCGTGGAAGACCCAGCGATCGATCGGCACCGGGAGCTTGGCCACCTCGGGTCAGCCCGACCGCGCGCATCTCGTCGGCGATCCACTCGACGGCTTCGAGGTTGGCCGGCGAACCACCGGGGCGCCAACCGCCTGCGGTGTCGCCGAAGCCGGCGAGCGTCTCGGTCACGTGCCGGAGGTAGCCGACATCGAGGCCGGCACTCAGCGACGCCGCCGTGCCGCGGCCGCGACCCGGAGGTCGACCTCGGCCCTCTCCGACCGCTGCCGTGGCCGGGACCTGGCCCCAGGCACCCACGGCCACCCCTGCCGTGCCGGAGACGAGGACCTGACGGCGGGACAGCCGGTGGGCCACGTGCCGGTCGAGCGCCTCCGTGACGGCGGGGGGTTGGCCCAGGTCGGCCGGGTCGGGAGCGTCCGCCCCGTGTCCGAGGACCAGGCTCAGGTCCGAGACGTGCGCCAACGGCCACGGGGTGCCCGTGCGGTCGGTCTGGGTGGGTGCTGGCTCGTGCTCGCGCATCACTGTCTCCGCTCCGCCACCCCGAGGCGACACTCGACTCATCGGAGGGACAGCGCGGGGGAGCACACCGCCCCGTCTCTGCATCCTGGCACGGAGCGGCATCGGCGTCCACGGCGAGCGCGGCCGGGTCTGAGGGTGGCCGGCCTCACAGCACGCCTGGTGTCCAGCACCCGGGGATGGCTTCGACAGCGACCGTGCCGGGGCTATCGTGGGAGGTCGTTGAGGCGTTCGTCGTACGGGGCATTCCATGCGCGCCCCAGGCAAGGAAGCAGGCGAGAGGTGACCAAGCAGGTCAAGCAGCTCGACCGCGTCATCATCAGGTTCGCCGGCGACTCCGGCGACGGCATGCAGCTGACCGGAGACCGGTTCACCCAGCAGTCCGCGGCGTTCGGCAACGACCTGTCGACGCTGCCCAACTTCCCCGCGGAGATCCGGGCCCCACAGGGCACGCTGCCGGGCGTCTCGTCGTTCCAGGTGCACTTCGCCGACCACGACATCCTGACCCCCGGCGACTCCCCCGACGTGCTGGTGGCGATGAACCCCGCCGCGCTGCTCGCCAACCTCGGCGACCTGCCGCCCGGCGCGACGATCATCGTCGACACCCACGACTTCACCGCCCGCAACCTCGCCAAGGTCGGCTACGCCGCCAACCCGCTCGAGAACGACACCCTCAACGCCTACCTGGTCCATCCGATCGACCTGACCGGGATGACGGTCGAGGCGGTCAAGGACTTCGGCCTCTCGCGCAAGGACGCCGGCCGCGCCAAGAACATGTTCGCGCTCGGCCTGCGTGTCGTGGATGTACGGCCGGCCGGTCGAGACCACCGTCGACTTCCTGAGCCGACGGTTCGCCAAGGTGCCCGACATCCGCGACGCCAACATCGCCGCCTTCAAGGCCGGCTGGAACTTCGGCGAGACCACCGAGGCGTTCGCGGTCTCCTACGAGATCAAGCCGGCCACGATGCCGCCCGGCACCTACCGCAACATCACCGGCAACCTCGCCCTGGCCTACGGCCTGATCGCCGCGGGCGTGCAGTCGGGGCTGCCGATCTTCCTCGGGTCCTACCCCATCACCCCCGCCTCCGACGTGCTCCACGAGCTGAGCAAGCACAAGTCCTTCGGCGTCACGACCTTCCAGGCCGAGGACGAGATCGCCGGCATCGGCGCGGCGCTCGGCGCGAGCTTCGCCGGGCAGCTCGGCGTGACGACCACGTCCGGCCCCGGCATCGCCCTGAAGTCGGAGACCATCGGACTCGCGGTGATGACCGAGCTGCCGCTGCTGGTGATCGACGTCCAGCGCGGGGGCCCCTCGACCGGGCTGCCGACCAAGACCGAGCAGGCCGACCTGCTGCAGGCGATGTTCGGCCGCAACGGCGAGGCGCCGGTGCCGATCGTGGCGCCGCGCTCCCCCGGCGACTGCTTCGACGCCGCGGTCGAGGCGGCACGGATCGCGATCACCTACCGCACCCCGGTGATGCTGCTCTCCGACGGCTATCTCGCCAACGGCTCCGAGCCGTGGCGGATCCCCGAGCTCGACGAGCTGCCGACGATCGACCCCGCCTTCGCGACCGCAGCCAACTACGGCGGCAGCGGCGACGCCGACGGTGAGCCGGCGGAGTTCTGGCCCTACCTCCGCGAGGAGGCCACGCTCGCGCGGCCGTGGGCGATCCCGGGCACGGCCGGTCTCGAGCACCGCATCGGCGGGCTGGAGAAGGCCGACGGCAACGGCAACATCTCCTACGACCCCGCCAACCACGACTTCATGGTGCGCACCCGGCAGGCCAAGGTCGACCGGATCGCCGACTCCCTGCCTCCGCTGCACGTCGACGACCCGTCCGGCCCTCCCGGAGAGGGGCGGGCCAAGGTGCTGGTGCTGGGCTGGGGGTCGACCTACGGCCCCATCGGAGCCGGCGTACGCCGTGTCCGGAGGGCGGGTTTCGCCGTCGCGCAGGCCCACCTACGCCATCTCAACCCCTTCCCCGCCGACCTCGGCGACGTGCTGAGCCGCTACGACAAGGTGCTCGTCCCCGAGATGAACCTCGGCCAGCTGGCCATGCTGCTGCGCGCGAGGTACCTCGTCGACGTGATCGGCTACCACCGCGTCCAGGGCCTGCCGCTCAAGGCCGGTGAGCTCGCCGAGGCGATCGGCGAGCTGGTCTCCCAGGCCGAGGGCGCCGTCGTCGACCTGACCGGGACCGAGGACCACACCCGCGACGCCCGGGGTCCCGCACCCACGATGACGGCGTCCCAGGAGGCACTGTCGTGACCGACATCGACCTCCCCTTCCCCGGCCTCCACTCGGGAATCGAGCGGGTGCCCCGGGTCGGCGACGACGAGCCTGCGCAGACCGGCAAGGACTTCACCTCCGACCAGGAGGTCCGCTGGTGCCCCGGGTGCGGCGACTACGCCGTCCTCAAGGCCGTGCAGGGCTTCCTGCCCGACCTCGGCCTGCGCCGCGAGAACATCGTGTTCGTCTCCGGCATCGGCTGCTCGTCGCGGTTCCCCTACTACCTCGACACCTACGGGATGCACTCGATCCACGGTCGCGCGCCCGCCATCGCGACCGGTCTCGCCACAGCGAGGGAGGACCTCTCGGTGTGGGTGGTGACCGGCGACGGCGACGCCCTCTCCATCGGCGGCAACCACCTCATCCACGCACTGCGGCGCAACGTCAACATGACGATCCTGCTGTTCAACAACCGCATCTACGGCCTCACCAAGGGGCAGTACTCCCCGACGTCCGAGCCCGGCAAGGTCACCAAGTCGACGCCGGTGGGGTCGATCGACCACCCGTTCAACCCGGTGTCCCTAGCGCTGGGCGCCGAGGGGTCGTTCGTGGCTCGCACCATCGACTCCGACCGCAAGCACCTGACGTCGGTGCTCTCGGCGGCGGCGGCCCACCGCGGCACGTCGCTCGTCGAGATCTACCAGAACTGCCCGATCTTCAACGACGGCGCGTTCGAGGCGGTCAAGGGTCGCGACACCGAGGACGCGATCATCCCCCTGGTCCAGGGCGAGCCGATCCGCTTCGGCAAGGACGGCGGCAAGGGGCTGATCCGCGATCCCGGTGGCGGGGTCAAGGTCGCCACGGTCGCCGAGGTGGGCGAGGACTCGGTCCTGGTCCACGACGCCTACCAGGCCGACCCCACCCTCGCCTTCGCCCTCTCGCGGCTGACCGACGCAGGTCACCTGCACCAAGCGCCCATCGGCATCTTCCGGCAGGTCGAGCGGCCGACGTACGACGACCAGGCGCGCGCCCAGGTGACCTCGGCGCGGGCGCTGGTCGACGAGGAGCGGGAGACCCAGCTCGCCTCGCTGATCAGCGGCGGCGACACCTGGACCGTGGTGTAGCCCCACCACGAGCGATCGGGCTCGTCGACCACGTGGTCGACGAGCCCGATCGACGGGTGGCGGAGCGCTCAGATCCAGTAGAGCTTGATCTTGGGGCTGAGCGAGGCGGCGAAACCGCCGGAGGCCTTGACCCGGGCCTGGTAGACGATCTTGCCCTTGTTGGGGACGAAGACGTTGGCCTTGTACTTGCTCTTGCTGTTGGTCTTGACCGTCTTGTACTTGACCATCTTGCAGCCACCGCCGCTGCACTTGCGCTTCTTGATGATGACGGTCTTGTTCTTGTACTTGTCGGACACCTTGCCGAAGACCCAGGCCTTCTTGCCCTTGTTGTCGGCGCTGATGGTGATCGTCCTGGTGGGCAGAGCGGCCTGTGCGGTCTTCGCGACAGGTGCAGCCACCACGAGGTCACGCTGCGCTGCCTGGGCGGGAGCGGCCAGCAGCACCGCCGGGAGCGCGCCGAGCGTGATCGAGACGAGCAGAGCTGAAATGCGGTTCACGAGGTTCCCCCATGTCGATGGACAGTCGATGGTGAGGCTACCCGCGAACGCCGGTGGCTAAACGACCGGCCCGGTCTGCGGCGGGGCGAGGTGACCGCTGGTTCGCGTCCTGGTGCGTCCTGATGGGCGCGTCAGGCGAGGTAGACCTTCCAGACGCCGCTGCGCGACGGCCCGTAGCCGCCGTAGGCGCTGACCTTCGCACGGTAGAACCAGCGTCCCTTGCGCGGCACCGCGATCTCGCGCTTGTAGTGGAGGGTCTCGTCGGTCTGGACCTTGGCATAGAACTTCCAGGCGCACTTGCCACACTTCTTGCGCTGGATCACGACGTTCTTGTCGGGGTCGCCGGGGTCCACCCGGCCCTTGAAGATCAGGTGGCCCTTGTTCTTCACGACCTTGGACACAACCGTGCGGGTAGGCAGCGGCTCGGCCGCGGCGGGGGTCGCCGCGGCCACCGGCCCGGCCGCGAGCAGCACGGACAGGGCGGCGGTCGCCAGACGTCGTACGCTCATGATCCCCCTCGGGTCGCGGCTGCCCTGCCGGCCCTATGCTGGCGCGGTGTCGGAGTCGCGCCGTGGTCTGCTCCTCGGCATCGCCGCCTACACCATGTGGGGCGCGTTCCCACTCTACTGGCCGTTGCTCGAGCCGGCCGGGGCGCCGGAGATCCTCGCTCACCGCGTGCTGTGGTCGTGCCTGGTGATGGGCGCGCTCGTCGTCGTGCTGCGTCGTCGCGCCGCCTTCGTCGCCATTCTGCGCGACCGTCGACGGGCGCTGCTGCTCTCCGGTGCGGCCATGGTGATCACGCTCAACTGGCTGACCTACATCTGGGCGGTCAACAACGGCCGCGTCGTGGAGTCCAGCCTGGGCTACTTCATCAACCCCCTGGTGAGCGTGCTGATGGGCATCGTGGTCCTCGGCGAGCGGCTGCGTCGGGAGCAGTGGATGGCGGTCGGGGTCGCGGTGATCGCCGTCGGTGTGCTGACGGTCGACTACGGCCGGCTGCCGTGGGTGGCGCTGCTCCTCGCCTGCTCCTTCGGCACCTACGGCCTGGCCAAGAAGCTCGCCGGCGCCGGGGCGGTGGAGTCGCTGGCCTTCGAGACCCTGCTGATCGCGCCCGTGGCGGTCGCGTACCTCGGCGTGGCTCGAGGCGCAGGGCTCGCTCGCCTTCGGCGCGCACGGCGTCGGGCACGCACTGCTGCTGGCCTCGACCGGCGTGGTCACCGCCGTACCGCTCATCTGCTTCGGTGCAGCGGCCACCAGGATCCCGCTGGTGACGCTGGGTCTGCTGCAGTACCTCGCCCCGGTCTTGCAGTTCGCCCTCGGGGTGCTGTGGTTCGCCGAGCCGATGCCGCTCGGCCGGTGGGTGGGCTTCGTCCTGATCTGGCTCGCGCTGTCGCTCTTCACCGTCGAGGCCTGGCGGCACCGCCGCCGCCAGCTCCGCCTGGTCGCCGAGACCTCGGCGGCGTAGGGGCTGGTGGAGGTTCACCAGGGTAGGCAGGTGAGTGGTCGCTTCTCCGGGTGAACTCACCTGGGTAGGCGAGGATTCGCCTACTTACCCTGGTGAACCACCACCCCCAGTGAAGCGGCCTACGCCGAGCGGACGGCGATGACGTCGGCGAAGGCCTCGAGGGCCTGGCGGACGGGGCCGTCGGGGAGGGCGGTGAGCAGCTGCTTGGCCGCCCGCGCCTGGTCGACGACGTAGGCCCGGGCCTGGTCCATCGCCGGGTGCGCCCGCAGCAGGGCCAGGGCCTCGGCGTGCCGCACGTCGTCGGTCAGGTCGGCGGCCAGGAGCTCGTGCAGCCGGACGTCGGCCGGGTCGGTCGAGGCCCGCGCCATCAGCACCGGCAGCGTCGGCACGCCCTCACGGAGGTCGGTGCCGGGGGTCTTGCCGGACTCGTCGGAGTCGGAGGCGATGTCGAGGATGTCGTCGGAGAGCTGGAACGCGGCCCCGACGATCTCGCCGTACGCCGTCAAGGCAGCCTGTACGTCGTCCGACGCGCCGCCGAAGATCGCGCCGTAGCGCGCCGAGGTGGCGATCAGCGACCCGGTCTTGCCGGCCACGACGTCGAGGTAGTGGCGCAGCGGGTCCTGGCCGGGGCCCGGCTCGAGCGTCTCCATGATCTGGCCCTCGACGAGCGCGGTGAACGTCTCGGCCTGGATCCGCACGGCCGAGGCGCCCAGCTCGGCGGTCAGCTCCGACGACTTCGAGAAGAGGAAGTCGCCGGTGAGGATCGCGACGTGGTTGTCCCAGCGCGCGTTGGCGGAGTCGGCACCGCGGCGCAGCGCCGCCTCGTCCATCACGTCGTCGTGGTAGAGCGAGGCCAGGTGGGTGAGCTCGACGACGCAGGCCGCGGTGACCACCTCGTCGTTGTCGGGGTGGGGGCCACACTCGGCCGCCAGCAGCACCAGCAGCGGCCGCACCCGCTTGCCGCCGGCGGCGAGCAGGTGGGAGGCCGCCTCGGTGACGAAGGGCGCACGGCTGACGACATGGCCCGCGAGCGAGCGCTCGACTCGCTCCAGCCGGGTCAGCAGTCGTGCAGCGAGGTCGTCGTCCAGGACCGGCAGCGCCAGCCCCGGCGGCCCACTCTCTCCTGGCCAGCTCGCCCCTGGGTCGGCGCTCACCTGATGAAGGCTCCTGCCGTCCCGGCGAGGTCCATCACCGGGCCAGGGAGGACGCCGAGCAGGGCGGTCACGACGACAGCCACGGCGATCGTGCCGGCGGTGAGCACGGACGGGTCGGCGACGGCCGGCGCGTCGCTCTCGCGGGCTCGGCGAAGTACATCAGCCAGATGACGCGGACGTAGAAGAACGCCGCGATGATGCTGCTGAGGATCGCCACCATCACCACGGGCCAGGCTCCGGCCGACGCGGCCACGGAGAACACCGCCCACTTGCCCACGAAGCCGGAGGTGAGCGGGATGCCCGCCATCGCCAGCAGGAAGAAGGCGAAGACGCCGGCGACCAGCGGGGACTCCTTGCCGAGCCCGGACCAGCGGGACAGCGTCGTCGCCTCGCCCGCGGCGTCGCGGACCAGCGAGACGACCGCGAAGGCACCGAGCGTGGCGAAGCCGTAGGTCGTGAGGTAGAAGAGCACGGCCTGCAGCGAGGTGATCTGCCCGTCGGCCAGCTCGGTGGCGCTCTGGACGCCCAGCACGCCGGTCAGCAGGAAGCCGGTGTGGGCCACCGACGAGTAGGCCAACATCCGCTTCACGTCGGTCTGTGCGATGGCGAGCACCGCGCCGACGACCATGGTCAGGATCGCGATGATCCACAGCATCGGCTGCCAGCTCCAACGCTCGGAGCCGAAGGCGACGTAGAAGAGCCGGAGCATCGCGCCGAACGCCGCCACCTTGGTGGCTGCGGCCATGAACGCCGTCACCGGCGTCGGGGCGCCCTGGTAGACGTCGGGCGTCCACGACTGGAAGGGCACGGCGCCGACCTTGAACAGCAGGCCCACGGCCAGCAGCCCCAACCCGAGCGCCAGCAGCGCCTGGTTGCCCGCGTCGTTGCGGACGGCCTCGTTGATCTCGGCGAACTCCAGCGAGCCCGAGAAGCCGTAGATCAGCGCGACACCGTAGAGGAAGAAGCCGGAGGAGAACGCCCCGAGCAGGAAGTACTTCATCGCGGCCTCCTGCGAGAGCAGGCGGCGCCGTCGGGCCAGACCACACATCAGGTAGAGCGGCAGCGACAGCACCTCGAGGGCGACGAACAGCGTGAGCAGGTCGTTGGCCGCGGTGAAGAGCATCATGCCGCCGAGCGCGAAGAGCAGCAGCGGGTAGACCTCGGTGTGCTCGAGCCCCTTGGTGGAGGCCTCGCGCTCGGCGTCGGTGCCGGGGAGGGCGCTGGCCTGTCCGGCGAACGCCGAGAGACCGCCGTCGAGTTCGCGCTCGGCGAACAGCAGCGCGCCGGCGATGCCGAGCACGAGCAGCAGCCCCCACAGGAAGACCGTGGGCCCGTCGACGGCGATCGTCTGCTCGGCCGTCAGCGACCCACGGGCGGCACCGTCGCCGAGCTCGGCCAGGTTGCGGCCGACCATGACCGTGCCGAACAGGGCGACGGCCAGGCCGCCGATGGTCAGGGTGGTCTGGGCGAGGTAGCGGGAGGGCCGGGGCAGGAACGCCTCGAGGAGCAGCCCGAGGCACGCGACGCCGAACACCACGAGCAGCGGCCAGAGCTGGGCGTACTCGATCGTGGGGCTGGAGAAGTCGTTCACTCGTGGCCTCCCTCGGCCGCGTGGCCGGCACTCGTCGAGACCACCGGGGCCTCATCGGTCACACCCACCTGGGTCAGCGTCTGGTCGACGTAGGGGTTGATCACGTCGAGCAGCGGCATGGGGTAGAAGCCGAACACCAGCAGCCCGACGAGCAGCGGGGTGACCACGCTGGCCTCACGGCGGCCGAGGTCGGCCATCCCCTCCGCGGCCACGGGGGTCGGGCCGGTCATCGTGCGTTGGTACATCCACAGCATGTAGATCGCCGCGAGCACGATCGCGGTCACCGCGATCGCACCGGCCCACCACGCGTGCTGGAAGGCGGAGATGATGACCAGCAGCTCGGAGACGAACGGCGCCAGCCCGGGCAGGCCGGCTCCTGCCAGACCCGCGATCAGCAGCACGCCTGCGAGCACCGGGGTGACCTTCTCGATGCCGCGCATCTCGCTGATCAGCGAGGTGCCGCTGCGGCGGATCAGGAAGCCGGCCACGAGGAACAACAGGGCGGTGCCGATGCCGTGGTTGACCATGTAGAGGATCGCGCCGGCGCCGCCCTGGCTGTTGAGGACGAAGATGCCCAGGACGATGAAGCCGAAGTGCGACAGCGAGGTCAGGCCGATCAGCCGGAGCACGTCGTCCTGGCCGATCGCGACCAGGGCGCCGTAGACGATCGAGATCAGCGCGAGCACCACCACCACCGGCGTGGCCCACTGGGAGGCCTCGGGAAACAGCCCCAGGCAGAACCGCAGCATGCCGAACGTGCCGATCTTGTCGAGGATGCAGACCAGCAGCACGCTGGTGCCTGTGGTGGCCTTCTCGGTGGTGTCGGCCAGCCAGGTGTGGACCGGGAACATCGGCGCCTTGATCGCGAAGGCGATGAAGAAGCCGAGGAACAGCCAGCGCTGGGTGGTCGGGTCGATGTCGAGGGCGGCCAGCTCGTGCAGGAGGTACGTCGGCGAGCCGGAGTCGGCGGAGACGACGTAGAGGCCGATCACCGAGGCCAGCATGATCAGGCCGCCGGCCAGCTGGTAGATCAGGAACTTCACCGCGGCCCGGCTGCGACCCGGGCGGCCGAAGCCACCGATCAGGAAGTAGGCCGGGATCAGCGTCGCCTCGAACACGACGTAGAAGAGGAACACGTCGGTGGCGGTGAAGACCGCGATCGACAGCGCCTCGAGGGCGAGCGTCCAGGCCACGAAGGCGGTCGTGCTCCCCTCGTCGGCGTCGCGCCACGACGCGACCAGGACCAGCGGCACCAGGACCGTCGTCAGCAGCACCATCAACAGGCCGAGCCCGTCGACGCCGAGGGAGTAGTAGACGCCCAGCGGCTTGACCCAGGCGTGCTGCTCCTCCAGCTGCATGCCGCCGCCGAGGGTGTACTGGGTGGCGGCGCCGATCGCGAGGGCGAGCGTCACCAGCGACAGGCCGATCCCGGTCTGCTTGACCAGGTCGCGGGAGGTCCGCGGGCAACAGCGCCACGACCACGGCACCGACGAGCGGCACCAGGATCAGCAGCGAGAGCCAGGGGAACTCGTTCATGCGAGCGTCACCGCCATCAGGGACAGGGCGACGAGCAGCACGCCACCGAGGAACAAGAGGGCATAGGAGCGGACGAAGCCGTTCTGCAGCCGACGCAGCCGCGAGCCCGCCCCGGCGACCGCCAGGGCCCCGCCCTCCACGGCACCGTCGACGACCCCGTCGTCGATGGCGGTCAGCGCGCGCACCGTCGCGGCGCCCGGCTCGACGACGAGCGTGTCGTTGATCGCGTCGCCGTAGAGGTCGGCACGGGCGGCGCGCGTCACGAAGGACACGTCCTGCGGCGCCTCGCGCGGGACCTCACGCTGCTGGACCAGCATCCAGGCGATGCCGACGCCGATCGCGACGACGGTCAGCGTCAGCGCGATGATCGCCCACACCGGGATCGGCAGGTCGTGGTGCTCCTCGGCGCCGACCACGGGGGCGAGCCAGTCGCCGATCCAGCCGAACATCATCAGGCCACCGACGAGCGAGAGCGCACCGAGGATCATCAGCGGCACCGTCATCACCAGGGGCGACTCGTGCGGGTGGACGTCCTTCTCCCAGCGCGGCTTGGTGAAGAAGGTCATCAGCACGACGCGGGTCATGTAGAACGCGGTGATGCCGGCGCCGAGCAGCGCAGCCAGACCGACCCAGATGTTCTGGCCGAACGCCGCCTCGATGATCTTGTCCTTCGAGAAGAAGCCGGCGGTGCCGGGGAACCCGATGATCGCGAGGTAGCCGAGGCAGGAACGTCCAGAAGGTGAAGCGCATCTCGGTGCGCAGCCCGCCGTAGTGCCGCATGTCGACGTCGTCGTTCATGCCGTGCATCACCGAGCCGGCGCCGAGGAACATGTTGGCCTTGAAGAAGCCGTGGGTGAGCAGGTGGAAGATCGCGAAGGCGTAGCCCGCGACGCCGAGCCCGGCGGCGAGCATCATGTAGCCGATCTGGCTCATCGTCGAGCCGGCCAGGGCCTTCTTGATGTCGTCCTTCGCGCAGCCGATGATCGGCGCCCCAGAGCAGCGTGACCGCGCCGACGACCACGACGGCGGTCTGCGCGGCGGGCGCGAGCTCGAAGACGAAGTTGGAGCGCACGACGAGGTAGACGCCCGCGGTGACCATGGTCGCGGCGTGGATCAGCGCCGAGACCGGGGTCGGGCCCTCCATCGCGTCGAGCAGCCAGGCCTGCAGCGGCACCTGGGCGGACTTGCCGCAGGCGGCCGAGCAGCAGGAGCAGGCCGATGGCGTTGAGCCGCGACTCCGACGCCTCGCCCGAGACCGCGGAGATGGCCGACGAACGCCGTCGTGCCGAAGGTCGCGAACATCAGCGCGATCGCCAGGCTGAGCCCGATGTCGCCGACCCGGTTGATGACGAAGGCCTTCTTGGCGGCGGCCGCCGCGGACGGCTTGTGCTGCCAGAAGCCGATCAGCAGGTACGACGCCAGGCCGACGCCCTCCCAGCCGAGGAACACGCCGACGTAGTTGGCGGCCAGGACCAGCACGAGCATCGCGGCGACGAAGAGGTTGAGGTAGCCGAAGAAGCGGCGCCGTCGCGGGTCGTGCTCCATGTAGCCGATGGAGTAGATGTGGATCAGCGAGCCGACGCCGGTGATCAGCAGCAGGAAGAGCGCGGACAGCGGGTCGTAGAGCAGGTCCATCCCGACGCTGAGCCGGCCGGCCTCGAACCAGGTGAAGAGGTGCTGCCCGACCTGGCGCTCCGTCTCGTCGCGGCCGAGCAGCCCGAGGAACATCGCCAGGCTGACGGCGAACGAGCCGAGCACGGTGGCCGAGCCGAGCAGGTGGCCCCAGCGCGTGACCGCCTTGTCGAGCAGTGCGCCACCGAGCAGCAGCACGACCGCACCGGCCGCCGGCAGCGCGATCACCAGCCACATCAGGCTGAACACGCCGGAGGCGGCGCCGGGGTCGATCACCGGCACCTCGTGGCCTCCGCTCTCGGCGGCGAGCACCCAGAGGTTCGCTTCAGGGATTGTCACGTCGCGTCCTTCAGTACTTCAGCAGGCTGGCGTCGTCGACCGAGGCCGAGCGGCGGGTCCGGAAGATGGTCATGATGATCGCGAGTCCGACGACGACCTCGGCAGCGGCGACCACCATCACGAAGAAGGCGGTGACCTGCCCGTCGAGGTTGCCGTGCTGCTTGGCGAAGGTGACCAGCGCGAGGTTGCAGGCGTTGAGCATCAGCTCGACGCACATGAACACCACGATGGCGTTGCGGCGGGTCAGCACGCCGATGGTGCCGATGCGTGAACAGGATCGCCGAGAGCACGATGTAGGCGGTGATGTTCACGCCTCGCCCCCTTCCTCGTCGTCACCGGGAAGGTCGCCCTGGAGCTGGGCCTCGATCTCGTCGACGTGCTGGGCCTCGGCCGGTGCGGAGCGCACGGTGCCCCGGGCCGCGAGCACCCGCGACACCGACGACTCCGCCGCGGTGCCGTCGGGCAGCAGGGCCGGGGTGTCGACCGCGTTGTGGCGGGCGAAGACACCCGGCGGAGGCAGCGGGCCCAGGTGCTTGCCGGACTCGGCGTAGTCGCGCATTCGCTGCTTGGCCAGGTCGGCCTGCGTCGCCTTCGGGGAGAGCCGCTCGCGGTGGGCCAGCACCATCGCGCCGACCGCCGCGGTGATCAGCAGCGCCGAGGTCACCTCGAAGGCGAACACGTAGTGGGAGAAGATGATGTTGGCCAGCGCCTTGGACGTTGCCGCCGCTGTTGGCGGCCTCCAGGCCCGACGGCCGCGCCGAGCGTCACCTGCGCGACCGCCGGTGACCAGCAGCGCCGCCAGCAGCGCGCCGCCGAGGAAGGCCAGCCACCGCTGGCCCTTGATCGTCTCGACGACCGAGTCGGAGGCGTCGACGCCGACCAGCATCAGCACGAAGAGGAACAGCATCAGGATGGCGCCGGTGTAGACGATGATCTGCACGGCGAACGAGGAACGGCGCCTCGAGGGCGGCGTAGAGCACCGCCAGGCTGATCATCACCACGGCGAGCAGCAGCGCGGCGTGCACGGCCTTGCGGACGAACAGGATGCCGAGCGCGGCCAGCACCATGACCGGGGCCAGGATCCAGAACGCGGTCATCGGTCGGCCCCCTCGTCCCCGGACCGCCGGCGGCCGCGGAGAAGGTCGCCGCGGTAGTAGTCGCCCTCGTCGTCGCCGAGCCGCATCGGGTGCGGCGGCTGCTCCATGCCGGGGAGCAGCGGTGCCAGCAGGTCCTGCTTCTCGTAGATCAGGTCGGCACGGTTGTCGTCGGCCAGCTCGTACTCGTTGGTCATCGTCAGCGCCCGCGTCGGGCAGGCCTCGATGCACAGCCCGCAGAGGATGCAGCGCAGGTAGTTGATCTGGTAGACGCGACCGTAGCGCTCACCGGGGCTGAACCGCTCGTCGTCGGTGTTGGAGGCGCCCTCGACGTAGATCGCGTCGGCCGGGCAGGCCCAGGCGCACAGCTCGCACCCGATGCACTTCTCCAGGCCGTCGGGCCAGCGGTTGAGCTGGTGTCGGCCGTGGAAGCGCGGAGCGGTCGGGCTGCTTCTCGAAGGGGTACTGCTCGGTGACGACCTTCCTGAACATCGTCCGGAAGGTCACCCCGAAACCCGCGACCGGGTCCCAGAACTGCTCCTTCAACGAGGGTGACTCACTCATCAGATCTCCTCACCGGAGCTCGCGACGGAGGGACCGGCCGATGACTCCCGGGCCTCGAAGGTCGAGCGGGGCGGCGGCACCGCGGACGGCCCCGCCGGCCGGCATCGGGGGGACCGGGAAGCCGCCGCGAACGCGTCGGCGTCGGCCTCGTCGTCGAGCTCCTCCTCCGCGCTCCCCATCCGGTCGGCCACCAGACTGACCGCGAGGAACAGCACGATCACCGCGGCACCGCCGACCAGCAGGGTGCGCGTGTCGAAGCCGCCGTTGTTCTTGATCGCGCTGGATGGTGGCGACGGCGAGGATCCAGACCAGCGAGATCGGGATCAGCCGCTTCCAGCCGAAGCGCATGAACTGGTCGTAGCGCAGCCGCGGCAGCGACCCGCGGAGCCAGATGAAGATGAACACGAAGAAGAAGACCTTGCCGAAGAACCACAGCAGCGGCCAGTAGCCCTCGTCGGCACCCGGCCAGATGTTGATGATCGGCCACGGGGCGTGCCAGCCGCCGAGGAACAGCGTCGTCGCCACCGCCGAGACGGTGACCATGTTGATGTACTCGGCGAGGAAGAACAGCGCGAACTTCAGGATGGAGTACTCGGTGTGGAAGCCGCCGACCAGCTCGCCCTCGGCCTCTGGGAGGTCGAAGGGCGCTCGGTTGGTCTCCCCGACCATCGCGATCATGTAGATGATGAACGACGGCGCGAGCATCAGCCCGAACCAGAAGTAGCCGTCGGCGTTCTGCTGGGCCACGATCTCCGAGGTCGACATCGAGCCGGAGTAGAGGAAGACAGCGACGAGCGCCAGCGCCCATGGCGACCTCGTAGGAGATCATCTGGGCGCTGGAGCGCAGGCCGCCGAGCAGGGAGTACGTCGAGCCCGACGACCAGCCGCCGAGCACGATGCCGTAGATGCCGATCGAGGCGATCGCCATCACGAACAGCACCGCCACCGGCATGTCGGTGAGCTGCAGCGGGGTGACCGTGTCGGTGAACGGGATCCGCACCTCGGGACCGAACGGGATCACCGCGAACGTCACGAAGGCAGGGATCACCGCGATGATCGGCGCCAGGAAGAAGACCACCTTGTCGGCGGCCTTGGGGACGATGTCCTCCTTCAGCGCGAGCTTGACGCCGTCGGCGAGCGACTGCAGCAGGCCGAAGGGGCCGTTGCACGTTGGGGCCGATGCGGTGCTGCATCCGCGCCACGACGCGGCGCTCGAACCAGATGTTGAACAGCGTCAGCAGCACCAGCACCAGGAAGATCAGCACGGCCTTGAGGATGACGACCCAGACCGAGTCCTGACCGAAGGCCTCGAGACCGGGCCCCTCGGCGGCGGTGCCCACGGGGCCGAAGGCCATCGAGGTGGACAGAAGACTCACCGTCCTGCTCCCTTCACCGTCACCCGGCTGCCGGGTGAGGCCAGATCGGCCAGCACCCCGTCGCCGAAGGAGTTGGCCGGCACCCACACGACGCCGTCGACCATGTCGTCGGCCGGCTCTGCCGGGAGCGTCACCTCGCCGCGGTCGCCGGTGATGGTCACCTGCTCGCTGCCGAGGCCGGCGTACGTCGTCGGGCTGAGGCGGGCGACCGGCGGCCGGGCGGTGGCTCGAAGGTGCTCCTCGCCGTCCTGCATCGACCCCAGGTCGATCATCTGCTTCCAGGTGGCGAGTGCCACTGTCTCCGTCGCCTCGCCGGCCGCCGCCGCTGCCGCTGCGTTGAACTCCGGGCGGCCGCCGTCCCAGGGACCCAGCTGCTCCCACTCGGTGCGCACCTCGGCGACCGTCCGGAAGCCCAGCGGCCGCTCGAGCTCCTCGGCGATCCCCGCGAGCACCCGCAGGTCGGGCAGCGAGCTGGGGTTGTGGTCGAAGACGCGGCCGAACGGCCGGAGCCGGCCCTCCCACGTCACGAACGTGCCGGCCTTGTCGCTGACCGGAGCCACCGGGAAGACGACGTCGGCGGCCCGGGTCACGTCGGTCTCGCGCAGCTCGAGGGCCACCACGAAGCCGGCCTTGTCGAGCGCCGTCGCGGAAGGCCGCCGGGTCGGCGGTGTCGTCGGGGTCGACTCCGCCGACGACGAGCGCCGAGCGTCCCCGTCGGCGGCCGCGGCGACGATCGCGTCGGCGTCGCGGCCCGCCTGCGCGGGCAGGCCGGCGACACCCCAGGCGGTGGCGATGTCGACGCGGGCAGCCGCATCGGCGACCGGGCGGCCACCGGGCAGCAGCGTGGGCAGGCAGCCGGTCTCGACGGCGCCGCGGTCGCCGGCGCGGCGCGGCACCCACGCCAGCGCGGCGCCGGTGCGGGCGGCGAGGTCGGCAGCGGCGGTGAGGGCACCCGGCGAGGTCGCCAGCCGCTCCCCGACCAGGATGACGCCGGCGCTGTCGAGCGGCACGTCGGCTGGCAGCTCGGCCAGCGCCTGTGCCTCGGCGCCCGGTGCGGTCGGGAGCAGCCGGCCGCTCATCTTGGTGCAGCCCGCGCGAGGAGTGCGGTGGCCACGCTGAGCACCGCGGTGCCGGAGCTCGCGGCCTTGCGCAGCCGGAGGAAGATCGTGCCTGCCTCGTCCTCGGGCTCCAGACCGACCAGCAGCACCGTCGAGGCGGCCTCGAGGTCGGCGTACGTCACGCCCTGGCTGAGCGCGACGTGGCGGCCCAGGAAGCCGGTCTCCTCCGCCGACAGGCGGGCGGGAGCGGAAGTCGATGTCGTTGGTGTCGAGCGCCACCCGGGCGAACTTGCCGTAGGCGTAGGCGTCCTCGGCGGTGACGCGGCCGCCGGTGAGCACGCCCGCCTTGCCGACGGCGGCCAGGCCGCGCGCCGCGATGGCGAACGCCTCGGGCCAGGACGCGGCCCGCAGCTCGCCGTCCTCGCCGGACCAGCGGGTAGGTCAGCCGGTCCTCGGCCCGCGCGTAGGTGAACGCGAAGCGGTCCTTGTCGGTGATCCACTCCTCGTTGACCTCGGGGTCGTTGCCCGACAGACGGCGCATCACCTTGCCGCGTCGGTGGTCGACGCGGATCGCCGCGCCGCACGCGTCGTGCTCGCCGACGGACGGGCGTCGAGACCAGGTCGAACGGGCGGGAGCGGAAGCGGTAGTCGGCCGAGGTCAGCGCGCCGACCGGGCAGATCTGGATCGTGTTGCCGGAGAAGTAGCTCTCGAAGGGCTGCTTCTCGTAGATGCCGACCTGCTGCAGCGCGCCGCGCTCGATCAGCGCGATGAACGGGTCGCCGGCGATCTGCTCGGAGAACCGCGTGCAGCGGGCGCAGAGCACGCAGCGCTCGCGGTCGAGCAGGACCTGGGCGGAGATGTTGATCGGCTTGGGGAAGGTGCGCTTGACGCCGCCGGTGGCGGAGAAGCGGGACTCGCCGCGACCGTTGCTCATCGCCTGGTTCTGCAGGGGGCACTCGCCGCCCTTGTCGCAGACCGGGCAGTCGAGCGGGTGGTTGATCAGCAGGTACTCCATCACCCCCTGCTGGGCCTTGTCGGCCCCCTCGGAGGTGATCTGGGTCTGCACCTCCATGCCCTCGGTGACCGTCAGCGTGCAGGACGCCTGCGGCTTCATCCGCCCGGGAGGGCCCTGCATCTGCCGCATCGACCCGTCGGGCCCGGGCAGGGCGACCTCGACGAGGCACTGGCGGCAGGCGCCGACCGGCGCCAGCAGCGGGTGGTCGCAGAAGCGCGGGATCTGGATGCCGACCTGCTCGGCGGCGCGGATCACCAGGGTGCCCTTGGGCACGCTGACGCTGATGCCGTCGATCGTCAGGGTGACCAGGTCGGTCTTCTCGGGCGGTCTTGTCGGAGCTCTTCTCCGGGGCTTGTGTCATGCCGTGGCTCCGCCCGTCGTCGAGGTGGCGAACAGCGTCGAGGCGACCGGGTCGAACGGGCAGCCGCCCTGGTCGAGGTGGGCCAGGAACTCGTCGCGGAAGTACTTGATCGACGAGGTGATCGGGCTCGTCGCACCGTCGCCGAGCGCGCAGAACGACCGGCCCAGGATGTTGTCGCACTGGTCGAGCAGCGTGTCGAGGTCCTCGGGCGTGCCCTCACCGCGCTCGAGGCGCGCCAGCGTCTGCACCAGCCACCAGGTGCCCTCGCGGCACGGCGTGCACTTGCCGCACGACTCGTGCTTGTAGAACTCCGTCCAGCGCAGCACCGCGCGGACCACGCAGGTCGTCTCGTCGAAGACCTGCAGCGCGCGGGTGCCGAGCATCGAGCCGGCCGCGCCGACCGCCTCGAAGTCGAGCGGCATGTCGAGGTGCTCGCCGGTCAGCAGCGGCGTCGACGACCCGCCCGGCGTCCAGAACTTCAGCTCGTGGCCGTCGCGGATGCCGCCGGCGAGGTCGATCAGCTCGCGCAGCGTGATGCCGAGCGGTGCCTCGTACTGGCCGGGGTTGGTCACGTGGCCCGACAGCGAGAAGATGCCGTAGCCCTTGGACCGCTCGGTGCCCATCGACGAGAACCACTCGGCGCCCGTGCAGCACGATGCCGGGCACGGAGGCGATCGACTCGACGTTGTTGATCACGGTCGGGCTGGCGTAGAGGCCGGCGACGGCGGGGAAGGGCGGCCGCAGCCGCGGCTGGCCGCGCCGGCCCTCGAGCGAGTCGAGCAGCGCGGTCTCCTCGCCGCAGATGTAGGCGCCGGCCCCGGCGTGCACCACGACGTCGAGGTCGTAGCCCGAGCCGTGGATGTTCTCGCCGAGGTGGCCGGCGGCGTAGGCCTCGCGCGACCGCGGCCTGCACCCGGCGGATGACGTGCAGCACCTCGCCGCGGACGTAGATGAACGCCTTGTTGGCCCGGATGGCGAAGCTGCTGATGATCACGCCCTCGACCAGCGTGTGCGGGCGGGCCATCATCAGCGGGATGTCCTTGCAGGTGCCCGGCTCGGACTCGTCGGCGTTGACGACGAGGTACTTCGGGTGGGGGTTGTCCTGCGGGATGAAGCCCCACTTCATCCCGGTCGGGAAGCCAGCGCCGCCGCGACCGCGCAGCCCGGAGTCCTTGACGGCGGAGATGATGTCGTCGGGCGCCATCGCCAGCGCCTTCGTCAGCGCGGAGTAGCCGCCGCGCTTCTGGTACGCCGCGAGCGTCCAGGCGCGCTCGTCACCCCAGGTGGCGGTGAGGACCGGGGTCAGGGTGTCGGTCACTGCTCTCCTTCCTTGGCCGGAGCCGACCCGGCTCCGGCGGGCGCGGACCAGCCGCTCTGGCGGGCGATCTCCAGCCCGAGCAGCGAGGCCGGGCCGGCGGCTGGACCCTCGTCGGCGAGCCCGTCCGCGAAGCCGGCGAGCACCCGCTCGGCCTCCCGCCAGGTGCAGATCTTCGGGCCGCGGGTGGAGTGGACGTCCGTGCCCTCCCGCAGGTCGTCGACCAGCCGCACGGCCGACTCGGGGGTCTGGTTGTCGATGAACTCCCAGTTGACCATCACCACGGGGGCGTAGTCGCAGGCGGCGTTGCACTCGACGTGCTCGAGGGTGATCCGGCCGTCCTCGGTGGTCTCGTCGTTGCCGACGTCGAGGTGCTCCTTGAGCCGCTCGAAGATCACGTCGCCGCCCATGACCGCGCACAGCGTGTTGGTGCAGACGCCGACGTGGTAGTCGCCGACGGGCTTGCGCTTGTACATCGTGTAGAACGTCGCGACGCCGCTGACCTCGGCGGCGCTGAGGCCGAGGATCTCGGCGCACGCCTCGATGCCCTCCGGGGTGACCCGGCCCTCGACGGACTGCACGAGGTGGAGCATCGGGCAGCAGCCCCGAGCGCGGCTGCGGGTAGCGAGCGGCGATCTCGCGTCGAGCTCGTCGTACGTCTTTGGGGTCGATCACCGGTCCACTCCTCCCATCACCGGGTCGATCGAGGCGATCGCGACGATCACGTCGGCGACCATGCCGCCCTCGGACATGACGCTGGTGCGCCTGGAGGTTGGTGAACGACGGGTCGCGGAAGTGCACGCGGTAGGGGCGGGTGCCGCCGTCGGACACGACGTGGGCGCCGAGCTCGCCGCGGGGCGCCTCGATCGGCACGTAGGCCTGGCCGGCGGGGACCCGGAAGCCCTCGGTCACCAGCTTGAAGTGGTGGATCAGCGCCTCCATCGACTCGCCCATGATGTGGCGGATGTGGTCGAGGGAGTTGCCCATGCCGTCGGAGCCGATCGCGAGCTGGCTGGGCCAGGCGATCTTCTTGTCGGCGACCATCACCGGCGCCCCCTCGAGCCCCGCCAGCCGCTCGGCGGCCTGCTCGACGATGCGCAGCGACTCCCACATCTCCGCCAGCCGGATCCGGAACCGGCCGTAGGAGTCGGCGGTGTCCCAGGTCTGGACGTCGAAGTCGTAGTCCTCGTAGCCGCAGTAGGGCTCGGTCTTGCGCAGGTCCCACGGGTAGCCGGTGCTGCGCAGCACCGGGCCGGTGATGCCCAGCGCCAGGCAGCCGGCCAGGTCGAGGTGCCCGACGCCGACCAGACGGCGCCTTGAAGATCGGGTTGGCGTTGCAGAGGGCGGCGTACTCGGGGAGCCGCTTCTTCATCAGCGCGGCGAAGTCGCGGATCTCGTCGAGCGCGCCCGGCGGGAGGTCCTGGGCCACGCCGCCGGGCCGGATGAACGCGTGGTTCATCCGCAGGCCGGTGATCAGCTCGAACAGGTCGAGGACGAGCTCACGCTCGCGGAAGCCGACCGTCATCACCGTCAGCGCGCCGATCTCCATGCCGCCGGTGGCGATGGCGACGAGGTGGGAGGAGATCCGGTTGAGCTCCATGAGCAGGACCCGCATGACCTGGGCCTTCTCGGGGATGTCGTCCTCGATGCCGAGCAGCCGCTCGACGCCGAGGCAGTAGGTCGCCTCGTTGAAGAACGGGGAGAGGTAGTCCATCCGGGTGCAGAACGTCACGCCCTGGACCCAGGAGCGGAACTCCATGTTCTTCTCGATGCCGGTGTGCAGGTAGCCGATGCCGGCGCGGGCCTCGGTGACCGTCTCGCCCTCGAGCTCGAGGATCAGCCGGAGCACGCCGTGGGTCGACGGGTGCTGTGGCCCCATGTTGACGACGACGCGCTCCTCGGGCTGGTCGGCGAGGCCGGCGGCGATGGAGTCCCAGTCCTGGCCGGAGACGGTGAAGACCCGGCCGTCGCTGGTCTCGGTGGACCCGGCGTAGATGTCCTCGTGGGGTGCGTCTGTCGACGTCATCAGGTGTACGACCTCCGCTCGTCGGGCGGCGGGAACGGTGCCGCCCTTGTACTCGACCGGGATGCCGCCGAGTGGGTAGTCCTTGCGCTGCGGGTGGCCCGGCCAGTCGTCGGGCATCAGGATCCGGGTCAGCGCGGGGTGTCCGTCGAACACGATGCCGAACATGTCGAACGTCTCGCGCTCGTGCCAGTCGTTGGTGGGGTAGATGCTCGACCAGCGACGGGATGTGCGGGTCGCTGTCGGGGCAGGAGACCTCGAGCCGGACCCGTCGGTTGTGGGTCATCGAGAGCAGGTGGTAGACCGCGTGCAGCTCGCGGCCGGCGTCCTCGGGGTAGTGCACGCCGCTGACGCCGGTGCAGAGCTCGAAGCGCAGCCGCTCGTCGTCGCGGAGCATCTGGGCGACGAACGCGAGGTCCTCGCGGCGCACGTGGAAGGTGATCTCGCCGCGGTGGATGACGACCCGCTCCACCGCCTGCTCCAGATCGGTGGCCGCGAGCCGCTCCTGGAGCGCGTCGGCGACGTCGTCGAACCAGCCGCCGTAGGGCCGCTGGGCAGCGCCGGGGAACACGATCGGCGCGACCAGGCCGCCGTAGCCGCTGGTGTCGCCGGAGCCGTCGACGCCGAACATGCCGATGCGTGCGCCGACCGCCCGCTCGACCTCGGCGTCGGCCGCCACCACGTCGGTGGAGGGGTCCTGGGTCTCGCCGCCGGAGCGGGAGCTTGTCGTCGCTCACCGCAGCAGCCCCCTCATCTCGGAGGTGGGCAGTGCCTTGAGGGCCTCGGCCTCGAGCTGCTGGATCTCGGCGGCGCGGTTGGCACCCAGCTTGGTGTGCTGGACCTGGTCGTGGAGCTTGAGGATCGCGTCGATCAGCATCTCCGGGCGCGGCGGGCAGCCGGGGAGGTACATGTCGACCGGCACGACGTGGTCGACGCCCTGCACGATCGCGTAGTTGTTGAACATGCCGCCGGAGCTGGCGCACACGCCCATCGCGAGCACCCACTTGGGGTCGGCCATCTGGTCGTAGATCTGCCGGAGCACGGGCGCCATCTTCTGGCTCACCCGGCCGGCGACGATCATCAGGTCGGCCTGGCGCGGGCTGGCCCGGAAGACCTCCATGCCGAACCGGGCGAGGTCGTACTTCGGGCCGCCGGTCGTCATCATCTCGATCGCGCAGCACGCCAGGCCGAACGTGGCCGGCCAGAACGACGCCTTGCGCATGTAGCCGGCGACGCCCTCGACGGTCGTCAGCAGGACGCCGCTCGGGAGCTTCTCCTCAACACCCATGTGGTGGTGCGCCCTTCCTTCAGTCCCAGTCCAGGCCGCCGCGGCGCCATACGTAGACGTAGGCGACGAACACGGTGGCGATGAAGATGACCATCTCGACGAGGCCGAACACGCCGAGCGCGTCGAAGTGCACGGCCCAGGGGTAGCAGGAAGATGATCTCGATGTCGAAGACGATGAACAGCATGGCGGTGATGTAGTACTTCACCGGGAAGCGGCCGCCGCCCAGCGGCTGCGGGGTGGGCTCGATGCCGCACTCGTAGGAGTCGACCTTGGCCCGGTTGTAGCGCTGGGGGCCCACGATGGCGCTCATGATCACGGAGAAGACCGCGAACCCGGCTGCCAGGAGGACCAACGCCAGGACCGGCGTGTAGAGCTCCATCCCTGTCCTTCCCACCAGTGGTGCTGCGTGCTCGCGGGGAGTGCTCCCGCGGGATGCCCCGGACACCCATGTGACTTTGTGAAGGCCTTCACGAAGTCCGCGCGGCACAGTCTAGGGGCCCGGGTCGCCATCCTGCACTCCGGGCGGGCGGGTCTCAAGTCGGGGCGTACGACGGCGGACGGGATGGCGGGCGGAGTGGCCGGCGGGCCCACCGGCGGTCGGCTCAGGCCGTCGCCCGGTGCAGCGCGACGATGCCGCCCGAGAGGTTGCGCCACTGTGGCCGCTGCCAGCCGGCCTCGCCGATCAGGGCCGCGAGCCCGGGCTGGTCGGGCCAGGCGCGGATCGACTCGGCGAGGTAGACGTAGGCGTCCGGTGAGGACGACACCGCCCGCGAGATCGCCGGCAGCGCCTTCATCAGGTACTCGAGGTAGACGGTGCGGAAGGCCGCGTTGGTCGGCGCGCTGAACTCGCAGACCACCAGGCGCCCGCCGGGGCGGGTGACGCGGAGCATCTCGCGCAGGCCCGCGACCGGGTCGACGATGTTGCGCAGCCCGAAGGAGATCGTGACCGCGTCGAAGGTGTCGTCGCCGAACGGCAGTCGGGTGCCGTCACCAGCGGTGAACGGCAACGCCGGGCGCGCCTGCTTGCCGACGCGGAGCATGCCGAGGGAGAAGTCGCACGGCACGACGGTGGCGCCCCGCTCGGCGAACGGCTCGCTGGAGGTGCCGGTGCCGGCCGCCAGGTCGAGCACCCGCTCCCCCGGCAGCGGGTCGACGCGCGGTCAGCACCTCGCGGCGCCAGCGACGGTCCTGGCCCAGGGAGAGGACGTCGTTGGTCAGGTCGTAGCGGCGCGCGACCGCGTCGAACATGCGACGCACGTCGGTCGGCTGCTTGTCGAGGTCTGCGCGGGCCACGGGCGAAGACTACGGGCGGGCGCGAGACGGCTCCAAGGTGGACGGGGCGTGGACCACCGGGGCCCTGGGTCGGGGGCCGTGACCGGACCGTGACCTCGCGGAAGCAACCCAATGCCGGGCACGCGCGTCCTCTCCCACGACACTGGCTGAGGCGCCACCGCTGCCTCGGCCCGGGAGGGGGAGACCATGAAAGCGCTGCGCATCACCGCGCTCGTGCTGCTGGCCGTCACCGTCGCCGCCCTGGGCGTCGTCGGCGGGCTGGCGCTGCGGCACGCCGACCAGGGACGGCTGTTCGCCGTCGACGCCGGGCCGCACGGCGGTGGCACCGGCCGCCCGACGAGCTCGCCGGGCGACGACGCGACACCCTCTCCGACGCCGGAGCCCACGTCGGCACCGGCCGCGCCCGCCGCGCCCGCGAAGCCGGCGTACCTCATGACGCGGGGGGACCGCGGCCTGCAGGTGAGGGCGCTGCAGCACCGGCTCTTCCAGCTGGCCTGGCTGCCGGAGAAGGTCACCGGCCGGTACGACCCCGCCACCCGAGCGGCCGTTGCCGGCTTCCAGGGCAAGCGTGGCCTCCCCGAGACCGGCCGGGTCGACCAGCGCACCTGGCGGCGGCTGGTCGCGATGACCGACAAGCCGACCCACGACCAGATGTTCACCATCCTCCGGCCGGGCCCGGTGCTGCTCGGAGCGGGCGCGACCGGCGACGGGGTGCGGGACGCGCAGGCCCGGCTCAAGCAGATCGCGTGGCTGTTCGGCGACGTCACCGGTATCTACGATCCGGCCACCGTCGAAGGCCGTGCGCGGCTTCCAGGCCAAGCGGGAGATCCCGGTGACCGGCGCCATCGACCAGCGCACGCTCGACCGACTGACCGCGATGACCACCACGCCGTCCTACGAGGAGAAGCACAACATCGAGCCCGAGCCGGGGGCGCTCGACGCGCGCTGCCGCACCGGGCGGGTGCTGTGCGTCGACAAGTCCACGCAGACCGTGCGGTGGGTGGTCGACGGCAGGGTGCAGCAGACGCTGGACGCTCGGTTCGGCTCCACGCTCAACGGCACCCCGACCCGCGAGGGCGTCTTCTCGGTCTACCTCAAGAGCGAGCGACCACGTGTCGAAGCTCTACGGCTCGGCGATGCCGTTCGCGATGTTCTTCTCCGGCGGCCAGGCGGTGCACTACTCGTCCGACTTCGCCGCGGTGGGCTACAACGGCGCCTCGCACGGCTGCGTCAACATCCGCGACTACGACGGGATCCAGTGGCTCTACTCGCAGGTCCGGATCGGGGACCGGGTGGTCGTCTACTGGTCCTGACGCGGGTCGCCGGAGGCGGTTGCGGCAACTCCGCGTCGCTGGGTGTGCGCGAGTAGTCTGGCCCCTCGTGACGACCAGTGACGGCGGGCCCTCCGTCGACGGCCCGCCGCTGGCGGGGCTGTCCGGCCCGGCCGCGGCCCCGTTGGTGGTCCGCACCACCCGGGTCGAGGGCCTCGGCGAGGCCGACCTGCTCGATCTGCTGCCCACCGACGACCCGGTCTGCTGGCTGCGCCGCGGCCACGGCCTGGTCGGCTGGGGTCGGGCCGCCGAGATCCGCACCTCCGGCGCCACCCGCTTCGCCGACGCCGACAAGTGGTGGGCCGAGACGACCGCGCGGGCCGTCGTCCGCGACGAGGTCGGTGAGCCCGGCACCGGGCTGGTGGCCTTCGGCTCCTTCGCGTTCGCCGACGAGCCCGGCGACTCGGTGCTGCTCGTCCCCGAGGTCGTGGTCGGCCGACGCGGCGAGTCGACCTGGGTGACCACGGTCGGCGCCGGGCCCGGTCCCGCACCGACGCTGACGGTGGCCTCACCGCCCGAGGCGCCGCGCGAGGTCGTGTTCACCGACGGCGCGCTCAACGGCGAGCAGTGGATGACGGCGGTCGCCGACGCGGTGGCCCGGATCGGTGCCGGCGACCTGGAGAAGGTCGTGCTGGCCCGCGACCTGCTGGCCACCGCGGCCGGGCCGATCGACGTCCGCTGGCCGCTGGAGCGGCTGGCGACCGACTACCCCAGCTGCTGGACGTTCCACGTCGACGGGATGCTCGGCGCCACGCCCGAGATGCTGGTCCGCCGGGAGCGCGGCCTGGTCACCTCCCGCGTGCTGGCCGGCACCATCCGACGCACCGGCGACGACGCGCACGACCTGGCGCTGGCGGCGACGCTGGCGCGCTCGTCGAAGGACCTCGAGGAGCACGAGTACGCCGTCCGGTCGGTCGCCGAGGCTCTCGAGCCCGCACTGCTCGTCGATGAACGTGCCCGAGGCGCCGTTCGTGCTGCACCTGCCCAACGTGATGCACCTGGCCACCGACGTGGCCGGGGTGGTCCACGACGCCGCGACCGTCTCCTCCCTCGAGCTCGCCGTCCGCGCTGCACCCGTCGGCCGCGGTCGGCGGCACCCCCACCGAGGTCGCGACGGCGCTGATCGCCGAGCTCGAGCGGATGGACCGCGGCGCGCTACGCCGGGCCGGTCGGCTGGATGGACGCCTCCGGCGACGGCGAGTGGGGCCTCGCGCTGCGCTCGGCCGCCGTCTCGGGCTCCTCCGTGCGGCTGTTCGCCGGCTGCGGCATCGTCGCCGACTCCGATCCCGAGGCCGAGCTGGCCGAGGCGCAGGCGAAGTTCGTGCCGGTGCGCGACGCGCTCTCGAGACGCTAGTCCCCTACTTGCAGACGGTGATGGCGCCGTCGGGTGTGACGACCTCGAACTTCCCGCCGTCGATCGGGTGCTCGCGGAGCTGCTCGAGCACGCCGGCCCATCGGGGGTCGGCCGTGCCGGTGACGAACATCGCGGAGCCTTGGTCGGCGTACATCAGGCCGTAGCGCTTCATCGCCACCACCACCGCCCTCGCGGCGCCGCTGTAGGGGCGGGTGGAGAACGACTTCTTCAGGCGGAACCGGAGGCCGTAGGCCGGGTAGCGGGCGCCACGGGTGGTGCCGCAGTGGCGGGCGGGCTTCGTGAAGGCGTTGCGGGCGACCGGCAGCGTGAAGCGCAGCGCGTGGGTGATCTCACCGGACGCGGCCTCGTCGTAGTCGAGCAGGCCGGGCAGGATCGGCAGACCGGCGGCGTCGGCCGACGTCCAGTACTTCGGACGCAGCTTGTTGGACGAGAGGTCCCAGCGGGCGGCGGCGGAGGCGCGCCAGGCGACGACCTTGCCGTCGATGTTCTTGACCCGCTTGGCCTTGTAGAGCTCGACGAGCCGGCAGCTGCCGCGCTTGACGGTGATCAGGTGCCGATCGCCGGAGCGAGGGTCGGGGCGGCTCTTCCGCCAGCCCTCGATGCGGGCACGCTGGGGGATGGGGACGCGGCCGGTGTCGCTCTCGCTCTTGTAGTTCTCGCCCTCGACGCCGAAGCGCAGCGGGAGCGTCGGCTGGTCGGCCTTCGCGACGTTGACCGGGATGCCGTAGTACGTCTCGGTCGTGCCGAGGTCGAGGTGGATCGGGTGACCCTTGGCCTGCGCGGCGACGATCTTGCCCGAGTTGGCGAACACCGGCCTCTTGTCGACGCGGGTGTTCCACGGGTTGTCGGCCGGGAACACCTGACAGCCGCCGACCCGGTGGACCTTCGCGGCGAGGGCGGTGGAGGCGGGCGCCGTCTCGGCGGCCGGCGCTGCCGCGGTGGCGATCGTGGCGGTCCCGCGGGCCGGCGCGCCGGCGTCGGTGCCGGCGGCAGCCGACCGCAGGGACCAGCAGCGCCCCCACGACGGGGGCGACGACCAGCAGGCGGCGGCTCACCCGGCCATGATGGCGGGCCGGCCGCGTGCTGTCAGGCGAACGACGCCGGCCGTCGCGCCACGAGCCGCACGTGGGGCGACCGCGACGCGCAGGTCGCGGGACCGCTACGCGCTTGCGGGGGGACCGCAAGGCGCGGGTCGCGCTAGAGGTCGGCGCCGTCGGGGAGGCGGGTGTAGCTCTGGTGGTCGGGCAGCAGCCGGCCCAGGTGGCCGTCGACGATGCCGAGCCCGGCCTCGGAGTAGACCCGGTCGTGGATCGCCAGGTTGCGCGGGGCGCCCACCAGACGCGCGAAGTCGACCGCCTCCGCGGCCCGCATCCACGGGGCCGAGACGACCAGGAGCAGCAGGTCGACCGGCTCGCCGGGCGGAGTCAGCGCGTCTCCGGGATGGAAGACCCTCTGCTCCCCCGCGGTGACGACGTAGCCGCTGTTGAAGACGCGCGGCAGGTCGGGGTGGATCACGGCGTGCCGCTCGCCGACCGCCCGGACGCGCAGGCCACCGGCGGTGAACGCCTGCTCCGGCGCCACCGTCGTCACCCGCTCCGCGACATCGGGGGCGGAGGACCGCAGCGCCGCCGCGACGGCGTCGACGGTGAAGACCGGCGCGTCGGTGGCTCGCAGCCGCTCGGCGTCGAGGTGGTCGGGATGCTCGTGGGTGACCAGCACCGCGTCGGCGCCGTCGACCGCGTCGGCGTCGGTCCACATGCCGGGGTCGACCACCACCACGTGGCCGTCGTGCTCGATCCGGACGCAGGCGTGGCCGAACTTGGTGATCCGCATGCCTGCGAGACTAATCCGTTGGCCGGGCACCCAGGCCCGGCGCAGAATCGTCGGGTGACCGCGCCCGCCCCACCCGACGACGTGGCGCTGCGCTGGGCGACGCTCGCCGACGCGGCCGCCGGAGCGCGCCTGCATCTCGACTGCTGGCGCGAGGCCTACGGCCCACTGGTCGACCGCGGGCTGCTGGAGGCGCAGCTGGCCGACCCCGCCTCCTGGGCGCAGCGCTGGCGCGACCACACCGCCCGGGTGCCGCGGCTGCTCGCCGAGCACGAGGGCGACCTGGTCGGGTTCGCGGTCGCCGGTCCGTCGCGGGGCGAGGATCCGCCCGCCCCGCTGGAGCTGTACGCCGCCTACGTGCGGGCGGCGTGGTACGGCACCGGGCTGGGCCGGGCGCTGGTCGACCGGGTGCTCGGCGCCGGGCCGGCGTACCTCTGGGTGCTGGAGGGCAACGCCCGGGCCAGGGCGTTCTACGAGAAGGCCGGCTTCCGGACCGACGGCGCCCGCGAGCGGTTCGAGCCGTTGGACGCCTGGGAGGTGCGCATGGTGCGGGGACCGGCGCGTGACAGCAGGCAGCCGTGAGGCGGTTCCTGGACCTGGCGGACCCGGCCTTCGACGTCACCTCGGCGACGGTGCACGCCGCTCGTGACGACGACTGGTACGCCGAGACGCCCTACGGCCACGCCGTGCTCCGCTACGCCGAGGCGAGCGCGCTGCTGACCGACCGCCGGTTCCGCCAGGGCAACGCCCGGTGGCCGGAGCAGAACGGCATCCACGAGGGGCCGTTCCTGCGTTGGTGGCAGGAGGTGCTGCTGAGTCTGGAGGGCGACGACCACGCCCGGCTGCGGCGGCTGCTGATGCCGGCCTTCCGGCGGCGGAGCATCGAGGCGCTGCAGCCGGCGTTCCAGCGGCTGGCTACCGAGCTCATCGACGCGTTCGCACCCCGCGGTGAGGTGGAGCTGGTCGAGGAGTTCGCCGAGCCCTACTCCGCCCGCATCCTCTGCCTGCTGCTCGGTCTGCCCGCCGACGAGTGGCCGCAGGTGGCCCGATGGGCCGACGACCTCGGCAAGTCGTTCGGGATCCGGGTCCACGGAGGACCTGCCGCGGATCGAGGCGGCGCTGGCGGGGCTGACGGCGTACGTCGAGCAGGTCGTCGACGAGCGAGCCGCCCGTCCGCGCGACGATCTCGTGACGACGCTGCTGCGGGCCCAGGAGAGCGAGGGTCGGCTCAGCCGCGACGAGCTGGTCGTCTCGCTGGTGTTCCTCGCGTTCGCCGGCATGGAGACCACCCGCAACCAGATCGGTCTGGCCGTGCAGACCCTGCTGCGCCATCCCGACCAGTGGCGGCTGCTGGGTGAGCGGCCCGAGCTCGGGCGCGCCGCCGTCGAGGAGGTGATGCGGGTCAACCCCACGGTCACGTGGGTGACCCGCGAGGCGGTCGAGGACGTCGACCTGCCCGGGCTGCACCTTCCGGCCGGCTCGATCGTGCAGGTGCTCTCGCACGCCGCCGGCACCGATCCGGCCGCCGTCGCCGAGCCGGCGTTCGACCTGCTCCGCGCGGAGGAGCGGCCGCCGCACCTGGGCTTCGGCGGCGGGGTGCACCACTGCCTCGGGCACTTCGTGGCGCGCACCGACATGGCCGTGGCCCTGCCGCTGCTGGCTCGGCGGCTGCCTGGCGCGGTTGCCGACGGACCCGGTGAGTGGCTGCCGGTGTCGGGCAACACCGGCGCGCTGCGCTTCCCGATCCGGTTCACCCCGCAGCAGTCGTGAATCGACGGCACCGGGCCGTCGTCCCTCTCGGTCGGCGTCACTAGACTGGAGGCATCGGCCCTTCGGGCCGTACCGACAGAGGGAGGCGAGTCCCCATGGGATTCCTCGACAACGTCAAGGCCGCCGCCAAGGACCTCACCGACACCGTCGACGGGCAGCTGACGTCGACCAACGCCGGGCGAGACGCCGAGCGTCACTACCGCGACCTCGGCATGCTGGCCTATCTCAAGGAGACGGGCCGCAGCGTCGACCAGGCAGACTGGCACCGGGTGCTGGGCGCGCTGAAGGGGTACGAGGCGCAGGGCGCGCTGGGGACGTTCGTGCTGCACACCACGCCGCACCCGCCCCCGGCCGCGCCCCCGGCCGCGCCGCCGCCGGGTGCTCCTCCGACGCCGCCGACGCACCCTCCCGTGTTCTAGCCCGACGCGCGGCGCGCCTCGATCATCGCGCAGCCGGATCCGCGCGTAGAGCTCGCTCGGCGTCTCCTGCGTCGGCGGTGGTGCCGAGCCGCTCCCAGGCCGCGAAGTTGCGCTGCTCGAGCCGCTGCCGGATCAGGTCGACGACGCCGTGCGGGTCGTCGTACTCCAGCGTCGTCGAGCTCCTCGCAGGCCGGCCTTGGACGGCCTGCTGCAGCAGGGTGGCGCGGGCCAGCGCGTCGTCGCGCCGGGTCGGGCGCCGGGCACCTCGCAGCCGCCGCGCCAGCCACGGGCAGCGTGAGCCCCTGGATGAACAGCGTGCCGGCCACCACGGTGAACGCGATCAGCAGCAGCACCTCGCGGTGCGCGGTGTCCTCCGGGATCACGAACGCCGCGGCCAGCGTGACCACGCCGCGCATGCCGGCCCAGCCGAGCAGGAAGGTGTACGGTCCAGGGCGGCCGCGGCCGGTGCCGGGTCGGGGCCGGGGCGCACCAGCAGGTAGCGGGCGGCGAAGACCCAGACCAGCCGCAGCACGATCACGGCGACCAGCGTCGGCCGCGCAGACCGCGGCGATCCGGCCGGCCGACAGGTCGCTGTCGCGCGACGTCGTCGAGGATCCAGCTGCGCCTGCAGCCCGATCAGCAGGAAGACGGTGTTCTCGAGGACGAACGCGATCGTGCGCCAGTTCATCCGCTCGGCGATCCGCGACTGCGCGGTCTGCAGGATCGGCGCCTTGTGCCCGAGCAGCAGGCCGGCGACCACGACCGCGATCACGCCGGAGGCGTGGATCTCCTCGGCGGCGACGAAGCCGCGAACGGCACGACGAGCGAGATCGCGGTGTCGATCACCGGGTCGGTGATCGCGCTTGCGCACCCAGGCGACCACGAGGAAGAACGCCGACAGCCCGACCAGCACGCCGCCGCCGGCGGCGACCACGAAGTCGCACGCCGACCTCGACGCAGCGACCGACCCCGACCGGCGCCGGCGGCGATGCGCGGTGCGCAGCGCCACCAGCGCGGTGGCGTCGTTGAGCAGCGACTCGCCCTCGAGGATCGTCGACGATCCGCCGCGGCAGCCCGATCCGCTCGGCCGATCGCGGTCGCCGCCACCGCGTCCGGCGGCGCGACCACCGCGCCGAGCGCGAGCGCCACCGGCCACGACGACGCCGGGCAGCAGCGCGTGCACGACCACCGCCGACCCCGACCGTGGTGAACGACGCACCAGCCCGACCGACAGCAGCAGGATCGGCCGCCGGTTGGCGTTGAAGTCGACCAGCGACGGTCTGGATGCGCCGCGGCGTAGAGCAGCGGCGGCAGCAGCCCGAGCAGCACCACCTCGGGCGTCGAGGTGCACCTCGCGGCACGAACGGGCAGGTAGGACGCCGCCGACGCCGGCGACGATCAGCAGCAGCGGCGCGCGGCAGCCCGATCCGGCTCGGCCAGGCCCGGCGCCGGCGAGCGACGACGACCGCGAGCGCCACCACGATCAGCGCGGCGATCTCCACCGGCCATTGTGAGCGGGTCGGCCGGGCGGAGCCGGTTGAGTCGCCGGCGTCAGGCGAGCGCGCGGATCCGCGCGTCGAGGTCGCGGCGGTCGGCGCGGTCGACGACGGCCTCGACCACCTCGATCCCGCCGTTGGGGCTGGCCAAGGCGTGCTCGAGCTCGGCGAGCGAGTCCACCCGCCAGTGCGGCGTGCGGGTGGCGGCGCACAGGCTGGCGAGGTCGACGCCGTGGGGCGTCCCGAAGAGCCGCTCGTAGCGGTCGGCGTACTCCGGCGCGCCCTGCTCCAGCATCGCTGAAGATCGAACCGCCGTCGTCGTTGACGACGACGATCGTGAGGTCGGCCGTCGGCTCGTCGGGCCCGATGACCAGCCCGTTGCTGTCGTGGAGGAACGTCACGTCGCCGACCAGCGCGAGGGCGCGGGAGCTGCGCGGCCGGCCCAGCGCCGCGCCGACCGCGGTGGAGACGACACCGTCGATGCCGGAGAGGCCGCGGTTGGCGATCACCTTGCGGCGGTCGCCGACGGCGTACGGCGCCACCATCAGGTCCAGGTCGCGGATCGGGCTGGAGGCGCCGACGACGAGCAGCCCGCTCGGGCGGGACCGCCCGGCTGACGGCGCCGGCGACCTCGTGCGGCGTGAGCCCGGGCTCGGCGGCGAGCAACCCGTCGAGCCGCCGGGAGACCTCGGCGTCGGCGGCGCGCCACTGCGCGAGCCAGTCGTCGCGGTCGTCGGGCCTGCCCGTCAGCCAGGTCGCCCAGCGGCCCCTGAGGTCGAGCTCGTGGTCGACCGCGAACGGGCGCTCCGACCAGACGCCGCGCGGCTCCACCGACCAGACCTCGACGTCGTCGCGGCCGAGCAGCCGGGTGACCGGCCGCGACAGCGTGGGGTGACCGGCGACCACCACCCGCTCGATGCTGCGCCCGAGGTCGGTGTCGAGCAGCAACCGGTAGGTGCGGATCGCGTGGTCCCCCGTGCGGCACCCGCCGTCGGCTCCGCGAACAGCGGCCAGCCCGGGCCTGCGCCAGCACCCGCGGCGGCGGGCCCGCGTCGTCTCCTGCGACGACGACGGTGCGGGGGCCGTCGTTCATGCTGTTTGGGTCCAAACGTGCAGATCCCGCCCCCGCGGGCCGCCGTTTCTGCCCAATCGACGTATCCCCGTTGCCCACGCCGGGCGCCAGTGCCGGGTCCGGCACCCACCGGTCGTCCGGCACCAGCGGGTCGTCGAGCTGCACGTTGAGGTGCAGCGGCCCGGGCCGGAGCGGGAGCGGGCCTACCGGCTCGGCCACGCCGACCGTCGGCACCAGCGGCCCGAAGATGCCGACCTGGTCGGTGGTCTGGTTGGCGCCGGTGCCGCGCAGCCGGGCCGGCCGGTCGGCGGTGACCACCACCAGCGGCACCCCGGCGTGGGCGGCCTCGAGCACCGCCGGATGCAGGTTGGCGACGGCGGTGCCCGACGTGCACACCACGGCCGCCGGCGGGCCCACCTTGGCCAGCCCGAGCGCCAGGAACCCCGCCGTCCGCTCGTCGATCCGCGTGTGCAGCCGGAGCAGGCCCGCCTCGGCGGCGTCGTACGCCGCGAAGGAGAGCGGCGCGTTGCGCGAGCCGGGACAGACCACGACCTCCGCGCACCCCCGCGGCGACCAGCGCGGTCACCAGCGCGCGGGCGACAGCGGTCGAAGGGCTCACGCTCGCCGATCCTGCCGTACGCCGTGCACCGCGGCCAGCCGCTTCCGCCAGGCCAGCTCCCGCTCGGGAGCGGCCGCCAGCCGGGCCAGCGCCGCCTCGTCGACCTCGGGCGGTCCGACCGGCAGCAGGCCGTCGACCGGCAGCAGCGGGGAGACGGCGACGTCGCTCGGTGAGCAGCTGCACCGTCGCCAGCCCGCAGGCGTAGGGCAGCTCCGGCAGCGCGGCCGCCAGGGCCACCCCGGCCGCGATGCCGACCGACGTCTCCAGCGCCGACGACACCACGACCGGCAGCCCGATGTCCTCGGCGATCCGCAGGCACGCGCGCACCCCGCCGAGCGGCTGCACCTTGAGCACGGCGACGTCCGCCGCCTCGAGGTCGCGCACCCGGTAGGGGTCCGCGGCCCGTCGGATCGACTCGTCGGCCGCGATCGGCACCGACACCCGCCGCCGTAGCGACGCCAGCTCCTCGACGGTGCCGCACGGCTGCTCGACGTACTCCAGGCCACCGGCAGCCCGGTCGAGCAGCCGCAGCGCGGCGACCGCCTCGTCGACCGACCAAGCGCCGTTGGCGTCGACCCGCACCCGGCCGTCGGGCCCGAGCGCGTCGCGCACCGCCTCCAGCCGCGCCTCGTCGTCGGCCGGCGACTGCCCGGGCTCGGCGACCTTGACCTTGGCCGTGCGCGCAGCCACCGCCGCGCACGATCGCGTGCGCCTGCTCGGGCCCGACCGCCGGCACCGTCACGTTGACCGGTACGGCGTCGCGCACCGGCGCGGGCCAGTCCCCGGCGGCCGCCTCCTCGGCGCAGCGCAGCCAGGGCTCGGCGACCGCCGGCGGCGTACTCCAGGAACGGGCTCCACTCGCCCCAGCCGCCGTCGCCGCGCAGCAGCACGCCCTCGCGCACGGTGATGCCGCGGAAGCGGGTGCGCATCGGGATCGAGAACACGTTCATGCGCGCCCCCGCAGGGCCACCCGGTCGAGCTTGCCGTTGGCCAGCAGCGGCAGCGCGTCGAGCCGCACCAGCTGCCGCGGCGCCCAGGCGCGAGGCAGGGCCGCGGCGACCCAGGCGCGGGCTTCGTCGAGCGTCAGGTCGCCCGACCACGAACGCGACCACCCGCTGGCCCCACTCGGGGTCGTCGACGCCGAGCACCTCGGCCTCGCGCACCGCCGGGTGCTCGCGCAGCCGGGCCGCCACGGCCGGACCGGGCACGTTGACGCCGCCGGACACCACCACGTCGTCGAGACGCCCGAGCACCTGCAGCCGGCCGTCCTCGTCGAGCCGCCCCGCGTCGGAGGTGAGGAACCAGCCGTCGACCAGCGTCGCCGCCGTGAGCGCCGGGTCGCCGGCGTAGCCGTCGAAGAGCATCGGCCCGGTCAGCCGGATCCGCCCGTCGGCGTCGATCGCGAGACCGCGACGCCGTCGAGCGGGACACCGTCGTAGACGCAGCCGCCGGAGGTCTCCGCCGAGCCGTAGGTCGCCACCACGCGCACGCCCGCGGCGGCCGCCCGCTCGCGCAGGCCCGCCGGTCGATCGGGCCGCCGCCGAGCAGCACGGTGTGCAGGCGGCTCAGCGCCACCGCCTCCACCGGATCGTCGAGCAGCCGCCCGAGCTGGGTCGGCACCAGCGAGCAGAAGAGCGGGTCCGTCGGGTCCTCCGGCAGCGACGCGGCGAACGACGTGTCACCCACGACGACCGGGTCGCGACCCGCCACCAACGAGCGCACCAGCACCATCAGCCCGGCGACGTAGGTCGGCGGCAGCGTCAGCAGCCACCGCCCCTCCGCGCCCAGCCGGGCCGTCGTGGCGCCGGCCGAGGCGACCACGGCGCGCCGCGACAGCAGCACCCGTTTGGGGGCCCCGGTGGAGCCCGAGGTCTCCACGACGAGCGGCTCGGGCTCACGGTCCTCGGCCAGCCACCGCCGCAGCGCGCCGACGATCTCGTCGGGGGCGCCGGCCACCGGCCGCAGGGAGCTCACCCGGGGAACGCTAGCCGCCCGCCCCCGCGCGCCCGCCCGCCCCCGGGGCCAGCGGCCACCCGGGCCGCCGCGCCTGCTTGAATCCGGTGCCATGGCAACCCCCGACCAGTGGCTCGACGGCGCCCGCCCGCGCACGCTGCCGGCGGCAGTGTCGCCGGTGCTCGCGGGCACCGCCGTGGCGTCGGCAGCCGACGGCGCGGTCTGGTGGAAGGCCGGGCTCGCGCTGGTCGTGGCGCTGGCCCTGCAGGTGGCGGTCAACTACGCCAACGACTACTCCGACGGGATGCGCGGCACCGACGCGGAGCGGGTGGGCCCGATGCGACTGGTGGGCTCGGGCGCGGCGAGCCCGACCGTCGTGAAGCGGGCCGCCTTCCTGGCCTTCGGGGTGGCCGCGGCGGCGGGGCTGACCCTGGCCGCCACCACGGCCTGGTGGCTGGTCGTGGTGGGCCTGGTCTCGATGGTCGCGGCGTGGTTCTACACCGGCGGCAAGCGCCCCTACGGCTACCTCGCGCTCGGCGAGGTGATGGTCTTCGTGTTCTTCGGACTGGTCGCCGTGATCGGGACGACGTACGTCCAGACCGAGACGTGGGAGTGGCCCGCGCTGTACGCCGCCGTCGGCGTCGGCGCGCTCGCCTGCGCGATCCTGGTGGTCAACAACCTGCGCGACATCCCGACCGACACCGAGGCCGGCAAGCGCACGCTCGCCGTCGTGCTCGGCGACGAGCGGACCCGCTCGCTCTACCTGCTGCTGGCCCTGGCCGCGGTGGCCGCCGTCGTCGCCGTCGCCGTCGCGACCACCTGGTGGGCGCTGCTCGGCCTCGGCTTCCTGGTGCCGCTCATGCCCGCGCTGCGCACCGTGCGGGGCGGCGCCACCGGGCTCGCGCTGGTGCCCGTCCTGCAGCAGACGGGGATCGCCGAGCTGGCGTGGGCGGTGCTGGTGGCCGTGCCCCTGCTGGCCCTACGCTGACCGGCACGCAGCACCCAGTCGAGAGAAGCCAGACGAGAGAAGGCGCCCCTCCGTGTCCGAGACCGTGTCCAAGACAGTGCCCGAGCAGCAGCACAAGTTCGTCCTCGACGAGTCGGAGATGCCGACGCACTGGTACAACATCGTCCCCGACCTGCCGGCGCCGCCTCCGCCGCCGCTGCACCCCGGCACCCGCGAGCCGGTCGGACCCGACGACCTGGGGCCGCTGTTCCCGATGGAGCTGATCCTGCAGGAGGTCAGCCAGGACCGGTACGTCGAGATCCCCGAGGTCGGTCCAGGACATCTACAAGCAGTGGCGCCCCTCGCCGCTGTTCCGGGCGCACCGGCTGGAGGCAGCGGCTCGGCACGCCCGCGCGGATCTACTACAAGTACGAAGGCGTGTCCCCCGCGGGCTCGCACAAGCTCAACACCGCGGTGCCGCAGGTCTACTACAACTCCCTGCACGGGATCCGTCGGCTGACGACGGAGACCGGGGCCGGCCAGTGGGGCACCGCGCTGTCCTACGCCTGCTCCCTGTTCGACATCGAGTGCGAGGTGTGGCAGGTCGGCACGTCGTACGACACGAAGCCGCAGCGGCGCACCCTGATCGAGGTGTTCGGCGGGCAGGTCCACCGCTCCCCGTCGCGGATGACCCAGTCCGGGCAGGCCTTCCCCGAGGACCACCCCGGCACGCTCGGCATCGCGATCTCGGAGGCGGTCGAGGTGGCCGCTCAGGCCGACGACACGAAGTACTCCCTCGGCTCCGTGCTCAACCACGTGCTGCTGCACCAGACGATCATCGGCGAGGAGGCGCTGCGCCAGCTGGCCAAGGCCGGGGAGAGCTCGGTCGACCTGCGTCGTCGGCTGTGCAGGCGGTGGCTCCAACTTCGCCGGGCTGGCCTTCCCGTTCCTGCGCGAGAAGCTCGCCGGCACCCAGGACCCGACCATCCTGGCCGTCGAGCCGTCATCCTGCCCGACGCTCACCCGCGGCGAGTACCGCTACGACTTCGGCGACACCGCGGGGCTGACCCCGCTGATGAAGATGTACACCCTCGGCCACGACTTCGTGCCGTCGACGATCCACGCCGGCGGGCTGCGCTACCACGGGATGGCGCCGCTGGTCTCGCACGCCGTCGACCTCGGGTCTGATCGAGGGGCGCGCGCTGCACCAGCGGGAGTGCTTCGAGGCCGGCCGTGGAGTTCGCCCGCACCGAGGGCATCGTGGCGGCCCCCGAGTCGTCGCACGCGCTCGCCCAGGTGCGCCGCGAGGCCCTGGCCTGCGCCGAGTCGGGCGAGGAGAAGGTCATCGTGATCGGGCTGTCCGGCCACGGCCTCCTCGAGCTCGGTGCGTACGCCGACTTCCTCGAGGGCCACCTCGCGGACGACCCGCTCTCCGAGGACTCCCTGCAGGCCGCGCTGGCCCACGTGCCCACCGTCTGACCCCGCCGGGGAGGGGGGTCAGTCCTCTGCGCTGCGGTGGGCGTCGAGCCGTGAGGCCGCGCGCTGGGCGCGGGACTCGACCCTGCGGGCGAACGCCTCGCGGGGGCGGTTGAGCAGCGAGACCGAGAGCACCCCGGACACCACGAACGACACCAGCAGCGGCCACAGCAGCGAGGACTGCTCGCCGAGCACCAGGATCCACAGACCGAGGACGACGGCGAGCACCGCCACGAACAGCAGCAGGCGCATCAGGGTGTAGACGGCGAACTCCTTCACGCCTTCGAGGATAGGGGGCTACCACAGCCCGTCTACCCTGGAGGCGTGCTCAAGCTGCTGATCGTCGTCCTCATCGTGGGCGCGATCATCTATGCCGTCATCAGGCTGGTGCAGGGGTCCGGCCCCGGCGGCTCCGGGCACTCGCCGGCGAAGCCGATCCGTCCGGTCGCGCCCGACGACGACGCGGACTTCCTTCGTGACCTCGACCGCAAGCGGCGGCAACGAGACGATTCCGACTCCTGAGGGCGCCGTCTCCGACTACCGTGAGCGCATGCGCCGCCCGCTGACGTCGTCCCCGACCCTCCTCGTCGCCGGAGTCGCCCTGGCTGCCCTGCTCACCGGCTGCGGCCGCGACGAGGGCCCGACACCGGTCAGCGAGACGCTCCCCGCGTGCGACGACATCTGGGTCGCCGGCGAGACCATCCCCGAGGACTACGAGGGCTGTCGTGACGAGGACGGCGTCCTGCAGGTCTCGGAGATCAAGGAGTGCACCAAGTCCGACGATCGCTTCACGACGTTCGGCGAGGAGTTCTACGGCCTGCTCGGCGGCGCGATCCGCGACGACGGGCTCAGCTCGCCCTCCTACGACGAGCTGTACGCCGGCTGCTTCGGCACCGACTGGTAGCCCGCCGGCGAGACGGGGCGGCTCAGCCGTCGACCGGGACCACCGGGGCCACCACCGCAGCGGGGGCGGCGTACGAGTGCTGCGACGTCGTGGAAAAGTAGTTGATCCCGATGAAGTTGAACCACAGCGTGGCCGTGCCGAGCAGGGCCAGCCAGGCGGCGTTGCGGCCCTTCCAGCCGGCCGTCGTGCGGGCGTGGAGATAGGCGGCGTAGACCACCCACGTGATGAACGCCCACACCTCCTTGGGGTCCCAGCTCCAGTAGGAGCTCCAGGCCTGGTGCGCCCAGATCGGGCCGGTGATGAGCACGGCGAACGTCCACACCGGGAAGCCGAACGCGTGCAGGCGGTAGGACACCCGGTCGAGCACCGGCAGCTCCGGCAGCCGCGCGAGGTAGCCCATCGACCGGTCGCCGGCGCGCGCCTTGAGGAGGTAGAGCGCCGAGGTGAACCCGCCGAGGGTGAACGCACCGGTCGCGACGATGGCGGACACCACATGAATCACCAGCCACGGCGAGTTCAGCGCCTCGGTGAGGGGAGCGACGGGGTCGTAGAGCCAGATCACAGCGACCATCAGCATCGTCACGACGAAGCCGTCGACCAGCGGGCCGAGCCACGCGAGCCCGAGCCGCCGGTAGAACACCAGGTAGAGCAGCGTCACGAAGAACGTGCCCGACAGGGTGAACTCGTACATGTTGCCCCACGGCACACGGTTGGGCTCGGCGGCCATGCCGCGGCCCACGAGCGCCACAGCGTGCAGCCCGCAGGCGAGGCCGGTCAGCAGCAGCCCGAGCCGGGCGAACAGGGCGGTGCGGCGGTCCTCGGCAGGCTCGCGCTCCAGCACCGCGACGGGCGCGTCCGGCGGCACGTCAACCGAGCGCTCCGCCGAGCCGCGTCGCGACGTCGCCCCCACCGGCACCTTGCGCAGCGCGCTCCACTGGACCAGGTGCGCCAGCAGCGCCAGGAAATAGACCACGCCGGCAGCCGCGACCGCCTGGTTGGACAGCGTCTCCCACGATGCGTCGGTCACGCCTCCGGCTCCTCTCCACGCTGCTCGGCCTGCTCGCCGAGCCCGTCTCCGCGCAGTGCGGCCACGATAGCCGCCACCTCCTCGGCCGGGTCGCCGCCCTCGGTGCGGTCGAGCCCGCCGACCTCGACCACCGTGCCGTCGTCGCCGTCCCTCGCCCGCACCCACACGCGCCGCGGCCGCACGAACAGCGACCCGAGCAGCCCGAGCAGGGCCGCGATCACTCCGCCCAGCGCCAGGTGGATGCCCGGCTGCCGGCTGATCTGCACCCGCGTCCAGCGCTCCAGCCCGTCGAAGCTGACGGATCCGACGCCGTCGGGCAGGTCCACGGACTCCCCCGGCCGGAGGTCGACCCGGAACGGCGCCCCGTCTGGCTTCTCGAGCATCGTCATCTTCGCCGTGTTCATCGCGTAGACCGACTGGGATCCCCCGTCGGCCAGCCCGAGATCGCCCTCCCAGACGGTCATCGAGATGAAGGGGTCGAGCGCGTCGCCGAACTGGGAGAACGGACCGGCGTCCTGGGTGAAACCGTAGGTCGGGTAGAGCTCGCCCTGCAGCCCGATCTGGGTCGGCCTGGCGTTGGCGGCCTTGACCACACCGAAGGACCGGAAGGTCTGCGGGTCGGTGGGCAGGAACGGCGTGGGGCCGCTGTAGGCCACGTTGCCGTCGCCGTCGGTCACGGTGATCACCGGCGCGTAGCCGTGGCCGATCAGGAAGATGTCGGTGCCGCCGATCGACAGCGGGTGGTTGACCCGCAGGTCGTAGCGCTGCTCCGCAGCACCCGGCTCGCTGCGGTAGGTCATCGGCGCCTCGAACTTGCGCGCCATCCCGGCGCGGGGACCGGTGAGCAGCCACTCGGCGCTGAAGTCGTCGACGGTGAACGTGAAGGGCTCCATCACGTCAGGGTCGAAGAGCCGGCCCGGCGCGAAGTCGTCGTACGACGTGAGGTTGTTGGAGAACCCGTCGCCGACCACGACGATCGCGCCGCCCTTGTAGCCGTAGAGGCTGCCCCAGGCGAAGCCCGCGAGCACGAACAGCAGCGCCAGGTGGAAGAGCAGGTTGCCGGCCTCGCGCAGCCGGCCCTTCTCGGCCGACACCGCGTCGGCCCCCTCGGTCGCGTCGGCGAGCCGGTAGCGGCGGCCCTTCAGCACGGCGCGGGCGCGTTCGAGCGCCTCGTCGGGCGTTCGCTCGGAGGTGTACGCCGCATGCGCGGGCAGCCGGTCCAGACGACGGGGCGCGGCGGGCGGCGCGGCTCGCAGCGCCCGCCAGTAGACCCCGAGCCGCGGGATGATGCAGCCGACCAGGGAGACCATCAGCAGCAGGTAGATCGCGGCGAACCACGGCGAGCTGTAGACGTCGAACAGCCCGAGTCGCTCGTAGATCGGCGTCAGCGTCGGGTGGGCGTCCTGCCAGCGCGAGGTCTTGAGTGAGTCGACCCCCTCCTGCGGGATCACCGACCCGGGCACCGCAGCGAGCGCGGTCAGCAGCAGGAGCAGCAGCGCCGTGCGCATCGAGGTGAGCTGCCGCCAGACCCACCGCGCCAGCTCCCGCACCGACAGCTCGTTCGGCCGGCGGCTCGGGGGTCTCGGTGCGAGGCTCGGTCGTCGTGGTCACACGACCACCTCGAACGGGCCGATGAGGTTGATCTGTAGCCACGTGACGAGGTGGTCCCACCAGCCGGAGACCAGCAGCAGCCCCGACTGCGATCATCATCAGCCCGCCGATCCGGGTCACCCAGACCTGGTGGTCACGGACGAACCGGACCGTGCCGAGCATGCGCTCGTAGGCGACGCCGGCGACGATGAACGGCAGCCCGAGGCCGAGGGCGTAGCACGCCGACAGCAGCGCGCCCCGAGCGGCGGTGCCCTCGTTGATCGACAGGTTGGTGATCACCCCGAGCGTCGGGCCGATGCACGGTGTCCAGCCGAGGCCGAACAGGAAGCCGAGGAACGGCGCCGCGGCCAGGCCGACCGCCGGCACGCGGTGCACCCGCAGGTCGCGCTGCAGGAACGGCACGGCGCCCAGGAAGGCCAACCCGAGCAGGATGCTCAGCACGCCGAGCGCCATCGTGAGCTCGCTCTGCCAGCGCACCAGCCAGGCACCCGCGGCGCCGGACGCCAGCCCGATCAGCACGAAGACCGTCGAGAAGCCGAGCACGAAGAGCAGCGAGCCCGGCGAGCATCCGCCCGCGGCGCTGCCGCGTGATCTCGGCGTCCTGCAGGTCCGCGCCCGAGAGGCCGGTGGCGTAGGAGAGGTAGCCCGGCAGCAGCGGGATCACGCAGGGCGAGAAGAAGGAGACCAGCCCGGCGATCAGCGCCACCGGCACGGCCAGCACCAGCGACCCGGAGAGCGCCTGCTCGCGGAACCAGTCGCCCACGGGTCAGGCCTCCCGGGCGTCGGTGATCACGTCGCGCAGGGTCTGGGCGGAGGGCAGGGGCCCGCTGATGGAGGCGGCGATCCGGCCCTGGGGGTCGAGCACCAGCGTCGTCGGCGTGGCTGCGGACCAGGCTGACCGGGAACGCGAGCAGGGCTTCGCCGTCGGGGTCGCAGAACGACGGGAAGGGGATGTCGTAGTCACGCACGAAGCTCTGCGCGTTGGCGACCGAGGAGTCCCGGATGTTGACGCCGACGAACGCGGCGTCGACCTCCGGGTCGGTGGCGACCTCGACCAGGTCGGGCGCCTCCGCCTGGCAGGGACCGCACCAAGCCCCCCAGAAGTTGACGACCACGACCTGACCGCGGAGGTCCGCGAGGTCGAGTGGCCGGCCGTCGAGGTCGGTGCCCGTCAGCTCGACGGGCATCGTCGCGGTCCGTGCCGGCGTACTGCAGGATCTGGCCGTCGCCGGAGATGTAGCCCTTGTCGCCGGTGCTGCCGACCGACTCGCAGCCGGTGAGCGCGAGGACGAGCAGCAGGGCCAGCAGCGGAGCCAGGATCGGGGCACGCCTCACGGGCGCCGCTCCTCGGGAGCCCCGCCCGCGGAGAAGGTGGCCCCCTTGTCGCGTGACGGGGATCAGGTCGCCGGCCGGCTCGGAGTAGGTCACCCGGTCGAGCCTGTCGTCGGCGAAGTGGAACGACGTCAGCGAGCACAGCGTGCACTGGCGGCGCCGCGGGTCGTGGAGGAACGGCCGCCCCTCCCCCGAGAGCCGCGCCATCCAGATCGGCAGCTGGTGGGAGACCAGCACAGCCTCGTGGCCCTCGCGCCTCGCGGCGGGCGTCGAGGACGGCGGCGCGCATCCGCGCCGCCACGTCGGCGTACGGCTCACCCCAGGAGGGCTGGAACGGGTTCCAGAGGTGCCGCCACACCGACGGGTCGCGCAGGACCCGGCCCGGGTCGGCGAAGGTGCGGCCCTCGAAGACGTTGGTCGACTCGATGATCCGCTCGTCTGAGGCGACGTCCAAGCCGCGCGCCGCGGCGAGCGGGCCGGCGGTCTCCTGCGCTCGCTCCAGCGGGAGACGCCACGAGGTGGACGATGTCGCGGTCGCCGATGGTGTCGGCCACCCGCTGTGCCATCCGCCTCCCGAGGTCGGAGAGGTGGAAGCCGTCGCGGCGGCCGTAGAGCACGCCCTCGGGGTTGTGCACCTCCCCGTGGCGGAGCAGGTGGACGATGGTCTCGGACGCTCATGCCGGCACCTCCGGCTGGCGGCCGCTGCCGCGCGGCGGCGTCGGGGAGCGCGTCGAGGACGGTCTCGACGGCCCGGTCGTCGTGGGCGGCGGAGACGAACCACGCCTCGTAGGCCGACGGCGGGAGATAGACGCCGCGGTCGAGCATGGCGTGGAAGAACGCGGCGTACGCCGCGGTGTCCTGGCGTCGAGGCGTCGGCGAAGTCGCGGACGGGCGTCGCCGGTGAAGAAGACCGAGAACATGGTGCCGGTCGACTGGACGACGTGCGGGACGCCGGCGGCGTCGAGCGCCTCGCCCGCCGCGGCCTTGATCGTCTCGGCGGTCGCGTCGAGGTGGGCGTAGACCTCGTCGGTGGCCAGCCGCAGCGTGGTCAGCCCGGCGGTCGTGGCGACCGGGTTCCCGGACAGGGTGCCGGCCTGGTAGACCGGCCCCTCGGGCGCGAGCCGGGCCATCACGTCGGCGCGGCCGCCGAAGGCCGCGGCCGGGAAGCCCGCCGCCCATCACCTTGCCGAAGGTCATCAGGTCGGGGCGCCAGCCCTCCACGGGCGCCGTCGAGACCCCACTGTCCCTGACGGGTGACCCGGAAGCCGGTCATCACCTCGTCGGTGACGAACAGCGCGCCGTGGCGGGCGCAGGTCTCGGCGAGGAAGGCGTTGAAGCCCGGCTCGGGCGGCACGACGCCCATGTTGCCCGGGGCGGCCTCGGTGATCAGGCAGGCGATCCGGTCGCCGTGCTCGGCGAAGGCCTCCTCGACCGCCGCACGGTCGTTGTAGGGCAGCACGATCGTGAGCGCGGTCGAGGACTCGGGGACGCCCGGGGTGCCGGGCACGGCGAAGGTGGCCAGGCCGGAGCCGGCCGAGGCCAGCAGCGCGTCGACGTGGCCGTGGTAGCAGCCGGCGAACTTCACCACCAGGTCGCGGCCGGTGAAGCCGCGGGCCAGCCGGATCGCCGACATGGTCGCCTCGGTGCCGGAGGAGACGAAGCGCACCTGGTCGACCGGGGTGCGCGTCGACGATCTCCTCGGCGAGCTCGACCTCGGGCTCGGTCGGGGTGCCGTACGACGTGCCGCGGGCCACGGCGGCCTGCACGGCGGCCTGCACCTCGGGGTGCGCGTGACCGAGCAGCATCGGACCCCACGAGCAGATCAGGTCGACGTACTCGTTGCCGTCGACGTCGGTCAGCCACGCGCCCCGGGCGCTCGCGGATGAACCGCGGCGTGCCGCCGACGGCGGTGAACGCGCGCACCGGGGAGTTGACGCCCCCCGGGGTGACCGCCGTCCCCGCTCGAACAGAGCGGCGGACTGCACGGGCTCGGAGCGGCGGGCATCGGGGCGACTCACCCCGACATTGTGGCCGACGAGCGAAGCGCGCCCCTCATCGGTGGGTGGCGGGGTTGGTGGAACCCCGCCGCATCACAGGAAGTCGAGCGGGTCGAACTCGTCGATCGGGATGATCCGGATTCGCGGCAGGCCGCTGTTGAACGCCTTGACGTCGTACTCCAGGTCGAAGAACTCCACCCCGAGCTCGCTGAAGCCCAGGTTGCAGAACTCCTGGAAGCCCATCACCCCGACCCGGCGGCCGTCGCAGACGTCCTTCAGCTGCGGCAGGAAGTCGCCGTCGTGGCTGACCAGCATCACGTCGTCGCGCGACTCCCGCAGCGCCTCGAGGGTGCGCTGGATGGCGAGGTCGACGACCTTCTGGTGGGACTCGCCCGAGAGCGGCACCGGCTTGTAGCCGATCGCGAGCAGGGCCTGGACGAAGGCCATCGGCAGCGGGTCGTTGGCCGCCAGGAAGAACAGCCCGACCACGTCGTCGTTGGTCCACCGGTCACGGCAGAACTGCAGCAGCCGCTCCCATCGTGGACGCTCCTCCGGCTGCGGCCGACGGCCGAGGATCGAGGCGCCCAGCGTCGCGTCGACGTTCTCGCCGTCGACGAGCAGCACGGTACGCCGCGCTTCGCCGGCCGCTGCCTGGTCCTCGTGGGACTCCGCCATGGCCCGACCCTAGCGCCCCCCTGCGGGCGGCTCGCGCAGCAGCCGCGCCGCCTCGGCGGCCCAGTAGCTGAGGATCACGTCGGCCCCCGCGCGGCGGATCGACAGCAGGGTCTCGAGGATGGCGGCCTCCCGGTCGATCCACCCGCGGGCCGCGGCGGCCTCGACCATGGCGTACTCCCCCGAGATGTTGTAGGCCGCCACCGGCACGTCGACGGCGTCGCGCACGCGGCGCACCACGTCGAGGTAGGCCAGCGCCGGCTTCACCATCACGATGTCGGCGCCCTCGGCCACGTCGAGCAGCGCCTCGCGCACGCCCTCGACGGCGTTCGCGGGGTCCTGCTGGTAGCTGCGCCGGTCTCCTTCGAGGCACGAGTCCACGGCCTCGCGGAAGGGGCCGTAGAACGCGGAGGCGTACTTCGCCGAGTAGGCCAGCACCCCCACCTCGGCGTGCCCGGCCGCGTCGAGGGCGGCCCGGATCACCCCCACCTGGCCGTCCATCATCCCGCTGGGCCCCACCATGTCGACGCCGGCGTCGGCCTGCGCCAGCGCCATGTCGGCGTAGACCTTCAGCGTCTCGTCGTTGTCGACGCGGCCGTCAGGAGTGAGCACCCCGCAGTGCCCGTGGTAGGTGAACTCGTCGAGGCAGAGGTCACTCATCACGGTGAGCGCATCGCCGACCGCCGCCACCACGTCGGTGATCGCGAGGTTGAGGATGCCGCCGGGGTCGACGGCACCGGACCCGCGCTCGTCTCGCGACTGCGGCACGCCGAACAACATGACCCCGCCGAGGCCGAGCTCGGCCGCCTCCTCCGCGGCCGTCACCAGCGTGTCGCGGGTGTGCTGGACGACGCCCGGCATCGACGCGATCGGGCGCGGCTGGTCGAGACCCTCGCGAACGAACATCGGGAGCACCAACTGGCCGGGGGCCACGGTGGTCTCGGCGACCAGCCGGCGCAGCCCGGGAGTGCGCCGCAGCCGGCGCGGCCGGACCACGGGGACGGCGACGGGGTCCCCGGCCCGACGGGGGCGGCGGCGCCCTCCCCGGCCACTACTTCGAGCTCGCCTTGCGGCGCGCCGAAGGCTTGCGCTCCGACGGCTTGGTCACCGGCAGCCCCTCGTCGAGCAGCGCCTGGCGCCGAGCCGCACCGAAGTCGGCCAGCGCGTCGACGAGCACCTCGACGTCAGGCTTCGACGCGAGGACGTCGACCCGCAGGCCGTGCTCCTCGGCGGTCTTGGCCGTCGCCGGGCCGATCACCGCGATGACGGTCGAGGCGTGCGGCTTGCCGGCGATGCCGACGAGGTTGCGCACCGTCGAGGACGAGGTGAACACGACCGCGTCGAACCTGCCCGTCTTGATCGCGTCGCGGGTCGGCGCCGGCGGCGGCGCGGCGCGCACCGTCCGGTAGGCCGTCACGTCGTCGCACTCCCAGCCCTTGTCGATCAGGCCCGCAACGAGGTTCTCCGTCGCGATGTCGGCCCGCGGCAGGAACACCCGGTTGATCGGGTCGAGCAGCTGGTCGTACTCCGGCCAGTCCTCGAGCAGTCCGGCCGCCGACTGCTCGCCGGTCGGCACCAGGTCGGGGAGCAGGCCCCAGGCCTCCAGCGCCGCGGCGGTCTTGTCGCCCACGCAGGCGATCTTGAGGCCGGAGAAGGCGCGGGCGTCGAGGCCGTACTCCTCGAACTTCTCACGCACCGCCTTCACGGCGTTGACCGAGGTGAACGCGATCCACTCGTAGCGGCCCTCGACCAGCCCGCGCAGCGCCTTGTCCATCTGCTGCGGGTTGCGGGGCGGCTCGACGGAGATGGTCGGGACCTCCTCCGGCACGGCGCCGTGGCCGCGCAGCCGTTGGGAGAGCGAGCCGGCCTGCTCCTTGGTGCGGGGCACCAGCACCCGCCACCCGAACAGCGGCTTGGTCTCGAACCAGGAGAGCGTCTCGCGCAGGTCGACCACCTCACCGACCACGACCACCGCCGGGCAGCCGACCAGCGCCGAGCGGGCGTCGGCGGCCAGCTGGCCGAGCGTCGACCGCACCGTGGCCTGGGAGGTGGTGGTGCCGTGCTGGGTGACGGCGACAGCGGTCGTCTCGTCGAAGCCGGCCGCGACCAGGGAGTCGGAGAGCTCGGCGAGGTGCCCACCGGCGCCGAGCACGACGAGGGTCGCGCGGGTGGCGTGGCGGGTCCAATCGACCTTGGGGCCGAAGGCGACGACCGAGACCTCGCGAGTGGTCTTGGTGGTCAGGGGGATGCCGGCGTAGGTCGGGACCGCGAGGGCCGCGCTCACCCCCGGCACGATCTCGAACGCCACGCCGGCCTTGACGCACGCCTGCGCCTCCTCGGGGCCGCTGGCGTGCAGGAACGGGTCGCCGGCCATCAGCCGGACGACGGCCTCGCCGCGCTTGGCCTCGCGGACCACGACCTTGGCGCGGGCGGCGTGGGTGAGCGGCTGGCCGTCCTCGCCGAACCCGCCGTCGACGAAGACCGGGCCCTTCTCGTCGGGCGTCGCCTCGGCGGGCAGGCCGAGCAGCGACCGGACCATCGGCTCGTGCTCGGGCGCCTCGGTGACGACGACGTCGGCCGCCCGCAGCAGATCGGCCGCCCGCACCGTGAGCAGGTCGGGGTCGCCGGGACCGCTGCCGACGAACGACACCCAGCCCCGCGGAGTCGCGGTGGGGGCGGTGCCGCGCTGCGCGGTGGCGGAGGCGGGGCGCGAAGAGGTACGACGAGTCATGCGTGCTGCCTTCTCGGGGTGGTGCTGGCGGAGGCGGCCTGGCTGGACGCCGCGGTCAGGGGTGCGGCCGGGTCGGCCGCGGGGGACATCAGGTCGGCGGCGCCGTCGTCGAGCATCTGCTCGGCGAGACGGGTCCCGACGCCGGTGGCGTCGCCGAGGGGACCGGAGGCTGACATGCGGACGCTGAGGACGCCGTCGAGCGAGAGCACCACGGCGCGCAGCCAGAGCTCCTCGCCCTCCTCGCCCTCGACGACCTCGGCGAGGGCGCCGACCGGAGCCGAGCAGCCCGCCTCGAGCGTGGCGAGCAGCGCCCGCTCGGCCACGACTGCCGCGCGGGTGCCGGCGTCGTCGAGCGCGGATAGCGCGGCGACCAGCGCGGTGTCGTCGGTCCGGCACTCCACGGCCAGCGCGCCCTGCCCGGGTGCGGGCAGCATCTGGAGCGGGTCCAGGGTCTCGGTGATCTCGCCTTGGCGGCCGAGCCGGGCCAGGCCGGCACGCGCGAGCACGACGGCGTCGAGGTCGCCGTCAGCGACCCGACGCAGCCGGGTGTCGACGTTGCCGCGCAGGTCGGTGACCTCGAGGCCGAGGCCGAGCGCGGCCAGCTGGGCCGCCCGGCGCGGTGAGCCGGTGCCGATGGTGGACCCGACCGGCAGCTCTCCGAGGGTGAGCCCGTCGCGCGCGACGACCGCGTCGCGCGGGTCCTCCCGCAGGGGGCAGGCGGCCAGCGCGACGCCGTCCACGTCGCCGGTGGGCAGGTCCTTCAGCGAGTGGACGGCGAGGTCGACCTCGCCGCGCAGCAGGGCGTCTCGCAGCGCGCTGACGAAGACTCCTGCGCCACCGAGCGAAGCCAGCGGCGCATCGGTGTTGTCGCCCTCGGTGGCCACCGGCACCAGCTCGACCTCGCGGCCGAGCCGGTCGGTCACCATCGACGCGATGGTCGCGGACTGGGCGCGGGCCAGAGCAGAGGCCCTGGTGCCCAGTCGCAGCGGGCTGCTCATCAGACCTCCTCCCCTCGCCGAGACTCCTCGGCCACGACCGGCCGGGTCATCGCCTCCACCGCATCGGGGTCGAGGGAGAAGAGCTCGGCCAGCGCCGCGGCGTAGGACACCGCATCGGCCCGGTCGGCCAGCTCCTTGACCCGGACGGTCGGCTGGTGCAGCAGCTTGTCGGCCAGCCGCCCCATCGCCTGGGCCACCTCGTCGCGGGCGGCGGCCTCGAGCCCCGGCAGCCGCGCGTCGAGACGCTCGAGCTCGGCCTCGACCAGGCCGGTGGCCATGGAGCGGAGGGCGACCACGGTCGGGGTGACGCTGGCCTGGCGTCGGGCCGCCAGGAACGCCGCGACCTCCTGGGCGACGATCGCGCGCACGCCCTCGACCTCCTGCCCGACGATCGTGGAGTGCAGGCGCTCGCCCAGGAGGGCGAGGTTGACCAGCCGGACACCCGGCAGCGCGCCGACGGCCGGGTCGATGTCGTGGGGCAGCGCGAGGTCGACCAGGGTCAGCGGGCGCGCCGGCAGCATCGCCGGGGTGACCACCAGGTCGGCCGAGCCGGTGCAGGCGATCACCAGGTCGGCGGCGGTCAGCTCCGCGGCCAGCGTCTCGAGCGGCGCGGTGCGGACGGCGTACTCCGTGACGAGCCGGTCGGCGTGCTCCGGCGTGCGGTTGACCACCACGACCTCACCGGCGCCCACGTCGGCCAACGCGGCCACCGCCAGCGATGCCATCGAGCCCGCCCCGAGCACGAGCACCCGGGCGCCCACCACCGGCGTCGTCTCGGCGGCGGCCTCGAGCGCGGCCGTCACCAGCGAGGGCGCCGCCCGGTCGATGTCGGTCTCGGCGTGGGCGCGCTTGCCCACCCGCAGCGCCTGCTGGAACAGCGAGTTGAGGACCGGCCCCACGGTGCCGGCCTCCTGGCCCAGGCGCAACGCGCCGCGGGCCTGCCCGAGGATCTGGCCCTCGCCGAGCGCCATCGAGTCCAGCCCCGAGGCGACCTGGAAGAGGTGCGCGACGGCGCCGTCGTCGTAGTGGACGTAGAGGTGGGGCAGCAGCGACTCGGCCGGCTCGTCGGCCCGTTCCAACAGCAGCCGCGACAGCTCCTCGACGCTGCCATGGAAGCGGTCGACGACGGCGTAGATCTCGAGCCGGTTGCAGGTCGCGACCACCGTCGACTCGGCGACGTGGTCACCGGCCTGCGCGTCGGCGAGCAGCTTGATGACACCGTCGGCGTCGAGCGCCAGCTGGTCGAGGAGCGCCATCGGCGCGGTCTTGTGGGAGACCCCCACCACGAGGACGCTCATACGGCCGGCTCCTCGATCGGGGTCAGTGCCAGGTGGGGCGACTTGCGCTGCTCGTGGTAGGCCAGGATCTGCAGCTCGATGGACAGGTCGACCTTGCGCACGTCGACGCCGTCGGGCACGACGAGCACGGTGGGCGCGAAGTTGAGGATGCTGCGGATGCCAGCAGCGACCATCCGGTCGGCGACGTCCTGGGCGGCGGCGGCGGGGGTCGCGATCACGCCGATGGCGACGCCGCACTCCTCGACGATCGCCTCCAGCTCGTCGAAGGGGCGTACGTCGACGCCCGCGACGACCTCCTCCTGCCGCGACGGGTCGGCGTCGAGCAGCGCGACCACGCGGAAGCCGCGGCTGCGGAACCCGGAGTAGTTCGCCAGCGCGTGGCCGAGGTTGCCGATGCCGACGATGACCACGGGCCAGTCCTGGGTGACCCCGATCTGCCGGGCGATCTGGTAGCGCAGGTAGGCGACGTCGTAGCCGACCCCGCGGGTGCCGTAGCTGCCCAGGTAGGACAGGTCCTTGCGCAGCTTGGCGCTGTTGACGCCCGCGGCCTGGGCCAGCTCCTCGCTCGAGCAGGTCGCCACGCTGGCCTCCGCGAGCGTCGTCAGCGCCCGGAGGTAGACCGGAAGTCGCGCCACGGTGGCCTCGGGGATGTCCCGGGGCTCGGCGGACGGGCGTGAGGTCACTGGCGTCTCGTTTCTAGCCGCGCGGCCCCGGTGCGGCGCGGGGGCCTGTGGTCGGGGCCCTGACATGCCCCGTCCGGTCTTCCCGGGTCGGCTTCCGCTCGGCGCCCTCACTGTAGGAGTTTGTGAACGTGAGAACAAAACCGGCGGATCACGGCCGGATCACGATGTGACCTACCCCACAGGCGGCGAGCCCAAGGCGGCCCGCAGACGTGCCTCGTCGACCCGCCAGAAGTCGTGCTGGGCGCCGTCGACGAACGTCACCGGGATCTCCTCGCCGAAGCGGTCGAGCAACGCGGCGTCGGAGTCGATGTCGACCTCGGCGAAGGACTCCCCCAGCTCGGCGCAGACCCGGACGATCACGGCGCGGGCGTCGTCGCACAGATGGCAGCCGCGGCGGCCGTAGAGCGTCACCCGCGCGGTCACGCCAGCAGCCCCAGCGCGCGACGCCGCTCGAGGTGCCGCAGCCGGCCCTTCTGCACCCGGCCGGTGACGGTGAGCGGCAACCGCTCGACGGTCTCCACCCGCCGCGGCCTCTTGAACTCCGCCAGCGCGGCCTCCGCCCGGGCTACCACTGCCGCGCGTACGTCGTCAGCCGCAGCGGCGTCGTCGGGGACGACGTAGGCGACCACCTCCTCGCGCTCGCCGTCGCCATCGACCCCGATCACGGCGATGGCGTCGACCCCCGCAACGCGGCCCAGCACGTCCTCGATCTCCCGGGGGTAGACCGGGAAGCCGTGCACCACGATCGTCTCCTGCACCCGGTCGACCAGGCTCAACGAGCCGTCGTCGTCGAGCACCCCCAGGTCGCCGGTCGGCCACCACCCGTCGGCGTCGGGGCCGTCGGCACCGTCGGGCCAGTAGCCGGAGAACAGGTTGGTCCCCCTGATCTCGATCTCGCCCGGGTCGCCGGGCACCACCGGGTCGTCGTGCTCGTCGACGATGCGGAGCTCGACCCCCGGGATCGGCCTCCCGAGCGTCCCGCCCGTTGCACGGGCGCCGCCGGTCACGACGGTGCTCGTCACCACGGGCGCCGCCTCGGTGAGCCCGTAGCCCTGATGCACCGGCACCCCGGCGGCGGCACCGAAGGCCTCCCAGGTCGCCCGGTCGACCTGGGCCGACCCTGAAAGCACCAGCCGGACCGACGCCAGCCGGGCGGCCAGGTCGCCGACGCCGAGCCACCGATCGATGGCCCGCGGCGCGACCGGCAGCACCGTGCACCCGTGCCGGCCGACCAGCGAGAGCGTCTCGTCGGCGTCGAATCGCGGCACCAGGAGCAGCGTCGCGCCCTGCCGCAGCACGCCACCGAGGACGGCCGCGAGGCCGTAGACGTGGAACAGCGGCAGCACCCCGAGAACCACGTCGTCGGGGGCGATCAGGGGAGGCTCGAGCGAGCCGACCTGGTCGAGGTTGGCCGCCAGGGCGCGATGGCTGAGCATCACGCCGCGCGGCGGACCGGAGGTCCCGCTGGTGTAGAGGAGCACCGCCAGCCGCTCGGGGTCGAGCAGCGGAGGGAGCGGGCCATCGCCGGCCAGCGCCGCCAGCGTCCGCTCGCCCTCGCTGGGCGGCACGTCGTCGGTGACGACCAGCTGCAGCGGCGAGCCCGCCGCGGACGCGCGTACGGCGTCCACGGCACCGCCGTCGGCGACGGCGTAGCGGCTCCCCGAGTCGGCCAGCACCCTCGCGAGCTCGCGGGCCGTGGCGTCTGGGTTGACCGGCACGGCCACCGCCTGGGCGCGCAGCACGGCGAGGTAGGTCACCACCAGCTCTACCCGGTTGCCGAGCGCCAGCAGCACGCGGGTGCTGGCCACCACGCCCGTCGAGACCAGCCCGGCGGCGACCCGGGTGACCTCCCCGTCGAGCTCTCCCCAGGTGAGCTGCCGGCCCTGCGGCTCCAGCAGCGCCACGCGCTCCGGCCGCGACCCGGCGGCCCGGGTCAGCAGGTCCGAGAGGTCGTGGGCGGCCATGTCCTCGATGGTCGCACAGGGCGGTCGAGCCGGTCCGGGGAACGGCCCCGCCGATACCCTGGCCCCGTGACCCCGCCCCGCGACCGGCAGCCCCGTGACCGGCAGCCCCGCCGCCTGGACCTGCAGCAGCGCAGCGTGCTCGCGGGCGAGGCGGCAGCATCGATCACCGAGGTCGAGTCGGCGCTGGACATCCCGGCCGACCCGACGGCAGCGGCGTTCTTCGACGTCGACAACACCGTCATGCAGGGCGCGAGCATCTTCCACCTGGCCCGGGGGCTGCACCGCCGCAACTTCTTCACCACCCGCGACATCGCGAGCGCGGCCTGGAAGCAGGCCTACTTCCGCATCGTCGGGGTCGAGGACCCCGAGCATGTGGCCGAGGCACGCAACTCGGCGCTCGGCTTCATCGCCGGCCACACCGTGGCGGAGCTCGAGGCGCTCGGCGAGGAGATCTTCGACGAGGCCATGGCGCACCGGATCTGGCCTGGCACCCGCGCCCTGGCCCAGCTCCATCTCGACGAGGGTGAGCGCGTCTGGCTGGTCACGGCCGCCCCCATCGAGATCGCCAGCATCATCGCTCGCCGGCTGGGGCTCACCGGGGCCCTGGGCACCGTCGCCGAGCACGTCGACGGGGTCTACACCGGCAGGCTCGTCGGCGACATGCTGCACGGCCCGGCGAAGGCGGAGGCGGTCAACGCGCTGGCCGCGCGCGAGGGGCTCGACCTGGCACGGTGTGCGGCGTACTCAGACTCGTTCAACGACCTGCCGATGCTCTCCCTCGTCGGCCATCCCTGCGTGGTCAACCCCGACCCGCGGCTGCGTCACCACGCACGCGAGAACGGCTGGGCCGTTCGCGACTATCGCACCGGCCGCAAGGCCGCCCGCGCCGGGCTGGTCGCCGCCGGCGTCGCCGGCGCGGTGGCCGGTTCGCTGGCGGCAGGGGCGGCACTGCGCGGACGCCAGGACCACGGTTGAGCCGCTGCGGGGCTGTTCAGCCGTCGCCCGCCGTGGCATCCTGCACGCATCGCGCTCTCGGGCAACGAACGACCCCTCCACCGAGCAATGAGGTGACCCATGCGGATCCGCGCCCTGTCCGTCCTGTTCGTCGGAGTCCTCGGACTCACTCTGGCCGCGTGCGGCGACGACGGGGGAGGCAGCACCTCCGAGGGAGACGCCGGCAGCGGCGGCAGCGGCGGCGAGGGCGTCTGCGCGACGACCGACGCCAGCGGGGACCTGCTCGCCGACATCTGCGACCGCGGCGAGATCGTGGTGTCCACCGACCCGAAGTACGCCCCGCAGTCCTCCCTCAACGTCGAGACGGGTGAGTACGAAGGCTTCGACATCGACGTGGCCACCGAGATCGCCAACCGGCTCGGCGTCGACATCGGCTGGGAGGCTCCCAAGTGGGAGGTGCTCACCGCAGGCTCGTGGAGCGGCAGATGGGACATGAGTGTCGGCTCGATGACGCCGACCAACGACCGTCAGCAGGTGCTCGACTTCACCGCCCCCTACTACTACACGCCCGCGGTCATCGTGGCGCACGAGGACAACGCGTCCATCAACGACCTCAGCACCGATCTCGACGGCAAGACGATCGGCGTGTGCAGCGGCTGCTCCTACGAGCAGTACCTCAACGGGTCGCTGGAGATCGAGGGCTTCACCTTCGACTTCGTGGTCGACGACCCGACCATCAAGGGCTACGACACCGACACGACCGCCCTGGAGGACCTGGCCCTCGGCGACGGCACCCGACTGGACGCCGCGATGACCTCGGTCACCACGGCCCAGGGCTTCATCGACACCGGCAAGCCGGAGAAGATCGTCGGCGACCCGCTGTTCTACGAGCCGCTGGCGGTGGCCTTCGACAAGAGCTCCTCGCTCGATGACGCCAGCGCGCTCGAGGCAGTCGACCAGATCGTCGCCGACATGCACGAGGACGGCACGCTCACCGAGCTGTCGAAGAAGTGGTACGACGGCATCGATCTGACCGTCCAGCAGTAGGGCCGGTCGGCGTCGTGGACCCTCAGGCGCAGGACCCGTCGGCGGCACCTGCGCGGGCAGGCCTCCGGGAACGCCTCGAGATCGCCAGCGCCGACGTGCCCTTCCGGGTCAAGGTGGCGGCCATCTGGGTCGTCATCTTCGCCGTTCTCGGAGTGCTGCTGTGGGTGGCGGCGTACGACTGGGCCTGGATGGGCGACCGGTTCAGCTTCATCGCGGGTGGCCTGAGGTACACCCTCTACCTCGCGCTCGGCGGCATCGTGCTGGCATTCACGCTGGCCTGTCTCGGCGCCCTGGCCAGGATCTCCTCCAACCCCGTCGCCTACGGCGTCGCCGGCTTCTACACCAGCTTCTTCCGGGGCACGCCGCTGATCGTGCAGCTGTTCCTGATCTACCTCGCGCTCCCCCAGTTCGCGCGCGGGCTGCAGCGACCGCTTCCCGGACACGTTCGGGCAGGGCTTCGTCGACTTCTTCATCCTCGACTACATCGTGGTGGGCATCATCGCGCTGGGACTCAACTACGGCGCCTACATGACCGAGATCTTCCGGGCCGGCATTCAGTCGGTGAGCGGCGGGCAGACCGAGGCGGCCGAGGCGCTCGGGATGACCTACTCCCAGCGGATGCGCAAGGTGATCCTGCCGCAGGCGCTGCGGGTGATCATCCCGCCGACGGGCAACGAGTTCATCGCGATGATGAAGGACACCGCGCTGATCTCCGTGCTGGGGTCGCAGGTCGACAGCGCCGAGCTGTTCCGGCGCGCCCAGCTGGTCGGCCCCACCGAGGGCAGGGTGATGGAGGCCTTCCTCGTCGCCGCCGCGCTGTACTGGCTGCTCACGATCATCTTCAGCTACTTCCAGGGCAACCTCGAGGCCCGGCTGGGCAGGGGCTACGACCGATCGGCGGTCGCGGAGCGCAAGGGCGCCGGGGCGACCGATCCGACGCTGAAGGGCGGGGAGCACTGATGAGCGCGGCGCCGGTGGAGAGTCGGGAGGTCATCGTCCGGTGCACCGACGTGCACAAGACGTTCGGACGGCTGGAGGTGCTCAAGGGCATCGACCTGGAGCTGCATCGGGGCGAGGTGATCGTGATCTTCGGGCGGTCGGGATCGGGCAAGTCCACCCTGCTGCGCTGCGTGAACTTCCTGGAGGACCCGACGGCGGGCACCATTGAGGCGGCCGGCATCACCTTGCGCGGCGGCCACCGCACGTCGCGCCAGCGCTCGCAGATCCGGCAGCTCCGACTGAAGGTCGGGATGGTCTTCCAGCAGTTCAACCTCTTCCCCCACATGACCGTCCTGCAGAACCTGATGGTCGCCCCCTCGATGGTCAAGGGCACCAACACCGGCGAGCTCCGGCAGCGCTGCCTGGACCTCCTCGACAAGGTCGGCCTCGCCGACAAGGCCGACGAGCACCCGATCCGCCTCTCCGGCGGCCAGCAGCAGCGCGTCGCCATCGCCCGGGCGCTGGCCATGCAGCCCGAGGTGATGCTCTTCGACGAGCCAACCTCCGCACTCGACCCCGAGCTCACCGGCGAGGTGCTCTCGGTGATGAAGAGCCTCGCCACCGACCTGCACATGCCGATGATGGTGGTCACCCACGAGATGGGCTTCGCGCGTGAGGTCAGCGACCGGATGGCCTTCTTCCACGAGGGCAAGATCCTCGAGCAGGGCACGCCCGACCAGCTCTTCAACCACACCCAGCACCCGGAGACGCGAGCGTTCCTCGACGCCGTGTTGTGAGCGGCGTACGCCGCTCGCTGGGGCTTCGCTCGCACGAGGAGAACGCTTGGCTCCCGGGGTCCTGCTACGGCAGCGCGTGGCAGGCTTCCCTGATGAACGCGTCCTGCGTCGAGGTGCGCCGCTCCCACGCCGTGACGCAGTAGGAGCCCTTGCCCTTCTGGACGTAGGCGGTTGGCCACGTGGTCCCGGAGTTGACGGTCGGGTTGACCCTGTCGCCGGTCTTGGCCACGCGGGCACCGTTCCGCGAGAGAGTCACGAAGAACCTGCCGGCAAGGGTGTACGCCTGCGGCGGATCGAACTCGACGTAGCCGCGATAGCCCCGCCCAGACACAAAGGTCACGCAGAGGCGGTTCTTGACGACGTTGCCAGAGCCAAAGACGCCCGTGAACCAGGCGTTGCAGTAGGTCGAAGCCGCGTGCGCGGGGGTCGGGGCGAAGACGAGGAAGGAGACCACCAGGGCAATGGCCAGTGATCGTGACCCCAGGTTCTTGGTAACGAGCCGCATGCGACCTCCCTAGGCAGGCCCAACGTGAACTGAAACAGGTGTACACCTGCCGCATTCCAGCGTCAATCATGGAGCGATGAGACTGCACTCGGCTCTGGGGTGAGCATGCCGCAGCCCCCGCCGGTCCGTGGGTGCGGCGGGGTGTGGGGCGGGGTGGCTACTGGTCGGGTGGGTCGACCGGCGGGTCGAAGGGTCGGGGGCAGCCGGCGGTGGTCACCGCGTCGGGCGGGGTGAGGTCGCGGGTGCCGGTGTGGTCCACGACCAGCCGGTAGCCGTGCGGGGTGGTCCAGGCGTAGACCCCGGGCTCGACGATCTGGTAGCGCCACGGGGTGTGGGTCTTCAACCGATGATGGCCCCGACACAACGGCGCCACGTTGCACGAACAGGTCGGGCCGCGGGCCGGGTCGGAGTCGTCGTAGGGGACCGCGTGGTCGTGGTCGCAACCCCGGGCCGGCTTGGTGCACCACGGGAACACGCAGTGGCCGTCGCGCTGGTCGATCAGCTCCTTGAGCCGGTCGGGCAGCTCGTACTGGTCCACCCGGACGTGCCCGGTCAGGTCGAGGACCGGCTTGACGGTGACCACCGCGTCGGGGTGGCCACACCAGGCCCGGATGGTCTCGGTGGAGATGGGGGTGCGGGTGTTCTCACACCGGCCCACCGGGTTGGTCCCGGTCAGGGCGTCCTCGGAGACGTGCACGAACAGCGTCACCGGCCGCCGCGGGCGACCGCCCCGTCGCCCTCCGACCATCGGCTCCTGGTCGAAGGACAGCGCCAACTGGTGCCGTGACATCTCCCCCAGCGCGGTCGCCCGGCGGGCGTCCAACGACTCCGCCGACCCGGCGAGCCTCAGCTGCTCCGCACCGGCCGCCAGTGCCTGGTCCAGGTGCAGGGCGTCGGCCAGGTCGAGCTCGCCGGTGAGCGCGACGGTGCCGGTGAACGACACCTGCTCGGTGTGCACGCTCACGTGCCGGGTGTCCGGCACCTCCGGGGACGGGTTCTCCGGGTCCTCCCGCTCCAGCCCCTCCACCCTGATCCTGGCTTCGAGGACCAGGTGGTCCAGCTGGGTCAGCGACACCCGCCCGGCGACCGCGGCGACCTGACGGTCCACGAACCCCGCCGCCGCCTGCGACAACGCCATCGTCGCCTCGGCCACCCGGACCGCGCGCCAGGCCGGCACCCGACCCGCCTGCACCGCCTTCCACAGCTGCGGCAGCCGCCAGGCGATCTCGAGGCCGTGCCCGATCAACCGACGCCCCGCGTCGGTGGTCACGCCGAGGGCGGTCGCGAACTCCGCGATCGCGTACTCCCCGATCTGCGGGGCACCCTCCCCGGCCAGCGGAACCAAGTGCCCCGCCTCCCACCAATAGGCCGCATCGCCGGTGCCGGTCGGCTCATGCAACGCCGCCCACTCCACCGCCGCGACCAGCTTCGCCACCCCAGCAGCCTGCTCCGCGATCGACGCCGCCCGGGCCGCAGCCAACACCCGATCCGGAGACCCCGGGACCGGGACCTCCTCACGGTGGTCGGCTGCTGAACTCATACGACAAGCCAAGCAGGCGCCACCGACAGTCGAGCCTGTTCAGAGGTCGTTTGTTCCATCATCTGAGACATTATTCAAAGAAAGTTTCGAGCCGCGTTTGAGAGCGGGGGGAGCGAGCGGTCAGAGCAGACCCGCCGGCCGCCAGCGGACCCCCGCCGGGCACCTCTCAGGCGCTCATTGCTGCCGACCACGGCAACCCCCGGCCGCCGTACCCCGCCAGCGCAGCCGGTGTCGAGACGGCCGTCACGCGACCTCCTCACCAGCGTCAGCACGACCTCCGCAATCAGCGACTCGGCTGGTGTCTAGACGGTCGCTGCGCGACCTCCCCCAGCGCTCAGCCGAAGACGGTGCGCCGTTCTCGCAGCAGCGTGAAGAGCGACTGCTGGATCGTCTCCCGCACCTGGTCGGTCACGTCGAAGACCAGCATCGGGTCGTCGGCGGCGCCGTCCTCGAGCTCGTCGGTGCGAATCGGCTCGCCGAACTCCATCAGCCACTTCGACGGAAGCGGCACGAGGCCGAGCGGGCCGAGCAGCGGGAAGGTCGGCGTGACGGGGATGTAGGGGACGCCGAGGATCCGGGCCAGCACCGGCATGCTGCCGACCATGGGGTAGATCTCCTCGGCGCCGACGACCGACAACGGCACGATGGGTACGCCGGTGCGCATCGCCGCCGACACGAACCCGCCGCGGCCGAACCGCTGCAGGCGGTAGCGCTCGGTGTAGGGCTTGCCGATGCCCTTGAAGCCCTCGGGCCACACCCCGACCAGCTCGCCACCGCGGAGCATCCGCTCGGCGTCCTCGTTGCAGGCCAGCGTGGAGCCGGTGCGACGCGCCATCGAGCTGATCACCGGGAGGCGGAAGACCAGGTCGGCGCCGAGCGGTCTGAGGAACCGGCCGGTCTCGTCGTGAACGACGAACCCGGTCATCATCGCGTCCACCGGCACGGTGCCGGAGTGGTTGCTGACGATCAGCGCGCCGCCGTCCTCGGGGATGTTGTCGGCGCCGCGCACCTCGATGCGGAACCACTTCTCCGCGATCGGACGGAGCACCGCGAGCACGAACTGCTCGGTGAACTCTGCGTCGAAGCCGTAGTCGTCGACGGTGTAGTCGCCCTCGAGCCGCCTCCGCCACGATGCCAGCAGCGCCGCAAGCGCACCCTCCCAGTCGTGGCCCCACAGCCCCAGCGCGGCGCTGCGGATCGCGGTCCACCAGTCGCCGACGGGGATCCCCGGCAGCGGCGTGCGCTCCTCCGTGGTGGCGGGGCCCGGCTCGTCGGCCGTGTCGTCCTGGGCGCCGGCGCCGACCTCGAGATCGGGAGCCGCGCTACCGGCGTCGACCGGTCGGGCCCTGCCGCCTGCCTTCGCGTCGGCCTTGCCGGGCGGCGGGCGCCGGGGGGCGGGCGGCGCCAGGTCGCGGGCGGCCGAGGAGGGCCGCATCGAGCCGCTGCCGCGGCCGGGCCGGCCGCGGGTGCCGATCGGGATGATCTCGGCGTCAGCCACGGGCCCCCACCTCCGCCTCGGCGGCGGCGCCGGTCTCGGGCGGGGGCCGCAGCCTGCTGGCGAAGTCGGTGAACGCCCCGACCGTGGTGTACGCCGGCTCGAAGCCGAGCTCGCTGCGCATCCGCGTGGTGTCCATGCCTCGCCCGAAGGTGAGCACGGCGAGCTGTTCGGGCGAGAAGTCCAGCATCCGCGTCGAGCGCAGCGCCTGGCCGAGCCCCCCGACCGCGGTCGAGGGCAGCGGGAGCGACGGCTTGCCGAGCATCCGGATCACCTGCGACAGCAGCATCACCCCGTCGCCGGCGACGTTGAAGGTGCCCGACTGCTCGTGGGTGACGCTGTGCTTGAGAACGCCGAAGAGGTCCTCCTGGTGCAGGAACTGCAGCCGGGGGTCGAAGCCGAGCACCCGCGGGATGACCGGCAGCTTGAAGTACGACGTCATCGGGCTGGTCACGTGCGGGCCGATGACGTTGGCACAGCGCAGCATCGTCACCCGGACGTCGGGGCGCCGGCGGGCGAAGCCGCGCACGTAGCCCTCGATCTCGTAGACGTCCTTGGCGTAGCCCGACCGCGGCAGCTTCTTGGGGTGCATGTCCTCGGTGAACATCGCCGGGTCCCGCGAGCTCGCGCCGTAGACGGTGCCGGTGGACTTGACGATCAGGTGCTCCAGGCCCGGCGCGCGCTGGCAGGCGGCGAGGAGCTGCATGGTGCCGATGACGTTGAGCTCCTTCATCGTGCCGCGGCCGCCCGCACTGCCGGGGGTGGCGATGACGCTCATGTGGACGACGGTGTCGACGTCCTCCTTGGCGATCACCTTGGCGATCACCGGGTTGCGGATGTCGGCGCGGACGAACGACATCTCGCCGATGTCGCCACGCGGGGGCACGACGTCGACGCCGATCACGCGGTCGATGGCCGGGATCGGCGGCGGCGTACGCGCGCGAAGCGCCGACCGAGGTCGCGTGAGACCCCGGTGACCAGCACGACCCTGCCCATGGCGAGCTCCTGGCTCGGCGACTACTTACCGAGCTTGCGACGCTGGACGCGCGTCTTCTTCAGCAGCTTGCGGTGCTTCTTCTTCGCCATGCGCTTGCGGCGCTTCTTGATGACCGAACCCACGGGGAACCTTTCACGAACTCACGACGACGCGGCGCGCGAGACCCGCGCGGACGCTCGACAGCCTAGCCGTCGACGGCAGGGCCGCGACAATCGCGGTCGCTCACCGAGGGACCGCCGCCGGGATGCGCCGGGCTCAGCCGGCGGAGTAGAAGGACTTGCGGAGGTACTCGTTGACGTCGTCCTCGGGCACGCGGAAGGAGCGGCCGACGCGGACCGCGGGCAGCTCGCCGGAGTGGACGAGGCGGTAGACGGTCATCTTGGAGACGCGCATCATCGACGCGACCTCCGCCACGGTCAGGAACTGAGACGTCGGAGATGTCTCCGGACGGGTCGTGGGGCGAGCTGTCAGCCATCGTGCACCGATCCTTCTGCGCGGGCACGCCGCCGGCTTCCCCACCGGCGACCAACATGCACGCTGTAGGTGAGAGTAGTGCCTGATGTGACTCGTGGGGAAGGGAATCCTTCAAGATTAACTCGGTTTGCGGCGTGTCGGCTTGCCACTCGTGGGGTTGGAGTGGCTCGTGAGGAGCCGTCGGCATCAGGGCATGCGGGTCCAGACCGTGCAGCGGGAACACCTCCTGGCGGGTCGCGAAGATCGCGCGGTCGAGCCAGGTGTCGGGGTCGTAGCCCTCGGTCCAGTCGCGCCACAGCGGCCGCCGCCCGTCGGTCAGTCGGTGCGGGGCGTGGCGGCCGAGCGTCTCCCGCACGTGGTCGCGCCACGCCATCGGGGTGTCGGTCTCGGGGTCGAGCGGCTGCCCGCCGAGGATCGCCAGCAGGTGGCGTCCAGGCGCGCGGGACCACGTCGACGACGGCGTACCCGCCACCGCCGGTGGCGACCCAGCGGCCGCCGGCCACCTCGTGGGCCAGGTCGTGCAGCGCGAGGTACGCCGCCCGCTGACCGTCGACGCTGAGCATCAGGTGGGCCAGCGGGTCCTCCATGTGGGAGTCGCAGCCGTGCTGGGTCACCAGGACCTCGGGCTTGAACTCGCGCAGCAGCGGCGGGACCACCGCGTGGAACGCCCGCAGCCAGCCGGCGTCGGAGGTGCCGGGCGGCAGCGCGACGTTGACCGCGGAGCCCTGCGCGTCGCGCCCACCCAGGTCGTGCGGGAAGCCGGTGCCGGGGAAGAGCATCTGACCGGTCTCGTGCAGCGAGATGGTCAGCACCCGCGGGTCGTCCCAGAAGATCCGCTCGACGCCGTCGCCGTGGTGGACGTCGACGTCGACGTAGGCGACCCGCTCGGCGCCCTGGTCGAGCAGCGACTGGATGGCCACCGCGATGTCGTTGTAGATGCAGAAGCCGCTCGCCGAGCCGGGCATCGCGTGGTGCAGCCCGCCGGTGATGTTGGCGGCGTGCAGCGACTCGCCGCTCCACACCTGCCGGACGGCCTCGACGCTGGCGCCGACGACGTGGGCGGCGGCGTCGTGCATGCCCGGGAAGACCGGGTTGTCGTCGGTGCCCAGGCCGCAGGCGAGGTCGACGTGGCCGGGGCGGGTCGCCGCAGGCCGTCACCGCCTCGATCAGCCGCGGCTCGTGGACGGTCGCGATCTGGTCGTCGGTCGCGATCGGCGCCGGCACGATCCGCAGGCGGTCGAGGACGCCGAGGTCCTCGGCCAGCCGCATGGTCAGGTCGACACGGACGGGCGACATGGGGTGGTCGGGGCCGAAGTCGTACTCGGTGAGGGTCTTCTCGAAGACCACCGTGGCCGGGCCGTGACACTCCATGAGGCCGAATCTACTCGCGATGTCTGTGGCGACCGTCACCCTCCCCGGCGTACCCTGGCCAGGTGCTGATCCGATCGACGACCGCATGGTGGCCCGCCTGACGGCGGACCCCCGATCGAGCACACCCTCATCCACGGCCGCCTGCGGGCGGCCGTCGTCGTGTCACCGACGTCTGCGAACCCTGCGGCCACGATCTCAGGAGCATCCGATGTCTCTACCCACTCCACCCTCCGACTCCGCCGCCGGCGGACGGACCCGCACCCTGTCCCTGCTCAAGCCGACCGGTCACCTGACCCTCGGCAACCTGCTCGGCGCCCTGCGACCGATGGCCGCTGCCCAACCCGAGACCGACGGCGTCTACGGCATCGCCGACCTGCACGCGCTGACCGTGCCGCACGACCCCGCCCGACTGCGCGCACTCGTCCGGGAGACGATGACGCTGCTGCTGGCCGCCGGGCTCGACGACAGCACGCTGTTCGTGCAGAGCCAGGTGCCGGCGCACAGCGAGCTGGCCTACCTGCTCGAGTGCACGGCGACCACCGGCGAGCTCAACCGGATGATCCAGTTCAAGGAGAAGGGCCGGGGCCGCGACGGCACCCGTACCTCGCTGCTCACCTACCCGGCGCTGATGGCGGCCGACATCCTGCTGTATCGGCCCGCGTCGGTGCCCGTCGGAGACGACCAGCGGCAGCACCTGGAGCTGACGCGCGACCTCGCCGCCCGCTTCAACCGCGACTACGGCCCGGTGTTCGTGGTGCCCGAGATCGCGGTGCCGACGATGGCCGCGCGGGTGATGGACCTCGCCGACCCCGGCCGCAAGATGGGCAAGTCGCACGAGGACGGCTCCGGCATCGTCTACCTGCTCGACCCTCCGGAGGTCGTCCGCCGGAAGGTGCAGCGCGCCGTGACGGACTCCGACACCGGGGCCGGGCGCTGTGCGACGCTCCGCCGACAAGCCGGGCGTGAGCAACCTGCTGGACATCCTCGAGGCCTGCGCCGGGCCGGGCGCGGCGGCCGGCCTGACGACGTACGGCGCACTGAAGGTGGCCGTGACCGACGCCGTCGTCGCCACCCTCGAGCCGGTGCAGCGTCGCTACGCCGCACTCGCCGCCGACCCCGACGCGGTGGACGAGGTCTACCGCCTCGGCGCCGAACGCTGCCGGGAGCTGACCCGGCCCGTGCTGGCTGCCGCCCGCGCAGCCATGGGCCTCGGGTGTGGAGGTTCATCAGGGTAAGCGGGCCAACGTTCACTCACCCGGGTGAACTCACCTGGGTAGGCGACAGCTCGCCTGCCTACCCTGATGAACCACCAACCCCCCTACGACCCCTCGGCGAGCTGGCGGGAGCGGTCGCGGGCGGCCTCCATGGCGGCGAGGAACGCCGCTCGGACCCGGTGGATCTCCAGCTCGCGCAGGGCGGAGGCGGTGGTGCCGCCCGGCGAGGTGACCTGCTCGCGCAGCACCGTCGGGTGGGTGCCCGTCTCGCGCAGCATCTTGGCCGACCCGACGACCGTCTGCACGACCAGGTCGGCGGCCGTGGCGCGGGGCAGCCCGAGGTGCACGCCGGCCTCGATCATCGACTCCACCACGAAGAAGAGGTACGCCGGCCCGGAGCCGCTGATCGCGGTGACGGCGTCCTGCTGCTGCTCGGGAATGCGCAGCACCCGGCCCACCGAGCCCATCAGCGACTCCACCTCCCGCAAGTGCGCCTCGTCGCAGTGCAACCCGGGCGAGATCGCGGCCATGCCCTCGTCGACGAGCGCCGGGGTGTTGGGCATCACCCGGACCACGGCCACGCCCTCGGGGACCCGCGACTCGATGAAGCCGGTGGTGATGCCGGCCGCCAGCGACGCGACCAGCTGACCGGCTCGGAGCACGGGGGCGATCTCCTCGAGCACCGCGGCCATGTCCTGCGGTTTGACGACCAGCGCCACCGTGTCGGCCTTCCGCGCCGCCTCGATGTTGGACAGCACGGAGACGCCGTAGCGCTCCTCGAGCTCGGCGGCGCGCTCCGGTCGCTTCTCCCCCACCAGCAGGTTGTCGACCCGGCGCCCGGCGCGCACCAGGCCTGACAGCAAAGCCTCGCCCATCACGCCGGCGCCGATGATGGCGGTCTGGACGCCGGCGCTTCCGGCGGTGCTCTGCGACGTTGTCGCCTCACTCATCAGTGACCTACTTCTTCGAGACCAGGGAACGCAGGAAGAACGACAGGTTCTGCGGTCGCTCGGCCAGGCGCCGCATCAGGTAGCCGTACCACTCCTGACCGTAGGGGATGTAGACCCGCACCGTCTCGCCACTCTCGGAGAGCCGACGCTGCTCCTCGGGCCGGCAGCCGTAGAGCATCTGGAACTCGTAGGACCCGTGCGCCCGACCGTAGCGGCTGACCAGCGACGACGCGATCTCCACCATCCGCGGGTCGTGGGTGGCGATCATCGGGTAGCCCTGGCCGCCGAGCAGCACCTTGAGGCAGCGCACGAACGACCGGTCGACGTCGAGCCGCGACTGGAAGGCGACGGTCTCGGGCTCCTGGTAGGCGCCCTTGCAGAGCCGCACCCGCGACCCCTCGTGGGCCAGCGCGCGGCAGTCGGCCTCGGTGCGGTGCAGGTATGCCTGCACGACCGCGCCGGTCTCCGGGAAGTCCTTGCGCAGCTCGCGCAGGATGCCGAGGGTCGAGTCGGTGGTGGTGTGGTCCTCCATGTCGAGGGTGACGGTGGTGCCGGCGTTGCGGGCCGCCCGACAGATCTCGCGCGCGTGGTCGAGCGCGATCTGCTCGCCGCTTCGGCCGCCGACGGAGGGAAGCGCCTGACCGACCGCCGACAGCTTCACCGAGACCTCCGCCTTGCGCGCGAGGCCGGCCGCGGCCAGCCCCTCCAGCAGCGACTGGTACGCCGTCACGCCGGCCTCGGCCTGCGCGAGGTCCTCGACGTCCTCGCCGAGGTGGTCGAGGGTGACGTGCAGACCGTCGGCGACCAGCTCGGCGGTCGCGGCGACCGCACTCTCGGTGGTCTCGCCGGGCACGTAGCCGTGCACGATCCCGGCGGACACCGGCATCGCCTCGACGAGCCGTTTCACCGCCTCGCTCCGGCTCAGCAGCAGCAGCGGCTCCCGCATCAGCGCCATGGTCCTCCCGTCACCGTGCCGAGGCTGACCCCCTGGCGAGGGCGCCGCACGACAGGCTAGCCCGTCCGCGGTCCTGCGCGCCGCGAGCCCGTGGGGCCGGGGTCAGGGGGTACGCCGGCGCAGCGTGGCGGCGCCCGCGGCCAGCCCACCGATCGCGAACACCGAGACGATGGCGAGCTTCTGCCACACCTCGCCGGTCGTGGTGCTGACCATGAGGTGCTGCATCGCGTCGACGGCGTACGACAGCGGCAGCACGTCGCTGATCTGGCTCAGCACCGTCGGCAGCTGGTCACGTGGGACGAGCAGACCGCAGAGCAGCATCTGCGGCACGACGACCGCCGGCATGAACTGCACCGCCTGGAACTCCGTCTGCGCGAACGCCGACACGAACAGGCCGAGGGCGGTGCCGAGCACGGCGTCGAGCACCGCCACCACGGTCAGCAGCCACACCGGGCCGACGATGTCCATGCCGAGCAGTCCCACGCTGACCGCGACGGCGATCACCGACTGCAGCGCCGCCATCAGTCCGAAGGCCAGGGCGTAGCCGAACAGGAAGTCGAGCTTGCCCATCGGCATCGCCAGCAGCCGCTCGAGCGTGCCGCTGGACCGCTCGCGCAGCGTCGTGACGCTGGTCACCAGGAACATGATGAAGAACGGGAACATCGCCAGCAGGCTGGGCCCGATCTGGTCGAAGAGCTGGCTCGGCGCGTCCTTGTACATCCACCACAACAGGGTCATCAGCAGCGTCGGCAGCAGGAGCAGCATCGCCAGGGTGCGATGGTCGCGACGGATCTGGGTGAGCACCCGGCGCGTGACGGCGAGCGTGATCCGGGGGTTCATGCCTGCTCCTCCCCGTCGCGGCGCGCATGGCGGCCCGCGTGGCGGGCGACCAGCTCGAGGAAGGCGTGCTCGGTGTCGCGGGCACCCGTGCGCTCCTTGATCTCCTGCGGCGAGCCGTCGGCGATGAACTCGCCCTCGCGCATCAGCAGCAGCCGGTCGCAGCGCTCGGCCTCGTCCATCACGTGGCTGGAGACGAACATCGCCGACCCGCCGTCGGCCAGCCGGTGGAAGAGCTCCCACAGCTCCTGCCGCAGCACCGGGTCGAGGCCGACGGTGGGCTCGTCGAGGACCACCAGGTCGGGCTCGCCGAGCAACGCGACGGCCAGGCTGGCGCGGGAGTGCTGCCCACCGCTGAGGCTGCCGACCACCTGGTCCGCGTGGCGGGTGAGCTCGACGGCCTCGACCGCGCGGTCGACCGCCTCGCGCTCGAGCCCGCGCACCCGAGCGAAGAAGGTGAGGTTCTCCAGCACCGTGAGGTCGTCGTACACGCTGGCCTCCTGGGTGTGGTAGCCGACCCGGTGGCGCAGGGCGGCGCTGCCGGCCTCCTCGCCGAACACGGTCACCGTGCCCCCGTCGACCTGCTGGACGCCGACCAGGCAGCGCATCAGGGTGGTCTTGCCGCACCCCGAGGGGCCGAGCAGGCCGGTCACCCCGCCGTCGATGTCGAGGTCGAGCCCGTGCAGGACCTGCAGGCTCCCTCGGGTGACCCGCAGGTCGCGAACCTCCACCGCATTGCTCACCATGGGTGCTTCACCATGCGATGGACCCTGCCCCTGTCGCACCCCCGATGCAAGCCGCCGCTCAGCCCAGGAAGCCGAGATCGCCGGTCAGGTAGCGCTGCAGGGTCGGGGCGTACGCCGTCACGACCTCGTCGACCGGCATCGAGGCGAGCGGCTCGGCCCCCAGCAGGTAGCGCAGCATGATCAGCCCGACGATCTGCGAGGCGAACAGCGACATCCGGGTCTCGGGGTGGTCGATGCCCAGCGCCTGCCCCAACGGCTCGATCACCACCGGCAGGAAGCCGCGGCCCATCAGCTGGGTGCCGGTCGGCTCCAGCAGACTGCGCGCCATGGCCAGCAGCGGCAGCCGGTGGTCGGCGTCGTCCCAGACCGACAGCATCACGCGCAGGATCCGCTCCCCGGCTCCGTCGGGCCCCTGCGCGAGCACCGGCGCCAGGATCACCCGCGGGTCCACGGGCAGCTGCAGCGCCGCGACGAACAGGTCGTCCTTGGTGCCGAAGTAGTGGTGGACCAGCGCCGGGTCGACGCCGGCGGCCGCGGCCACGGCGCGCACCGAGGTGCCGGCGAAGCCGCCGGTGGCGAAAAGCTCCCGCGCCGCGTCGAGGATGGCTGCCCGGGTGTCCGGGGCGCCCGGGCGGCGGCCGCGCTTGGCGGTCGGTGTGCGCGCCGCGCGACTCATCGCGCCGGCACCCGGAAGTGCGCCCGCGCGAACTCCAGCGACTCCGCCAGGTCTCGCTCCCGCTCGTCGGCGCTCTGGCACCGGCGGGTGTTGATCTCCACCACGATGGTGCCGTCGAAGCCGCGGTCGGCGAGATGGCGCAGGAAGGCCTCGGCCTCCATGTCGCCACGCCCGGGCACCAGGTGCTCGTCCTTCGCCGAGCGGGTGCCGTCGGTGAGGTGCACGTGGCGCAGCCGCTCGCCCATCCGGTCGGCCAGCTCGATGGCGTCGTTGCGGGCGACGGCGGCGTGCGACAGGTCGAGCGTGAGGTTGGCGTAGGTCTCCTCCGAGGGGTCCCAGCCGGGGAGGTACATCTCCATCCCGCGCCGCGAGGACGCGCGCCAGGGATACATGTTCTCGATCGCGAACGCGATCCCGGTGGACTCCTCGAGAGCCGCGATGCCGTCGACGAACCCGGCGGCGTACTCCTTCTGCCAGCGGAACGGCGGGTGCACCACGACCACGTCGGCACCGACGGCCTGCGCCATCTCGGCCGAGCGCTCGAGCTTGCCCCACGGGTCGGTGCCCCACACGCGCTGGGTGAACAGCAGGCACGGCGCGTGGACGGCCAGCACCGGCATCTCGTGGTGCGCCGACAGCTCCCCGATCGCGCTGACCTGCTGGCTCAGCGCGTCGATGCCGACCATCACCTCGACGGCGTCGTAGCCGAGACGCGCCGCCCACGTGAAGGCGTGCGCCGTGGACTCGGGGTACGTCGACGCGGTGGACAGCGCCACGGGGACCCGCGACGCCGCACTCACGGGCTCGTCACCGGCGACCTCACCCCAGCACGCTGATCTGGTCGAGGCGCTCGAGGATCACGCCCTCGCGCAGCGCCCACGGACAGATCTCGAGCTCCGTGAGCCCGAAGATGTCCAGGCAGGCCTCGGCGACCAGGGCGCCGGGCACGATCTGATGGGTGCGGCTCTGGGAGACGCCGGGCAGCTTCGCCAGCTTCTCGGGCTTCATCGTCAGCAGCCGAGGCAGCCAGTCGGCGAGTGCGTCGGCGGGCAGCGCGCGCGGCACGAGCGGACCCTCGCCCGACCCCGCGGCACCGCAGATCCGGGCCAGGGAGCGGAAGGTCTTCGACGTCGCGACGGACCGATCGGGGGCTCCGGCCCGGAGCAGGGTGCCGGCGTCGCGGGCGATCTCGGCGCGGATCTGCCGGCGCAGCCCGCGCCACCCCTCGTCGTCGAGTGGCTCGCCGGTGAGCCACTGCCGCGAGAGGCGCGCGGCTCCCAGCGGCAGCGACCAGGCGACGTCGGGCGCCTCGTCGGCACCGCCCGCGATCTCCAGCGAGCCGCCGCCGATGTCGAAGACGACCAGCCGGCCGGCCGACCAGCCGAACCAGCGCCGAACGGCGAGGAAGGTCAGTCTCGCCTCGTCCTCGCCGGACAGCACGCGGATATCGACGTCGGTGCGCTTCTCGACCGTGTCCAGGACGTCGTGGGAGTTGACCGCGTCGCGGACCGCGGAGGTCGCGAAGCCGAGCATCTCCTCGCAACCCTGGTCCTCGGCCACGACGAGCGCGGAGGCGACGAACGAGGTCAGCGCCTCGATCCCCTCCTCGGTGACCGCACCCTCGTCGTCGAGGTGCTCGGCCAGCCGCAGCGGCTGCTTGTGCGAGAACGCCGGCAGCGGCGCGGCGCCACCGTGCGCATCCACCACGAGCAGATGACCAGTGTTGGAGCCGATGTCCAGAACGCCCAGGCGCATGGGACCAAACTACCGCGCCTGCCCGACCACCCGGCGGCGATGCCGGCTTTCGGGCTGGCAGTAGCGTTGCGCCGTGCCCGAAGTCGAGCTGGGGTTCCCCCGTGCGTTCGTCGAGTTCCCCGACCCCACCGACGAGGGTCAGCTGTTCCGCTGCGACCTCACCTGGCTCACCTCGCGGTTCACCTGCATCTTCGGTCGCGGGTGCCAGGGGATCTATGCCGACTCCCCCGACACCGGCTGCTGCACGCTGGGGGCGCACTTCTCCGACTCCGACGACGAGCGGCGGGTGGCCGGCTGGGTCGCCCGGCTGACGCCCGATCTCTGGCAGCTGCGCCCGGGGCGTCGCAAGGTCGCCCGCAAGGACTGGGTCGAGACCGACGAGGAAGGCGCCCGCAAGACCCTCGCCGTCGAGGTCGACGGCCAGTGGGGCTGCGTCTTCCACAACCGCACGGACTTCGCCCTGGGCGCCGGCTGCGCCCTGCACGCCCTGGCACTACGCGAGGGCCGCCACCCGTTGGAGGCCAAGCCCGACGTGTGCTGGCAGCTGCCGATCCGCCGCACCTTCCGCACCGTCGAGCGGCCCGACGACACGTCGTACGTCGAGATCAGCATCGGCGAGTACGACCGGCGCGGCTGGGGGCCCGGTGGGCACGACCTCGACTGGTACTGCTCCGGCAACACCGAGGCCCACGTCGCCGCCGAGCCGCTCTATCTGGGCAGCGCGGCCGAGCTGATCGAGCTGATGGGCCAGCCGGCCTACGACGTCCTCGCGCGGCTGTGCGAGGAGCACCTGCACTCGCGCACCCTGGCCGCGCACCCGGCCGACCCGCCACAGGAATCTTGACATCAAGAAAGTCCGGACCCCGCTGTCGGGCGCTCCGCGCAGGCGGGCCACAATGCAGACATGCGCCTGGACCATCTGTCGTACGCCGCGGGGCCCGACGGGCTCGCCGGCACCGCGGAGCGCATCGGGGAGCTTCTCGGGTGTGACTTCGTCGACGGCGGGGTGCACCCTCGCTTCGGCACCCGCAACATGACGCTGCCGCTCGGCGGCGGCACCTATCTCGAGGTCGTCGAGGTGCTCGACCACCCGGCCTCCGACAAGGCCCCCTTCGGGCAGGCCGTGCGGGCACGCTCGGCACTCGGCGGCGGCTGGCTCGGCTGGGTGGTCGCCGTCGACGACATCGCGCCCGTCGAGCGGCGGCTGGGCCGCGAGGCAGCAGTCGGCAACCGCTTCCGCCCCGACGGCATCGAGCTGACCTGGCGGCAGATCGGCGTCAACGGCCTGATCGCCGACCCGCAGCTGCCGTTCTTCGTGCAGTGGCTGATCCCCGCGGGGCTGCACCCCAGCACCGGCGCCGACCTCGCCTACACCCTCGCCTGCCTGGAGATCGCCGGCGACCCGCAACGTGTCAGCGAGTGGCTCGGCGAGGACGTCGAGGCGCCGCTGGAGGACGTCAAGGTCGAGTGGGTCGCCCCGCACGGCACCCCCGGCATCCTCGCGGTGCAGGTGCAGACCCCGCGCGGGCTGGTCCGCATCTGAGCGGTCTCCCGCCGACCAGCCCCGGAGACTCGCTGCCACGGGGAGCCGTGGCCAGCCCCAACATCTGGCGGCAACCGGGCACCTACGAGACCGAGAGCCGCGCCTTCGACCCCGACGGCCTGGTCGCCGACGCGATGGCCGAGATCGCGGACTGGTCCGGGCGCGACGTGCTCGACGTCGGCTCCGGCACCGGCTTCCACCTCCCGTGGTTCGCCGAGACCGCGCGCTCGGTCGTCGGCGTGGAGCCGCATCCCGAGCTGATGCGGCTGGCGCAGCGGCGTACCCGCCGGATGCCGTCCGTCCGAGTCCTGCGGGGCACCGCGCAGCAGCTGCCGCTGCCCCACGGCTCGGTCGACGTCGCGCACGCGCGGTGGGCCTACTTCTTCGGTCCCGGATGCGAGCCCGGGCTCGCCGAGCTGGCTCGGGTGGTACGTCGGGGCGGCACGGCGTTCGTGCTCGACAACGACCCCACGCGGTCGAGGTTCGGCGCGTGGTTCCGCCGCGGCTATCCCCACCTGCCCGCGGCGGAGGAGGTCGAGCGCTTCTGGTCGACGCACGGATGGACCCGCCGGGCGGTGCTGACCCGCTGGGCCTTCTCCTCGCGCACCGACCTGGAGGGCGTCGTGCGCATCGAGCTCCCGCACGCCGTGGCGGAGCAGGTGCTCGCCGTGCACGACGGGCTCGAGGTGGACTACGCCGTGAACCTCTGGTGGCGCCGCTACTAGGCGACGACGTCGGCGACCGGGCGGCTGGAGCCACGGGCCACCAGGGTGGGGCTCAACAGCACGCCGGCCCGGATCCGCCGGGGCACCGACAGCAGCCCCTCGAGCGCGGCGACGACCTCGACCGCGACCTCCTCCAGAGGCTGACGCACCGAGGTGAGCCCGCCGGGGGTCAGCTGGGCGACCTGTGAGTCGTCGAAGCCCACCACGGCGACGTCGCGACCGGGTCGGAGGCCGCGGCTCGCCAGCGCGTCGAGCACCCCCATCGCGAGCGTGTCGGAGGCGCACACGAAGCCGGTCGGGCGGGCCTCGTCGAGCAGCACCGCCGCCGCCTCGCGACCGGACGACACGGTGTCCTCGACCCGGCTGGCGAGACCGGACGTCGGCAGCCCCCGCGAGCGGAGCGCCGAGCTCCAGCCCTGGCGTCGGTCCTCGCCGATCACGGAGTCCTTGCGCCAGCCGATCCAGGCGACGCGGCTGTGCCCCGCATCGAGAAGGTGGTCGGTGGCCAGCCGGGTGCCGGCGGCACCGTCGACGTCGACCCACGGGTGTCGCGGGGGCTCGGGGACACCGTCGGCGTCGTCCCATGGACGGCCGAACGCCACGAAGGGCACGTTGCGACCCTCGAGCCAGGCCGACTGCGGGTTGCCGAGGTAGGTGTCGGTGACCACGAACGCGTCGACCGCCGTGGACCGCACCAGCTCGCCGTAGCCCGACACCGGGTCGTCGTCCTCGCCGGCGAACAGCAGCACGTGGTAGCCCGCCTCGCGGGACGCCTCCACCAGGGTGTGCACGAAGCGGTCCATGGTGGCGTTGGCCGTGCCCTCGTGGGCCGGTGCGAAGCGCATCCCGATCAGGTGCGTCGAGCGGGTGCGCAGATTGCGGGCCGCACGGTTGGGGATGTAGCCGAGCTCGCAGATCGCGGCCCGGACGCGCTCCAGGGTGTCGGCGCGCAGCAGCTCGGGGTTGTTGACGGCGTTGGAGACGGTCTGGCGGGACACGCCGGCTCGCTCCGCGACGTCGGCGAGCGTCGGCGGCGGCGCCACGGCGTACGTCGTCGGCGACCGGCGAACGGTCCTGCCCATGCGGTCCCCCTTGATCGTTCCAATTCACAGGATACCGCCGCGCCTCCGGCCGCTGTCGGCGGCGCCGCCTAGCCTGCTCGCCATGAGCAGAGCCACTCCCCCGCGCACCCGCAGCCGGGCCTCCTACCGCTGCACCGAGTGCGGTTGGGAGACCGCGAAGTGGGTGGGCCGCTGCGGGGAGTGCCAGGCCTGGGGGTCGGTGGTCGAGGCCGGTGCACCGACGGCCCGGGTGTCCGCCGGACCGGTGACGACGCCGGCCGTGCCGATCGGCCGGGTCTCGCTGGAGGAGGCGAGCTTCCGGTGCAGCGGCGTCCCCGAGCTCGACCGGGTGCTCGGGGGCGGGCTGGTCCCGGGGGCAGCCATCCTGCTGGCCGGCGAGCCAGGCGTCGGCAAGAGCACGCTGCTGCTCGAGGTGGCCGCCCAGACCGCTCGACGCGGCCGGCGCGCGCTCTACCTCACCGGCGAGGAGTCCGCCGCCCAGGTGCGGCTGCGCGCCGAGCGCACCGACGGTGTGCAGGACGACCTCTACCTCGCCTCCGAGACCGACCTGGGCGCGGTGCTCACCCACGTCGAGGACGTGCGCCCCGAGCTCCTGGTCATCGACTCGGTGCAGACCATCGGCGCCTCCGGCGTCGACGGCGTGCCCGGCGGGGTCACCCAGGTCAAGGAGGTGGCGGCCGCCCTGATCCGCGTGGCCAAGACCCGCAACATCACCACGGTGCTGGTCGGCCACGTCACCAAGGACGGCTCGATCGCCGGGCCCCGTGTCCTGGAGCACCTCGTCGACGTCGTCCTCCACTTCGAGGGCGAGCGCACCTCCCGCTTCCGCATGGTCCGGGCCATGAAGAACCGCTTCGGCCCGGTCGACGAGGTGGGGTGCTTCGACCTCGCCTCCGACGGCATCAACGCCGTCGCCGACCCCACGGGGCTGTTCGTCGAGAGCCATCACCAGCGGGTGCCCGGCACCTGCGTGGCGGTCACCCTCGAGGGCCGTCGGCCGTTGCTCGCCGAGGTGCAGGCACTGGTCACCCCGACCACGTCCGACCGGCCGCGGCGCACCACCTCCGGCCTGGACTCGTCGCGGGTGGCCCTGGTGACCGCGGTGCTGCAGCAGCACTGCCGGCTGCGCTTCCACACCTCCGACGTGTTCGCCTCGACGGTCGGCGGGGCGCGGCTCACCGAGCCGGCGGCCGACCTGGCGACGGCGCTCGCGCTCGCTTCGGCCCACCACGGCGTCGCCCTGCCCAGCGGTGTGGTGGCGATCGGCGAGCTCGGGCTGGCCGGCGAGCTCCGCAAGGTCCGCGACCTGCCCCAGCGCCTGGCCGAGGCCGCGCGGCTCGGCTTCGAGGTGGCCGTCGTGCCGGGCGCGCCCGACACCGGCCCGCGCTCTGCGGAGCCGAGGACCGCCGACGGGATGCGGGTGCTGGAGGTCCCCGACGTGGCTGCGGCGCTGCGGATGCTGCATCTCACCGACGGTTGACGACCGTTCGTCGCGCCCGCGCGCCGCGATGACCGGCTCTGGGCCAGGATGAGGTCATGGCCCCACGCAAGAAGTCGTCCGGCCGCGCCCCCAGCCTCCCTCCGGAGGTGCTGGCCGACATCACCGACGTCCTCGAGGCGTGCCCCGCCTTCCTCGGGGTCGGCAAGCCGGAGCTGGCCGGGCTGGCCAGAGCGGCCGAGATCGACTACCTCGCGGCCGAGCGAGATCCGGTCACCCCGGCCTTCGTGGTGCTCCGCGGCGCGGTCTACCTCCGCGACACCGACGGGCACAGCGTCGACGTGGTCGCCCAGGGGGAGTACGCCGCCCCGTCGGCCGGCGAGCGCCTCGCCCCCGTCGAGTCGAGCCTGGTGGTCTGGCTCCCCGAGGCGGCGCGCGACCTGGCCTGGTCACTGCCGGCTGACGAGCTGCCCCACCGGCTGACCCAGCCCGACCGCCCGGTGGCCGAGCTCCAGCTGGCTCCGGTGCGCACCATCATGCGGTCGCCGGTGCTCACCGCCGAGCCGCACGAGAGCTGCCGCGAGGTGGCCCAACGGATGAGCGAGAACGGCGTCTCGAGCGTCCTGCTGCTGATCGGCGACCAGGTCGGCATCGCCACCGACCGCGACCTGCGCACCCGCCTGGTGGCGCAGGGCCGCTCGCCCGACACCCCCGTCGGCGAGATCGCCACTGCGCCGGCACGCACGATCGAGGCCGACACCTCGGTGTTCGAGGTCCTGGTCGAGATGGTGGCCCTCGGCATCCACCACCTTCCGATCGTCGAGTCCGGTCGCCTGGTCGGCATGGTCAGCTCCGGCGACCTCAACCAGCTGGGCGCACGCTCCCCCCTGCACGTGCGAGTCGCGGTCGACCGGGCCGCCGACGTCGCCGGCGTGGCGGCCGCCCGCGACGACCTCCCCGACATGGTCGACACGCTGCTCGCGGCGCGCATGACCGCTGCCGACATCGGACGGGTGGTCGCCACGGTCACCGATCGGATCCAGCGCAAGGTCTTCGCGCTGATCCGCGCGGAGATGGGCGAGCCGCCGACGGCGTACGGCTGGGTCGCCTTCGGCAGCCAGGCCCGGCGTGAGCAGACCCTGCTGTCGGACCAGGACCACGGCCTGGTCCTGGACGACGCGGCGACCGAGGAGCAGCTCGCCTGGTGGGCGGAGTACGCCGACCGGGCGGTCGTCGCGCTCGAGCAGTGCGGCTACCCGCGCTGCCACGGTGAGGTGATGGCGAGCAACCCACACTGGCGGCACACCCAGTCCGGCTGGCTGCAGGAGTTCGGGTCGCTGATCAACCGACCGACGGAGCGGCACGTCATGGAGTCGTCCATCGCCTTCGACCTCCGCACCGTCGAGGGCGACCTGATGGCCCGCGAGCTGATGCAGCCGGTGCTCCAGTCCGCCCAGACCTCGCAGATCTTCCTGGCCCACCTGGCCCGCAGCACGGTGAGCCACCGGCCGCCACTCGGCTTCCTCGGCCGCTTCGCCGTGAAGCGCTCCGGCGAGCACAGCGGCTCGTTCGACGTGAAGGCGGGGGCGATGCTCCCGATCGCCGACCTGGCCCGGCTGGCCACCCTCGCCCGGGGCGGGCCCGAGGTCGGCACCGACGCCCGATTGGCCGCCGCCGCCGGGGCCGGCCAGCTGTCCCACGACCTGGCAGAGACGCTGAGAGCGGGCTACGAGCTGGCGATGCGGCTGCGGCTGCGACGCCACGTCGACCAGTGGCGGCGCGGCGGGCCGTTCGACAACTGGCTCGACCCCGACGAGCTCGACGCGGTCGACCGTTCCCGCCTGCGCGAGACGTTCAAGGCCGTCCGGACCGCGCAGGAGGCGCTCAGCGTCCGCTACCACACCGACATGCTCGGATGAGGTCCTTCCGCCGCAGCCCCGCCGACGACCGCCCGTGGCGGGAGGTGGCGATGGTGGCTGTCGACTTCGAGACCACCACGGCCAACGCCGACGCGGCCGAGCCGCTCTCGGTGGGCTGGGTCGGCCTCCAGGCCGGCCGGGTGCAGGTCGGCGACGCCGGCTACACGCTCGTGGCCCATCGCGGCGAGGTGCCGGTCGAGTCGATCCGCATCCACCGGCTGGTGCCGGGCGAGCTGAGCGAGGGGGTGGCCCCCGACGCGCTGGGCGGCGTGCTCCGCAAGGCCGTCGACGGGCGGGTCCTGGTGGCGCACGGCGCCGCCTTGGAGCAGAGGATGCTCGACCGGTTCGCCGTGCCCTACGACGCCTGTCTCGACACCCTGCGCATCGTCCGCACGATGGACCACCGGGCCGGCCGTCCCGCGGCAGACGCCCGCCTGCCCGAGGCCGCCCGGCGCTACGGCGTACCCAGGCTGGCCGCACACCAGGCCCACACCGACGCGCTGACGACCGCGATGCTCCTGATCAGCCTGGCCGGCCGGGTCGAGGCCGAGCGTGGCCGATGCACGCTGAGCGACCTGCTCCTGCTGGCACGCGGCCGATCCTGATCCGAGCGGCACCGCCGGGGCGTCCCCTACACTGGCGCCAGCCTGCTGATGCGTGGGCGGGAGGAGACGGGGACACGTGGCTACTGACCGGTCTGCCGCGACGGCGCGGTTGCGGGCGACGCTGGCCTCCATCGCTCCCGGCACGGCGCTGCGCGACGGCCTGGAGCGGATCCTCCGAGGTCGCACGGGCGCGCTGCTGGTGCTCGGCTACGACCGCACCGTCGAGTCGATCTCCACGGGCGGGTTCACCCTCGACGTGCCGTTCACGGCCACCGGCCTGCGCGAGCTGGCCAAGATGGACGGCGCGATCATCCTCGACCGCGACCTGACGCGCGTGCACCGGGCCGCGGTGCACCTGATGCCCGACCCGGCGATCCCTTCGGAGGAGACCGGCACCCGCCACCGCACCGCCGACCGGGTGGCCCGGCAGACCGGCTTCCCCGTGGTCTCCGTCTCCCAGTCGATGCAGATCATCGCGGCCTACGTCGGCGAGACCCGGCATGTGCTGGAGGACTCCGGGCAGATCCTGTCGCGTGCCAACCAGGCGCTCGCCACGCTCGAGCGCTACAAGCTGCGGCTCGACGAGGTCGCGAGCACGCTCTCGGCTCTGGAGATCGAAGACCTGGTCACCGCTCGCGACGTCGCCGTCGTGGCGCAGCGGCTCGAGATGGTCAGCCGGATCGCCCGGGAGATCGAGGACTACGTGCTCGAGCTCGGCACCGACGGGCGCCTGTTGTCACTGCAGCTGGAGGAGCTGGTGACCGGCGTCGACGCCGAGCGCGAGCTGGTGGTCCGCGACTACCTCCCCAGCGGCCGCCGACCGGCCTCCGCCGAGGACATGCTGGCGCGCCTCGAGGGGCTGTCCCCGACAGAGCTGGTCGACCCGGGCGCGGTCGCCCGGGCGCTGTCACTGAGCGGCGGCGAGCATCTCGACGCGGCGGTCACCCCCCGCGGCTACCGCCTGCTCGCCAAGGTGCCCCGGCTGCCCGGCTCCGTGGTCGACCGGCTGGTCGACCACTTCGGCACCTTGCAGAAGCTGCTGTCGGCGAGCGTCGACGACCTGCAGGCGGTCGACGGGGTCGGGGAGCTGCGTGCCCGCAGCGTCCGCGAGGGCCTGTCCCGGCTTGCCGAGTCGAGCATCCTCGAGCGCTACGTCTGAGGCGGCTCAGCCGCTCGGCTCGACCGCACCCGACGGCGATGCGGAGGCCGTCGCCCCGCCGGTCTTCTTCTCGCCCTTCTTCTTCTTCTTCTTCTGCTTCGGCTCCGGCGCGGCCGTGATGACGTCCGGCTCGGGGAGGCTGAGCTTGAACTGCACGTCCTCGGGCTCGCCACCCAGCGGCGCGACGGCGATGTGATACCACCCGGGCAGCGCCCACTCGGTCAGCCGGCTGCACTTCTCGTCGGAGCGTCGCGCCGACCAGGTGACGGTCAACCAGCTGGCCTTCTCGCGGCGCAGCACGAGGTCCTTGGTCGGCACCGCCTTCGGACACTGCTGGCTGGTCCAGATCAGGTCCTCTCCGGAGGTGATCTTGAGGGTGAGCGTCTCTCGGGAGGCCTGCCAGGTGCAGGCGGGGCTGAGCAGGGTGTCGATCCTGAAGCGCAGCGTCACGTCGCGGCCGGCCACGGCGTCCTTCACCACCGGCGTCACGTCGACATCGGCGTCCAGGCACGGCCCGCTGGGCTGCGGCAGAGCGGGCTTCTTCTTCTTGTTCTTCTTCTTGTTCTTCTTCTTCTTGTCCTTCGCGTCCTGGGTCGCGTCGGCCGTGGGAGAGGCGGCGTCGCTGGAGGGCGCGCCCGCCGAGACCGGGGTGACGGCTCCGCCGCCACCGGCGCCGTCGGAGAACCGACTGAGCGTCAGGCCGAGTCCGACGACCAGCGCCAGCGCGGTGCCCAGCACCAGGAACCGGCGCGTCCAGTACGTCCGGGCGGCCAGCGGGCCGCGCGGTCGGGTCAGCGCGCTCATGCGGTCACCGTAGTCAGCGATGGCCCCCAGACCGGGGTGACACACCGGACCGGCCCCGGGCGCTCCCGCGCCGCCGCCTACCATCGACGGCCATGGACGACCGCCGCCCCGACCTCGTCGACGCCCTGGTCGGCTGGTACGCCGAGCATGCGCGCGATCTGCCCTGGCGAGCACCCGGGGTCTCCCCGTGGGCGGTGCTGGTCAGCGAGCTGATGCTGCAGCAGACGCCCGTGGAGCGGGTCCTCCCGGTGTACGAGGCCTGGCTCGAGCGATGGCCCACCCCCGAGGCGCTGGCGGCCGAGCGAGCCGGGGAGGCGGTGCGGGCCTGGGGTCGGCTGGGCTACCCGCGCCGGGCGCTGCGCCTGCACGCCGCGGCGCAGGCGATCAGCGAGCGTCATGGAGGCGAGGTGCCGGCCGAGCTGGACCTGCTCCGTGCGCTGCCCGGGGTCGGCGACTACACCGCCGCCGCGGTCGCGGTGTTCGCGTACGGACGCCGGCACCCGGTGCTCGATACCAACGTCCGTCGGGTGCTGGCCCGTCTGATGGACGGCCAGGAGCTGCCGTCGACGCAGGTGACCCGCGCCGAGCGGACCCGGGCCGAAGGCCTGCTCCCCGAGGACGAGCCCACCGCCGCGACCTGGTCGATCGCGCTGATGGAGCTGGGAGCGCTCCGCTGCCGCGCCGCCCGGCCGAGGTGCGGCGAGTGCCCTGTGCGCGAGCAGTGCGCCTGGCGCGCCGCCGGCCATCCGGCGTACGACGGCCCGCCGCGGCGCGCTCAGGCGTGGGCGGGCACCGACCGGCAGTGTCGCGGCCGGCTGCTCGCCGTCGTCCGCGAGGCGGAGGGGTCGGTCAGCCGCCGAAGGCTGGCCGGTGCGTGGTCGGAGCCGGAGCAGCGCGCTCGCTGCCTGCAGTCGCTGCTGGACGACGGCCTCCTGGCCGAGGAGGCAGGCCGGCTGCGACTTCCGTGACGACCCGCCCACGAGGCCCCGGCGCTCAGCAGGGCCCGCCGGCGAGGCCGGCGGGCCCTGCTGCTGACGGCCTCAGCTCACTCGGTGTCGGCCGGCGGCTCGGCCCCCGTCGACCCGAGGGAGTCCTCGCCCAGGTCGACCGTCGCCGTCTCGAGCGGCGGCAGGTCGGGCAGCTCGGCCATCTTGGAGCCCTGGAAGGTGAAAGTCGCCTGCGGACCCTCGCCCTCGACGTCGACGAGGACGATCTGGCCCGGGCCCACCTCGCCGTAGAGCATCTTCTCGGCGAGCACATCCTCGATCTCGCGCTGCACCGTACGCCGGAGCGGGCGGGCGCCGAGCACGGGGTCGAAGCCACGCGTCGCCAGGAGGTTCTTGGCCGGCTGGGTCAGCTCGAGGCTCATGTCGCGGTCCTTGAGGCGAAGCTCGACCGCCGCGATCATGTTGTCGACCATCGAGACGATCTGGTCCTGCGACAGCGGCGGGAAGACGATGATCTCGTCGACCCGGTTGAGGAACTCGGGGCGGAAGTGCTGCTTGAGCTCCTCCGACACCTTGTTCTTCATCCTGTCGTAGGAGCCGGCCACGTCGCCGGTCTGGGCGAAGCCGAGGTTGACTCCCTTGGCGATGTCGCGCGTGCCGAGGTTGGTGGTCATGATGATCACGGTGTTCTTGAAGTCGATCACCCGGCCCTGGGAGTCGGTCAGCCGACCCTCCTCCAGGATCTGCAGCAGGCTGTTGAAGATGTCTGGATGGGCCTTCTCGACCTCGTCGAACAGCACTACCGAGAACGGCTTGCGCCGCACCTTCTCGGTGAGCTGTCCGCCCTCTTCGTAGCCGACGTAGCCCGGCGGCGAGCCGAACAGCCGCGACACCGTGTGCTTCTCGCTGAACTCGCTCATGTCGAGCTGGATCAGCGCGTCCTCGTCGCCGAAGAGGAACTCCGCGAGCGACTTGGACAGCCACGTCTTGCCGACGCCGGACGGGCCGGCGAAGATGAACGACCCGCCGGGCCGCTTGGGGTCCTTCAGGCCCGCGCGTGTGCGGCGGATGGCCCGGGAGAGCGCCCGGACGGCCTGGTCCTGACCGATGACTCGCTTGTGGAGCTCGTCCTCCATCTTGAGCAGACGGGTGGACTCCTCCTCCGACAGCTTGACGATCGGGATGCCCGTGGCGACCGCCAGCACCTCGGCGATCAGCTCCTCGTCGACCTCCGCGACCTCGTCCATGTCGCCGGCGCGCCACTGCTTCTCGCGCTCGCCCTTCTTGGCGATGAGCTGCTTCTCCTCGTCGCGCAGGCGGGCGGCGGCCTCGAAGTCCTGGCCGTCGATCGCCGCCTCCTTGCGCTGCCGCACGTCGGCGATCTTCTCGTCGTACTCGCGCAGGTCGGCCGGTGCGGTCATCCGCCGGATGCGCAGCCGTGAGCCGGCCTCGTCGATCAGGTCGATCGCCTTGTCGGGCAGGAAGCGGTCGGAGATGTAGCGGTCGGCCAGCGTGGCCGCCGAGACCAGCGCCTCGTCGGTGATGGTGACCCGGTGGTGGGCCTCGTAGCGGTCGCGCAGCCCCTTCAGCATCTCGATGGTGTGCGCGATCGACGGCTCGGCCACCTGGATCGGCTGGAAGCGGCGCTCGAGCGCGGCGTCCTTCTCGAGGTACTTGCGGTACTCGTCGAGGGTCGTCGCACCGACGGTCTGCAGCTCACCGCGAGCCAGCATCGGCTTGAGGATCGAGGCCGCGTCGATCGCACCCTCGGCCGCGCCGGCGCCCACGAGGGTGTGGATCTCGTCGATGAACAGCACGATGTCGCCGCGGGTCTTGATCTCCTTGAGGACCTTCTTGAGGCGCTCCTCGAAGTCGCCGCGGTAGCGCGACCCGGCGACCAGCGCGCCGAGGTCGAGGGTGTAGATCTGCTTGTCCTTCAGCGTCTCCGGCACGTTGCCCTTGACGATGTCCTGGGCCAGGCCGGCGACGATCGTGGTCTTGCCGACGCCCGGCTCGCCGATCAGCACCGGGTTGTTCTTGGTGCGTCGCGAGAGGATCTGCATGACTCGCTCGATCTCGGGCTCGCGACCGATGACCGGGTCGAGCTTGCCCTCGCGGGCCGCCTGGGTGAGGTTCTGGCCGAACTGGTCGAGCACCAGCGAGGACGACGGCGCCTCGCCACCGCCTGCGCCGGCGGTGGCCCCGGCGGTGGCGGACTCCTTGCCCTGGAAGCCGGAGAGCAGCTGGATCACCTGCTGGCGGACCCGGTTGAGGTCGGCGCCGAGCTTCTGCAGCACCTGGGCGGCGACGCCCTCTCCCTCGCGGATCAGGCCGAGCAGGATGTGCTCGGTGCCGATGTAGGAGTGGCCGAGCTGCAGCGCCTCGCGCAGGGACAGCTCGAGCACCTTCTTGGCACGCGGGGTGAAGGGGATGTGGCCGCTCGGCGCCTGCTGACCCTGGCCGATGATCTCCTCGACCTGGGCGCGCACGGCCTCCAGCGAGATGTCGAGGCTCTCCAACGCCTTGGCCGCGACGCCCTCTCCCTCGTGGATCAGGCCGAGCAGGATGTGCTCGGTGCCGATGTAGTTGTGCGAGAGCATGCGGGCCTCTTCCTGGGCCAGCACGACCACCCGCCGGGCTCGGTCAGTAAACCGCTCGAACATCCTCGCCTCGTTCCCTGGAACTGAAATCCTCAGAGCATCCCCGGCGTCACGACGACTTCGGCGGACACCCTTGGTTCAACTCTGGTCACAGCCTACGTGTTCCCGGCGCACCAACGAGTGCGTCCGCCCTCAGCGAACACCTCACGGGCCGGCGTACCGGCACCGGCGGCGCCGGCCGGGAGGCGCTCAGGCCTTGCCGTAGACGACCCCGGAGACGCACTGCGTGGCGCCGTCGGCGACCTTCGCCTCGATGGTGAAGTCCTCGCTCGAGCCGGGCGCGACGCCCTTGAGCACGGCGAAGCCGCGGCCCATCACGTCGCCGCTGCTGGTGGTCCAGGAGACGGTGACGAGGTAGTCGGCCTTCCTCTTGAGCGAGGAGGTGACGGTGCCGGTGACCTCCTGCTTGCCCTTGTCGGTGGGGCACTCGCCGAGCTCGAGGTCCTTGATGGCGCCCCCGCGCTCCCGCTTCAGCGCGGGGATGTCGGGCAGGTCGCTCGGCGAGACGTTGGCCGGGTCGACCCCCTCGGTCGCGCCGCCGGTGGCCGAGGCGCTGCCCTCCGCCTCGGGCGTGCCGTCGCCGGTGCAGCCGGCCAGCGCGGCTGCCAGAACGCCCGCGGCCAGCGCGAGCGAGATCGCCTTCTTCGTCATCACATTCCTCGTTAGTGCGGCCGGCAGGCGGTCGCGTTCGTGTGGTGTTGAGCTGTACGCCGGCTCCGGCGCGAGTCACTCCCCGACCGGCCAGCCGCCCACAGCGCCCTCGGACGGAACACGGAAGTCGAGCATAGCCAGCGATCTGAACGATCAGCCCTCGCGCTCCTTGCGTCGACGGCCGCCCAGGATCAGGGCACCACCCGCACCGAGCATGCCCAGCGCGAGCCACGGCACGATCGGGTCGACGGGGTTGCCGGTGTCAGGCAGACCGCCGCCGGTGCCGCTGGTGCGGGTCTCGATCACGACCTCGTCCCGCGACGTCACCCGCGCCCCGCCGCCACCGGTGGCGGTGGCGGTCGCGACGTTGACGACCTCACCGTCGCGGACGTCCTGCGCGGTCACCGAGTAGGGCTCGGCTGTGCAGGACATCGACTCACCCGGGACCAGCGTCGTCTGCGGGCAGGTCACCGTGCCCACCATCGGGTCCTTGACCTTCACCTGGGTGAGCGTGACGTTGCCGTTGTTGGTGACCTCGAAGGAGAACACGATCTCGTCGCCCACCGTGACCGGGCTGGAGGTGTCGGCCGACTTCACCAGCTCGATCGACGGGTTCTGGTCGATCGGCGTCACGACCGTGTCCACGTCCGTCACCGGCTCGGGGTCCGGGTTGGTCGCGGTCGCCGGCGGAAGTCCGCTCGTGGTGGCGGTGTTCTCGACCTCACCAGCGTCGACGTCGGCCTGCGTCAGCGTGTAGGTCGCCGTGCAGGTCACCGACTCCGTCGGCGCGAGCGTGGTCACCAGGCAGTCCACGGCGCCGACCAGCGGGTCGTCGACGGTGATGTCGGTCAGGGTGACGTTGCCGGTGTTGGTGACCGTGAAGGTGTAGCCGATCGCCTCCCCGGCCTCGTCGCCGACCGCGGCCGCCTCCTTCACCAGGTCGATCGCCGGCGTCTGCTCGATGGTCGTGCTGGTGGAGTCGGTCGAGGTGACGTCGGTGTCGTTGGGGTCGGTGCCGGTCACGGTGGCCGTGTTGTCGACCACACCGGCGTCCACGTCGTCCTGGGCGAGCGTGTAGGTCGCGGTGCACGTCGTCTGCTCGCCCGGAGCCAGCGTCGTGGTCGGGCAGTCCACCGTGCCGACCAGCGGGTCGTCGACCACGATCCCGGTCAGCGTCACGTTGCCGGTGTTGGCCACCAGGAAGGTGTACTCGATGGTGTCACCGACCAGGCTGCCGCTCGGGACACCCGCCTCCTTGTCGAGGGTGATCGCCGGACCCGCCGGGATCGGGGTGTCGGTGGAGTCGGTCGCGTCGACGTCGGTGTCGTGGGGGTCGGTGCCGGTCACGGTCGCGGTGTTGGCCACGTGCCCGGCGTCGACGTCGGTCTGGGTCAGCGTGTACGTCGCCGTGCAGGTCGTCGACTCCGTCGGCGCCAACGTGGTGACGGGGCAGTCCACGGCGCCGACCAGCGGGTCGTCGACGGTGATGTCGGTCAAGGTGACGTTGCCGGTGTTCTCGACCACGAACGTGTAGTCGACCGTGTCGCCGGCGGTGTTGCCCGACGGCGCCGCAGCCTGCTTGTCCAGGGAGATCGCGGGAGCTGCGGTGATCGGCACCGAGTCGGTGTCGGTCGCGTCCACGTCGGTGTCGTTGGGGTCGGTGCCCGTCACGGTCGCGGTGTTGTCCACCACCCCCGCGTCCACGTCGGCCTGGGTCAGCGTGTACGTCGCCGTACAGGTCGTCGACTCCGTCGGCGCCAACGTCGTGACCGGGCAGTCCACCGTGCCGACCTTGGGGTCGTCCACAGTGATGCCGGTCAGCGTGACGTTGCCCGTGTTCGTCACCAGGAACGTGTAGTCGATGGTGTCGCCGGCGGTGTTGCCCGACGGCGCCGCAGCCTGCTTGTCCAGGGAGATCGCCGGCGACGCCGGGACGTCCACCGACTCGGTATCGGTCGCGTCCACGTCGGTGTCCTGGGGGTCGGTGCCCGTCACGGTCGCGGTGTTGTCCACCACCCCCGCATCGACGTCGGCCTGGGTCAACGTGTACGTCGCCGTGCAGGTCGTCGACTCCGTCGGCGCCAACGTGGTCACCAGGCAGTCCACGGCGCCGACCAGCGGGTCGTCGACGGTGATGTCGGTCAAGGTGACGTTGCCGGTGTTCTCGACCACGAACGTGTAGTCGACCGTGTCACCGGCGGTGTTCCCCGAGGGGGCCGCAGCCTGCTTGTCCAGGCTGATCGCGGGAGCTGCGGTGATCGGCACCGAGTCGGTGTCGGTCGCGTCCACGTCGGTGTCGTTGGGGTCGGTGCCCGTCACCGTCGCGGTGTTGTCCACCACCCCCGCGTCCACGTCGGCCTGGGTCAGCGTGTACGTCGCCGTACAGGTCGTCGACTCCGTCGGCGCCAACGTCGTGACCGGGCAGTCCACCGTGCCGACCTTGGGGTCGTCCACCGTGATGCCGGTCAGCGTGACGTTGCCCGTGTTCGTCACCAGGAACGTGTAGTCGATGGTGTCGCCGACGTTGTTGCCGCTCGGCATGCCGGCCTGCTTGTCCAGGTTGATCGTCGGCTCAGCCGGGATCGGCACCGAGTCGGTGTCGGTCGCGTCCACGTCGGTGTCCTGGGGGTCGGTGCCCGTCACGGTCGCGGTGTTGTCCACCACCCCCGCATCGACGTCGGCCTGGGTCAACGTGTACGTCGCCGTGCAGGTCGTCGACTCCGTCGGCGCCAACGTGGTCACCAGGCAGTCCACCGTGCCGACCTTGGGGTCGTCGACGGTGATGTCGGTCAGGGTGACGTTGCCGGTGTTCTCGACCACGAACGTGTAGTCGACCGTGTCACCGGCGTTGTTCCCCGAGGGGGCCGCAGACTGCTTGTCCAGGCTGATCGCCGGGCCTGCCGGGATCGGGGTGTCCGTGGAGTCGGTGGCGTCGACGTCGGTGTCGTTGGGGTCGGTGCCCGTCACGGTCGCGGTGTTGGCGACGTGCCCGGCGTCGACGTCGGTCTGGGTCAGCGTGTAGGTCGCCGTACAGGTCGTGGACTCCGTCGGCGCCAGCGTGGTGACGGGGCAGTCGACAGTGCCGACCAGCGGGTCGTCGACGGTGATCCCGGTCAAGGTGACGTTGCCGGTGTTCTCGACCAGGAAGGTGTAGTCGATGGTGTCGCCCGCGGTGTTGCCCGAGGGGATGCCGGCCTGCTTGTCCAGGGAGAGGACGGGCTGGGCCGGGATCGGCACCGAGTCGGTGTCGGTCGCCTCGACCTCGGTGTCGTTGGGGTCGGTGCCCGTCACGGTGGCGGTGTTGTCGACCACCCCGGCGTCGACGTCGGCCTGGGTCAACGTGTACGTCGCCGTGCACGTCGTCGAACCGGTCGGCGCCAGCGTGGTGACGGGGCAGTCGACGGTGCCGACCAGCGGGTCGTCGACGGTGATGTCGGTCAGGGTGACGTTGCCGGTGTTCGTCGACCACGAACGTGTAGTCGATAGTGTCGCCGGCGGTGTTGCCCGACGGCGCCGCAGCCTGCTTGTCCAGCGTGATCGCCGGCGACGCCGGGACGTCCACCGTCGCGGTATCGGTCGCCGTGACCTCGATGTCACTGGGGTCGGTGCCCGTCACGGTGGCGGTGTTGTCGACCACGCCGGCGTCGACGTCGGCCTGAGTGAGCGTGTAGGTCGCCGTGCAGGTCGTGGTCTCCGTCGGCGCCAGCGTCGTCACCGGGCAGTCCACCGCCCCGACCAGCGGGTCGTCCACCACGATCCCGGTCAACGTCACATTGCCGGTGTTCGTCGACCACGAAGCTGTAGCCGATCGTGTCCCCGACGCTGCTGCCGCTCGGGACGCCGGCCTGCTTGACCAGGGTGATCGAGGGCGCCGTGGTGATATCCACGCTCGCGGTGTCGCTCGCGTCCACCTCGGTGTCGTCGGGGGTCGGTGCCCGTCACGGTCGCGGTGTTGTCGACCATCCCCGCATCCACATCGGCCTGGGTCAGCGTGTAGGTCGCCGTACAGGTCGTGGACTCCGCCGGCGCCAGCGTGGTGACGGGGCAGTCCACGGTGCCGACCAGCGGGTCGTCGACCACGATCGCCGGTCAACGTGACGTTGCCGGTGTTGGTCACCAGGAACGTGTAGTCGGATCGTGTCACCCACGCGTCGACCCGGACGGCGCGCCCGCTCGCTTGTCCAGGGTGATCGCCGGAGCTGCCGGTGATCGACGTGCCGAGTCGGTGTCGGTCGCCGTCGACCTCGGTGTCGTTGGGGTCGGTGCCCGTCACGGTCGCGGTGTTGTCGACCACCCCGGCATCCACATCGGCCTGAGTCAGCGTGTAGGTCGCCGTGCAGGTCGTGGACTCCGCCGGCGCCAGCGTGGTGACCGGGCAGTCGACCGTGCCGACCAGCGGGTCGTCGACCGTGATCCCGGTCAAGGTGACGTTGCCGGTGTTGGTCGACCAGGAAGGTGTAGTCGATCGTGTCGCCCGCAGTGTTGCCCGACGGGATGCCGGCCTGCTTGTCCAGCGTGATCGCCGGAGCTGCGGTGATCGACACCGAGTCGGTGTCGGTCGCCGTCGACCTCGGTGTCGTTGGGGTCGGTGCCCGTCACGCGTCGCGGTGTTGTCGACCACCCCGGCATCCACATCGGCCTGGGTCAGCGTGTAGGTCGCCGTGCAGGTCGTGGACTCCGCCGGCGCCAGCGTCGTGACCGGGCAGGCCACCGTCCCGACCTTCGGGTCATCGACGGTGATCCCGGTCAAGCGTCACGTTGCCGGTGTTCGTCACCACGAACGTGTAGTCGATCGTGTCCCCGGCGGTGTTGCCGCGTCGGCGTCGCCGGCCGGCTTGTCCAGGGTGATCGACGGACCCGCCGGGATCGGCGTGTCGGTGGAGTCAGACGCCGTCACACGTCGGTGCCGTCGGGGTCGGTGCCCGTCACGGTCGCGGTGTTCGCCACTGCCCGGCATCCACATCGGCCTGGGTCAGCGTGTAGGTCGCCGTGCAGGTCGTGGACTCCCCCGGCGCCAGCGTGGTGACCGGGCAGGACACCGTGCCCGACCATCGGGTCAGTCGACCGTGACCCGGTCCAGGGTCACATTGCCGGTGTTCGTCGACCACGAACGCTGTAGTCGATCGTGTCCCCGGCGGTGTTGCCCGACGGAGCCGAAGCCTGCTTGTCCAGCGTGATCGCCGGAGCCTGCGGTGATCGGCGCGCGAGTCGGTGTCGGTCGCCGTCGACCTCGGTGTCGTTCGGGTCGGTGCCCGTCACCGTCGCGGTGTTGTCGACCACCCCGGCATCCACATCGGCCTGGGTCAGCGTGTAGGTCGCCGTGCAGGTCGTCGGACTCCGCCGGCGCCAACGTCGTCACCGGGCAGTCCACCGCCCCGACCACGGGTCATCGACGCTGATCCCGGTCAACGTCACATTGCCGGTGTTCGTCGACCACGAACGTGTAGTCGATCGTGTCACCCGGCGGTGTTGCCCGATCGGCGTCCCGGCCTGCTTGTCCAGGCTGATCGACGGACCCGCCGGGATCGGGGTGTCGGTGGAGTCGGTCGCCGTCCACGTCGGAGCCGTCGGCGGTCGGTGCCCGACACGGTCGCGGTGTTCGCCACGTGCCCGGCGTCCACATCGGCCTGCGTCAGCGTGTAGGTCGCCGTGCAGGTCGTCGACTGCGCCCGGCGCCAGCGTGGTCACCGGGCAGGCGACCGGTGCCCGACCAGCGGGTCGTCACCGCGACCGCCGGTCAAGCGTCACATTGCCGGTGTTCGTCACCACGAAGGTGTAGTCGATCGTGTCGCCCGCCGTGTTGCCCGACGGAGCACCGGCCTGCTTGTCCAGACGTGATCGCCGGAGCCGCCGGTGATCGGGGTCGACGTCGGTGTCGGTCGCCTCGACCGCGGCCGCCGATCGGCGGCGGTCCCCGTCGCGGTCGCGGTGTTGTCCACCACCCCGGCGTCCACATCGGCCTGGGTCAGCGTGTACGTCGCCGTGCAGGTCGTCGACGCCCCCGGCGCCAGCGTCGTCACCGGGCAGCGACACCGTGCCCACCAGCGGGTCGTCGACCGTCACCGCGGTCAGCGTCACGTTGCCGGTGTTCGTCACCACGAACGTGTAGTCGATCGTGTCACCCGGCCGTGTTGCCCGACGGCGTCGCCGGCCTGCTTGTCCAGGCTGATCGACGGACCCGCCGGGATCGGGGTGTCGGTGGAGTCCGACGCGTCCACGTCGGTGCCGTTGGGGTCGGTGCCCGTCGCGGTCGCGGTGTTCGCCACGTGCCCGGCGTCCACGTCGGCCTGGGTCAGCGTGTAGGTCGCCGTACAGGTCGTCGACTCCGCCGGCGCCAACGTCGTGACCGGGCACGTACACCGCGCCGACCATCGGGTCGTCGACGGTGACCCCGGTCAGGGTCACGTTGCCGGTGTTGGTCACCACGAAGCGTGTAGTCGATCGTGTCGCCCGCCGTGTTGCCCGACGGACGCCGAGCCTGCTTGTCCAGGGTGATCGCCGGAGCTGCGGTGATCGACGTCGAGTCGGTGTCGGTCGCCGTCACCGGCGGCGCCGTTCGGGCGGCGTGCCCGTCGCGGTCGCGGTGTTGTCGACCACCCCGGCATCCACATCGGCCTGGGTCAGCGTGTAGCGTCGCCGTGCAGGTCGTCGACTCCGCCCGGCGCCAACGTCGTGACCGGGCAGGACACCGGGCCGACCATCGGGTCGTCGACCGCGATCCGCGGTCAACGTCACGTTGCCGGTGTTGGTCACCACGAACGTGTAGTCGATCGTGTCACCGCGCGCGTGTTGCCGGTCGGCGTCCCGGCCTGCTTGTCCAGGGTGATCGCCGGACCCGCCGGGATCGGGGTGTCGGTGGAGTCGGTCGCCGTCGACGTCGGTGCCGTTGGGGCGGTGCCCGTCGACGGTCGCCGTGTTCGCCACGTGCCCGGCGTCCACGTCGGCCTGGGTCGAGCGTGTAGGTCGCCGTGCAGGTCGTCGACGCCGCCCGGCGCCAGCGTCGTCACCGGGCAGGTCGACCGGCGCCGACCATCGGGTCGTCGACGCTGACCGCCGGTCAAGCGTCACGTTGCCGGTGTTCGTCACCACGAAGCGTGTAGGCGATCGTGTCGCCCGCGCGCTGTTGCCCGACGGGACGCCGAGCCTGCTTGTCCAGCGTGATCGCCGGGGCTGCCGGGATCGGGGTCGACGGTCGGTGTCGGTCGCCGACGACCGGTCGGTGCCGGTCGGCGGTCGGTGCCCGGTCGCGGTCGCGGTGTTGTCGCACCAGCCCGGCGTCCACATCGGCCTGGGTCAGCGTGTAGGTCGCCGTGCAGGTCGTCGACGCCGCCCGGCGCCAGCGTCGTCACCGGGCAGGTCACCGGTGCCGACCTTCGGGTCATTGACGCGTGACGCCGGTCAACGTCACGTTGCCGGTGTTGGTCACCACGAAGCGTGTAGTCGATCGTGTCGCCCGCGGTGTTGCCCGATCGGCGGCGCCGGCCTGCTTGTCCAGGCTGATCGCCGGACCCGCCGGGATCGGGGTGTCGGTGGAGTCAGACGCGTCCACGTCGGTGCCGTTCGGGGTCGGTGCCCGTCGACGGTCGCCGTGTTGGCCACGTGCCCGGCGTCCACGTCGGCCTGGGTCAGCGTGTAGGTCGCCGTACAGGTCGTCGACGCCGCCGGGCGCCAACGTCGTGACCGGGCACGTCACCGCCCCGACCATCGGGTCGTCGACGGTGACCGACGGTCAGGGTGACGTTGCCGGTGTTGGTCGACCACGAACGTGTAGGCGATGGTGTCACCCGCCGTGTTGCCCGACGGACGCCGAGCCTGCTTGTCCAGGGTGATCGCCGGTGACGGCGGGACGTCGACGGTCGACGCTGTCGGTCGCCGAGGTGTCCGTGTCCGCTGGGGTCGGTCCCCGAGGCGATCGGCCGTGTTGAGCACCGAGCCCGGCGTCCACATCGGCCTGGGTCAGCGTGTACGTCGCCGTGCAGGTCGTCGACTCCGCCGGCGCCAACGTCGTCACCGGGCAGTCACCGCCCCGACCTACGGGTCATCGACGGTGATGTCGGTCAACGTCACATTGCCGGTGTTGGTCACCACGAAGCTGTAGTCGATCGTGTCACCCGCGCTGTTGCCCGACGGCGCGCCAGCCTGCTTGTCCAGCATGAGCGCCGGGCCCGCCAGGATCGGGGTGTCGGTGTCGTCGCTCGCCGAGGTGTCCGTATCGGACGGGTCCGTCCCGGTCACGGTCGCGGTGTTGGCGACATGACCGGCGTCCACGTCGGCCTGGGTCAGCGTGTAGGTCGCCGTGCAGACGGTCGACTCGGTCGGCGCCAGCGTCGTCACCGGGCAGTCAACCGCCCCGACCAACGGGTCGACCACCACGATCCCGGTCAACGTCACATTGCCGGTGTTCGTCGACCACGAAGCTGTAGTCGATCGTGTCGCCGGCGTTGTTGCCGCTCGGTCCGCCGGCCTGCTTGTTCAGGGTGATCGCGGGGGAGGCGGTGAGCAGCGTGTCGGTCGAGTCCGCGGCGGTGGGCGGGGTGAGGCCGCCCGGCGGAGTGCCGCTCGCATCTGCCGTGTTGGCTACGTGTCCGGCGTCGACGTCGGCCTGGGTGAGGGTGTACTGCGCCGTGCAGGTCACCGTCTGGGTTGGCGCGAGGGTCGTCACCGGGCAGCTGACGGTGCCGACGGTCGGATCCGTGACCCCGACGTTGGTCAGGGTCACGTTGCCGGTGTTCTCGATCAGGAAGGTGTAGTCGATGGTGTCGCCAGCACTGCTGCCCGAGGGGACACCCGCCTGCTTGTCCAGGGAGATCGCCGGGCTCTGCGTCACCGGCGTGGTGACGGAGTCGGTGGCCTCGGGGGTGTCGCCGTTGGGGGCGGCGCCGGTCACTGTCGCGGTGTTGGTCACCGAGCCGTTGTCGACGTCAGACTGCTGGAGGACGTACGTCGTCGCGCAGGTGGTGGACTCCCCCGGAGCCAGGGAGTCGACCGGGCAGGTCACCGGGCCGACCAACGGGTCGTCGACGGTGACCGAGCTCAGCGTCGCAGTGCCCGTGTTGGTGACGATGAAGTCGTAGCTGATGGTGTCCCCGGCGTTGCTCCCGCTCGGGACGCCGTCCTGCTTGTCCAGCGACAGCGAGGCGACCGCCGCGACCGGCGTCGTCAGCGTGTCGGTGGCCGATGGCGGGGTGACGCCCGCCGGCGGCACCGCCGTCGCGTCCGCGGTGTTGACGACCTCGCCCGCGTCGATGTCCGTCTGCGTGAGCACGTAGGTCGCCGTGCAGGTCACCGACTCCCCCGGACCGATCGGCGTCGTCGGGCAGTCCACCGGACCGACCAGCGGGTCGCCGACCGTGACGTCGGTGAGCGTCACGTTGCCGGTGTTGGTCACCAGGAAGGTGTAGGCGAGCTCGTCCCCGGCGTCGGTGCCGTTGCCGTCGAGGTCGGTGACGCCGCCGCTCTGCTTCTCGAGCGTGATCGTTGCGGACCGGTCGATCGGCGTCGATGTGGTGTCGGTGTCGGTGGGCGGGGTCACCCCCGGCGGCGGCGTCGCGGTCACCGAGACGGCGTTGTCGACGGTGCCGGCGTCGACGTCGTCCTGGGTCAGCGTGTACGTCGCCGTGCAGGTCATCTGCGCCCCGGGCCCCAACGTCGTCGCCGGGCAGCTCACCGAGCCGACCTGGGGATCGGACACGTTGACGTTGGTCAGGGTGACGTTCCCGGTGTTCTCGACGAGGAAGGTGTAGTCGATGGTGTCACCGACCGAGCTGCCGGTGGGCACTCCCGCCTGCTTGTCGATCGTCAGGGTGGCCGTGCGGTTGGCCGTCACCGTCGCCTGGTCCTGCTCCGACGTCACCGCACGGCCCCCGAGGTCACGCGCGGTGGCGGTCGCCAGGTTGACGATCTGGCCCGCATCGACGTCGGCCTGCGTGGTGACGTGGGACGCCGTGCAGGTGACGGACTCACCCGGGAGCAGCGACGCCGGCGTCTCGGGGCAGGCCACGGTCACCTTGTCGTCTGCCACGGTGTAGGGGGCGAAGACCGGGGCGCCCCCGGTGTTGGTGATCAGATAGGCGTAGCCGATGGTCTGACCGGGCGCGGCGAACGTCGTGGGAGACGCCGTCTTGTCCAGGCTGATGGACACCGGCTGCAGGGTGTTGGTGATCGAGCAAGTGACGGTGGAGCCCGCCGAGCCCGGCGTGATCGTGAGCGTGCTGCCTGCCAGGGTGCCTCCGGTGCAGGACCAGTCGCTGGCGGAGTACGACCCGACGTTGCCGCCGCCGAAGGCTTCCGACAGCGAGTAGCTCTGGCCGGCGTAGACCGTGGTCGCCGCGCTGGTGTCGGTCTCGGACGGGAGGTCGGCCGTCGAGGTGAACACCGGGATGGCCTGCGGACCGGCGGCAGAGAGCTGGGCCGTGTCGCCGATCTCAGCGCCCGCCCATGTCTTGGCCACCCGGAGCTGAGCCTGCAGGCGGGTGTTGGTGATGGTGCAGGCCACGCTGGCGTCGGGCATCGTGAACGAGCCGGAGGTGCCGTTGCCGGTCGTCACCACGGCGTTGGTGTCGATGCGCACGCACCGGTAGGTCGAGGTGTAGTTGGCCAACGACGTGCCGGAGCCGGCCACCTCGGCGAAGGTCGCGGGCGCGCCGGCCAGGACGGTGGCCGACGCCGTGACCCCGTCGCCGCCGACCGTGCTGAGGCTGCCGTTGGCGTTCATCTGGAACTGCCCCGCGTCCGTGGTCGGGGACAGCGCCTTGGTGACGGTCAGCGTGCGGGCGTTGCGCGTGTCGGTGAAGGTGCAGACGAGGTTGGCTCCGCCGGGCAGGCTGGTCGCCGGGATGGTCAGCTGGCCGGCCGCGGTGAAGCTCGACGGCACCACCGAGTTGGAGTTGGTGTCGATGCACGAGACGCCGGACAGGGTCCAGTTGGCCGGCACCGTCTCGGTGATCGTGACCGGCTGGCCTGGGGTGACGGTGTAGGTCGGGTCGCCTGCGGGCGGGGTCGGCGTGTTCTGCGCCGTCGTGGTGATCGAGACCGGCGGGCTGGGGAAGATCGAGCTGGTGAAGCTGAAGGTCCCGGTGCCGCCACTGCTCGACTTGCGGATCTTGATCGTCGGCCTGACCTTGTTGACGTAGGTGCAGGTGATCTCGCTGCCCGCCTGCACGCCGGTCAGCGTCACCTGACTGCCGCTCACCGTGCCGACGGTCTGTCCGGCCAGGTTCACGCAGGAGACGGAGGTGAAGGCGAAGGGCGCTGGCGGCGCCGACTCGTTGAGCGTGACCGTCGCAGTGTTCTGGCCGTTCACGCCCGTCAGCCGGAGGTCGGCCACTCCGCTGCCGGAGTCCGTGGTGATCGAGGGCGACGTGCTGCTGAGGTTGCCTGTCGTCGTCGACGCCGTGAAGCCGAACGTGCCGTCGCCGCCCTCGGTCTGCTTGACGATGGTGATCCGGGGGTCACGGACGTTGATGAACGTGCAGGTCACGTCGGCGCCCGCCACCAGCGGGTTGACGGTGACCGAGCCGAAGGTCGTGCCGTTGTTGAGGATCGAGGAGGAGAACCCCGATCCCGTGGGGGCGCCGGCGTTGTTGACGCAGTTGGCCGACGTCAGCGAGTACTGCGAGTTGTTGCCGCCCGAGACCGTCTCGGTGACGGAGTACGGCTGGCCCGGCACCAGGTTGGAGAAGGTGGTCGACGCCGACTGCTGTCCCCCGCCGCTCGGGTTGAGCGAGAAGTTGCTCAACCCGGCGCCGGTGGTGGTGAAGCTGAACCCCGAGCCGCCGCCGAGCGTGGTCTTGACGATCGTGAGCCGGGCCAGCTTCTCGTTGGTGAACGTGCAGGTGATGTCGGCACCGCTGCGCACGTTGCCACCGGGAACGGTCACCGAGGCGGTGCCGCCGCCGGAGACGGGATAGCCGGTGAGGGCACCGTTGACCGGATTGACGACCCCGGTGTTGCCGGCGTTGGCGTCGTTGCACGTCGCAGACGTGGCGCGCCAGCCGGCTGGAACGGTCTCGCTCACCGTGATCGGGCTGCCGGCGGTGCCGACGTGCACGGTGGCGCTGGTGACCGTGGCGCCCGCCGCCGTCGTCGTCACGGAGTCGCTGCCGATCGTCGCGCCGCTGACGGAGAACGGGAAGGTGCCGGTGCCGCCGCTGGAGACCTTGGCGATGCGCAGTCGCGGCGGGTCGACGAACGTGATCGGGTGGTCCTCGACCTCACCCGAGTCGGCGACCCCTGTCGGCGACTGCACCTGGGCGGCGGTGTAGCCCAGCCGGAAACGGGCGTAGGAGCTCCCGGCGGTGACTCCGGACAGGCCGCTCCACGTCAGCGTCGCCGAGGTCGCGCCCGCCCCCGGACTGGCGCAGGCGCGCTCCCCCGTGTCGAACGTGCCGTTCTTGTTGAAGTCGACCCATCCGCACAGGGTGGCCGCTTTGCTCGACCCGGACAGTGGCACGTTCACGGAGTAGGACGCCTGGTTGGTGAGGTAGGTCGGGAGGGTGGTGAAGGCGTCCTCGTCGTCGCTGCCGTTGGTGTCGTCGCCGTTGGCCGCGGCACCGGGGAAGGGGCTCGCCGTGGCGTTCCGGACGTCGGAGTTGTCCTCATCGATGTTGCTGCCCAGCCGCAGGTCGCTGAGCACGTGGGCGGGCGCCTGGGTCCCGTGGTAGGAAGTCGGGGCGTCGGAGTAGTCCTGAGGCAGGGTGATGGTCACGTTCGCGACCTCGCCGCTGATGGAGGAGTTGATCGGGCCCTCCGCGCCGGGGTTGGCCACCCACATCGTCGACATGTCGAAGCTGATGACGTCGGTGGTGCCGTTGACACGCGCGCTGCCACACCCGGCGGTCGCCGCCGCGGAGAAGTTGCCTGACGAGGTGTTGTTGCAGTTGACGCCTGCGCTGTCGTTGGCCGTGGTCACCTGGGTCGATGTCACGGCGAAGTTGGCGTTGCCGTCGGCCTGGCTGAGGGTCAGGCCCGGTGTGGTGAGGTTCATCACCGCATGGAAGTCGGACTGGAACCTGGAGTTCGACACGGCCGCGCCGAAGCCGGAGAAGTGCAGCGTGGGGTTGCGGACCGGCTGCGAGAACCTGAGGGTGAGGGTGCCCAGGCCGGAGCACAGCCCGGTCGAGGCGCAGCTGCCGGTGTCGATGCGGAAGGCGAACGCGGAGTCCGCGCTGGTCATCGTGGTCGGGGTGTAGTACGCCTGGTTCCAGCCGCGGGTGCCGAGCGTCTCGACCGTGAAGGGGCTGGTCTGCCCGGAGGTCGTCGCGGTCGTCACCACACCGGAGGGGTAGGTGAACGTCGACTGGGTCGAGGTCGGCGTCGACCAGGAGCCGGTCGGGAACTCGTAGGCGCGGGCCGGCGAAGGGAGGATGGCCAGCACGGCCACGACCGCCAGACCGACCGCCACCAGCAGCGCGATCGGTCTGTTGACCCTTAGGCGCCGGAACCACCGGCCAGCCTTGTGCAATTCCCCAACTCCCAGGTGCCCCCGAGATTCCTACGCCCGACGCCGCAGCCTCGAGTCCGGCATCATCGTCGACCCCGAGGGAGCACGCATCAGACCCTGCCTGTCCTCGCCAGGGCGGGCGACAGCCTACCCTCGGTAGAGGGACGGGTCGCAACCCGGTCTATGACGCGGAAACCTCGGGCCGGCCTTCCCCCACCCGACGGCAGCGCCGGTTCTCAGTGGGCGGCGTCGAACGCTTGGCGGACCTCCGCCGACACGCGCCCACGATCGGACACGTCGTAGCCGTTGCTGCGAGCCCAGTCGCGGATCTCCTTGGTGCTCGGCCCCAGGTTGGCCGCGGTCGACCGGCGACCACGACGCCCGGATCCCCCGGCCTTGCGCGCGTGCCCGACGTAGGAGGCGAGCGCGTCACGCAGTGCCCGGGCGTTCTTGTCGTTGAGGTCGATCTCGTAGGACGCGCCGTCGAGACCGAAGGAAACGGTCTCTGCGGCCTCCGAGCCGTCGAGGTCGTCGACGAGAACGATGTTGACCTTCTGTGCCATGAATTGACTCCTCGCAGGGGGAAAGAAAAAGAGGCCGAGCAGTAGAGACCCTACTCCCCGACCCCGAGAATTGCGGTGCAGAATCCATTCAATAACGAGCCGCCCATACTCGTCAAAAGGAGGGGCCAGGCGCGAACCCTCTGCGGGCGAGAATAGGCGCTTGCCCGAATAGACCGCCGGCGACGATGCCCGTCCACGCGCCAGTGCCGACGAAGCGGATGCCCGCTGCGAGACCGATGGCTTCCTCGCGAGGAAATGCGCTCGTAAGGCACGCATTGTCTGGATCGATCGACTTCCAATACCCACGACGGCATCAAGCGTTAACCCGCATTGCGGGCTCGCCCTCCCCCGAATTGCGGATCCGACGGTGATGGCGCCCGTTTCGCCGGGGAAGGGATGGCGTCACGATTCCCGGTGGAAGGAGCTCGAGCTCGTCGAGTGCGGGTGCCCTCGGCGCCGACCGGCAGCACGGCTAGTGCTCCATCCCCTCCTCGTCGACCAGGTCCATGCCGATGTCGAAGACCGTGACCGAGTGGGTGAGCGCGCCGACCGAGATGAAGTCGACGCCGGTCGCCGCCGACCTCGCGCGGCCCGCTCGAGGGTGAGCCCGCCGGAGGCCTCGAGCGTGCGCGCGGCCGGCGGTGATCCGCGACCGCCTCGGCCATCGGTCGTCGGCGTCCATGTTGTCGAGCAGGATCCGGTCGCAGCCGGCGTCGAGCAGCTGCGCGCGAGCTGGTCGAGGTCGGTCACCTCGACCTCGACCGGGAGCCTCGGGGAACGCCGCGCGCACGGCCTCGTAGCGCCGGCACGCACGCCGCCGGCGGCGACCACGTGGTTGTCCTTGACCATCGCCAGGTCGCGACAGGCTGAACCGGTGGTTGACGCCGCCGCCGCAGCGCACGGCGTACTTCTGCAGCGCGCGGTAGCCGGGCAGCGTCTTGCGGGTGTCGAGCACGCGGGCGCGGCGTGCCCTCCAGCGCCGTCGACCCAGGCGGCGGTCGCGGTGGCGACGCCCGAGAGGTGGCAGGCGAAGTTGAGGGCGGTGCGCTCGGCGGTCGAGCAGCCCGCGGGTCGGGCCGGCGACGCGCATCACCACGTCGCCGGCGGCCGACGCGGGTGCCGTCGGGCAGCCCGGTCGGTGACCGTGACGGTCGTCGCCCAGCACCTCGTGGAAGACCAGCGCGGCGACGCCCGAGGCCGGCGACGACGCCGGGCTCGCGCGCGGCGAAGACCGCCGACGCCGCGGGCCGTCGGCGCGATGGTGGCGGCGCTGGTCGACGTCGGCCGCGTCGCCGGGCAGGTCCTCGGCGAGGGCGCGGCCGATCGTGGCGCGCAGACGTCGTCGGGGTCGAGGCCGGCGGCGCTCGAGCTCGGCGCAGCAGCGCGGCGGGCGGCGGCGTCGGGCCGTCATGCCGGCGCGCCTTCCGTCGGGGGCCGCGTCGCTGGGTGCGGTCGGCCGGAACTCGACGCGGAGCGCGCCGTCGTGGTCGAGCCAGCGGCGTCGAAGTGGCCGGCCCAGTGGGCGTCGTCGCGGTCGGGGAAGTCCTCGCGCCAGTGGGAGCCGCGGGTCTCCTCGCGCAGCGCGGCGGCCTCGGCGAGGGCGACGCTGATCGGTGAGCAGGTTGGTGGTCTCCCACGGCTCCGGGTCGATCGGCGTCGGCCGCGGCGTCGAGCGAGCTGCGTCGAGCGGCCGCCGCGGCGTCGGCCAGCCCGTCGGCGGAGCGCAGCACCCCGACCTGCGTCGGTCATCGCCTCCTGCAGCGCGCGGCGCACGGTCGCCGGCGCACGAGGCCCGGCGGCGCGCGTCGTCGACGGCCGGGCTCGGCCCAGCGCGCGCAGCTCGGCGGGCAGCACGTCGGCGATCCGGCGCGAGAAGACCAGACCCTCGAGCAGCGAGTTGGAGGCGAGCCGGTTGGCGCCGTGGACGCCGGAGCAGGCGACCTCGCCGGTGGCGTAGAGCCCGGGCACGTTGGTGCGGCCCCACAGGTCGGTGGCGACGCCGCCGGAGGCGTAGTGGCAGGCCGGCGCGACGGGGATCAGCTCGGTGACCGGGTCGACGCCGTGGCTGCGGCAGGTGGCGAGGATGGTCGGGAAGCGGCGTCTCCCAGAACGCCGCGCCGAGGTGGCGGGCGTCGAGCCACATGTGCGGGCTGGCCGGTCTCGTTCATCCGGCGGGTGATCGCCTTGGCGACCACGTCGCGCGGGGCGAGGTCGGCGAGCTCGTGCTCGCCCTGCATGAAGCGGTGGCCCTCGAAGTCGACGAGGAACGCGCCCTCGCCGCGCACCGCCTCGGAGATCAGCGGCTGCTGGCCGCGGGAGTCGGGGCCGAGCTACATCACGGTCGGGTGGAACTGCACGAACTCGAGGTCGCGCAGCACGCGCTCCGGCCGCGCAGCGCCACCGCCATGCCGTCGCCGGTGGAGACGGCCGGGTTGGTGGTCTGGCGAGAAGACCTGGCCGAGGCCGCCGCTGGCGAGCACCACCGCGCGGCAGTGCACCGCGCCGACGCCGTCGCGCTGGCCCTCGCCCATCACGTGCAGCGTGAGCGCCGGCGACGCCGCCGTCGTCGGCGAGCAGCAGGTCGACGGCGAGCGCGTGCTGGATGACCTCGATCTCGGGCGCGCGCTCGACGGCGGCGATCAGGGCCCGCTGGATCTCGGCGCCGGTCGCGTCGCCGCCGGCGTGCGCGATCCGGTCGCGGTGGTGGCCGCCCTCGCGGGTCAGCGACAGCTCGCCGTCGGGGTCGTGGTCGAACTGGGTGCCGAGCGCGATCAGCTCGCGGACCGCGTCGGGTCCCTCGGTGACCAGCGCCCGCACGGCGTCGCGGTCGCACGCGCCGGCGCCCGCGACCAGGGTGTCGCGCTCGTGCTGCTCGGGGGTGTCGCCCGGGCCGAGCGCGGCGGCGATGCCGCCCTGCGCCCACTGGGTCGAGCCGGCGTCGAGCACGTCCTTGGTGACGACGAGGACCGGTGCAGTCGGGGAGCGGCGGCGTGGATCCGCAGCGCGGCGGTGAGCCCGGCGATGCCGGAGCCGACGACGACGACGTCGGCGCGGTTGGTCCAGCCGGGTCGGGCGCGCGAGGCGGCCGGGACCGGCCGGTGCGGTCATCGTGCAGGCTAGCGGCGACGGTCGCCGCGGTCAGCCCGGCCGCGAGCGTCTCGGCCGGGTCGAAGCCGGTGGCCAGGATCCGGTTGTCGGCGTCGACGAAGACCACGTGCGGCTCGAGCTCCCGGCCTCGCGGTCTCCAGCTGGCCGTAGCCGATCAGGATGACGACGTCGCCCGGGTGCACCAGGCGGGCGGCGGCGCCGTTGATGCCGATCACGCCCGAGCCGCGCTCGCCGGCGATCGTGTAGGTCTCGAGCCGCGCGCCGTTGGTGACGTCGACGATGTGCACGAGCTCGCCGGCAGCAGGTCGGCGGCGTCGAGCAGGTCCTCGTCGACGGTCACCGAGCCGACGTAGTGCAGGTCGGCCTGGGTCACGGTCGCCCGGTGGATCTTGGCTTCATCATGGTGCGCAGCATCAGCGCTCCCTCACGAGGACGAGCGCAGGTTGTCGATCAGCCGGGTGGCCCGACGCGGGCGCGACGGATCCGGCCGCGGTCCCGGGCGGTACGTCGCCGGGCAGCTCGCCGAGGTCGGCGCGGTGACGCCAGGTAGTCGAGGTCGACGCCGTGGCGGCGCGAGCCGGCCCGGGCCGCAGCGCGCGTCGGCGCCGTAGCGGCGCTCCTGCGCGGCCCGCAGCGCGCGGCTCAGGCGCCGCTGCGACGCTGCTCGGCGTCGAGGTAGCGGTTGCGGGCTCGACAGCGCCAGGCCGTCGGCCTCGCGTCGCGTCTCCGCGCCGACGACGTCGACGCCCAGGCAGAGGTCGCGGACCATCCGGCGGATCAGGGTCAGCTGCTGGTAGTCCTTCTCGCCGAAGACGGCGACGTCGGGGCGGACCAGCCCGAAGAGCTTGGCGACGACGGTGAGCACGCCGCGGAAGTGGCCGGGGCGCGACCGCGCCCTCGAGGACCGTCGGCCAGCGGGCCCGGGTCGACGGTGACGCTGCGGCTCGCCGCCGGGGTAGACCTCCTCGACCGCGGGCGCGAAGACCACGTCGACGCCCTCGCCGCGCGCAGAGCTCGAGGTCGGCGTCGAGGGTGCGGGGGTAGCGGTCGAGATCCTCGCCGGGGCCGAACTGCAGCGGGTTGACGAAGACCGACACCACGACCGGGCCGGCGCCGACGCGCCCGCGAGCCGCCCGCATCAGGCTGGCGTGGCCGTCGTGCAGCGCGCCCATGGTCGGCACGAAGCCCGACCGGCTCGGCCTGCGAGCAGCGAGCGCGTCGGCAGCTCGGCGCGCGACGACGCGAGGAGCGGCAGCGGCACGCGGTCAGGCCCAGGGGGTGTCGAAGGTCTGGACGTCGAGCGGCGGTTGCGACGCGTCGACCTCGGTCAGCGCGGCGTCGAGGACCTGGCGGATCCGCGTCGGCGCGGATCGGCAGCACCCGGCCGTCGGTGACGACCCGGTCGAGCGTGGCGCGCGCCATGGCGACGTACGACGGCAGCGTGTGCGGGCGCGTTGGCGGCGATGTCGGCGAGGTGGGCGCGCACGGTGTTGACGTCGCCGCGGACGATCGGGCCGGTCAGCGCGGCGTCGCCGTGCGTCGAGCGCGTTGTCGAGCGCGGCGGTGAGCAGCGGGCGCAGCGTGCGCGGCGGGGTCGGTCGGCGCCGGCCGGCGGCCAGCAGCTCCATCGCCTCGGTGACCAGCGTGACCAGGTGGTTGGCGCCGTGCGCCAGAGCCGCGTGGTAGAGCGTGCGGTGCTCCTCGGGCACCCACATCGGGCGACCGCCGAGGTCGGCGACGAGCGGCTCGGTGAGCGCGCGCTCGGCCGCGGCCGGCGGTGACGCCGAAGACGCAGCCGGCGAGCCGGGGCAGGTCGACGGCGGTGCCGGTGAAGGTCATCGCCGGGTGCAGCGCGACGGGGCGGGCGCCGACGCGCGGCGGCCGGCTCGAGCACGGCGAGACCGTGCCGGCCGGAGGTGTGCACGACGTACTGGCCGGGCGCGGATGGCGCCGGCGTCGGCGAGCATCGTGACGACGTTGCGCGAGCATGTCGTCGGGGACGGTGAGCAGCAGCAGGTCGCAGGCGCGCGCCACGTCGCTCGGCTTGGCGACCGGCGACGCCCGGGCAGCAGCGTCGTCGATGCGGCCGCGGCGAGGCGTCGGACTCGCCGGCGGCGGCGACGATCTCGTGGCCGGCGGCGCGGAGGGCGGCGGCCAGGACGGCGCCGACGCGTCCGGCGCCGACGACGCCGACGCGAAGGGGACCGACGCGATGGGGAACGGCGCGCGAGGGGTCCGGCGTGGGGGCCGCGGTCGAGCTGGTGTCCATGCCGTACCTTCCTCGTGCCGGTCCCACCCCACGGCGGAACCAGACGATGTCGCCAGGCAAACAGGTAAACGGAAGGTTACGCGCCGGTATTCCGCGGGGGAAACCTCTGCAGAGCGTGACGTACCTAACCCGGTGGTCGGGCCGCGACGCTCAGCCCGCCGCGATCGCGGCCTCACCGACCACCAGCGGGCGTGGCGCCCGGGGCAGCCAGCTCGTGGGTCACGTGGTCGACGATGTGCTCGCCCTCGGGAGCGTCGATGGCCGACCACGCCCGCCGGCACGGTGCCGTCACGGAGTGCGTTGAAGACCTCCCACTCGCGGCGCTTGCGACGGTTGCGGTGGCTGGTGGCGAACGACGCGGGGTCGGTCCAGTGGGCGAACTCGTCGCCGTCGAGGTACTTCAGCTCCACGCACAGGCCCTGCGGCAGCCCGATGGATCGCACCCGCTCGGGCGTCGTCCGGATCTCCCACTCGAACGCCTTGGTGAAGACGAAGTCCGGGCGTCATCGGGAAGCCCCACTCCTCGGCGTTGCGCAGCCCCAGGTCGAGGTAGCCGCGCCGGTCGCTCTCGAGGTAGAGGCCGTGGCGAGGCACGCGCACGATCACGTCCTGGTCGTGCCGACCTGCCAGCCGAGAGTCGGCCAGCGACACCTCACCCTCGGTGGTCAGCACCATGTCGCCGTCCCACTTCCAGGAGTAGCGGGTGCGGACCTGCGCGAAGCACCAGTTGTAGAAGTAGGCCAGCGAGTGGACCGACCGCTCGTGCTGGCGCGAGGTGCTCGGCGCCGGCGCGCGCGACGTCGAAGGGGTAGACGTTGGTCCGGAAGCGTCGCGGCACGGCCCGACCGCTCGGCGGTCTCCTGCGGCCACCTCGAGGGTGCCGTCGGTGGAGCCGTTGTCGACCAGCAGGACCTCGTCGCAGGCCCGCAGCAGCGGCGGCAGCACGAACGGCAGCGAGGGCGCCTCGTTCTTGACCCGCAGCACCGCGGTGGTGCCGGGGCGCTGCGGCCCGCCGGACTGCCCACGGCCAGACGATGTCGAAGTCGGTGTGGCCCTCGAGGTTCGCAGGCCGGTCGACCGCTGGGCCGTCACCGAGCGCGCGGCGTACGGCGCGCCGTGCGCACGCCCGACGGGATCTTCGCGCGCAGGTCGTGGGGGATCTTGTCGGCCACCGAGGCCCGCGTCGGCCGGCTCCTGAGCACGAAGCCGACGCTTGAGCTCGGTCTTGGCGACCTCGACGCTGGAGCGCGAGATCGCCTCGGACTCCTCGTAGAGCTCGACGTAGGCGTCGCGCAGCTGGTCGAGCGCCGCGTGCACCTCGGGGGTGTCGCCGTCGGGCTCGGCGAGCAGGTTGAGCTGCTCCCAGGTCTGCTCGGTGAGGTCGTGCAGGCGGCGCGGCAGGCCGAGCTCGTCGAGGGAGACGGTGACCCGGCGCAGGCTCGGGTCGATGAAGCGGTGGACGTCGCGGAGTCTGCTCGCTGTCGGCGTGGAGGACCGGCTGCAGGTCCAGGCGCCTCGCCGTGTCCATGGTGACGCGGGTCCAGTCGTCGAGCAGGTCGGCGTAGCGGACGAAGACGCGGCCGCCGTCGGTGACGTTCTCGCGGGTGGCGCGCTCGATGTGGAGCAGCATGTTGAGCCACGACGCGGCGAGATGAGCCGAGCCGAGCCGGTTGCGGTAGTACTTCTGCTTGCTGCCCACGACCTCCGCCGGCGGGCGCAGCATGGTGGCGAACGTCGGGCGTGGCGCCGGCGCGGATCGCGGCGACCCGCCACAGGCCGAGGAACCAGCCGAGCCGCGGGTCCTTGACCACCAGCTCCGGGTGGTCGGCCAAGTGGCCCTCGAGCCACTCGGCGGCGGCGATCCGCTCCGGCTCGCGGGTGGCGATCCGGCCGGTCTCGAACCACGCGGCGGGCGCGGCTGTCGCTGACCGTGACCATCGCGTCGGCCAGCAGGCGGTCGTGGAAGTCGACGACCCACTGCGGCTCGGCGAAGCCCTTGGGGTTGGAGTCGTCGGCGGGCACCTCCGGCTGCGGCACGTGCAGCCCGAGCAGCTGCATCAGGCCTGCGAAGGTGCTGGTGCCGGTGCGGCCCGCGCCGGCCACGAACAGCACCGTGCGCGGGGCGGCTGCGCGGTCGGACGGGGGCGGCGCGGCGTTCACGGGGGCTGAGCCTACCGTCGCCAGGGCGAAGAGCCGGCCAGGCGTAGGGGTGGCTCGCCGGCGCGGCTCACTAGGCTGCGGGGCGTGAGGTTCGGGCGGCGGGGCGCGGAGGCGCGGGGGACGGCGCGCGGCGCGCGGCCGCTGCTCAGCGTCGTGGTGCCGGTCTACGACGTCGAGGCGTGGCTGCCCGAGTGCCTCGACGAGCGTGCTGCGGTCGTCGTACACCGCGCTCGAGGTGGTCATCGTCGACGACGGCTCCCCCGACCGGCAGCGGCGAGATCGCCGACGAGTACGCCGCGCGCGACCCGCGGGTGCGCGTCGTGCACACCGTCAACCACGGGCTGGGCGCGGCCCGCAACGAGGGGATCCGGCACGCCACCGGCGACCTGCTCGCCTTCTGCGACTCCGACGACGTCGTGCCGCCCACGGCGTACGCCGCCCTGGTCGGCTCGCTCGAGCGGTCGGGGTCGGACTTCGTGACCGGCTCGATCGTGCGCTGGGAGTCCGACGGGCTGCACGAGCCGCCGTGGATGCGGCGGCTGCACGGCGGCGGTGAGGGGAGCGGGCTCACCGCGGGCGACCACCCGGAGATCCTGGGCGACGTGTTCGCCTGGAACAAGGTCTTCCGTCGGTCGTTCTGGGACGAGGCGGGGCTGGCGTGGCCCGAGGGGGTGCGCTACGAGGACCAGCCGACCACGACGCGGGCCTACCTGCGCGGCCGGTTCGACGTGCTGCCCGACGTCGTCTACCACTGGCGGATCCGCGACGACGGCACGTCGATCACCCAGCAGCGGTCCTCGCTCACCGACCTGCGCGACCGGGTCGCGACCAAGCGGATGGCGCTGGCCTCGGTGCGTGCGCTCGGCGGGGCGGAGGTCGAGCGGGTCTTCGTCGACCGGGTGCTGGCCGGCGACCTGTGGCGCTACTTCCTGGAGATCCCCGGCTGCTCCGACGAGTGGTGGGACGCTGCTCGCCGACGGGCTCGCGGAGCTGTGGGCCGGACGGTCGCTCGTGCACAGCGGGCTGCCGCCGGTGCACCGGCTGACCGGGTGGCTGGTCGAGCAGGGCGGCGCGCCGAGGCGGCGTCGCTGATGGCCTACGTCGCCACCCTCGACGGCGCCCCCGTGCCGCGCGAGCCGATCCGTGCGCCCGGCGACGGCGGCGGAGCTGGGGGCGGGGTCGGTGAGGCTGGCAGCGAGGTCGTGGGGGCCGGCGACGAGGTCCGGCTGGCGCTGCCCGACGACCTCTTCCCAGCCGACGTACGACGGGAGGCTCAGGCGGCCGGGGCGCTCACCCTCCGCCCCCACGAGCGCTGACCCGTCGCGGATCTCGCACCGACGCGTCGCCGTTGGCGCACCGACGCGTCGCAGATCTCGCACCGACGCGTCGCCGTTTTCCCACCGACGCGTCGCAGGTTTCCCGGCGAGCTGTCGCCGTACGAGAGCGCCAAACCGCGACGCGTCGCCGCGACAACCGCGACGCCTCGACCGGGAAACCGCGACGCCTCGGCTCAGATCAGACCGGCTTCGGAGAGGAAGTCCTTGGCGACGTCGGCGGGCTTCTCGCGGTCGACGGAGACCTGGCCGTTGAGCTCGGTGAGCTTCTCGGTGTTCAGCGCGGCCATCAGCTCGTTGAGCGCGTCGACGGCCTCCTGGTTGTCCGCGGCCCAGGCCGAGTCGACCGCCGGCACGAGGTTCTGCGCCGGCTGGATCTGCTTGTCGTCCTCGAGCAGGACCAAGCCCTGGTCGACCAGCGTGCCGTCGGTGGTGCTGGTCGAGGCCGAGCTGCGACTCGTCGTTGATCACCGACTGGTAGGTCTGGTCGCTGGCGAAGCCCAGCGGCAGGACCTTGGTGACGTCGATGCCGTAGTCGTCGGTCAGGCCCGCCTTCGCAGTCGAGCGCGACCGGCGCAGTCGGGGGCGGCCGCGAGCACGACGCTCGTGCCCTCGAGGTCGGACAGGGTCGACAGGTCGTTGCTGTCGGCGTAGTCCTGGGTGACGAAGAAGGCGTTGGTGTCGGTCGCCGCCGAGGGGTCGAGCAGGGTGATGCCCGCGTCGTCGAAGAGCGCCTGGGCCGCCTCGAGCGTGGCCGCCGGGTCGTTGGTCGTCAGCGGCTCCGCGTCGGCGCCGTTCGCCTTGGTGTTGAGGAAGTCGACGATGCCGCCGACGTACTCCGGGACGACCTGGATCGAGCCGGGGAACTGGCCGTCGGCCATGTAGACGTCGCGGGTGTCGACCAGCTGGGTGCTGGCGTCGTAGCCCTGGCGTCGAGGAGCTGCTCGTACATCGAGGCCACCAGGGTGGCCTCGGGGAAGCTCTGCCCGCTGATCGCGACGGCCCCCTTGTCGCTTCCGCCGTCGGAGGCGGAGCCGCTGTCGTCGCTGGCGCAGCCGGCGGCCAGGAGGACCGCGCCCGCGGCCAGCGCGGTGGCGAGCGGTCGAAGTGCCTGCATGTGTCTCACCTTCTGTGTCCCGCGGCGAGCGCCGCGCGTGTCCGGTGGCTCGGGCGACCCTAGCTGGCGGTCGGCAGAACCTTGGCAGTCGGCCGCACCGCCACCCGCATCGGGTCGGCCATGCGTTGCACGACCGATCCCACCAGCTCGAGCACCAGTGCGACGAGGGCCACAACAACAGCCCCGGCGATTCCCTTCCCGTAGTTGGTGTTCGCAAACCCGTCGGTGATCACCCGTCCGAGTCCCGGACCGGCCACCAGCGCCGCGATCGTAGCGGTCGCCCACACCTGGACCAGCGCGAGCCGGACCCCGGTCGCCACCAGCGGCAGCGCGAGCGGCAGCTCGACCCGCGCGAACTGCTGCCAGCCGGTCATCCCCATGCCGCGCGCGGCCTCCTTGACGTCGGGCGCAACCTCGCGCACGGCGACGTACGCGTTGGTGATGATCGGCGGCAGCGCGAACAGCGCCAGCGAGAGGAGGGTGGCCAGGCCGGCGCGCCCGTAGGGGCCGAGGTACGCCGTCCCCGGCCAGCTCGCGGTCACCAGCAGGGCCAGCAGCGCGAACGTCGGGATGGCACGGCCGACGTTGGAGACGTTGATCGCGAGGAAGCCGCCCCGGCCGAGGTGGCCCAGCCACAGCGCGAGCGGCAGCCCGACCAGCAGCGCGATGCCGAGCGCGGTGACGGTGATCAGCAGCTGTTGCAGCAGCAACGGGAGCAGCCCCTGGTCCCCGGTCCAGTTGCCGCCGTCGAGGAGGTAGACCCAGGCGTCGGCCAGCATCAGATGCCCGCCCCCCGCGTCCACGGGGTGAGCAGCCGCTGCAGCGCCGACGAGCACGACGTCGAGGACGACGGCGAGCACGACGCACAGCACGCAGGCAGCCAGCAGCTCGGCGCGGAAGTTGCTGAACACGCCGTCGGAGATCAGGTTGCCCAGGCCGCCGTAGGCGACCAGGGTGCCGACCGTGGTGAGCGCGACCGTCGACACGGTGGCGACCCGTAGGCCGGCCATCACCACGGGCAGTGCCAGCGGCAGCTCGATCCGCCAGAGCAGCGTGGTGCGGCCGTAGCCGAGGCCCGTGGCCGACTCGACGACGTCGGCCGGCACCGAGCGCAGCCCGTCGAGCAGCGCGCGCACCAGGATCGTGAGGCAGTAGAGCGCGAGGCCGAGCACCACGGTGGTGGCGCTGATGCCCGTGAACGGCACCAGCAGCGGGAACAGCGCCAGCGACGGGATCGTGTAGAGCCGATGTCGCGCTCCCCACGATCGCCGACTCCAGCCGAGCGTGGCGACGCGCCACCAGCGCCAGCGGGAAGGCGATCGCGAGCCCGAGCAGGACTGCCGCGGCGGTGATCCACAGGTGCTGGACGGTGGCGTCGACCAGCTGCTCCTGCCGGTCGACGAGGTAGGCGGGGCAGATCCAGTCGTTGACCGTCCGGCTGTAGCAGACCGGCTCATCAGCGGCGGCCGCCCCGGGTCGCGACGCGGCGACGGCCGTGACGGTCGCGAGTAGGGTCACCGCATGGACGCTACCGCGGATCCGATGATCCGGCTCGCCGGCGTGGGCAAGACCTACGACGACGGTACGGTCGCGGTCCACGAGCTCGACCTCGAGGTGCCGCGGGGCGAGGTGATGTGCCTGGTCGGCCCGTCCGGCTGCGGCAAGTCGACGACCCTGAAGATGATCAACCGGCTGATCGAGCCCACCACGCGGCCGGATCTAGCTCGACGGCCGCGACGTGACCGAGGTCGACCCGGTGAAGCTGCGGCGCGGCATCGGCTACGTCATCCAGCAGATCGGGCTGTTCCCCCACCAGACGATCGCGGTCAACGTGGCGACGGTGCCGTCCCTGCTCGGCACGCCGAAGGTCGCCGCCCGGGAGCGGGCCCTGGAGCTGCTCGAGCTGGTCGGGCTCGACCCGGCGATGTACGCCGACCGCTACCCGCACCAGCTCTCCGGCGGTCAGCGGCAGCGCGTCGGCGTGGCCCGCGCGCTCGCGGCCGACCCGCCGGTGCTGCTCATGGACGAGCCGTTCGGGGCGGTCGACCCGGTGGTGCGGGGCCGGCTGCAGGACGAGTTCCGGCGCCTGCAGCGCGAGCTGCGACAAGACGGTGGTGCTGGTCACCCACGACATCGACGAGGCGGTGCGGATGGGCGACCGGGTGGCGGTCTTCGCGACCGGCGGCCGGCTGGCCCAGGTCGGCACGCCCGCGGACGTCGCTGGCTCGTCCGGCCGACGACTTCGTCGCCGACTTCGTCGGGTCGACCACCGGCCTGCGCCGGCTGCGCGGTCACCCCGTCGACCGCGAGCACCTCGAGCCGCTCGACGGCGTGCGCGACCGGCGACCTCGCCGGCGACCATCGAGCTCGGCGCCTCGCTGGAGGAGGCGCTGGCCGTGCTGCTGCGCGCACGACCAGCCGATGGTCGGCGTACGCCGGGGCGCCGGGTTCGTCGGCGTACTCACCCCCAACGGCATCCACCAGGCGCTGCGCGCCTCGCTCGTCGACGCGTCGTAGGCGGGCCGCGACGCGTCCCCGGCCCGTTCGCGACGCGTCGCCGGCCCGTTCGCGACGCGTCGGCGAGAGATCAGGCGTGTCGGCGGTACGCCGGGGCGGAGCGCCAGGCGTCCAGCTCGGCGAGGAGCAGGTCGCGCTCCTGCTCGAGCTCGGCCACCCGCACGATCGCCTCGGCGGCGCGCTCCTCGGCCTCCTCGGCCCGGCGGGCGACGACCACGCTCTCGGACTCGGCCCGGTCGGCGCGCTCGGACTCCACCCGGCATGACCCGGGCGGCCTCGGCGGCCCGATGCTGGGCGGCGCAGAGCGCCTCCTCGATCTGCTCCAGCGCGGAGGCTCCGTGGTCGATCCGCTCGCGCAGCGGTGGCGACGAAGCGGGAGTTCTCTGCCGAACGCTGCCTCGGTGATGGCGGCGTAGGCCTGGGCCTGGCGGGCCAGGGCGCCGGCGGCCTCGCGCCGGGAGACCATCAGCTCGGTGTGGGTGATCCGGGTCGCGGCGACCCCGAGAACGACGGCAGCGACGGCGGCGACGGACGACCAGGACCGGCGAGCCGGACATGAGGGCACCGACCACGGACGGCGGCGGCGACGAGCAGGAGAGCGACAGCGACGGTCAGGCGGGTGCTGCGCTGGCGGCGGCGGGCGGAGGGGGAAGATGCCATGAGGGCAGGTTAAGCGTCCTCGCCGTCGGATCGGACGCGACACGCGCGCTCGAGCAGCACCGCTGCCACCACCATCACCAGCGCCGCCGAGGGCCGCGACGCCCGAGCGGAGCACGCGCTGGGACGCCAGCTCGGCCTCCAGACCGAGCCAGCTGAGGGCATACCCGACGTAGCCGCCGGCCACGAGCGCGCCCACCAGCGCAGGCGACCGGGCGAGCACGAACCGGTTGACCGCCTGTGCTGCGGGTCGGGGCGCGGTCCGGCGCCGTCCTGGACCCTGCGCGGGTGCCGCGGACGGCCGCCAGCAGGATCGCCGCCACGAAGCCGAAGAGCAGCGCGCGGAAGCCAGGTGACGACCGGGGCCGTACCCATCCAGCCCTGCAGCAGCGGGTCGGGCCAGCCAGCCGACCAGCCAGGCCGAGCAGCCCCAGCACGACGATGAGCGCTGGCCGAGACCGGCCGCAGTCGTCCGGTGCGGCCCGCGCCGTGCTCGTCGGTCACGGGATCTCGAGGACCAGGTCGTCGCGGTGCACCAGCCCGTCGTGGTCGGCGGCGTCGGCCAGGAGGCTCGGCGACCGGACCCGCGCCGGGCAGCACGGCGTCGGGCTCGAGGTCGTGCCACGGCTGGAGCACGAAGGCGCGCTCGGCGGCCCGCGGGTGCGGCAGCCGCAGCGACCTCGTCGTCGGATGCGCCGGTCGCCGACGACGATCAGGTCGACGTCGAGGGTGCGCGGCGCGTTGCGGCACCTCGCCGCGCTCGCGGTCGAAGGCGTCCTCGATGGCCAGCGCCCGGTCCAGCAGCCGGTGTGCGCGGCGAGCGTGGTGTCGATCAGCACGCACGGCGTTGAGGTAGGGGCCGGAGTCGTCGGGCGCGTCGACCGGCTCGGTCTCGTAGACCGGGGAGACGCCGGTGACCCACACGTCGGGGGTGTCGGCGAGCGCGTCGACGGCGCCCTGCAGGCTGGCCATCCGCTCGCCCGAGGTTGGAGCCCGAGCGCGATGACCACCCGGCGGATCGGGTCGCATCTCGCCGGTGAGGGTGTCGGCGTCGACGATGTGGGGGTTGGGGGTCTCAGTCACGGGCGTGCCCTCGTCTCCGGGTGATCGTCAGCGCGACGTCCGAGAACGTCGCGTCGATGGGTGCGTCCGGCTTGTGGACGGTGACCCGCGCCCATTCAACACGGTCGTCCAAGAGGCACGACGCCGGCGATCCGCTGGGCCAGGGTCTCGATCAGGTCGACCGGATCCGCTCGACGGCGGCCTTCACGACCGCGCCACGAGGCTCCCGTAGTCGACGGTGTCTGCGCAAGTCGTCGCGACGCGGCGGCCGCGCGCGGTGTCGACGCCGAGGACGAGGTCGATCACGAAGCGTCTGGCCCTCGCGCCGTCTCGTAGTCGAAGACGCCGTGGTGGCCGAAGCACTCGATGCCCGTGACGGTCAGCGTCGTCCGCCGGAGTCCGGTCAGTCATCGGCAGCTCCGTCGGCGAGGCGAGCCGCGACGGCGAGTGCGTCGCGAGTGGCGCGTCACGTCGTGCACCCGCAGGCCCCACACCCCGCGTGGGCGAGCAGGGCGACGAGGGCGGCGTGGGCGTGCTCCCGCTCGCTCGACCGGGCCGCGGCGACCCCGCCGCGTCGGCGAGCAGGGTGCCGAGGAACGACTTGCGGCTCGGCCCCGACCAGCAGCGGGCAGCCCGAGCGCCTCCAGCCCGTCCGAGGCCGCGCAGCAGCTGCCAGTTGTGCGTCGGCGGTCTTGGCGAAGCCCAGCCCGGGGTCGAGCACGATCCGGTCGCGCGCGATGCCGGCGGCCGCGATGGCCGTCGAGCCGCTGCGGCCAGCTCGTCGGCGCACCGCCGCGACGACGCCGCCGGGGCCGTCGTACGTCGGCGAAGTCGCGCATCCGGTCGGCGTGCGCGCGCCAGTGCATCGCGACGTACGTCGCGTCCGCTGCCGGCGACGACGTCGAGGATCCGCGGGTCGGCGAGCCCGCCGGAGACGTCGTTGACGATCGCCGGCGCCGGCGTCGAGCGCCGCCTCGGCGACCTCGGCGCGCATCGTGTCGACCGACACCGCGACCCCGGCGCCGGCGAGCGCGGCGATCGACCGGGACGACCCGGTCGAGCTCCTCGGCTGCAGCGAGCGGCCGGGTGGCACCGGGCCGGGTGGACTCGCCGCCGACGTCGACGAGGTCGGCGCCCGTCGGCCAGCAGCTCGAGGCCGTGGGCGATCGCGCTCGTCGGGGTCGGCCCAGCAGCCCGCCGTCGGAGAACGAGTCGGGCGTGACGTTGACGACCCCCATCACCAGCGGCCGCCCGAGGTCGGCACGGAGGTCGAGCCGGCGGGCCGGACCGCGCCGCGGCAGCCGTCATGGTCGCCGGTGGATCAGGGCCATCGCCTCGGCGCGGGTGGCCGGGTCGCGCATGATGGCCGCGGACCGCCGAGGTGATGGTGCGGGCGCCGGCCTTGCGGACCCCGCGCATCGTCATGCAGAGGTGCTCGGCCTCGATCACCACGATCACGCCGCGCGCCTCGAGGATCTCGCATCAGCGCGTCGGCGACCTGGGTGGTCAGCCGCTCCTGCACCTGCGGGCGCTTGGCGTAGACGTCGACGAGCCGGGCCAGCTTGGACAGGCCGGTGATCTTGCCGGTCTCGGCCGGGATGTAGCCGACGTGGGCGACGCCGGTGAACGGCACCAGGTGGTGCTCGCACATCGACCAGAGCTCGATGTCGCGCACCAGCACCATCTCGTCGTGGCCGAGGTCGAAGGTCGTGGTGAGGACGTCCTCGGGCGTCTGCCGCAGGCCGGCGGTCAGCTCGGCGTAGGCCCGGGCGACCCGGGCCGGGGTCTCGCGCAGCCCCTCGCGGTCGGGGTCCTCCCCGATCGCGACCAGCAGCTCGCGGACGGCCGCCTCGGCCCGCGCGTGGTCGAACGCCGGGCACGTCCGCCGGCGCGCGCTCGGCGTAGGCGATCGGGTCGGTCATCGGCGCGGTCCGGGCGTCGGCGGGGTCGGCGGCTCGGGCCCGAGCGCCGGGGTCGCCGTGGACGTCGCCGCCGGCGCCGGGCGGCGTGACGATCGCGCCGCCGCGGTCTCGGCCTGCCGGCGCCGGCGCGCGCCGTTGGCGGCGACCCGGTCGCGGATCTCCTGCGGGATCTCGACCGGCGGGATCGTCGGACGGGTTGCGCGGTCGGGCGAGCCGGTCCAGGCCGGGCGCGTCGGGCGGCGGCGCAGCGGCTCGAAGATCTCGGCGACCTCGCTCCTTGTCGAGGGTCTCCTTGTCGAGCAGCTCGAGCACGAGCGCGTCGAGCACGTCGCGGTTCTCCTCGAGGATCTCGAAGGCCTCCTGGTGCGCGTCGGTCGAGGAGCTTCTTGGTCTCCTCGTCGACGACCGCGGCGACCTCCTCGGAGTAGTTGCGCTGGTGGCCCATGTCGCGGCCCAGGAACGGCTCGGCGTTGGCCTCGCCGAGCTTGATCGCGCCGAGCCGCTCGGTCATGCCGTACTGGGTGACCATCGCGCGGGCCAGCGCGGTGGCCTTCTCGATGTCGTTGCCGGCGCCGGTGGTCGGGTCGTGGAAGACCAGCTCCTCGGCGGCCCGGCCGCCCAGCATGTAGGCGAGCTTGTCGAGCATCTCGCGGCGGGTCTGGGAGTACTTGTCCTCGTCGGGCAGCACCATCGTGTAGCCGAGCGCGCGGCCGCGCGGCAGGATCGTGACCTTGTGCACCGGGTCGGTGCCCGGGCAGCGCCGCGGCGACCAGGGCGTGGCCGCCCTCGTGGTAGGCCGTGATGAGCTTCTCCTTCTCGCTCATCAGGCGGGTGCGCCGCTGCGGGCCGGCGATGACGCGGTCGATCGCCTCGTCGAGCGCCTCGTCGGTGATCAGCTTCTGGTTGCTGCGGGCGGTGAGCAGCGCGGCCTCGTTGAGCACGTTGGCCAGGTCGGCGCCGGTGAAGCCCGGGCGTACGGCGGGCGACGCGCGAGCAGGTCGATGTCGGGCGCCATCGGCTTGCCGCGCGAGTGGACCTGGAGGATCTGGTGGCGGCCGTTGAGGTCGGGGGCGTCGACGGCGATCTGCCGGTCGAAGCGGCCCGGGCGCAGCAGCGCCGGGTCGAGCATGTCGGGCCGGTTGGTGGCGGCGATCAGGATGACGCCGCCGCGGACGTCGAAGCCGTCCATCTCGACGAGCAGCTGGTTGAGGGTCTGCTCGCGCTCGTCGTGGCCGCCGCCCATGCCGGCGCCGCGGTGGCGGCCGACGGCGTCGATCTCGTCGATGAAGACGATCGCCGGGGCGTTCTCCTTGGCCTGCTCGAACAGGTCGCGGACGCGGCAGGCGCCGACGCCGACGAACATCTCGACGAAGTCGGAGCCGGAGATCGAGTAGAACGGCACGCCGGCCTCGCCGGCGACGGCGCGGGCGAGCAGCGTCTTGCCGGTGCCGGGCGGGCCGTAGAGCAGCACGCCCTTGGGGATCTTGGCGCCGACGGCCTGGAACTTGGCCGGGCTCCTGGAGGAACTCCTTGATCTCGCCGAGCTCCTCGATCGCCTCCTCGCAGCCGGCGACGTCGGCGAAGGTCGTCTTCGGCATGTCCTTGGTGATCAGCTTGGCCTTGGACTTGCCGAACTGCATGACGCCGCGGCCGCCGCCGCCCTGCACCTGGTTCATCAGGAAGAGGAACAGCAGGATGATCAGCGCGAACGGCAGCAGCGTGCGCGAGGAGCGAGCCGAGCAGGCTGGGCTGCGGGTATCTCGGAGTTGGACTTCTCGATCGTGCCCGGCGGCGACCTGCTCGTCGACCGCCGCGAGGATCGTCGCCTGCTGGCCGTCGACGTAGTGGGCGACGACCTTGTCGCCGCCGTCGCGGACGCCGTCGTCGAGGGTGGCCTGGATCTCCTGGTCGACCGTCGATGAAGGTGATCTCCTTGACCTCGCCGGCGGCGATGTAGCTCGTGCATCTGGCGAGGTCTCGACCTCGTCGTAGCCGCCGCTGGGCGCGAGGAACTGCAGCGCCAGCAGCACGCCGACGACGGCGAGGACGATCCACAGCCAGGGACCCTTGAATATGCGCTTCACAGGCTTCTTTCGACACGGCTCGGTGCCGCGCGGTCACGCGACCGCGTGCAGGCGCTCGACTGAACTGACGACGGTACACGTCGTCGCCAATGCGCATTGTCGCAGGAGTCCGGCCGCTCGATGGCACAGCGCGGTCCGTCGGCCGCCGGTCAGGAGTAGACGTGCGGCGCGAGGGTGCCGATGTCGCGCAGGTTGCGGTAGCGCTCGCGGTAGTCGAGGCCGTAGCCGACGACGAACTCGTTGGGGATGTCCCAGCCGACGTACTTCGACGTCGACCGGCATCGTGCAGCGCCTCGGGCTTGCGCAGCAGGGTGCAGATCTCGACGCTGGCCGGGTTGCGCGAGGTGAGGTTGGAGATCAGCCACGACAGGGTCAGGCCGGTGTCGATGATCTCGTCGACGATCAGCACGTGCCGGCCGGTGATGTCGGTGTCGAGGTCCTTGAGGATCCGCACGACGCCGCTGGACTTGGTGCCGGAGCCGTACGACGACACCGCCATCCAGTCCATCTCGACGTGCCGGTCGAAGCGCGCGGGCGAGGTCGGCCATCACCATCACCGCGCCGCGCAGGACGCCGACGAGCAGCAGGTCCTTGCCCGTCGTAGTCGGCCTCGATCTGCTGCGGCCAGCTCGCGCGAGCCGGGCCTGGATCTGCTCCTCGGTGAAGAGGACGTTGACGAGGTCGTGCTCCACGTCGGCCGCGTCCATGGGCGCAGCCTAGCCGTACCGGCGCGGCGAGCCGGTCCTCGCGGGTCGGCAGCCGTCGCGTCCGAGCGCTCGGCCTCGCCGCGCGAGGACCAGCCCCCGTGCGGCGCCGACGTGGCCGGGCAGGTCGACCCAGCGCTGGCCGTGCCAGTCGGTCGACGCAGGGCGTCGACGGCCAGGACGTGCTCGTGGAACAGCTCGGCGGCGGGAGCGCCGGCGCGCGAGCGGCCGCGAGCCGGAGCACGCGGCGGCGGAGCGCGGTCGGCAGCGCCGGTCGAGCGTCGGCGACGGCGAGGCCGCCGTCGGCCGGCAGCGTCGGCGAGCGCCGTCGTCGGCGAGGTCGTCGAGGAGCGTCCGTGTCGTCGCGCAGCTGGTCGGCGGTGCGGGCCAGCGTCTCGGCGACGCCCGGGCCCGAGCTCGCTCCTCGAGCAGCGGCAGCACGCGTGTGCCGCACCCGGGACGCGGGTGAAGCGCGGGTCGGCGTTGTGCGGGTCGTCCCAGAAGTCCAGGCCCTCGACCTGGCAGGCGGTCACGGTGTCGGCGCGGCGCACGTCGAGCAGCGGCCGGCGGAAGTCGCTCGAAGGCGCGGCGCATCCCGGCCAGCGAGCGGCCGCCGGAGCCGCGGGCCAGGCCGAGCAGCACGGTCTCGGCCTGGTCGTCGCGGGTGTGGCCGAGCAGCACGGCCGCGGCGCCGAAGCGCTCGGCGACCTCGCTCGAGCACGGCGTACCGCGCCTCGCGGGCGGCCGCCTCGGGCCCGAGCCCGCGCGGCCGTCGACCGTGCACCCGCGCGGCGACGGTCTCGTCGACGCCCAGCGCCGCCAGCTGCGCGACGACCCGCGCGGCCTGCTCGGCCGAGCCGTCCTGCAGGCCGTGGTCGACGGTCGCGCCGACGACCCGCCAGGCCGGCTCGCGGCCCTCGAACGACGGTCGCGGCGAGCAGCGCGAGCGAGTCGGCGCCGCCGGAGCAGGCGACGACGACGACGTCGCCCGGGTCGAGGTCGGCGAGCGTCCGGCGTACGCCGAGCCGGACCGGCGGCGACGGCGGGGTGCAGGCTCATCGGCCGCCGGTCAGCCGAGGACCCGGGCGACCCAGGCGCCGGGGTCGGCGATCTCGGCCTTGGACGGCAGGTTGCTCGGGCGCGTCCCAGACGGCGTTGAACTCGTCCATGCCGACCTTGTCGACGACGGCGCGGACGAAGACGGCGCCGTCGCGGTACTGCGCCATCTTGGCGTCGAGGCCGAGCAGCCGGCGCAGCAGCCGGTCGAGCGACGCCGACGCCCTTGCGGCGCTGGTTGAACTTGCGTGCGGATCTCGCGCGACCGACGGGATCACCGTCGGGCCGACGCCGTCCATGACGACGTCGGCGTGGCCCTCGAGCAGCGACATCACGCCGGTGACCCGGTCGAGGATCTCGCGCTGCTCGGGCGTGCTCATCAGCGTCGAGCAGGCTGCCGCCCTCGCCCGCGGAGCGCCTCGGCGACCCGGCCGAGGCCGTCGTCGAGCGAGCCGCGCGGGCTCGACGGTGTCGGCGATGCCGCTGCATCTCGCCGAGCAGGTGGTCGCGCAGCCACGGGACGGCGGTGAACTGCACCCGGTGGGTCTCCTCGTGCAGGCACACCCAGAGCCGGAAGTCGTGCGGGTCGACGTCGAGCTCGCGCTCGACGTGGACGATGTTGGGCGCGACCAGCAGCAGCCGGCCGTGCCGGGTCGTGGAACGGGTCGAACTGGCCGAGCACCTTGCTGCCGAGGAAGCCGAGCAGCAGCGCCGACCTCGGCGCCGGTGACCCGGGAGCCGACGGCGTGCGGCGAGCCCGGTGGGCGCGCCTCCTTGCTCGGTGAGCTTGTCGACGATCGGCGCCAGGATGCGTCGCGAAGCCGTCGGCGTTGGCCTGCACCCAGCCGGCCCGGTCGACGACGAGGACCGGCGCGGTGCGCTCGCGCCGGCCGTCGAGGCCGGTGAACTCGCGGACCAGCCCGGTGGAGCGGTCGGCGCCCGCGCGCAGCTCGGCGACGGCGGCGGCGGCCTCGTCCGCGGGTCACGGTCGGGCCCGTCACCGGCCAGCCGGGAGCCGATGGAGACGGCGAGGTCCCAGTCGACCATCGACGTCATGCGCGCGACCCTATGTCGTGCGGGCCTGACGGGCCGGTCGAGACGTCGCGCCGCCGGCTCCGCAACCGCGGCAGCCGGGCGCAGCGGCAGGCCGCGAGGGCGGCGGCCAGGCCGTCGAGGCCGGCGCGCGTCGAGGGTGTCGGGCAGCGGCGACCTGGTCGGCGGCGAGCACGAAGGCCAGCGGCGTGCCGTCGCGGTCGGTGACGATGCCGGCGAGGCCCGCTGACGCCGGTGAGGGTGCCGGTCTTGGCGCGCACCCGCCCGCGGCCCGGCCGGCGCCTCGCCGCGAAGCGGTCGACGAGCGATCCCGTGAACCCGGCGACCGGCAGCCCGGTCAGGACCGCGCGCAGCTCGGGGCGGGCCGGGTCGGCGGCGACCCGCAGCAGCGCCGAGCAGGGTGGCGGGGTCGAGCCGGTTGGCGCGCGACAGCCCGCTGCCGTCGTACGATCCGGGCGCCGCGCGTCGGGATGCCGAGCCCGTCGAGGACCGTGCCGACGCCGGCCGCGCCGGCCGCGAAGCGAGCCCGCGCCCGACGTCGCGCGAGCCCGACGTGGCGCAGCAGCACCTCGGCGCCCTCGTTGTCGCTGACGTCGAGCACCCGCTCGACGATCTGCGCCAGCGGCGCGCTGGCGACGCGGGCGAGCTCCGGCGGCGTCGCGGGCCGCGGCCGCGCGCGCCGGCGCCGCCGGACGACCGTCAGACCGCCGGCGCTGCCAGGGCTCGCCGCGAAGACCGCCGCGGCGGCAGCGGGCGGGTCGTCGACCCGGCCGGAGCCGGCCGCGGGCCGGCCCTCGTCGACCCAGAGCGCGGTGATCGGGCGCGACCACGCTCGTCGGGGACGTAGTCCGGCTCGCCAGTGCGGGTTGAGCGGCGGGGCCGGTGAAGAGCGTGGCGTCGTAGCGCAGCCGCACCCGCGTGGCGCCCCGCGCCCGCAGGGCCTCGGCGGTGAGCGCGGGCCAGGGTCTGCAGGTCGGCGCCGGCCGGGGTAGGTCGCCGTGCCTCCGGCGGGCCGGCTCGCGAGCAGTGGGGTCGCCGCCGCCGACGAGCACGATCTGCCTGCCGGTCGCCGCGGACGACCCGGGTCGTCGAAGATGTGGTCCGGCCCGAGCGCCTCCAGCGCGGCGGCGGCGGTGAGGAGCTTCAGTGGTCGAGGCGGGCACGAACGGCCGGCGCCGTTCCGGACGAGAACGCCGACCCGCCCGTCGGAGACGTCGGCCACCCGCGACCACGACGTGCGGGCCGAGCGCCGGGTCGGTGAGGCCGCGGACGCAGCGTCCGGCCGACCGCGTCGCGGTCGGCGCGGCCGAGGTCCGGACGCTCCAGCGGCTCGGCCACGGTGGCCGGCACGGCAGGCGGGGGCAGCTCGACGCCCACCGCCGACGGGGTCGAGGGCGGTGCTGCCGTGGGTGGGCTGCTCGACGAGGGGCCGGGCGCGATCAGCTCGGGGAGCCCCGGCACACCGGAGTCGAGCCGGAAGTACGCCGCCCCGGCGCCGGCCGAGACCAGCACCAGGCCGAGGAGCACCGCGAGCCTGCGGCGCCACCGACGACGCCCCGCCGGACGGCGCCGACGACTCGTCCGCGGCGTGGTCTGCGCCCTTTGCGTCCACCGCACCGCCTTCCTGACTGCACGTTGACGGCCATTGTGCGCGAGACTGCTCCCACGAGCCCACGGGACCCTCGCCGGCACCGATCGGCGGTACGGTCGAGGGGTCCCACGCTGACACACAGACAGTCATAGAGCACGGCGAGAGCCCGGGAGGAAGACGTGCTGGAGTTCGACGTACTGGTGGAGATCCCCAAGGGGAGCGCAACAAGTACGAGGTCGACCACGAGACCGGCCGCATCCGCCTCGACCGCACGCTGTTCACCGTCGACGCAGTACCCCGCCGACTACGGCTTCATCGAGAACACCCTCGGCCAGGACGGCGACCCGCTCGACGCGCTGGTGATCCTGTCGGCGAGCCGACCTTCCCCGGCTGCCTGATCGAGTGCCGCGCGATCGGCATGTTCCGGATGACCGACGAGGCCGGCGGCGACGACAAGGTGCTCTGCGTGCCCGCGCACCGACCCGCGCCTGGAGCACCTGCGCGACATCAACCACGTGCCGAAGTTCGACCGGCTGGAGATCCAGCACTTCTTCGAGGTCTACAAGGACCTCGAGCCCGGCAAGTCCGTCGAGGGCGCCGAGTGGGTCGGGCCGGACCGAGGCCGAGGCCGAGGTGCGCGCGTCGTTCGAGCGCGCCGAAGAGGCTCACGAGCAGCACGGGGAGGGCTGAGCCGACCCTCGGGCGCGGGCGCTCGGGGTGGGCCCTCAGGGACGCGCGAAGAAGTTCGGCGCGATCCAGTAGTACATCGACTCCTCGCTGACCGGACGGCCGGTGCGCGGGGCGTGGATGATCCTGCCGCCGCCGACGTACAGCGCGACGTGGTAGATCGACGACGAGCTGCTCGACGACCCCCAGAACACCAGGTCGCCGGCCTGCAGGGCTGACGCCGAGATCGGTGTCGACTGCTGGTACTGCGCCACGGAGTAGTGCGGCAGGGACTTGCCGCCCGCGCGCCACGCGCCCATGGTCAGGCCGGAGCAGTCCCACGACGATCGGGCCGGCCGCGCCCCAGCGGTAGGGCTCGCCGAGCTGGGCGCGCGCGAAGGCGATCGCCGCGCCGGCGCCGCCGGACGGGGCCGGCGGGGCGGGGGCCGGGTCGGGGGCGGGGGCCGGGTCGGGAGCCGGCGTCGGGTCGGGGGCTGGGCCGGGATCTGGCGTCGGGTCGGGTGTCGGCTCGGCCGGGCGTGGCGGTTGCCGCCCGCCGTCGGGCGCGGGGTCCGGCTGGGACTGGGCGGCCTGCTGCTGGGCCGCGGCGGCCGCGGCGGCAGCGGCCGCCTCCTCGAGAGCGCTCTGCCGCTGCTCGGCGAGCACCGACGCTGATGCCCTGCAGGCGCGCCAGCTCGGCGATCAGACCGGTCTTGCGTACGGCGACCTGCTCGGCGTTGGCCGTGGCGGCCGCCTGGGCCCGGCGGGCCTGGTCGCGGGCGGCGCCGGCGGCCTGCTCGGCCGCGGCCGCCTCGCCCACGGGCCTCCTCAGCCTGGGCCGTGGCGACGTCGGCCAGGGTCGCGGCCGCGCGGTAGGCGTCGTACTGCGCGGCGATGGCGTCCTGGGCGTTCTGGATGCGTGTAGGTCTCGTCGACCACCTCGGCGATGCCGTCGGCGTCGACGATGGCCGACAGCGCGTTGAGCTCAGGCGACTGCTGGTAGCCCGCCGTGAGCGCGTCGGCGTACGCCGCCCGCTGGCGCTCGACGTGGGCCTGGGCGTCGCCGGCGCGCCGCTCGGCGAGGACGACCTGCTTCCGGGCCTGGCGCAGGCGCGTAGCGAGCGCCGTTGTAGGCCTCGGCGGCCTGGGCGGCCTCGACGGCCGACGCCGCAGCTCGTCGTTGGCGAGGACCAGGTCGGCCTCGCACCGCGGCCACGTCGCGGGCCTTGTCGGTTGCGGCGGCCTGGGCGTCGGCGACGTCCTGGCTGCTCGGCACGTCGCCGTCGGCGAAGGCGGCCCCGGGCAGCGGCCCGGCGAGGGTGGAGCCGGTGAGGACGGCAGTCGCGAGCGCGGCGGTCAACGCCAGGGCCGGGGTCCGGCGGCGGCCGGGCGTGGCGCGGCGGAGCGGTCCGGGCACGGGGTCCCCTTCGTGGGAGCGGAGTCGTGGAGGGCCTCGGGCGACTTCCCCATCGCCCGAGGCACTTCCGGCACGCTAGTGCTCTCGTGTCACAAAAGAAACAGTTTTCCCAGAAATGATCAGAAGTCACGGCGTGTCGGCTTGACGAACTACACGGTTGTAATTCACGCAGGTCGGACGCGGCGCGTCGCCCGGGGTCACCGGGGCTTGCGTCATACGAAACGGTCGCCCCCACGACCAGGACGTATGACCTCCCGCGCCGCCGGCGCCGACCGGCTCAGGCGTTCGTCGAGCGTCGCCGGCGGCTGGTCGTCGGGCCGGACGGACCGAGTGCCGGTCGAACGTCTGGCCGCTCGCCGAGCCGCCGACGTAGAAGGAGAACAGGGCGATCACGATGCCGGCGACGTCGTCGGCGATGTAGTGCCAGCCGAAGTAGAGCGTGGCGACGACGGTGATGCGCGAAGTTGACCCAGAAGACGAGTGCGAGCGATCCACGGTTGCGCAGCGTGTACTGCACCATCAGCGCCACCAGCAGCGTGATCGCGCAGTGCAGGCTGGCGAAGCCGGCCACCGACTGGACGGCGTCCTCGCAGCACGGCGCTGTTGCACGTCGTGCGCGGCCGTTGATCAGCGCCTCCATCAGCTGCGTGGACGCCGTGTGGGGCGAGGTCGCTGTAGAGCCAGGCGTACTCGAAGCCGGGGCCCGAGCGTCGGCAGCGCGTAGTAGGACGCCGTGCCGAGCGTCCAGGCGAGGCACTGCGAGGTCGCGAACCAGTAGCCGTAGGATGATGTTGCGCGACCACACCAGCCAGGCCGTCAGCGCCAGCGGCACCAGCGGCAGGAACCACAGGTAGATCGTGGAGAGGACGTGCGCGCGCAGAGTCGGTGCCGAGCAGGTCGTGTGCAGCACCGGTGCGCGGGTCGTGCCCGAAGAACAGCGCCCGGTCGATGAGGTGCAGCTCGCGGTCGTACTTGCGCTCGCCGATGACGAACGGGCAGGAACGACTTGAGGTTCCGGTAGCTGACGTAGGTGACGTAGAAGCGACGCCACGCCCGAGCACGACCAGCGTCAGCCGCTCGCGGGTCCAGTGCTCGCGGACCGCGTTCGCGCATCATCGTCGGCATCAGCCGCGGGCGTGAACCGCGGAGGCCCACAGCGTCCGCGGCAGCAGGTCGAGCAGCGAAGCGCGCCGAGCGAGCAGCAGCGGCAGCCGCAGCCAGGACGGGCCGAGGAAGCCGTCGGGGTCGACGAGCCGCTGGTCGAGCGTAGACCGCCGCGAGCACCGCGAGCACGCCCATGGACGGCGGCGATGCCCACGAGCAGGGCTAGGCGCGGCGATACACGCCGGCCAGTCTAGGGACGCGTCGACGCGGCTCGACGCGATCCGGCAGCGACGCCAGCCGGGTGCGCGTCGACCGCCAGGCGCGACGTCGTCGCCGGGCGCCGACGTGGCTGCCCGAGCGCGGCGACGGCGTCCACCTCGCCGACGCCGTCGACGCCGACGACGAGCCGGACCTGCTCCGGCGTGACCCGGGCGGACTCGACCACGCCCGACAGCGGGCCGCCGTCGTCGACGACGCAGCGCGGAGCGGCGTAGGGCGACCGCGGGCGCCGGACCGGCAGCCCGGCGGCGGCGAGCACCGGCCGGCGCGCGCTCGCCGCGCGAGCACGCGCGCGTAGCCCAGGAACAGCGCGGTCTCGGCGTCGACCGGCGTCGCGCCAGACCTCGGCGATCGCGCCCTGCTGGACGACCCGGCCCGTCGCGCATCACCGCCAGCCGGTCGGCCACCGCGAACGCCTCCTCGTGGTCGTGGGTGACCAGCAGCGCGGTGGTGCCGGCCGCGCGCAGGATCGTCGCGCAGGTCGCTCGGCCAGCCGCTCGCGCAGGCCGGCGTCGAGCGCCGACAGCGGCTCGTCGAGCAGCAGCAGCCGCGGCTCGCACGGCCAGCGCCCGGGCCAGCGCGACCCGCTGCCGCTCGCCGCCGGAGAGCGTGCGCGGGCAGCCGGTCGGCGTACGCCCTCGAGCCCGACGAGCTCGAGCAGCTCGCGCGACCCGCGGTCGCGCCGGCGCGGCCGGCGTGCGCCGCAGCCGCAGCGGCGTAGCCGACGTTGCGGGCGACGGTCAGGTGGGCGAAGAGCTGGCCGTCCTGGAACATCAGCGCGAACCCGCGCCGGTGCGTCGGTACGCCGGCCAGGTCGCGCGCCGTCGCAGCAGATCGCGCCCGGCGCGAGCGGCTCGAGGCCGGCGATCGCCGCGCAGCAGCGTGGACTTGCCCGCACCCGGACGGGCCGAGCACGGCGAGCACGTGCGCCGGTCGGCACGGTCGAGGGTCACGTCGCGACGGCGGGCACGCCGTCGTAGCGCGACGCGAGCACGTCGCGTCGCAGCTGCGTCAGCACGTCAGCAGGCTCCCACGGCCGGCACGCGCAGCCGCTCGACGGCCAGCATCACCACGGCGGTGGCCGCGGCGAGCACGACCGAGGCGGCCAGGGCCATGCCGTAGTTGCAGCTCGCCGGGGTGGCCGAGCAGCCGGAAGATCACGACCGGCAGCGTCGGGTCGTCGTCGCGGGCGAGGAAGGACGTCGCGCCGAACTCCCCCAGCGACACGGCGAAGGCGAAGCCGGCCGCGGCCAGCAGCGGCTTCCACACCACCGGCAGGTCGACGGTGAGCAGCGACCCGCCACGGCGCCGCGCCGAGCGAGGCGGCCGCCTGGCGCTGCCGGTCGTCGATGCCGCCGAGCACCGGGCGCCAGGGTGCGCACGACCAGCGGCAGGGCCACCAGCGCCTGCGCGATCGGCACCAGCAGCGGCGAGTCGCGCAGGTCGAGCGGCGGCCGGTCGAGGGTGATCAGGAAGCCGAAGCCGAGCGTCACCGCGGAGACCCCGAGCGGCAGCATGAAGAGCCCGTCGAGCACGGCCGCGGGCGCGGCGCTCGGTCGCGGCTGCGCGAGCGGCGGGTGACGACGACGGCGACCAGCAGGCCGAGCCCCAGCGCCATCCAGGTCGCGTCGACGGCGGTCCGCAGCGAGGTGAGCAGCGCGTCGGTGACCGGCACCAGCAGCGCCTGCCGTCGCCGGTCGTCGTCAGGGCGCGGTAGTTCGCCAGGCTCCACGCCGTCGTCGACCCGCAGCGAGCCGGCGACCAGCGTCGCCAGCGGCGCCACGACCAGCGCGACCGGGAGCAGCGACGCCGCCAGCGCGGGCAGGTCGCCGCGCGCCCGGCCGCGGCGCGGCGCCGACGTGCGTGGCCGCGGGCCGGGTCGGTCGTGCGCGCGCAGCCGCGCGGTGACGACGAGCAGCGCCGACCACGACGACCAGCTGCAGCACCGACAGCGCGGCGGCCGCCTGCAGGTCGAGCAGGTTGGTCGTCAGCAGGTAGATCTCGGTCTCGACGGTGGCGTAGCGCAGCCCGCCGAGGGTCAGCACGATGCCGAAGGCGGTGGCGCAGAACAGGAAGACCACGCTGGCCGCCGAGACGATCGCCGGGCGCAGCGCCGGCAGCGTCACCGTGCAGAAGACCTGCCGTGGGCTCGCGCCGAGCGCGGCGGCCGCCTCCGCCGGGCGCGGGTCGAGCGACTCCCAGGTGGCGCCGACCGCGCGGACCACGACCGCGACGTTGAAGAAGACCAGGCCGGCGACGATCGCGGCCGCGCGTCCCGTCGAGGCCGAGGAAGCCGAGCGGGCCGCCCTCGCGGCGAGCAGCTGGCGGAAGGCGACCCCGACCACGACGGTCGGCAGCACGAACGGCACCAGCAGCAGCGCCCGCAGCAGCGCCGCGGCCGCGGAACCGGCGGCGGTGCAGCAGCGTACGCCGCCGGCAGCCCGAGCAGCACCGACAGCACCGTGCCGACGGCGGCCGACCAGAGCGTGAACCACAGCACCCGGTGCACGCGGGGCCGCCCGAGCACCTCGAGCACCCCGGCCGGGTCGAGGCTCCCGTCGGCCCAGAAGCCGCGCGCGACCATGCCGGCCACCGGCAGGACGAAGAAGACGCCCAGCACCGCGAGCGGGACCGCGGCCAGCGCGAGCAGGGCGAGCAGCCGGCGCGGCTCGACGCCGTCGCTCACCGGTCGTCGACCGGGTCACCGGGTGATGACGTCCTGCCACTCGGTCAGCCACTCGTCGCGGTTGGCGGCGATCTCGGCCGGGTCGACGGTGTACGGCGTCGGTGGGCGCCGGGCGAAGCGCGCCCAGGCCTTCGGCAGCGCCACGCCGTCGCGGACCGGGAAGACGTACATGCTCTCCGGCAGGGCCGCCTGGACGTCCTCGCCGAGCAGGAAGTCGACGAGTGCCCGGGCCCCGGCCGGGTTGTCCGCGCCGGCCAGCACGCCGGCGTACTCGACCTGGCGGAAGCAGGTGTCGAGCAGCGCCTTGGTCGTCGAGCGGCCGTCGCGGCGACGGTGAACGCGGGCGAGGAGTCGTAGGACAGCACGATCGGCCGGGTGCCGTCGCCGCCGCCCTGGGTGAAGTCGACGTAGTAGGCGTCGCTCCAGCCCGCTGGTCACCTGGGTGCCGTTGGCCATCAGGTCGGCCCAGTAGTCCGGCCAGTCGTCGCCGTACGCCGCGACCGTGGTCAGCAGGAACGCCATGCCGGGCGAGCTGGTCGGGGCCCCGGGCGTCACGAACAGGTCGCGGTACGCCGGCTCGGTGAGGTCGTCGAGCGTGGCCGGCGGGGCGATGCCGCGCGGCCGAACCAGGTGGTGTCGACGTTGACGCAGACGTTGCCGTTGTCGACGGGCACCAGCCGGTCGGCGCCCTCGGGGAGCGCGTAGGCGTCGGCGCCGGGGGGCAGCGGGATGTCCGTCGCGTCGAAGACCCCGGCGTCCAGCGCCCGCGAGGCGAAGGTGTTGTCGACGCCGAAGGCGACGTCGCCGATCGGGTTGTCCTTGGTCAGCACCAGCTTGTTGGTGAGCGTGCCGGCGTCGCCGGTGGCCCGCACCTCGAGCTCGAAGCCGGTCTCCTCCTCGAACTGACGGATCAGCTTCTTGGGCAGCGTGAAGGACTCGTGGGTGACCAGCACCACCGGGCCGCCGGCCGCGGTGCCCGAGATGACCGGCTCGCTCTGGCCGCTGCTCTCCGCGGTGAGCGTGCAGCCCGTGAGCGCGAGCACGGCGCCGACCAGGAGTAGGGCGGACCGGTGGAGAGATGGGCGACTCATGTCGACTCCCTTCGCCGGTGCTAACCGGAGCAGGTTCGGAGGGTCTGCGGCGGATCCGCACTCTCAGCCCGTCGGCGGGCTCCCCTGTCTTGTGCCGCCATGCTACCCGGCGGCAGGTGGTCGCCCCAGCCCTCGGGGCGGCCCCTAGGGTGGGCGCGTGCCCAGCCCTCTGCATGCGCTGCTCGCCGCCACGATCCCCCGCCTGACCGGGGCCGGCGAGCTCGTCGACGCCGAGCGCGAGCGAGCGCTCGTGGTGGAGCGTCAGCGGGCCCGGCCGACGCGGGCTGCCGACCTGGTCGGTGCCGGCCTTCGCGCGGCGGTTCACCGTCGAGCGACAGGACGCCGGCGGCTTCCCCTCCTACGTCCTGACCCGGCGCGGCCACCGGCCGACGCAGACGGTCGTGCACCTCCACGGCGGCGCCTACGTCGCCCCGATCGACGCGGTGCACGTGCGCTACGGGCTCGCGCTGGCGACGGCGCTCGATGCCCGGCTCGTGCTGCCCGACTACCCCCTGGCGCCCGAGCACACCTGGCGCGACTCCCACACCCAGCTGGCCGACCTGACCGCCGCCTGGGCCGGCCGCCCGGGGGGAGCGGTGCTGGTCGGCGACTCCGCCGGCGGCGGGCTCGCCCTCGCCGTGGCGCAGACCCTCCGCGACCGGGGCGGTCCGCAGCCGCGCCGGATGGTGCTGCACTCCCCCTGGGCCGACCTGACGATGAGCGCCCCCGCGACCGACGAGTTCGACCGACGCGACCCCTGGCTCTTCCTCAGCAAGGCCCACGAGTACGCCGGCTGGTGGGCCGGCACGCCCGAGGACCTCGCCCGGCCCGAGGTGAGCCCGGCGCTGGGCGACCTGGCCGGACTGCCGCCGACGATCATGTTCTACGGCGGCCGCGACCTGCTGACGCCGACCTGCCGGGTGCTGGCCGGTCGCGCGGCAGAGGCCGGCTGGTCGCTCGCCGCGGTCGAGGAGCCCGGCGCGATGCACGTCCACACGCTGCTGCCCGGCCTGCCCGAGGGGCGCCGCGCCCTGCGCCGGGCCGCGGAGCACTGCCGATGAGCGGCAGCTCCCGGGTGACGGCGTACTCCTTCGACGAGCTTGACCCGCGGACGGCGTACGCCCTGTGGCGGCTGCGGCAGCAGGTGTTCGTCGTCGAGCAGGCGTGTCCCTACCCCGACCTCGACGGTCGCGACGCCGAGCCCGCCACGCGCCACCTCCTCCTGGAGGACGACGGCAAGCCGGTCGGCTGCCTGCGGCTGCTCGAGGACGGCGACGCGCTGCGGATCGGCCGGGTCGCGGTGACAGCCTCCGCACGCGGGCTCGGACTCGCGGCGCTGCTGATGGAGGAGGCGATGCGCATCGTCGGTCACCGACCGGTCCGGCTCGACGCGCAGCTCGGCCTGGCCGAGTGGTATGCCGGCTTCGGGTTCGCCGCCACCGGCCCGGCCTTCGACGAGGACGGCATCATGCACCTGCCGATGGCGCGCCCGGCGTGCTGACGGCCACGGGCTCGGGCGGCAGCCGCCGGTCGCGCACCAGGTAGAGCCACGGGAAGGCGCGGCAGCCGATCTCCCAGCCGTCCCGCTCGTAGGAGCTCGCGGCCCGCCGCCAGACCACGCGACGGTGTTCCCACTGGGTGTCGGTGCGCAGCATGGTGTGCCTCAGCAGGCCGGCCCCGACGGTCCGCCATCCCTGACGCCCGGCCAGCTCCAGCTCATGCATCTCGTCGAACGCCGTCACCGGGCCCAGCGTGCGCGTCTCGACGTCGCCCTCCGGGGTGTCCACGCCGGCCCCGAACCGTTGCTGCACCGCCTGCCGGGTCAGCCCCAGCGCGTCACCGATCGCGGCCCAGCTGTGGCCGTGGGCCCGGGCAGCCGCCACCGAGTGCCGCAACAGGTCGCGCACGACGGTCTCCGCCTCGGCGGCCCGCACCACGATGGCCAGGGGGTCGCCGGGTCGGGTCGGGTCCAGCTGCTGCCCCGCCTCGCCGGCCAGGATCGCCTTGCCGATCGCGTCGGCGAGCGGGCTGGTCCCCACGGTCACCGGCGCTCCTGGTCACCGTGGTGGAGGTCGCGGCTCGGCAGCCAGGCGTCGCGCGGACCGTCGCGCCCCCACCTGCTCACCCCCCACACGCCCAGCACCATCAGGGCCACCGTGGCGCCCTGGAAGAAGCCCTTCAGGAACCCGCCCTCGAAGGCCTGGCTGATCGCGAAGGCGCCGAGTCCCAGCACGAAGATGGTGAGGCCCGTCGCCTGGGGCACGTGTCGGTTCATGGCGTCAACATATTCTTGACATCCCCGCGTGTCAAGGTTCAGTTGACAGCCATCGCCGCACCCAGCAGGTTCGGCGCGGGGCGGGTGCGCCGCTCGCGGCCCGGTCGCGGATAGGGTCCACCCGTGGTGGGTGGGTACGTCGTCGTGACCGGTGGCATCGCGCTGGACCTGAAGGCCCGGGCCGATGCGTCGCTGGTGCGCGGCTCCAGCAGCCGCGGCACGCTCATCCGCTGCCCCGGCGGGGTGGCGCGCAACATCGCCGAGAACCTCGCCCGCCTCGACACCGCCGTGCACCTGGTCGGGGCCGTCGGCGACGACCCGGTGGGCGTCGAGCTGGTCGAGAGGACGCGCGCGGCCGGCGTCACCGTCATCCCCGTCGGCCAGCGCGAGCTCACCGGCACCTATACCGCGATGCTCGACGAGCACGGCGAGCTGGTGGCCGGTGTCGCCGACCTCGCGGCCACCGAGGCGCTGGCGCCCGACGACCTGGCGGTGATGCTGCCACTGGTGGCCGGCGCCGCACTCCTGGTCGCCGACGCCAACCTGCCGGTGTCCTTCCTGCACAACCTGGTCGTGCGCGCTCGCGACGCCCGGGTGCCGGTCGTCCTCGACCCGGTCAGCGTCCCGAAGGCGGGCCGGGTCGCGGCGGTGCTCGACCCGCGCCACCCGGTGCTGCTGGTGGGTCCCAACCGTGACGAGCTGGCGGCGCTCACCGGAACGTCGATCGGGTCGCGCTCCGAGATCGTCAGCGCGGCTCGCCGCCTGTGCGCGATGGGCGCCGAGAACGTCTGGGTGCGGATGGGCGCCGACGGGTCGCTGCTGGTGCCGCGCGCGGACGACCCCGTGCCGCTCGGCGCCCACCGGGTGAAGGTCGTCGACGTGACCGGTGGCGGCGACGCGATGCTGGCCGGGCTGGTGCACCGCCTGCTGCTCGGCGACCCGCTGGCCGAGGCGGCGGCCTACGGCCAGGCGGTCGCGGCGCTCACCGTCGGCAGCGACGAGACCGTGCGCCCCGACCTGAGCACTCAGCTCGTCGAGACCCAGCTCGCGCGGCCGGTGGGGAGATGGTGAGGAGCCGGCCTCGTCGGCGGGGTCAGGTGGATGGGCCCTGCGCGACCAGCACCGGCAGGTGCGCCTGGTCGACGACGTGCTCGGCGACGCTGCCCAGCACCCGCTCGGCTAATCCGCCCCCACGCGGACCGACCACGATCAGGTCCATGCCTCGGTCGAGCGCCGCCTGGCACAGCGTCTCCGCCGGCGGCCCGGCCAGCACGTCGCTGTGGACCACCGGGCTGTCGAGCGCCGCGACCACCTGCTCGAGGTTGCGCCTCGCCTCGTCGAGCTCGGGGGCGACGGCGTCGTCGGCCGCGTCGTAGGACACCACCTGCACGAGCAGCAGCTCGGCGAGGGCCGGCCCGAAGAGCCGGTACGTCGTCGCGGCTGCCGCCTGCGAGTGCTCGGAGCCGTCGCAGCCGACCATCACGCGAAGCACGCCGTCGTCCGCCGAGACCGGCGCATGCGCGGCCGGCGCCGGACGACCCCGCACCCGCTCCACCGCGATCGGCACGAAGAGCGGTCCGAGCACCAGCGCGATGTAGATCCAGCGCTGGTCATAGCCGCGGCGGACCATCCAGATCCCCGACCCGAGCCCGAGCACGAGCCACAGCAGGGCCATGATCACTGTTCTCTCGGTCATCCTTGCCATCCTTCCACGCCGGTGGAGAGTCAAGCACCCAGGAGCACGGTGCCGACCAGATAGAGCCCGCCGACGCCCAGCAACAGCACACCACGAGGCCGCGCCATCGCCCACCGCCGGGTCGGTGTGACCAGGGCGAGCGCGACCAGGCAGGCGATGATCGCGAGCAGCACCTCGCCGACGGACGCGGTGATCGGGTGCAACAGCGCCGCGACGCCCACGATCCAGAGATTGTTGAACACGTTGCTGCCCAACACGGTGCCGACGCCCACCTCGAGGTGACCGCGACGCAGGGCGACGACCGTGGTGGCGAGCTCGGGAGTGGAGGTGCCGAACGCGACCAGCGTCGCCCCGACGACGAAGGGGTCCAGGCCCAGGGTCTCCCCGATCCCCTTCGCGGCGACCACGATCAGCCGGCCGGCGACCACGAGCAGCACCAGCCCGGCGAGCAGGCTGGCCATGGCGACCCGCGGCCGGGTCTCGCCGACGTCGGCGACGGCTGCGCTGCGTGCCCGACGGGCCTCGCGGGTGACCAGCACCAGCCAGCCCGCGAAGACGCCCAGCAGGACCAGCGCCTCGAGGCGCACCAGCGTGCCGTCGACCAGCGCCAACAGGGTCAGCATCGGCGCCGCCGCGGCGAATCCCAGCTCGCGACGCAGCGTGTGCCGGTGCACCCGCACCGGTCCGGCGAGCAGCGCGATGCCGAGCACGAAGGCCACGTTGATGACATTGCTGCCCAACGCGTCCCCCAGGGCGATCACCGGGGTGCCCGCCAGCCCGGACTGCACGCCCACGGAGAGCTCGGGGCTCGAGGTCGCGAAGGCCGCCACCGTCGCGGCGATGATGCCCGCGGGCACGCGGGCCCAGGCGGCGACGCCGACGGTCCCGCGGACGAACAGCTCGCCGCCGGCCGCCGCGGCCAGCACGCCGATCGTCAGGAGCAGGAAGGTCACTCGACACCGGCCCCTTCCGGAGCCGCCTCGCCCCGGCGCGCGCGTCGTGCGTCGCGGCGCCGGCGTAGGGCCCGGTCGAGCTCGCCGACCACCAGGGCCAGCGAGGCCAGCCCGGCGGCGGCAGCCCAGTGCGCCGGCTCGAGCGCCACGGTCCCGAACAGGCCCTGCGCGACCGGCAGCTCGACGGCCAGCACCTGCAGCGAGACCACCAGCGCGAGGCTGCCGAGCAGCACCGGGTTGACCGGCAGCGACCGCGACAGCGCGGACACGTCCTCGGTGCGCACGTTGAGGGCGTTGACGACCTGGAAGAGCACGAAGGTGGTGAAGGCGAAGGTCGTGGCGTACGCCGTCCCGTGCGTGTGGTCGGTCGCGGCGAGCGCGGCCAGCGTGCCGGCGGCCATCACGGCGGCGGTCGTCGTCAGCCGAGCCAGCCGTGGCCACGACAGGATCCGTTCGTCGGGGCGGCGGGGACGCCGGCTCATGGTTCGGCTGTCCGGGCGGTCCAGGCCCAGCGCCAGCGCGGGCGGGCCGTCGGTGATCAGGTTGACCCAGAGCACCTGGACGGCGGTCATCGGCGCGGCGAGGCCGGCGATCACCGCGACCACGAACGTGAGGATCGCGGCCACGTTGGTGGTCAGCTGGAGCCGGATGAACTTGAGGATGTTGTCGTAGATCCCCCGTCCCTGCCGGACCGCGCGCACGATGGTCGCGAAGTTGTCGTCAGTGAGGACCAGGTCGGCGGCCTCCTTGGTCACGTCGGTGCCCGCGCGGCCCATGGCCACGCCGACGTGGGCGGCACGCACGGCGGCGGCGTCGTTCTGGCCGTCGCCGGTCATCGCGGTGACGTGGCCCCGCGAGGTGAGCGCCGCGACGATGGCGACCTTGTGGGCCGGGGTGACCCGGGCGAACACCCCGATGTCGTCGATCTCCTGCGCGAGCTCGTCGGCGCTCATCGCATCCAGGTCCTCGCCGGTCACCGCTCGCCCGGGGATACCGACCTCGGCAGCGATCGCGGCGGCGGTCGCGACGTGGTCGCCGGTGATCATCTTGACCTCGATCCCGGCCCGGTGGCACAGGGCGACCGCGTCGACGGCCTCTGGCCGCGGCGGGTCGGCGATGCCCACGAATCCGAGGAAGACCAGCTCACCGCCGGCGTCGAGGAGCCGGTCGGTGTCCCAGCCGTGCCCGGGGCCGTCGATGGGAGCCGACGCGGCCGCGAGCACCCGGCGTCCCTCGGCCGCCTGCTGCTCGACCGCCGCGAGCAGCCGGGAGCGCCCCGCCCCGTCGAGCGGAACCGGCCGACCGCGCATCCAGGCGTGGCCGCAGCGCGGCAGCAGCACGTCGGGCGCCCCCTTGGCGAGCAGCTCGAGGCTGGCGTCGGCATGCCGGTGGACGGTGGCCATGTACTTCCGCTCCGCCGCGAACGGCTGCTCGACCAGGCGCGGCGCCGCCGCCACCGCGGCAACCGGATCGAGCCCCTCGGCGGCGGCCGCGAGGTGCAGCGCGGTCTCCATCGGGTCGCCGACCAGGTCGTCGCCGGCTCCTCCGGCGTCGCTGCAGCGCACGAACGCCGTCAGCAGGCGGCGCCGGTCGTCCGCCTGCTCCGCCGGCCAGCCCGGGACATCGTCCGTGGCCAGCACCGACCCGGCCGGAACGACCTCGCGGACCGTCATCCGGTTGCGGGTCAGGGTGCCGGTCTTGTCGGTGCAGATGACCGTCGCCGACCCCAGCGTCTCCACCGAGGCGAGCCGTCGGACGATGGCGCCGTGGCCGGCCATCCGGTGCACGCCGAGCGCCAGCACGAGCGCGAGGACGGCCGGCAGACCTTCGGGTACGGCGGCCACGGCGAGGGCCACCCCGCGCAGCACGATGTCGGCCCACGGATCCCCACGCCACGCCGCCGCGCCGGAGTACAGCGCCACGGCGACGACCCCGATCAGCGCGATCCGGCGACCGACCTGGTCGAGCTGGAGCTGCAGCGGCGTGCGGGGCGGCGGGGTCGCCGCGAGCATGCCGGCGATCCGGCCGACCTCGGTGGTCATCCCGGTCGCGGTGACGAGCAGCTCCGCCCGCCCCCGCACCACGACGGTGCCGGCGTGCAGCATGTCGGAACGGTCGGCCAAGGTGGCGCCCGGGGCCACCGGCCGACAGTTCTTGGCCACCGGCTCGGACTCCCCGGTCAACGAGGACTGGTCGACGGCGACGTCGTGGGCTGCCAGCAGCCGGCCGTCCGCGGGGACGCGGCTACCGGCGTCCAGCACGACCACGTCGCCCGGAACGACGTCGGCGGACGGCACCGTCGCCGGCGCTCCCTCGCGGCGCACCGTGGTCATCGGCACCAGCAGCTGCCGAAGGGCCGCCAGGCTGCGGGTCGCCTTGCGCTCCTGCGCGAAGCCGATGGTCGCGTTCAGCAGCATCACCACGGCGATGATCGCGGCGTCCTTGAGGTCGCCCACCAGCGCGGCGAGGACGGCGGCGGCGAGCAGGATCAGGAACAGGCCGCTGCGCAGCTGGTCGGTGAAGACCAGCCACGCGGGGCGCGGCGGGGTCTCCCGGAGCCGGTTCGCCCCCCACGTCGTCAGCCGGGTGGCGACCTCCTCGTGCGACAGCCCGCGGGCGGGATCGACCCCGAGGTCGCGGGCGACGGCGGCCGCCGCTCGGGCGTGCGGCGGCCCATCGCCGGGGCGGCTGCCGCCACCGGAACCGGTCGGCGTACTCATCAGGACGGGGTGAGGGGTGGCGGCCATCGTCGCACCTCCATCGGCGTTCGGGGCGTCCGATGAAGGTCTTCCCCGGCGGTCGTGCCGCCCCGGGCGCCGGGCCTCACGGCCGGACTGACGACGCCGCGGTGAACGGAGTACTCCCCTTCACCACCTCCAGCCTTCTCCTTCCGAGCCTCCGGCTCAAGCGTTCGCGGGTGTGATCTCCGTCCGGTCGCGGCCGTGGGCCGGGCGACACCCCGGGGGGTGTGGCGGGCTCCGCACCGGCGCGTCAGAGTGGCAATCGCCCGTGATGCGAGGGAGGAAGCATGGCCCACACCAGCGGACCCGGCGGCTCCGCCGCTCCCGAGTCCGGCGCCCGAGGCGCCTTCTCCTCCCGCCGGGTGTTCATCCTGGCCGCCATCGGGTCCGCGGTCGGCCTCGGCAACATCTGGCGGTTCCCCTACGTCGCCTACGAGAACGGCGGCGGTGCGTTCGTGCTCCCCTACCTGGTGGCCCTCCTGGTCGCCGGGCTGCCGTTCCTGCTGCTGGACTACGCGCTCGGGCACAAGTACCGCGGGTCGGCGCCGCTGTCCTTCGCACGCGCGGGCCGTCGGAGCGAACCGATCGGGTGGTGGCAGGTCGCCATCTGCTTCGTCATCGCCGTCTACTACGCGGCGGTGATCGCGTGGGCGCTGCGCTACACCCTCTTCTCCGCCGACCGCTCCTGGGGAGACGACCCGCAGGACTTCTTCTTCGGCTCGTTCCTCCAGGCGGGCGATCCGGGAGTCACTGCCGACCTGGTGCCGGGAGTCGCGCTGCCGCTGCTCGCCGTGTGGGTCGTGGTGCTGGTGGTGATGGCGCTCGGTGTGGAGAAGGGGATAGGCGCCACTGCCGTCGTGTTCATGCCCCTGCTGGTGATCGCCTTCTTGGCGCTGGTCGGTCGCGCGCTCTTCCTCGACGGCGCGGGCACCGGGTTGGACGCGCTGTTCAGCCCCCACTGGAGCGCCCTCACCGACACCGGGGTGTGGGCCGCCGCCTTCGGGCAGATCTTCTTCTCGCTCTCGGTGGGCTTCGGGATCATGATCACCTACGCGTCGTACGTCGGCCGCCGCACCGACATGACCGGCTCAGGCCTGGTCGTCGGCCTCTCCAACTCCAGCTTCGAGCTGCTGGCCGGGATCGGGGTCTTCTCCGCACTGGGATTCATGGCGCAGGCGAGCGGGGTCAGCGTCGACGAGGTCGCCTCGGACGGGATCGGCCTGGCGTTCATCGCCTTCCCCGCGATCATCAACGAGGCACCCGGCGGCACCGTGATCGGGCTGCTCTTCTTCGGCAGCCTGGTCTTCGCCGGCATCACCTCGCTGATCAGCGTGATCGAGGTGGTCATCTCCGCGGTGCGCGACAAGTTCGAGATGGGACGGCTCACCGCGACCCTCGCGGTGGGCGTGCCGACGGCGGTGCTCAGCCTGACGATGTTCAGCACCACCAGCGGCATCTACGTGCTCGACATCGTCGACCACTTCATCAACCGCTTCGGGATCCTGTTGGTGGCCGTCGTGAGCATGCTGGTGCTCGCCTGGGCACTGCGCGCGCTACCCGACCTGGCTGGGCACCTCAACCAGAGCGGGTCGCTGCCGCTCGGGGCATGGTGGCGGGTGATGCTCGCCTTCGTCACCCCCGCGGTGCTGGCGTTCATCCTGGTCCAGGAGCTCTGGGACGCGGTGCGCGAGCCCTACGAGAGCTACCCCGCCTGGATGCTCGGCGTCTTCGGCTGGGGTGTCAGCGCGGCCGTCGTGGTCGCCGCCTTCGTGATCGCGACCATCCGCTGGCGCGACGGGACCCCGCTGGTGCCGGCCGAGGAAGGGGGTGAGTTCTGATGAGCGGTGGCGCGATCGTGATGATGCTGCTGGCGATGCTCCTCCTGTGGGGCGGCCTCGCGGCGGCGATCTGGAACCTGCGGCGTGGGGAGACTCCCCAGGTCGAGGACGTGCACCGCGACCTGTGACGGCTCACTGCTTGCCGCACGCGTCGCGGACGTAGGAGATGACTGCGGCGACCCCGCGGGGCCCTGGCCAGGCCGAGGCGCGGCAGCGCTAGCGTCGAATCGTGCCGGTTCTCGCCTGGATCGTGGTCACCGGGATCGCCATGAGCGCCCTCGCTCTCGTCGGCGGCGTGGTTGTGCTGATCCCCGAGCACAGGTTTCGCCGGCTCGTGCTCCCGATGGTGGCGCTCGCCGCCGGCGCGCTTCTCGGCGGAGCCATGTTCCACATGATCCCCGAGTCGATCGAAGCCCTCGGCAACCGACTGCCGGTGTTCGTCTGGGTCGTCGCCGGCCTGTTCTCGTTTCATGTGTTGGAGCAGTTCCTGCACTGGCACCACTGTCATCGTGCCGTGAGCGAGCACCAGCCGCTGGGCTACCTCATCCTGGCTGCCGACGGGTTGCACAACCTCATCGGAGGTGTCGCCGTGGGCAGCGCGTTCGTGCTCGACATCCGTCTCGGGCTGGTGACGTGGCTGGTGGCCGCTGCGCACGAGATCCCCCAGGAGCTCGGGGACTTCGGAATCCTGGTGCACAGCGGGTGGAGCCGGCGTCGGGCCCTCACCTACAACCTGGCGTCCGCGCTCACGTTCCCGGTCGGCGGCCTGCTGGCATACAGCCTCGCGGGGCAGGTCGAGGTCGCCTATCTGGTGCCGTTCGCCGCGGGCAACTTCGTCTACATCGCCGTGGCAGACCTGCTCCCCGAGCTGCGGGGTTCGCCGTCCCTCGGCGAGAAGCTCGTGCACACGCTGACCTTCGCCGCCGGGCTCGGGCTGCTGCTCGCTGTCGCGCACTACGCGTGACGGGACCCACCTCACACGTGACCTCCGCGACAGGGGCCGAGGAAGCGCGGCGCCGGGTGCCAGACTCGACAGAGGGAGGCCCCGTGGCCATCCGGGCGGCAAGGTCCTCCACAGCGAGGAGGTCCGTCATGCCCAGCCCCGTGGTGGTCGGCGTCGACGGCACCGGCCGCAGTCTGCGCGCGCTGCTGTGGGCGGCCCAGGACGCAGCCCTGCGCCACCGCCCCTTGCACATCGTCCACGCGTTGCCGCGCTACGAGATGGACGTCCCGCTGTTTCCCCCGGGACGCTTCGAGCTCGCGCAGCTGCGGGGTCGCGAGATCGTCGACGAGGCGATCATGGCGGCAACGGGCGCCCAGCCCGCTCTCGAGGTCACCAGCGACCAGCCGACGCAGACTCCTGCCTCAGCCTTCCTCGATGCCGGGCAGCATGCTCACGCGGTCGTGCTGGGCGCGAAGGGCGAGGACGTCGGCAACCTGCTGCTCGGGTCGACCGCCCTCCAGGTGGTGGGCCATGCCCCCTGCCCGGTGGTCGTGGTCCCCCATGTCTCGATCGGCCATCGCCTCGTCGCGGTGGGCACCGACGGCTCCGCCGGCTCGGCGGCGGCCCTCGCCTACGCCTTCGAGGCCGCACGTCTGCGTGGTGCCGCGGTCGAGGTGATCAGCGCCCTCGGACTTCCTCAGGGATGGCCCAGACACCTCCTGTGGCCGCTGCCGAAGGACGACGACGAGGTGGCGTCCAGGCGGGCCCAGATAGAGCGGCAGGTCGAGGCGGCACGAAGCCTCGCCGGGGACGTCGACGTGACCCTCCGGGTGCACCACTCCGAGCCGCTCGAGACGCTCACCAAGGCCTCGCACCGCGCCGACATGATCGTCCTCGGCTCCCGGGGACACGGTGGGTTCCACGGCCTGGCGGTCGGCTCGGTGACGCACCGGATGCTCCACCTGGCCGAGTGCCCCGTCGTCGTGGTTCGACCGGAGGCGTGACACGGCGGGAGTGGAGCCGCCTGTCGGAATCGAACCGACGACCTAATCATTACGAGTGATTCGCTCTACCGACTGAGCTAAGGCGGCGCGCCACCCGGTTCGGTCGGCGCGGCGCCTCGTCCGGCCGCCGTCCAGGCAACGCGGAGCAGACTAACGGACCGCATGGGCACGCGCGAAAACGCCCGGTACGCCCGGTCGGGCGGCGGGCATGGCCCGAGTGGGCTAGACGACTGCGCCGACCGGACGACCAGATCGCCCGGTTCCCTCTCGCGATCGGATCGGGCAGACTACGGTCGGCAGCGGCAAGAAAGTTTGCAACTCGGGAGACAAACAATGATGCCAGTTCTCGGGACCCCCATTCCCCGACAAGTGTCCTTCGTGGGCCCTTTCGGTGTCGGGAAGACCACGGCTGTCTGCACGGTGTCGGACTCACAGGTGTCCTCCACCGAGGTGTTGAGCTCTGCGCTGCGCGCGCGGACCGGTCACCCCGGTCGACACCTCAAGACGACCACCACCGTCGGCTTGGAGATCGGCGAGTGGCAGTCACCGGACGGACAGACGATCTCCGTGGTCGGTACTCCGGGGCAGGAGCGCTTCGATCTGGTGCGGAAGTCGGCCATGCCGCGCAGCACCAGCGTCGTGCTCTGGCTCTTCGGTCACCACGACCTGGCCCTGCTCGACGCCGAGCTGTGGCTGGAGTTCATCGTGGCGGAGGTCAAGACCTCCAAGCTGACGGTGGCCGTGACCCGGTTGGAGGAGCCGCACGCGCAGCTGGAGGGCTTCCGGGAGGTCGTCGCGACGTGCGACAAGAGCATCCCGGTCGTCTCAGCCGACCCGCGTGACCGCGACTCCGTCGTCGACGTGTTGCACACCGCCTTGCGGATCCCCTGCGGGACTCCCACCACGGAGAGGCCCGTCGCCGATAAGGAGGCCGTCGGATGACCATGCGCACCCCCCACACCGCCGCTGTCGCGCTCGCTGAAGAGCTCGAGGAGGCAGAGATGATCGAATCCATCGAACGCGACGCGGAGATCGTCGTACTCCCGCCGCGAAACCCCGCGGCCGACACCCCGCGAGCGCCCCTCGGCGTGGAGATGGACGACGACATCGCCGCCCACTGGGGCCTGTGGTCCGAGCAGATCGGCCGCGCGTTGCTGCCGGTGCTGCAGACCCTGTCCGCCTCGCTGCCGACCTTCAGCTCGGCGATGATCTGCACCGCAGACGGTTTCAACCTGTGCACGATCGGCGTCGACGAGACCCAGGTCAGCCGGCTGTCGGCGATGACCAGCTCGCTGCACTCCATCGCCGACGCGGTGTCGAGCTCGGTCCACGACGACGAGGGCGGCCCGCTCGACATGGTCACCCTCACCAACGGCAGCTCGAAGACCGTCGTGCTCGCGGTGCGCCACCTGATCGTCGGCCAGCTGCTGCTGTGGGTCACCGTCGGCGACGACTCCCTCGGTGCCCTGCTGATGCGCGCCAAGGTCGCCGCCGGATCTATCCGCACCAAGCTCGGCGAGGACTGACCCGACGGCAGCCGCCGTCCCACCGGACCACCTCCGATTCCCCCCACCCCTTCCAAGGAGGAAGCCCACCATGTTGGACATCGACGTCAACCTGCTCGAGCAGACCGTCAAGGAGGCGAAGGAGACTCTCCGCGACGGCTTGGTCGCGACGGACATCTGGGACCGCGAGACCGGCCTCAGCCTGGCCGGGTTCAACCCCCAGCCCGAGGCGGTGGCGCTGTTCAACCAGCTCACCAACGAGATGGCCTCCACGCTGGCGGGCTCCAACTTCCCGGGCCTCAACCGCTACTTCCTGCTCGATCTCGACGGCGGCAACACCGTGGTCTGCCAGAAGCACGGCGACGACCTGATGTCGGGCATGCTGCTCGACGCCGCCAAGGTCAACCTCGGCATCCTGGTCAGCATCGTCATTCCGAAGTACGCCGCCGGCGTGGCCGCCGCCCGCAACCAGCACCACTGACCGGGCCGCACCGACCCCCCACACGGCGAGGGCCGGCCCCACCCTGGGGTCGGCCCTCGTCGCGGGCCGTCAGCAGGCGAGCCCGTCGCGCGGGACGGCACCGGTGACGAGGTAGTCCTCGACCGCGGCGTCGACGCACGCGTTGCCGCGGTGTAGCCCATGTGGCCGTCGCCGTCACGGGTCACCAGCACCCCGGAGTCGAGCTGAGCGGCCAGCGCCTCGGCCCACGCGTAGCGGCGTGGCCGGGTCGCGCGTGGTGCCGATGACCAGGATCGGCGCGGCGCCGGCCGCCCGGAGCGCGGCGGGCTCGGTCTCCGCGGCCCGCAGCGGGAAGCCCCGACAGCCGGCCAGGCTCCAGGCGAAGACCCGACCGAACGTCGGCGAGGCCTCCTCGAAGTCGGGGATGGCCTCCGTCACCTGCGCCGCGGTGAACGACGCCGGGTCGTCGAGACAGTTGATGGCCAGGTTCGCCTCGAGGCTGTTGTCGTCGTAGGAGCCGTCGGCGGCGCGGGAGGTGTAGAGGTCGGAGAACGTCAGCAGCTGGGTGCCGTCGCCGTCGAGCGCGGCCCTCAGCGCCGTGGACAGCGCGAACCACGACGTGCGGTTGTAGAGCGGCAGCACGATGCCGTAGAACGCGTTGCCCACCCGCAGCTCGCGCCCGCCACCGGCCGGCAGCGGCTGCCGCTCGATCTCGGCCAGCAGGTCGGCGATCCGCTGCCGCCCCTGCGCCACGCTGTCGCCGAGGAAGCACGAGTCGGTGCTCTCGACGCAGTTGGCGAGGTAGGCGTCGAGCGCGGTCTCGAACCCGCGCGCCTGGCCCAGCGAGGTCTCCTTCAGCCCGAGCGTCGGGTCGAGGGCGCCGTCGAGCACCATCCGGCCCACCCGGTCGGGGAACAGGTCGGCGTAGGTGGCCCCCAGCTTGGTGCCGTAGGAGGCGCCGAAGAAGACCATCGAGCCCTCGCCCAGCGCCGCCCGCAGCACGTCCATGTCGCGGGCCGCCTCGACCGTGGAGACGTGGGCAGCCACGTCGCCCGAGCGGCGGGCACAGCCGGCGCCGAACCCCCGCACGGTGCGCATGAAGGCCCGCACCTCGCCGGGGGTGTCGGGGTCGGGGTCCTCCGCGACGTAGGAGTCGAGCTCGCTGTCGCTGAGGCAGTCGACCGGGCTGCTCCGCCCGGTCCCGCGCGGGTCGAAGCCCACGATGTCGAACCTCTCGACCAGCTCGCGGCCGAAGAACGACCCCGCGCCGGCGGCGTACGACGTCCCGGGCGCACCGGGGCCCCCCGGGTTGACCACCAGCGAGCCCAGCCGGTCGCGCGGGACGGAGGCGGGGTGGCGCAGCAGCGCGAGTCGGATCGTCTCGCCGTCCGGTTCGGCGTAGTCGAGCGGCACCTCGAGCGTCGAGCAGTCGTTGCCGTCGTCGCACGGCTCCCAGTCGAGGGCCTGCGCGTAGAACCGGGCGAGGTCGGCCGCCGGCGGCACCGTGGTCTGTGCATCGGGCGAGGAGGTGAGGCCCGGCCGGGCCTGCCGGGACCAGCCAGCCACCGCGCGCCACGAGGATCGCGCCGACGACGCCGGTGCTGACGGCGACCAGGCCGAGCACCACCAGGCCGGCGACCCACCGCCGCATCAGGCGCTTCTCCTGGCCACGCGCAGTGCCAGCATCATCGACTCGAGGGCCAGCATCGGCGGCACGTTGAACTCCAGCATCTGCTCGCGCGCCGCGAAGATCGCGTCGATCCGGCGCAGGTGGCCTTCGGGCGTGGAGACCCGGGTGAGCTCGGCGACGTCGCCCCGCTGTCTCCTCGTTGACCAGTGGTCCGCCCGCGCCGGCGGCCAGGGCGATCGCGTCGCGGTAGACCGACGCGAGGTCCATCAGGCCACGGTCGACGACGTCGAGGTGGCGGCGCTTGGCGCGGGTCTTCTGGGCCTTCTGCAGGGCGGCCAGTGCGGGGGCGTACTCGCGGGGCCGGCGGCCCCGCTCGACGACGCCGTAGGCCGTGTCGAGGTCGGTCTTCTCGCGTGCGTCGAGGTCGGCGGTGATGGCCTCGGCCTCCTCCTGGGTGGACTCGTGCAGGTTGGCGGCGGCCGTCATGCAGGCGCCCAGCGACGTCAGCCGGATCGGCAGCGAGACGACCTCGCGGCGACGGTTGCGGGTCGCCTCGTCGCGGGCCAGGGCCCGAGCGCGCCCGATGTGTCCCTGACTGGCGCGGGCGGCGTACGCCGCGAGCGCGACGTCGACGCCGTCGTGACGGACGAGATAGGCGGCCACCTCCTCGGCCGTCGGAGTGGTCAGCCCGACCAGCCGGCAGCGGGAACGGATCGTCGGCAGCACGTCCTCGACGGTCGGGGCGCAGAGCACCCACACGGTGTGACCGGTCGGCTCCTCGATCGCCTTGAGCAGGGCGTTGAAAGCCTGGTCGGTGAGCCGGTCGGCGTCCTCGACGACGAGCACCTGGAAGCCCGCGCCCACCGGCGCCAGCGCCGCGCGGCGGACCAGCTCGCGCACCTCGTCGACTCCGATGGACAGCTTGTCGGTGCGCGACCCGGGTGATGTCGGGATGCGACCCGGCCAGCGCCGTCCGGCAGGCCTGGCAGTCGCCGCACCCGCGGTCGGGGCACTGCAGGGCGGCGGCGAAGGCGACGGCGGCGTTGGAGCGGCCCGACCCGGGGGGCCCGGTGAACAGCCATGCCTGTGTCATGCCGGTGCCGCGCGCGGCGGCGCTCAGCACCTCGGCGGCGGCTCGCTGGCCGACCAGGTGTCCCAGACGTTCACGGTCGCGCTCCCTCCCGGTGACCCGGCTCCGCGCGCCTGGCCTGCGCCAGCAACGGTACGACGCGCTGCCGCACCGCCGTGGCGATCTCCGCCTGGGGGCAGCCGCGCGTCGAGGACGAGGTAGTGCTCGGGGTCGGCCGCCGCCATCCGCAGGAACGCCTCGCGGACCCGCTGGTGGAACTCGCACCGACTCGCCCTCGATCCGGTCGCGCTCCTCGAAACGGCCGAGGCCGTGGGTCGGGCTCCAGGTCGAGCAGCACGGTGAGGTGGGGACGCAGGTCGTGGGTCGCCCAGCGCGCCACGACCGTCGACCTCGGCCTCGGTCAGGGCTCGGCCGGCGCCCTGGTAGGCCAGCGTGGAGTCGACGTAGCGGTCGGTCACCACGACCTCGCCCCGGGCCAGCGCCGGCAGCACGACGGCGTCGACGTGCTCGGCCTTGTCGGCGGCATAGAGCAGCGCCTCGGTGCGGTGCGAGAGCTCGCCGGTGGCGGGGTCGAGGACGATCCGGCGCAGCTGACGGCCCACCTCGGTGTCACCGGGCTCGAACGTCAGCAGGACGGCGTACCCCTGCTGTTCGAGCCAGTCGCACAGCAGCCGCGCCTGGGTCGACTTGCCGGCGCCCTCGCCGCCCTCGAAGCAGACGAAGAGCCCGGTGGTGCTCAGCGCGCCCGGCCCGCCGTCGGCGGCGGGCGCGAGGGGTATCTGCTCGGTCAGGGCGGGCTCCTCCTGCTGTGACGGCGTGACGGGTGGACCACGACGATCCGCTCGGAACGACGGTACGAGGTGCCGCCCCCGGCCGCCACGGCGGGCTCACCGGGGGCGCCGGCAAGTGGGATGGACGGCGCGGTGGACTGGACCAGTCATCCGCCCGTCATGCAACCGTCATGGAAAAGAATCCGACCGGACCATCCCGCTCCGGAGCAATCGCAGGTACGTTGAGATGGATCGCGTGCAGGGGAAGTCACGCGTCGAGACATGGGGTCAAGACCATCGCGCCGCCGGCTGCGACGGAGGTGGGCGTGGCCCTACGGGGAGCGTTGCCATGACCGAGCCAGGCCCGGTCGGCGCACCAGGTGGGCGCCGGCACTCCTGGGCCACGCGCGCCGTCACGACGGTCCCGCTCCTCGCCATGACGGCCGGCTGGACCCTCGTCCTCGGTGACCGTGCCGACGCCCCGCCCGCGGCGATGATCGCCACCGCGGCCGCTCCCGCCACGGTCGACCCGCTGGAGCCGAGCCTCCCCGAGGCGGTGACGGCCCCCGTCACCGACACGCCGGGCAGCACCCGAGACGCCCCCACCACCGACCTGTCCCGCACGGCCAGCGCCGCTGACATCCCCGACGCCGCCCTCGCGGCCTACCAGCGCGCTGCCACGGTCATCAACGCCACCGACCGGGGCTGCCGTCTCCCCTGGGAGCTGCTGGCCGGCATCGGCCGCGTCGAGTCCAACCACGGCCGGTTCGCCGGCAGCCAGCTCGACGCCTCCGGGGTCGCCTCCCCGGCGATCCTCGGCATCGCGCTCGACGGCACCCAGAACACCGCGGTGATCGCCGACACCGACCAGGGCGAGCTCGACGGCGACCCCACCTACGATCGCGCGGTCGGCCCGATGCAGTTCATCCCGTCCACCTGGACCTACGTCGGCGTCGACGCCGACGGCGACGGCGTCCGCAACCCGCAGGACATCGATGACGCAGCGCTCGCGGCGGCGGTCTACCTCTGCGTCGGCGACCAGGACCTCTCCACGATCGCCGGTCAGCGGTCGGCGGTGCACCGCTACAACCACAGCCAGTCCTACGTCGACCTGGTGCTGCGCATCGCCCGCGCCTACGCCACCGGCGACTACTCCACCGTGCCCACGGCGTCGGTCCCCAGCCTCCCCTCCACCGCGCAGACCCGTCCGACGCAGCAGGTCGTTCCCCCGGCCGCCCCGCCCGCCCCGCCCGCCCCCGAGCCACCGAAGCAGCCGCACGCCGAGCAGGTGACCCCCGACCCGCAAGGCACCGAGGAGCCTCCCCCTCCGACGTTCGACCCGGTCCTCGAGCACCCGTCGCCCGACCCCGACCCCGGGGAGACCCCGACCTCGGAGGGCGAGACCCCGACGTCTGAGGACCCGACGCCGGACTCCGATCCGTCACCCGGCGACGACCCGACCCCGGACGGGCAGCCCGGCTCCGACGGCGACCCGACCCCGGACGCCGACCCGACCCCGAGCGGCGACCCGACGCCCATGCCGATCACGCCCGACTCGGCTGCCGCCCTCTGCCTGGAGGCGGGCTACCTCGACGACCCCGAGGTCGCCGACGAGCCCTACGACGCCTGCACGGCGCTGCTGCTGAGCGACCCGCCGGAGGCCGTTCTGCCGACGGTCGCCGAGCTGCTGGCCCGCCTCGAGGCTGAAGCCGTCCCGCTGCCCTGACCCGCCTGCGTCCGCCGCTACTTCTTCGCCGCAGTCTTCTTCGTGGTCTTCTTCGCGGCCGTGGCCTTCTTCGCGGTCTTCTTCGCGGTCTTCTTCGCCGGGCCCCTTGGCGCGGCGCTCGGCGAGCAGCTCGGCGGCGCGCTCGAGGGTGATCGCCTCGACGGTGTCGTCCTTGCGGAGGGTGGCGTTGTACTCGCCGTCGGTGACGTAGTCGCCGAAGCGGCCGCTCTTGACCACGACCGGCTGACCCGAGACCGGGTCGTGCCGAGCTCCTTCAGCGGCGGCGGCGGCGGCGGCGCGACCGCGCTGCTTGGGCTGGGCGTAGATCGCCAGCGCCTCGTCGAGGGTGATGGTGAGCAGCTGCTCCTCGGACGTCAGCGACCGCGAGTCGGTGCCCTTCTTGAGGTAGGGGCCGTAGCGGCCGTTCTGCGCGGTGATCTCGATGCCCTCGGCGTCGACGCCCGACCACGCGCGGCAGGGACAGCAGCGTCACGGCGTCGTCGAGGGTGATCGTGTCGAGCGACATCGACTTGAACAGCGAGCCGGTGCGCGGCTTGGCGCCCTTCGGCGCGTCCTCGGGCAGCACCTCGGTGACGTAGGGGCCGTAGCGGCCGTTCTTGGCCACGACCGGCAGCCCGGTCTCCGGGTGCTCGCCGAGCGCGATCTCCTCGCCGGCCGGGTTGGCGAACAGCTCCGTGCGCCTTCTCCATCGTCAGCTCGTCGGGCGGCAGGTCGTCGGGCACGTTGGCCCGCTTGGCGAACGGCGTGCCGTCGTCGTCGGGGCCCTCGAGGTAGGGGCCGTAGCGGCCGACCCGCAGCACGATCCCGGAGTCGGGTCCGCCGATCGGGAAGGTCGCCAGCTCCTTGGCGTCGATGTCGCCGAGACCGGTCGACCAGCGGGTGCAGGCCGGCGCACCCGGTCGGAGCCGTAGTAGAACTCCGCCAGCTCGGTGTTGCGGTCCTTGTCGCCGCGGGCGATCTCGTCGAGGACGTCCTCCATCTGCGCGGTGAACTCGTAGGAGACGAAGCGGGTGAAGTGCTCCTCCAGCAGCCGGACCACCGAGAACGCCAGCCAGGCCGGCACCAGCGCGGTGCCCTTCTTGTAGACGTAGCCGCGGTTGAGGATCGTGCCGATGATCGAGGCGTACGTCGACGGTCGGCCGATCTCGCGCTCCTCGAGCTCCTTGATCAGCGTCGCCTCGGTGTAGCGGGCCGGCGGCTTGGTCTCGTGGCCGGCGGCGCTGAGCGTGGCGGCGGTGAGCGCGTCGCCCTCGGCCAGCGTCGGGCAGCCGCGTCTGCGTCGTCGTCGCGCCGCTTCGAGCTGTCGTCCGGTGTCCTCGACGTAGGCCTTGAGGAAGCCGTGGAAGGTGATCGTGCGGCCGCTCGCGGAGAAGACGACGTCCTCGCCGGTCGGACGGCGGCGCCGCCGAGCCGGACCGTCACCGAGCTGCCGACGGCGTCCTTCATCTGCGAGGCGACGGTGCGCATCCAGATCAGCTCGTAGAGCCGGAACTGCTCGCCGGTCAGGCCGGTCTGCGCCGGGGTCCGGAACGTCTCGCCGGCCGGCCGGATCGCCTCGTGCGCCTCCTGGGCGTTCTTGACCTTGCTGGCGTAGGTGCGCGGCGCGTCGGGCAGGTACTCGGCGCCGTAGAGCTCGCGCGACCTGGGAGCGCGCGGCGTCGACCGCGGCGCCCGACAGCGTCGTGCGAGTCGGTGCGCATGTAGGTGATGAAGCCGTTCTCGTAGAGCCGCTGCGCCACCGACATCGTCGCCGAGGCGCTCATGCCGAGCTTGCGGCGAGGCCTCCTGCTGCAGCGTGGTCGTGCGGAAGGGGGCGTAGGGCGAGCGCCGGTAGGGCTTGGACTCGACCGAGCGGACGGCGAACGACGTCTCCGCGAGGGCCGCGGCCAGCGCCTCGGCGCGGCCCCGGTCGAGGTGGACGCACGCCCTGTCTTGGTGAGCCGGCCGTCGGGGCCGAAGTCGGAGCCGCGGGCGACCCGCGACGCCGTCGACGGAGTGCAGCTTGGCGGGGAACATCCGCGGCTCGTGGTCGGCGCCGGCGTCGAAGGTGCCCTCGAGGTCCCAGTAGGACGCGACCCGGAACGCCATCCGCTCGCGCTCGCGGTCGACCACCAGGCGGGTCGCCACCGACTGGACGCGGCCGGCGGACAGGCCGGACATCACCTTCTTCCACAGCACCGGGGAGACCTCGTAGCCGTAGAGCCGGTCGAGGATGCGGCGCGCCTCCTGGGCCTCGACGAGGTCGAGGTCGAGCTCGCGCGGGTTGTCGGCGGCGGCCAGGATCGCCGCGCTTGGTGATCTCGTGGAAGACCATCCGCTTGACCGGGACCTTCGGCTTCAGCTCGTCGAGGAGGTGCCAGGCGATGGCCTCGCCCTCGCGGTCCTCGTCGGTGGCGAGGTAGAGCTCGTCGGCGTCCTTGAGCAGCTTCTTGAGCTTGGTGATGTGGGACTTCTTGTCGCGCGGGACGACGTAGTAGGGCTCGAACTCGTTGTCGACGTCGACGGCGAGTCGGCCCCACGGCTTGTCCTTGATCTTGGCCGGGGTGTCGGCGGCGCTCTGCGGCAGGTCGCGGATGTGGCCGATCGAGGACTCGACGACGTAGTCCTTGCCGAGGTAGCCGCCGATCGTGCGGGCCTTCGCCGGCGACTCGACGATCACCAACTTGTGTGCCACGGGTGTCCCTTGCTCACTGTCTGACTGGCTGCCCCGGTCGACGTACGGCGTGGGCGGCAGCAGGCCCACGGCGGAACACGGTAGCGCGAGTCCGGGCAGAGTCCAGCGCCGTGGTCCCCCGACGCGGTCGCCGTCAGCCGTGGAGGAAGCCCTCGGCGACCAGCTCGCCGACCACCGGCAGGTACGTCGCCCGTAGCTCGTCGCGGTCGCGTTCGAGCAGGCTGGCCAGCGCGTCGAGGATCTGGCCGACGGTCAGGTCGCCGTCACAGGCGCCGACCAGGCCGCCTCGACCGTGTCGACGTCTGCGGGCGCGGCGCAGCCCCCGCTGCTGGCGCAGCACGATGGTCTCCGGGTCCTCGGCGCCCGGGGCGCCGACGGTCTCCTGCACGCACGTCGTCGCCGCGGGTGAGCGCCCGGGCGCCGAGGTCCGCGTCGCCCGCCAGCAGGTCGCCGCCACCGCCCAGCCCGCGATGGCCGGGGCGATGGGCTGCTCGACGGCGTAGGGCCAGTCGAGCAGCTCGACCCGAGGCGTGCCGGTCCACCCGGCGCAGGTTGATCCACCCGAAGCCGACGCCCTCCACCCCCTGCTCGTCGAGCCAGGACAGCCAGGTGTCGTAGCGCTCGGCGTAGTCGGCGGCGCCGTGGTGGCCGGAGTCCTTGAGCCAGAGCTCGACGTACTCCGCCGGGTCGAGGGTCTCGCGCTGCACCACCAGCGCGTCGCAGTCGGCCGTCGAGCCAGGCGGCCAGCCGCTCGTCCCAGGGCCGGTCGCGCGCGATCACCCAGTTGGCCAGGACCTGGCACCACCCGCCGTCGGTGAGGTGGTCGGGCGCGGTCGCGCACGATGTCGCTCGACGACCCGGTCGCCGGGCAGCCCGGAGTCGCGGTAGACCAGCCGCTCGCCGGTGGCCGGCGAGATGACGAAGGGCGGGTTGGTGCTGATCAGGTCGAAGCGCTCACCGGCCACCGGCTCGAAGAACGAACCGTCGCGGACGTCGATCGCGGACAGGTCGTTGAGGGCGGCGTTGAACCGTGCCATCCGGAGCGCGCGAGCGTTGACGTCGGTGGCGACCACGTGCTCGGCATGCGTCGGCGAGGTGCAGCGCCTGGACACCGCAGCCGGTGCCGAGGTCGAGCGCGCGGCCGACCGGGTGTCGCAGGGTCAGCTCGGCGAGGCTGGTCGAGGCCGGGCTGATGCCGAGCACGTGGTCGGCCGCCGACCCGAGCGGCGGAGCCGTCGAGGCCGGGGGTCAGGTCGGAGACCACCCAGAGGTCGTGGTCGCCGCTGGTGTCAGGGGCGGCGTAGGGCCGCAGGTCGAGGCGCGCGGCCACCTCGCCGACCGAGGTGATGAGCAGACCCCCGACCGCCATCGCGTCGACCAGCCCTGGCAGCGCCCGGTCGGCGTCGTGGCGCGACACCGGCACCTGGAGCAGGAAGAGCCGGGTCAGGGTGTCGACCGGCGAGCCACCGGAGGTACGCCGCAGCGCCGGGGTGGTCTCGTTGCGCCAGAGCGCGGCGTGGGCTCGCCGGCCGAGCCGCTCGGCGACGGCGTCGTAGGTGTAGCCCGCGGCCGCCACGGCCTCGCGCACGCGCCGGGCGAGCTCCTGGTCCTGCACGGGCTCGACCCTAGAGCGCCCACCGTCGAGGTGCAGGGGTGGCTCATCCTGACTCGCCCGGCCGGCAGGCGTCCCGACGCTCCTGACGGCGCTCGGCCGCCTGCTGCACCCGGTCGCCGTACTCCCCTGCGAGGGCGGCGTCGCGCACCTCCTGCAGAGCGGCGCGACGCTCGTCGTCGTCGGCCCGCAGCGCCGCTTTCAGGTCCTGCCGGAGCTGGTCGGGGAGGTGTCTGCGGACCCAGGCGCGACGCTCGTCGCGACGCTCGGCGAACTGCTGGACCTGGCTGCCGTAGTCGCCCGCCAGTGCGTCCTCGCGCAGTTGTCGCACCGCGGTGGGTCGCTCCGCCGGTGACAGGTCCTTCAGCGCCCGCAGGTCACCCTGGAGGTCCTCGGGCAGCCGCTCCCAGACGGCGCCGCACGGGACGGTGAGGTTGGTGGCGGGCGCCGAGGTGTCGGTGTCGGTGTCGGTCCCGGTGGCGGCGGTCACCAGGGACCCGCCGCCGATCACCGCCGCGGCCACGATGCCGGCCACTGCCTGTCCTGTCATGTCGCTCTCCCTCGTTCGTCGCCGGCTCCTCCGGCGTGGTGTCACCACGCTGACCGGTGAGGGTGACCGGCGGGTCAGTCACGTGTTCGGGTTCGGTAAGGACAGCCGAGTCCGCCGCGGGAGCGCTCGCGCGCGGCTAGCGTGGCCGCGTGAGCGACTCGCGTGGGCTGGTGCTGGTCGTCGAGGACGACCCGGCGATCGCGGAGCTGGAGCGACGCTTCCTGGCGCGCGAGGGCTTCGGGGTGCACCTCGCGACCGACGGCGACGCCGCCCTGGACGCCGTACGCCGGCTGCGGCCCGTGGCCGTGGTGCTCGACGTCGGCCTCCCCGGTCGCGACGGGATCGCGGTGTTGACCGCCCTGCGCGCCGCCGACGACTGGACGCCCGTGGTGCTGGCAACGGCCCGCGACGAGGAGGTCGACCGGGTGCTCGGGCTCGAGGTCGGCGCCGACGACTACGTCACCAAGCCCTTCTCCCCGCGCGAGCTGGTGGCCCGGGTGAAGGCGATCCTGCGACGCCAGGACGGACGGCCGCGGCGGGTCCTGGAGCACGGGTCGGTGCGCCTCGACCTCGACCGTCGACTCCTCGCCGTCGACGGTTCTCCGGTGGAGCTGACGCCGACGGAGTTCAACCTGTTGGAGGCGCTGCTCACCACCGGCGGCCGCGTGGTCAGTCGCGCCGAGCTGATGGCCGAGGCGTGGGGGCAGGCCGACTACAGCGGCACCCGCACGGTCGACGTCCACGTCGCTCAGCTGCGCGCCAAGCTCGGGGCACGGTGCCCGATCGAGACCGTGCGAGGCATCGGCTACCGGCTGGCGGGCTCGTGAACCCGTCGTATCCGGGGCTGGGACGCCGGCTGCTGCTCGCGCTGACCGGGATCGTGATCCTCTCCTCGGCGCTCTCCCTGCTGCTCACCGGGCCGCTGCTGCGCTCGTCGACGGAGGCTGCGGTGCGGGAGGGCTTGGCTCGGCAGGCCGACCTGCTCGCCCGGCTCCCGGTCGGAGCGCTGACCACCGGCCGCGGACAGCAGGTCGCGCGTAGCGGCGACCTCTCGCTGGGGGTCGTCACCCGAGCCGGGATGACCTCGGGGGTCGCGGCGGCTCTGTCACCCGAGGAGCTCGCCGCGCTGACGGCCGGACAGCCCGTGTCGACGAGCGTGCGCACCGACGACGGCCGGCTGCTGGTGGAGGCGCGCCCCGCCCGCGCCGGCGGCGCGGTCGCGCTCGCTACCGGCGACGACACCGTGCAGCGCTCGCTGGCTCAGCAGCGACGGCGCATCCTGCTCGCGCTGGGGATCGGGCTGGCGGCGGCCGTCGTGGTCGCCGCGGGAGTGGCCGCCTGGCTGGCCCGGCCGCTGGCGCAGACCGCGGACGCCGCCCGACGGCTCGCGGCCGGCGAGCGCGGTGTGCCGCTGCCCGTGGCGGGGACCCGCGAGATCGCCGACGTCACGACCGCCCTCGGCCATCTCGACGAGGCGCTGCGCACCAGCGAGGGCCGGCAGCGACGCTTCCTGCTGTCGGTCTCGCACGAGCTGCGGACACCACTGACGACGCTGCGCGGCTACGCCGACGCGCTCGCCGACGGCGACATCGAGCCGGACGAGCTGGTCGAGGTCGGTGGGACGATGCGCGCCGAGGCGCAGCGGCTGGAGCGCTACGTCGCCGACCTGCTGGCGCTGGCGCGGGTCGAGGCCGACGACTTCTCCCTCGAGGTCGCGCCGGTCGACCTCGCCGGCGTGGTCGTCGAGGCCGTGGCGGCGTGGACCGCCCGCGGCGCGATCCGAGGCGTGACCGTGCGCGCCGAGACGGCCGGGCCGCTCGTGGTCGACACCGACGGCCATCGGGTGCGGCAGGTGCTCGACGCCCTGGTGGACAACGCCGTGCGGGTCTGCGGAGACGGCGACGAGGTCGTCGTGGCGGTGCGGCCCGACGAGGCCGGCGTAGTCCTGGAGGTGCGCGACTCCGGCCCCGGCCTCACCCCCGACGACGCGGCCGTCGCCTTCGAGCCCGGTGTGCTGCATGAGCGGCACGCCGACCGCGCCGGCGGCGCCGGGCTCGGCCTCGCTCTGGCCGACCGGCTCGCCGGCCGCCTCGGCGGCCGGCTCACCGTGAAGCCGGCCCCCGAGGGCGGCGCCGCCTTCGCCGTCCACCTCCCCTGACCCCGACATGCGCGCCGTGGTCCCCCCACATGCGCGTCGTGGTCGCCCCACATGCGCGTCGCGGTCCCCCCACATGCGCGTCGCGTTCCCCCACATGCGCGTTGCGGTCCCCCCACATGCGCGTTGCGTTCCCCCCAGATGCCGGTGGTGGCTGCTCCCGCTTTCCCGCCAGGGCCCGCATGTCAGCCAGCCAGAGCGCGCATGTCGCGCCACCACGACCGGCATGTCGCGCGACCACGGCCGGCATCTCGTGGGGGACGGCGAACGGCCCGCCCCCGGGATTCCCGGGGACGGGCCGTGCCGTCGTACGTCGGCCAGTCGGCGTCACCGCCGGCCGAACGTGGGGTCAGGCCGAGGCCTCCGGCTGCGTCGCCGTCGAGCCGGCGTCGCCGCCGTCACCGATGACGACCGCCCGCTGCTTGGAGATGTAGACCGACACCACGATGATCGCGAGTGCGACCAGGGCGATGACGATCCGCAGGACGTCGTTCTGGTCGTCGCCGACGCTGAGCGAGACCACGGCGGACGCGATCAGCAGCGAGACCAGGTTCATCACCTTGATCAGCGGGTTGATGGCCGGGCCGGCGGTGTCCTTGAACGGGTCGCCGACCGTGTCGCCGATGATCGTCGCCTCGTGGGCGGGCGAGCCCTTGCCGCCGTGGTGGCCGTCCTCGACCAGCTTCTTGGCGTTGTCCCAGGCACCACCCGAGTTGGCGAGGAAGACCGCCATCAGCGTGCCGGTGCCGATCGCGCCGGCCAGGAAGCCGGCCAGCGCGGTGACGCCGAGGCCGAAGCCGACGGCGATCGGCGCCAGGATCGCCAGCAGGCCCGGGGCGACCAGCTCGCGCAGCGAGTCGCGGGTGACGATGTCGACGACCTTGCCGTACTCCGGACGGCCGGTGCCCTCCATGATCCCGGGGATCTCGCGGAACTGGCGGCGCACCTCGAAGACCACCGCGCCGGCTGCCCGGCCGACGGCGTTGATCGCCAGCCCGGAGAACAGGAACACGACGGCCGCGCCGAGCGAGGATGCCGACCAGCACGGCGGGGTTGAAGACCTGAAGTTGAGCAGCGCCTGCTTCGTCCGCGGTTGGGTTGGCCTTCAGCAGCGCCTCGGCCACCGAGGTGGCGTAGGACCCGAACAGCGCCGTCGCGGCGAGCACGGCGGTCGCGATCGCGATGCCCTTGGTGATCGCCTTGGTGGTGTTGCCGACCGCGTCGAGCTCGGTGAGGATCTGAGCGCCCTCGGGGCTGACGTCGCCGGACATCTCCGCGATGCCCTGCGCGTTGTCGGAGACCGGGCCGAAGGTGTCCATGGCCACGATCACGCCGACGGTGGTGAGCAGACCGCAGCCGGCCAGCGCCACCGCGAACAGCGACACCGTCAGCGTCGCGCCACCGAGCAGGAAGGCGCCGAACACCGCGCCACCGATGACGAGGGTGGTGTAGACGGCCGACTCGAAGCCGACCGAGAGGCCGGACAGGATCACCGTGGCCGCGCCGGTCAGCGAGGTCTTGCCGACGTCCTTGACCGGGCGGTGCTCGGTGCCGGTGTAGTAGCCGGTGAGCGCCAGGATCCCGGCGGACATCACGATGCCGATGCACCACGGCGATGGAGGCGATGAGGCGGGGGTCGCCGTCGGCGCCGGCCATGTCGGCTCCGGCGACGTTGGTGAAGTCGGCGAACGTGCTCGGCAGGTAGACGTAGGCCGCGACGACGGAAGCGACGGCGCCGATGGCCGCGGAGATGTAGAAGGACCGGTTGATGGTCTTCAGGCCGTTCTCGCCCGCGCGGGGCTTGGTGAGATAGACGCCGATGACCGCGGTGAGCGCGCCGATCGCGGGGATCAGCAGCGGGAAGACCAGGCCCTTGTCGCCGAAGGCCTGCGAGCCGAGGATCAGCGCGGCGACCAGCGTGACGGCGTACGACTCGAACAGGTCGGCGGCCATGCCGGCGCAGTCGCCGACGTTGTCGCCGACGTTGTCGGCGATGGTCGCGGCGTTGCGCGGGTCGTCCTCGGGGATGTCCTGCTCGACCTTGCCGACCAGGTCGGCGCCGACGTCGGCGGCCTTGGTGAAGATGCCGCCGCCGACCCGCATGAACATCGCGAGCAGCGCCGCGCCGAAGCCGAAGCCCTCGAGCACGGTGGGCGCCTTGTCCTGGAAGAGCAGCACGACGACGCTGGCGCCGAGCAGGCCGAGGCCGACGGTGAGCATGCCGACCATGGCGCCGGTGCGGAAGCCGATGTTCATCGCCGGGTCGCGACCCTCGGCGTTGGCGGCAGCCGCCACGCGGACGTTGGCGCGCACGGCGAGCCACATGCCGAGATAGCCGATGGCGGCCGAGAAGCCGGCGCCGACGAGGAAGAAGAGGGAGCGGAAGATCCGCACGGTCATGTCGTCGGCCGGCAGCACAAGCAGCACGAAGAACGCGATCGCGGCGAAGATGCCGAGCGTGCGGAACTGCCGGGTCAGATAGGCGTTGGCGCCCTCCTGGACCGCCAGGGCGATGTTCTTCATGTTGTCGGTGCCCTCACCGGCGGCGAGCACCTGCTGGCGGAACAGCAACGCCATCCCGAGCGCGCCGAGCGCGATCAGGGCGACGACGATGACCAGCACGAGGTTGCCACCGGAGAGCTCCACGACAGCGGGATAGATCCCGGTCATGTGTGTCCTCCTGAATAAAGCAAGCGCGTGAACGTGCGGAGTCTACGCAGGGAGAGACCCTCGGGCGCACGCGGGTGTGAGCAGCGCCACGCCGCGAGACGGCCTGGCTCAGGTCGCGGCGAGGGCGGACTCGGCGGAGTCGTGGATCGCGAAGACCTTGGCCAGGCCGGTGATCCGGAAGATCTTGAGCAGGCGGTCCTGGTTGCAGACCAGCTCGAGCGAGCCGTCGTGGGCGCGCACCTTCTTCAGCCCGCCGACCAGGACGCCGAGGCCGGTGGAGTCGAGGAACTCGACTGCCTCCATGTCGATCACGATGTCGGTAGCGGCCGTCGGCCACCAGCTCGGTGATCTTGTCGCGGAGCTTGGGCGCGGTGTAGACGTCGATCTCGCCGCCGACGGAGACGACGGTCTTGCCGTCCGCCTCGCGCGTCGTCAAGGTCAGGTCCACGATCTGCTCCTCCAGCAGCCCGGTCGTCGGCCCCGGTCGCCGGGCCGGCGGTGGGCGGACGCCGTACGCCTCCGCCTCAGGAAGTATCAAACCACGCAATCCGGCCCCGCGCAGGGGTGGCCGCGCCTGCCGGTCCAATCCACCTTGCTCCCTCCGCGACCCGACGGCGTCGGAGTCGTTTGCCAGACTCCCCTCGTGAGGACGTCGGTGGAGGAGCGGGTGGAGCGGCTCGCCGCAGGCCCGGGCCGCGACGACCGGCTGACCCACCTGCGCGTCCTGCCGGCCCGCGAGGCCGTGATGGCGGACTGGCCGGCGTGGACGCCGGTCGCGGTGCGCGCGGCGTACGCCGGCCGCGGCGTCGAGCGCCCGTGGCGGCACCAGGTCGTCGCGGCCGAGGCCGCCCGCGCCGGTCAGCACGTGGTGCTGGCCACCGGCACCGCGTCGGGCAAGTCGCTGGGCTACCAGCTGCCCGGGGCTCGCCGCGATCCTGGAGCGCGAGGCTCGCGTGGGCAGCGCGGGGCCACCGTGCTCTACCTCGCCCCCACCAAGGCGCTCGCCCACGACCAGCTCGACGCGGTGAGGTCGCTCGGGCTCGACGTGCGGGCTGTCACCCACGACGGCGACAGCAGCCGCGAGCAGCGCGACTGGACCCGCGACGTTCGGGGAGTACGTCCTCACCAACCCCGACATGCTGCACCGCTCGCTGCTCCCAGGACACCAGCGGTGGGCCTCGCTTCCTCGGGTCGCTGCGCTACGTCGTCGTCGACGAGTGCCACCACTACCGCGGCGTCTTCGGGGCGCACGTCTCCCACGTGCTGCGCCGGCTGCGCCGGGTGTGCGCGTCCTACGGCGCCTCCCCGACCTTCGTCCTCGCCTCCGCCACGGTCGCCGACCCCGAGGTGGCGGCGGCACGGCTCACCGGGCTCGACGTGATGGCGCTGACCGCCGACGACTCGCCGCGGGGCCGGCTCGCCGCTCGCGCTGTGGGAGCCGCCGTTCACCTCGCACGCCGGCGAGAACGGCGCGCCCGTCCGGCGGGCGGCCTCCTCGGAGACCGCCGACCTGCTCGCCGACCTGGTCGTCGACGGCGTGCGGACCCTGGCCTTCATCCGGTCCCGGCGCGGGGTCGAGCAGGTCGCGGTGACCGTCGCCGGGCTGCTGGAGGAGGTCGACCCGGCGCTGCCGGCGCGGGTCGCGGCCTACCGCGGCGGCTACCTGCCCGAGGAGCGCCGCGCGCTCGAGCAGCGCTCCGCAGCGGCGACCTGCTCGGGCTGGCCGCGACCAACGCCCTCGAGCTCGGCATCGACATCAGCGGTCTCGACGCCGTCGCTGATCGCCGGCTTCCCCGGCACCCGCGCCGCGCTGTGGCAGCAGGTCGGTCGGGCCGGTCGCGAGCGGCCAGGACGCGCTCGGGGTCCTGGTGGCCCGCGACGACCCGCTGGACACCTACCTCGTGCACCCACCCCGAGGCGCTGCTTCGGCCAGCCGGTCGAGGCGACGGTCTTCGACCCCGACAACCCGTACGTCCTGGGCCCGCACCTCTGCGCCGCCGCCCAGGAGATCCCGCTGACCGAGGCCGACCTGCCGCTGTTCGGGCCGACGGCGGGCGAGGCCGTCGACGCGCTGACCGGGGCGGGGCTGCTGCGCCGCCGACCGCGCGGCTGGTTCTGGACCGACCGGCGGCGGGCCAGCGACCTGGCCGACATCCGCTCGACCGGCGGGTCGCCGGTGCAGCTCGTCGACGAGGCGACCGGGCGGGTCGTCGGCACCGTCGACGCCGGCGGCGCGCACGCGACGGCCCACCCGGGCGCGGTCTACCTCCACCGGGGCGAGACCTGGCTGGTGACCGACCTCGACCTCGACGACAGCGTCGCGCTGATGCACCCGGCGCCCGACCTCGACTACTCCACCACCGCGCGCGAGGTCACCGAGATCAGCGTGCGGCGAGGAGCGTCGAGCGCAGGCCTGGGGCGAGTGCCGGCTGTCGTTCGGCGCGGTCGAGGTGACCCACCAGGTCGTCTCCTTCCTGCGCCGGCGCCAGCCGGGCGGCGAGGTTCTCGGCGAGGAGCCGCTCGACCTGCCGGCACGGTCGCTGCGTCACGACGGCGGTGTGGTGGACCGTGCCCGCACGACACTCGACGGACGCCGGGCTGGTGGCGGCGGACCTCCCCGGAGCGGCGCACGCCGCCGAGCACTGCTCGATCGGCCTGCTCCCGCTCTTCGCCACCTGCGACCGCTGGGACATCGGCGGCGTCTCGACCGCCCTGCACCCCGACACCGGCCGGCTGACCGTCTTCGTCTACGACGGCCACCCGGGCGGCGCCGGCTTCGCCGAGCGCGGGTTCGCCGCCGCGCGGGCCTGGCTGACCGCCACCCGCGAGACGATCGCCTCCTGCGGCTGCGACGGACGGCTGCCCGTCGTGCGTGCAGTCGCCCAAGTGCGGCAACCAGAACAACCCGCTCGACAAGGAGGGCGCCGCCCTTCTGCTCGACGTCCTCCTGGAGCGCGCGCCACGCTCCCCGGACACTCCGGGGTGAGGCGACTCGGCGCCGCCGTGGGCTAGCCTTCGAGCATGGTCTTCCTGGGTCTGCTGCTCATCGCGCTGGGCATCGTCGCGATCCTGTCGGCGGTGTTCGTCAGCGACGGCAGCGCGGAGCTGCTCGGCATCGATCTCACCGCTCTCGGGATCTTCCTGGTCGGCGTCGGGGCCGGCGCCGCTCTGATCTGGGGCTTCACGATCCTGAAGTACGGCACGAAGCGTGGTCTGCGCCAGCGCAAGGAGCGCAAGCAGCTCAACGAGCTCTCGAACAAGCTCGACCAGGTGGAGGCCGAACGCCGCGTCGACACCGACCCGCCCAGCGCCTGAGCCCCAGCCGGCCCTCGCCGGTCCGTGCTCACCCGCGCTCAGGCCGGCCCCGCGCGAGCCTGCGCGCTGATCGTGAGGTCGCGCCCCGGCCAGGCCGCGCTGGTCACCGTCACCGACACGACCAGGTCGGGTCCCGACGGCACACACCCGACCAGCCGTGCACCGTTGGCCGTGGCGATCCGAGCGGCCGCTCCACAAGGGTCGGACGGTGCCCCTGCCCCGGCGAGCGCTGCGAGGTCGGCGGCCGCCTGGGCGCGCCGGTGGTCGACCACCAACGCCGTCACCCCGGCCAACGCTCCCCCGACGAACACGAGCAGGCCGGCCATGGTGACGGCCAGCAGGCTGGCCGAGCCCCGCTCGGCCGCCCGCCGCTCCCCGGACCGTTGCAGCGCCGTCACGAGCCGGGCTCCGCCGCGGCGACCGCCTCGGCCTCCAGCCGGGCCCCGGGCAGGAAGCCCCACAGCCCCGCAGGCCCAGCCACCCCTGCGGCGACCCGCACCACCACCGGGTCGCTGCCCACGACGGTGACCACCGCGCCCTCGGGCGCGACCCGCTCCCCGAGAGCCACCGCCTCGGACACCGCCTGGCCGCGAGCGACCGCGCGCGCCGTCTCCCGGGCCGCGTCGACCAGCCTCACCTGGGTCAGCCCGAGCGTGAGCAGCCAGACCAGGGCCAGGGTGACCGCGGCGAGCAGTGGCACGGTCATCGCCAGCTCCGCCGTGGCCGCCCCCGCCTCGTCGGGTCGCCGACGAGGCCGTCACCCGATCCCCAACAGCCCCAGCACGTGGTCGAACAGCGTGCGCAGCAGCCGCTCCCCCAGCCCGCCCGTCAACAAGGTGTAGAGCAGGCCGGCCAGGCCGGCGCCGGCGGCCGTGCCGACGGCGTACTCCGCCGTGGTGATGCCTCGCTCGTCGTGTCGCAGTCGCATGTCGTCTCCCTTCCCGGCGGCCGCCCGGTGCGACCGCTCCGGGAAGAGCCTCCTCGGATCCGACCCCGCCGACCCGGCCACGGACGCCGCCTGGGGACAGGGGTGGTGACCAGGGCGCGGTGGATGAGATCCGGCCCTGGAGGGTCCGGGTTCAGGGAGCGAGGAGGCGGCCGGCGAGGCCTGCCACCACCGGCACGATCCCGAGCAGCAGGAACGCCGGCAACAGACACACGCCCAGCGGGAGGGCCGCGCGCACACCGACCGTCCGGGCGCGGTCCTGGGACTGGGCCCGGCGCTCCATCGCGAGCTCGCGGCCCAGGTGGGTGATCGCCTCCGCCACCGGTGCCCCGGTCGCCTGGGCACGCGACAGACACCGGCCCAGCGGTCCGAGCTCGGGGTCCTTGCTCAGGCCGGCCCACACCCGGGCCGGGTCGGCGCCCAGGGCGAGACGCGCGGTGACCGGGCCGAGGCGATCGGCGGCCGCGCCCGGCAGGGCACGGCACACCAGCTCCAGGGCCGGCCCCGGTGCGGCCCCGGCGCTGAGCGCCGCCCCGAGCAGGAGCACCAGATGCGGCAGCTCGGCCCGCGCGCGCTCCCGCTCCCGACGTACGCCGGCCGGCTCGGCACGGCTCGTCCACCACCACGCCCCGACGGCCAGCGCGGCGCCGAGGAGCGCGCCCCTTCCCCCGGGCACCCACGTCACCCCGGCCAGGCCGGCCAGCACCGCCCCGACCACACGACGACGGGCGGCCCTGACGTCCGCCGACGCGGGGGCGCGCGACCCCACGACCGGCCGCCCGGGCCAGGCGACGTGCACGAAGGCCGCCACGGCCAGCACCGCCACCGCCATCGACCACGTCATGAGCTGAGGGGCTGCCCTTCGCACTCGGCCCGTCCGGCGATCGCCTCGATCCAGCCGAGGCCCGCCAGCAGCAGCGCCAGGCCCCCGGCGGCACACGCCCACCCGAGGGGCTGCCGGAGCAGGAACCCCACAGGGTCACCGCCGGCGCCGCTCCCCATGGCGAGCACGCCGACCGGCAGCAGGGCGACCAGGCGGGCGGTGGCGCGAGCCGACGCGAGCTCGGAGGCCACCACCCGCCGGGTCTCCCGCATCGCCCGAAGGTCGTCCCGCACGAGCGTCAGTGCGCCCGTCAGGCCGTGCCCGGCCTGGTGCGCGACCTGCCAGGCCGCGCCGATCAGGGCGAGGTCGCCGGCGCCCGGCGCGACCGCGAGTGCCCGCAGGGCTGCCGGCACGTCGGCGCCGAGCGACGCCGCCTCGGCGGCCGGCTCCAGATGGGGCCACTCCTGCGCGACCTGGCGCAACGCGGCCGCCGACGGCTGCCCCGCCGCCAGCTCGGCCGTCAGCGTCGCGCACGCCTCCAGGACGCGAAGGCTCCCCCGCTCGACCTCGAGACGACGGCGCCGCACCGCGACCAGCCACCAGACCCCACCCACGACGGCCGCCAGCAGACCCAGCGCGACGACGCGCGGCGCGGACGCCGCCAGCGACAGCGACAGGGCCGCGCCGAGGACCATCCACCCCTTCCGGACCGGCCTGGCACGCGGAGCGGGGCCGGTCAGCAGCACCGCTGCCGCGACGGCGGCCACGGCCAGGATCACGGGCCAGCCCACGGTCACCCGAGGCGCTCCTCGAGCGCGGTGGCCGCCGGCTGGCGACACAGCCGCCCGTCGACGAGGGTGAAGGCGTCGGCCATCGTCACCAGCCCATCGGGCGCACGCACCGGCACGGCCACCTGCTGCAGCCGGCGTACCCCCTCGGCGTCCCGCCCGAGATGCAGCACGACGCTGCACCGCGGACGCGAACTGGCTGTGCGCGGCCTCCCGCCCGAGACCCGCGGCCAGGGCCAGCGCCTCGACCCGGGCGGGGACATCGGCGGCGGAGTTGGCGTGGAGCGTGCCGCAGCCGCCGTCGTGGCCGGTGTTGAGCGCTGCCAGCAGGTCGACGACCTCGCCTCCGCGCACCTCGCCGACGACCAGCCGGTCGGGGCGCATCCGCAGTGCCTGACGGACCAGCGTGCGCAGCGGGACCGCACCCGCGCCCTCGCTGGTTGGCCGGCCGTGCCTCGAGGGTCACCACGTGGGGGTGGTCGGGGCGCAGCTCCGCGGCGTCCTCCACGACGAGCACGCGCTCGGTGGCCGACACCTGCCCGAGCAACGCGGACAGCAGCGTGGTCTTGCCCGAGCCGGTGCCGCCGGTGACCAGGAATGCGAGCCGGGCCGCGACCACCGCCTCCAGCAGCCGCACCCCTCCAGCGGTCAGCAGTCCGGCGTCGACCAGCGCCGCCAGCGTGAAGCCGCGGGCCGACGGGACGCGCAACGACAGCAGCGTGCCGGGGCCCGCCACGGGCGCCAGCACGGCGTGGAAGCGGGTGCCGTCGGGGAGCCGGACGTCGACGTAGGGCGAGGCGTCGTCGAGTCGTCGCCCGCCCGCGGCGGCCAGTCGCTGGGCCAGCCGGCGCACTGCCGGCTCGTCCGCGAACCGGACGCTCACCGGCTCCAGCCCGGCGCCGCGGTCGCAGAACACCTGGTCGGGGCCGTTGACCAGCACGTCGGTCACGCCGGGCTGACGCAGCAGCGGCTCCAGCGGACCCGCTCCGAGCACGTCCCGTCGGAGCAGCTCGTGGACCGCGAGCACGGTCGCGTCGCCGATCGGCCGGCCCGAGCGCGCGCAGTGCCTCCGCCACCCGGTGCGGAGTGAGCGCCCCGGGAGACCGAGCGAGCTCCTCGCGCACCGTCTCCACGAGCGCGGGGTCGACCATCGGGCGCTCGATGGCCGAGCCCGCCGGTGCGCCGCGCTCGTTCATGCCGCCGCCCGGTCCGCATCGAGCGCGAGCACCTCTCCGGCCGCGCGAGCGAGGGCTCCACGACGGCCACGGAGCGGGCCCAGCCCCAGGTCGATCGCCTCGTCCACGCCGCGCTGGTCGGCCATGGCCACGACGTCTCGGACACCGGTCGCCCGAGCGACGTCACGAGGGTCCACGCCCCGTCCCCGGACGACGAGGCAGCGAGCCCCGCGCGGCAGCCGGGCGGTCATCCGCGAGGTCGCCGCGACCGCCGGCACCGTGGCGGTGGTGACCACCACCAGGCGGTCGCAGCGGGCCACCAGCTCGTCGGCGACCGCGGGGGACCACCGAGGCAGGTCGACGACGACCGTCTCGTGCGCGCGCCGGGCCGCCGACAGCGCCTCGCGCACCGCGAACGGCGGCAGCGCCGCCGACCTGCTCGGACCGACGTGAGCACGCCCAGCGCGCCCCGCCGCGGCACGGCGTCGCGCAGCGAGCGCGCACCCAGGCGGCCCGTGGTCTGCTCGAGCGCCTCCCAGCGCAGCCCGTCATCACCCTCCAGCCCGAGCAGCCGGTCGAGGCCGGCCCCGTGCGGGTCGGTGTCGACGAGGAGCGTCGGGCCCGACGCCGACGCGATCTGCGCCAGGGCGGTCGCGAAGACGTGGCCCCCGCACCGCCGCAGCCGCCGACGACGCCCAGGGTGAGCCCGCGCGACAGACTGGGCTCGACCAGCTCGGTGAGCGCCTCGACCAGCCAGGACTCCGACCTCGGCAGCTCGACGACGTCCTGCGCACCCAGCGCGATCGCGGTGCGGAAGACATCGTCCGGTGGCGGGCCGGCGACGACCACGTGCACCTCCGGTCGGCGAGGTGGCGAGAGCCGCAGGAGAGCCGGCGCGACGTCGAGCCCGACCAGCACGACCGGAGCCGTGGCCCACGAGCGCAGCGCCACGCCCGCGTCGGGTGCCACCTCGGGCGTGACACCGGCCGCGGCTGCCAGCCGCAACAGCTCGTCGAGCAGCGTCTCGTCCGCGGTCACCAGGAGTGGAGTCGTCATGACGCCAGGCTTCCTCGGCTCGGCGCCGGACGCGCCGGCCAGGGGCCGCCTTGTGGAGAGCCGCCGCAACGACGCGACTGTGCACGCCAACGGGCCTGCCGCCGCCCGACCGCCGCCCGACCACCGCGCAGGCCGCCGCGCAGGTCGTCGCCCCACCGCCGCCTAGACTGTCGGCCATGCCGGCCGCGGCCTTCTTCGACCTCGACAAGACGATCATCGCCAAGTCGAGCTCGCTGGCGTTCAGCAAGCCGTTCCAGGCCGGCGGGCTGATCACCCGCCGCGCGGTGCTGCGCTCGGCGTACGCCCAGTTCGTCTTCCTCATCGGCGGCGCCGACCACGACCAGATGGAGAAGATGCGGCAGTTCATGTCGCAGCTGGTCGCCGGCTGGGACGTCGCCACCGTGCGCGAGATCGTCGCCGAGACGCTGCACCACATCGTCGACGCCGCTGGTCTACGACGAGGCCGTCACCCTGATCGAGGAGCACCAGGCCGCCGGCCGCGACGTCGTCATCGTGTCCGCGTCGGGCGCCGAGGTGGTCGAGCCGATCGGCGAGCTGCTCGGCGCCGACCACGTGATCGCGACCCGGACTGGAGATCGTCGACGGCCGCTACACCGGCGAGATCGACTACTACGTGTACGCCGAGGAGAAGGCGCGTGCGATCCGGGAGCTGGCCGACGAGCGCGGCTACGACCTCGCCGCGTGCTACGCCTACAGCGACTCGGTCACCGACGTGCCGATGCTGGAGGTGGTCGGTCACGCCTTCGCCGTCAACCCCGACAAGGAGCTGCGCAAGGTGGCCGCCGAGCGCGGCTGGCCGGTCCTGGTCTTCACCCGGCCGGTCGACGCTGCGCAGTCGGGTTCCGCGTGCCAAGCCCGCCGTCGCCGTGCTCGCTGTCGGCGGCGCCCTCACCGTCGGCGGCCTGCTCTGGGCCGGCGCCCGCCGCCGTCGGGTCCGGGTGTGAGGGCGTTGGTGGTTCCTCAGGGTAGGCAGCTGAACCCTCACTTCTCGGGGTGAACTCACCTGGGTAGGTGACAACTCGCCTGCCTACCCTGATGAACCACCGACACGCCGCACCCACCGACACGGGGGAAAGTCAAGCCTTGAACCTACCCGGCGGGCGGCGTACAACGGAGGTAGGAAGACAACTCAAGACCCGCACGTGAGCCGGGTACCCACGCGGCGAACCACCCTTCTTCAGGGCGCGTGCCTCCGGGAGACTCCCGGGGCAGCACTACGACAGTTGCACGCTTGGTAGCCACGGATCGCGTGTCAGCGGCGGCATCCGCTCCTCGTGAGCGGGTGCCGCTCGCATGTCCGGACCCGACCGACCCCGGCGGGTCACTCGGCCAGCGGGCTCGCCTCCGCCGCCCGCGGCGTAGGCCTCCGCGGCGTAGAGCAGCCACGCCTGGACGGCCGGCGCCGCCGCCGTCGCGGTAGCCCCGCAGGTTCGACTCGTACGCCGGCCGCAGCGCGAGGTGCGCCCGCCTCCGGCACGAGCAGCGACTTCGCGTCGACCCCGCGCGCGACCAGCACCAGTCGCTCGGCGGCGCGGGCGACGAGTCCGTTGTGCGAGGCGAACGGCGCGGTCGTCGCCAGCTCGGCATGCACGACCGCCGCCACGAGCAGCGCCGGCGTCGACCGCCGAGGCCAGCAGCGCCGCCCCCAGGGCTTGCAGCCGCCGCGCGGCCTCGGGCGTCGTCGGCCGCCCGACCTGGTCCGCGGGCAGCCCTCCGCCGGCGGCCACCGCGTGCAGCCGGGCGAGCGCCTGCAGCGGCGAGCGACCGAGCACCGGCGCCAGCGCCAGCAGCTCGGTCGACACCCGCAGCGAGGCGGCGGCCGTCTCGTCGCCGCTGCCGGCGCGACACTCCCGCAGCGTCGACGCCGACCCCTCGAGCACGGCGCTGGCGTGGGCGCCGCGCAGCAGCGCCTCGACCGTCGTCTCCGGCACCGGAGCGCCGCAGCCCCCGGTCGCGCAGCAGCGCGTCGATGCCGTCGCGGGCCGCGGCGTACGCCGAGCCGACGCCCTCGAGCGACACCAGGGGCTCCCACGCGTCCACCGCGCCGCCGGCGAGCTGCCACCTCTGCATGGCCGCACACGCTACGTGGCTCCCCGATCCGGCCCGTGACCGGAGGTAGCCTGCCCCTGATGGACGAGCACACGGAGCAGGCCGGTGACCGGGCCGGCGACATGACCGCCCGGTGGGCGCGGTCCTTCGGGGCGGTGGCCGACGCCTACGACCGCGGCCGGCCGGGCTACCCCGCGAGGCGGCGGCCTGGCTGGTCGGTCGCGAGCGCGGCGAGCGTTCTCGAGCTCGGCGCCGGCACCGGCAAGCTCACCGCCGAGCTGGTCGCCCTCGGCCACGACGTGCACGCCACCGACCCCGACGAGGCGATGCTCGAGGTCCTCGCGCGAGCGGGTCCCCGGCGTGCCGCGACCACCGTCGCCGGCGCCGAGGAGCTCCCGCTGCGCGACCGCGTCGTCGACGTCGTGGTCGCGGCGCAGGCCTTCCACTGGTTCGACCTCGACGTGGCCCTGCCCGAGATCGCTCGCGTGCTCCGTCCCGGCGGCCAGCTGGCCCTGGTCTGGAACCAGCGCGACGAGCGGATCCCGTGGGTCCGGCGGCTCGGCCGGCTGATCGGGACGCAGGACCAGCTCCGCGAGCCCGCCCAGCCGCTGGTGGAGTCGGGCCGCTTCGGCTTCGTCGAGGAGAAGGCCTTCCAGGTGCTGGCAGGACGTCAACCGCGAGACGATCCTCGACCTGGTCCGGTCACGGTCCACCATCGCCGTGCTCGACGACGAGGCGCGCGAGGCCAAGCTGGCCGAGGTGCTGGCGTTCTACGACGACTACGGCCGCGGCATGGACGGCATGCAGCTGCCCTACGTCACGCGGTGCTTCCGGGCGACGGTCCTGGGCTCTCCCGGGGCCGACGACGGGGCCGAGAACGGCGCGGACGGCGAACAGCCCACGCTCCGCGCCGGCGACGGCAGCGGCAGCGGCACCGAGCAGCCGGCTACCGGCGTCTCCGACGGGACCGACACCGACCTGCTGCTCATCGACTTCCGCTGAGCCGACGCCGTGGTCCTGCCGCGTCCGGGACGTCCCTCGACATCCGCGGTGGGTCCGGTTAGGTTCGGCCGATCATGACGTCGCTGTGGTCACGTGTGCTCCGCAGGTCCCACTTCGGCACCGAGGCCGACCGGGCGACCTTCCGCACGCTGCACACCGCCAGCCTCGCCTCGCCCGCGCTGCGCGAGGGGCTGACCACCGACCAGCGCCGAGCGCAGCATCCGGCACCTGCGCGCGCTGCTCGGCACCCCCGCGGTGGCGCTGACCGACACCGTCACGGCTGCTGGCCTGGGACGGCACCGGCGACCACCACGCGCCGCAGGCGCCCGCCGCTCGCGGTCGCGGTGGCCGAGCAGGGACGCACCCGCGTCTTCGCGCCGCGGGAGCTGCCCTGCGACCAGCCAGGGCTGCCCGTGCCGCTACGCGATCGGGTCGCCCGCTGGTCGTCGAGGACCGGATCGTCGGCGCGCTGCTGGTCTTCGCCCCCTCCCCGACCGCCGGTCTGGTCCGCGCCGCCGACGAGGTCGCCCAGTGGGTCTCGGGTCAGCTCGACGCTCGCCGAGCTCGACGCCTCCCGCACCCGCCTGATGGAGGCCGAGGTGCGCGCGCTGCGGGCCCAGATCAGCCCGCACTTCATCTACAACTCCCTCGGCGCGATCGCCAGCTTCGTGCGCACCGACCCCGACCGGGCCCGCGAGCTGCTGCTGGAGTTCGCCGACTTCACCCGCTACTCCTTCCGCCGGCACGGCGAGTACACCACGCTCGCCGAGGAGCTCCGCTCGATCGAGCGCTACCTGCTGCTCGAGCAGGCACGCTTCGGCGACCGGCTCCAGGTGACCCTGCGGATCGCGCCCGAGGTGCTGCCGGTCGCGGTCCCGTTCCTCTGCATCCAGCCGCTGGTCGAGAACGCCGTCCGGCACGGGCTCGAGGGCCGGCCCGACGGGCGGCCAGATCACCATCGATCGCCGCAGCGACCGCGACCAGGAGTGCGTGATCGCGATCGAGGACGACGGCGTCGGCGAGGACCCCGAGCGGGTACGCCGCGCGCTCGCCGGCGACGCGTCGATCGACTCGGTCGGCCTCGGGCAACGTCGACGAGCGGCTGCGCAGCGCCTTCGGCGACGACTACGGTCTGGTCGTCGAGACCGCGCCCGGCGCCGGCACCAAGGTGATCGTGCGGGTGCCGAAGTTCGCCCCGGGAGTCCAGGCATGACCCACACCGCCGGTCTCCGAGTCCTCGTCATCGACGACGAGCGCCCCGCCCTCGACGAGCTCGCCTTCCTGCTCGAGCAGGACCCGCGGGTCGGCGAGGTGCTGACGCCGCGACTCGGCGACCGAGGCGCTGCGGGTCCTGCAGGACCTCGAGGTCGACGCGGTCTTCCTCGACATCCAGATGCCCGGCCTGACCGGCCTCGAGCTGGCCCAGGTGCTGTCCCGCTTCAAGACGCCGCCGCCGGTCGTCTTCGTGACCGCCCACGAGGAGCACGCGGTCGAGGCCTTCGACCTGCGCGCCGTCGACTACGTCCTCAAGCCGGTGCGCGAGGACCGGCTGGCCGAGGCGGTACGCCGCGTGGTCGAGGGCGGCGGCGCGGCCGGCCCCGCGCACCGACGACCAGATCGCGGTCGAGCGCGGCGGCGTCACCCGCTTCATCTCCCGCGCCGACATCACGCTACGTCGAGGCGCAGGGCGACTACGCCCGGCTGCACACCGCCGAGGGCTGCCACCTGCTGCGCACCCCGCTCACCACGCTGGAGGAGCGAGTGGCGCGAGGCCGGCTTCGTGCGGATCCACCGCTCGCTGCTCGTCGCGCTCCCCCACGTCGAGGAGATCCGCACCGACGCCGGTCGCTGCACGGTCGTGGTCGGCGGGCCAGGAGCTGGCGGTGAGCCGCCGCCACACGCGCGAGCTGCGCGACCTGCTGGTGCGGCGCAACCGGCCGGGCTCGTCGTGACGGGCACCGCCGAGCAGCCGCCACCGCCGCGGGTGCGGGTGACCGGCCCCGCGGCCGACGTGCGCCGGCGCCCGCAGCTGCGGTGCAGGAGATCGACGCGCAGACCGAGCTGGGCGAGGTCTACATGCGCTCGCTGCTGCGCGCGCAGCTGCGGCTCGCCGTCGGCATCCTGGCCGCGATGGGGCTGACGATCGGCTGCTGCCGCTCGCTCTTCCACGCTCGCGCCGGAGCTGCTGACGCCGCACCGTCCTCGGGATGCCGCTGACCTGGGTGCTGCTCGGGCTTCCTGGTCTACCCGCTGCTGGTGCTGCTCGGCTGGGTCTACGTCCGCCGAGCGGAGCGCAACGAGCGCGACTTCGCCGACCTGGTCGGGAGCCGATGAGCCACGCGCGCCGAGGCATCGCCGCGGTCGTCCTGGTCTCGCTTGCTGACGCTCGGCGATCGGCATCTGGGGGCTGCGGTTCTCGCGCACCACCTGCGACTTCTTCGTCGCCTCGCGCACGGTGCGGCCGGCGCTCAACGCCTCCGCGATCGGCGGGGAGTACCTCTCCGCGGCGTCCTTCCTCGGCGTCGCCGGCCTGATCCTCACCTTCGGCGCCGACATGCTCTGGTACCCGGTCGGCTGGACCGCCGGCTACCTCGTCCTGCTGGTGCTGGTCGCCGCCCCGCTGCGCCGGTCGGGCGCCTACACGCTGCCCGACTTCGCCGAGGCCCGGCTCGGCTCCCGCGAGGTGCGCGCGCTCAGCTCGGTGCTCGTCGTCGCGATCGGCTGGCTCTACCTGCTCCCGCAGTTCCAGGGCGCCGGGCTTCACCCTGCGGCTCGCGACCGGCATCGACGCGCCGCTGGGCGGGCTGGTCGTCGCGGTCGTGGTGCTGGCCAGCGTGCTGTCGGGCGGGATGCGCTCGATCACCTTCGTGCAGGCCTTCCAGTACTGGCTCAAGCTCACCGCCCTGCTGGTGCCCCTGGTCTTCCTGCTGCTGGTCTGGGTGGCCGACGGCTCACCGTCGCCGGCAGACCCCGCCTTCGACGTCGCCAGCCAGTCCGGCAGCTGGGCCGACCCGCTGTCGGGGCACGGCACCGACTCGGCCGCCACCCGCTCTACACGACGTACTCCCTCATCATCGCGACGTTCCTCGGCACGATGGGCCTGCCGCACGTGGTGGTGCGCTTCTACACCAACCCCGACGGCCGGGCCGCGCGGCGGACGACGCTGGTGGTGCTCGTCCTGCTCGGGTCTGTTCTACGTGCTGCCGCCGATCTACGGCGCCCTCGGCCGGATCTACGCCGGCGACCTGGTCGCGGCCGGCCGCTCCGACGCCCTGGTGCTCGAGCTGCCGTCGCGGATGATCGGCGGCACCGCTCGGCGAGCTCCTGAGCGCGCCTGCTGATCGCCGGTGCCTTCGCGGCCTTCCTGTCGACGTCGTCCGGGCTGACCGTCGCGGTCGCCGGCGTGGTCAGCCAGGACGTCATGCAGCGCTGGCTGCCCGGCGTCGCCGCCTTCCGGGTCGCCGCGGTGGTCGCCGTGGTCTTCCCCTATGCGCTGGCCGCTGGCCGCCCAGGACGTCGGGGTCGCCACCGCCGTCGGGCTGGCCTTCGCCGTCTCCGCCTCGACGTTCTGTCCGCTGCTGGTGCTGGGGATCTGGTGGTCGCGGCTCACCGACGCGGGCGCCTTCGCCGGCCTCCTCGTCGGCGGCTTCCTCTCCGGCCTTGCGGTGGTGCGCACCTTCTTCGCCGAGGGCGGCTCGTCGTGGTTCTCGGCCCTCCTCGCCCAGCCGGCCGCCTGGACGGTGCCGCTGGCCTTCCTCACCATGATCGGCGTCTCGCTGCTCACCCCGCAGCGCCGCGCCCCCCACGTCACCACCTTCATGATCCGCCTGCACACCCCCGAGGGCGTGCCGCTGCGTCGCGGCTGACCGCGACATGCCCCCCGTGGCTGCCCGACATGCGCCCCGTGGCTGCCCGACGTGCGCGCCGTGGTTCCCCTTGTCCCAGCGGCGGGCTCAGCCACGCTCCCAGACGTACGGCGTCGTGGTGGTGACCGCGATCAACCCCGACCGCTCGAGGATCGGCCGCGACATCGGCGTGCAGTCGCTCTGCAGATAGCGCACGCCCAGTGCCTGCGCGGCCCGCGCCCGGGCCGCCGTCAGGGCGCGATAGATCCCCCGACCGCGCCACCCGACCCGGGTCGCCCCGGCCCAGAGGCCCGCGAACTCCGTGTCGGGCACGCGCACCAGGCGCCCCGCCGAGACGACCTCGCCCTCGGCCTCGGCCAGCCACAGCTGCGCGTCGTCGCCCTCGGCCAGCTCGGCGACGGCGGCGTCCAGGCCATGGCCCGAGCTCCGCCCGAACACCTCGTCCTGCATCGCCAGCGCCCGGCGGACGTCGTCACGGAGCTCGGCCCCCACCCCCGCCCGGCGTACGCCGACCCCGGCAGGCAGGTCGACCGTCCCGGCGAGCAGGGCCGCCTCCCCGATCATCACCGTCTCCTCGTCCTCCCGCACGAGACCGTGCCGCTCCAGCCGCTGCCCGAGGTCGGCGGGACGGTCGTGTCCGCGGGTCTTCCACTCGAACCGGCCCACGCCGGTCTCGTCGCGGAAGTGCCCGACGGTGGCCACGATCAGCTCGTCCACCGCCTCGCCGGCGAGCCCGGCGAGGTCGGCGTACGTCACGAAGCCCCAGCCGTCGTCGAACTCCGCCCATCGGAGCGGGCCGTGCCGATCGACCCGAGCGGCACCGCGCAGCTCGCCGCCGACCCGGAGCTGCTGGTCGTAGGCCTTCAGGTAGCCGTCGCGCACCCGGGCATCATGCCGGAGGCGCAGGCGGTGCGGCCAGCAGCTTCCGCGCCGCGACGGCGGCCAGCACGCCGCCGCCGAAGACGAGCACGAGCCCCGGCCCGGGCATCCAGCCCTCGAAGCCGACCACGCGATAGATCCGCGCCACCTGCCAGATCGGCAACGCGACCGCCACGCCGGCGAAGATCAATGCCTGCACGCCGGCCACCCGCCGCCAGGGGATCAGCACGCCTGCGATGCCGAGCATCGAGAAGTAGAACGTCCACAGGCCGGGGCCCCGCATCCCGGAGATCGACCCGAGGGAGGTGGAGATCCAGGGCATGAACGACCCGAAGATGACCATCAGGCTGGCGACCAGCAGCTGCCGCTTCGCCGGGTCGGCTTTCCTGCGCGCCACAGGGCGGCTGGAGGGGCGTGCCGGGGAGCCGTCGGACATGCCCCCGACCCTACGGCCCCGGCCCCGGCGGCGGGAGACCACTCGTCGCCCTGGGACAACCACTCGTCGCAAATTGTGACCCCAGCCACATCGCAGCCTTGACCCGACGAGTCGACGAACGATTGCCTGCCTCGCAACGTGAGCGGTGGCCGAGACGGGTGCCGAGCACCGTGCGCAACACAGAGTTCCTCACTCCGACCGGAAAGGCAGTCCCATGGACCAGAGTCAGCGCCAGGAGTACTGGCGCCGCAACGTCCGGCTGATGGCCGGCCTGCTCACCGTCTGGGCACTCGTGTCCTTCGGTGCGGGCATCCTCTTCGTCGAGCCGCTGAACAACATCGAGTTCATCGGGTTCCCCCTGGGCTTCTGGTTCGCCCAGCAGGGCTCGATCATCGTGTTCGTCATCCTGATCGCGATCTACGTGTGGCGGATGGACAAGCTCGACGCCGAGTTCGGTATCGACGAGTACGAGCAGGAGGTGCACCACTCGTGAGCTCCATCCAGCTCTGGACCCTGATCTTCACGATCATCACCTTCGGCTTCTACCTCTACATCGCCTACGCGAGCCGGGTGTCGAACACCTCCGACTTCTACGTCGCCGGACGGCGGCATCCCCGCCCCCGCCAACGGCGCCGCCATCGCGGCGGACTGGATGAGCGCCGCGTCGTTCATCTCGCTGGCCGGCATCGTCGGCCTGGCCTACAACGGCTACGGCGGCAGTGTGTTCCTGATGGGCTGGACCGGCGGCTACGTGCTGCTGGCCCTGCTGCTGGCGCCGTACCTCCGCAAGTTCGGCAAGTACACGCTCCCCGACTTCGTCGGCGACCGATACTCCGAGACCGCGCGCCTGGTGGCGGTGGTCGCGGCGATCGTCGTGTCGTTCGTCTACGTCGCCGGCCAGATGGCCGGTGTCGGCCTGGTGTTCACCCGGTTCCTCAAGGTCGACACCACCGTCGGCGTCGTCATCGGCATGGCGATCGTGTTCTTCTACGCCGTGCTCGGCGGCATGAAGGGCATCACCTGGACACAGGTGGCCCAGTACTCCGTGCTGATCGTGGCCTACCTGATCCCGGCCGTCGCCGTGTCCCAGAAGGTCACCGGCATCCCGCTGCCGCAGGTCGGCTTCGGCTCGATCCTCGACGAGCTCAACGGGCTTCAGGCCGACCTGGGACTCGGGGCCAACTACACCGAGGCGTTCGGGCAGATCACCATGCCGAACATGGTCCTGATCACCGCGGCGCTGATGTTCGGCACCGCCGGCCTGCCGCACGTGATCGTCCGCTTCTACACCGCCAAGAGCGTGCGCGCGGCGCGGTACTCCGCCCTGTGGGCGCTGTTCTTCATCGCGCTGCTCTACACCACGGCTCCGTCGGTGGCGGCGTTCACCAAGCTCGAGATCATGGACAACCTCCAGAACTTCACGGTCGCCTCCGCGCCCGAGTGGTTCGGCACGTGGGCCGACGTCGGCCTGATCACGCAGGCGGGCGAGGCGGCGGCGCCGATCTCGCAGCTGCCGCCCGACCAGGCGCTGACCTACACCGACGTGGCGATCAACAACGACATCATCGTGCTCGCCTCGCCTGAGATCGGCGGCCTCCCGGCCCCGATCGTGGGTCTGGTCGCCGCAGGCGCGCTGGCCGCGGCGCTCTCCACCGCGTCCGGCCTGCTGCTGGTGATCTCCTCGGCCGTCGCCAACGACGTGTACTTCAAGAAGATCAACCCGCAGGCCAGCGAGCAGCAGCAGCTGATGGTCGGCCGGTTCGCGATGGCCGCCGCCATCCTGGTGGCGGGCTACCTCGGCATCAACCCTCCCGGGTTCGTGGCGCAGGTGGTCGCCTTGGCCTTCGGGCTCGCCGCGGCGAGCTTCTTCCCGATCCTGGTGCTCGGCATCTTCTGGAAGAACTGCACCGCGGCGGGTGCCACGGCAGGCATCATCACGGGTCTGTCGGTCACGTTGGTCTACATGATCTGGACGATCGACATCTGGGGCAACAGCGCCGGCATCTGGAACATCCCCGAGACCGGCTTCGGCACGATCGGCATGCTGATCAACTTCGCGGTCACGATCGTCGTGTCCCAGTTCACGAAGAAGCCGTCGCCGGAGATGCAGGTGCTGGTCGAGGAGATCCGCTTCCCCGGCCGCAGCGAGCTGGTTGCCCGGCACGCCGCGGGAGAAGACCTGCACTGATCCGTCCGACGTGAGGCCCCCGGGCCTCACGAGAAGACACCGCCCGGCGGCGGGGCCCTGCTTCGGAGGGCAACCGGAGCACCCCCGCCGCCGGGCCTCCTTCCCGGCCGGCGGAGCGACCTGGACCTCTGACCTGGCCACTACGCTGACCAGCCAAGGACCAACCTCATCCGTCGATGCTGGACATCGGCATCCGACCATGGAACAACGACGAGGAGACGCCGTGAGCGACCAGTCCGAGACCCTGTCGAACCTCCTGCACGAGGAGCGCCGCTTCCCGCCACCGGCCGACCTGGCCGCCCAGGCCAACGTCACCGAGGAGGCCTACGCCCGGGCCGCGGCCGACCGGCTGGCCTTCTGGGCAGCAGGCCGCAGAACGACTCGACTGGGGGCAGCGCTGGGACCAGGTGCTGGACTGGTCGAACCCGCCGTTCGCCAAGTGGTTCGCCGGCGCCACCATCAACGCTGCCGTCAACTGCGTCGACCGGCACGTCGCGGCCGGCAACGGCGACAAGGTCGCCTTCCACTGGGTCGGCGAGCCGGAGGGCGACACCCGCGACCTGACCTACGCCGACCTCCAGGCCGAGGTCTGCAAGGCCACCAACGCCCTGATCGAGCTCGGCGTCCAGAAGGGCGACCGGGTCGCGATCTACATGCCGATGATCCCCGAGACCGCGATCGCCATGCTGGCCTGCGCCCGGCTCGGCGCCCCGCACACGGTCGTCTTCGGCGGCTTCTCCGCCGACGCGCTGGCCTCCCGCGTCGAGGACTGCGACGCCAAGGTCGTGATCACCTCCGACGGCGGCTACCGTCGGGGCGCCCCGTCGGCGCTCAAGCCGGCCGTCGACGAGGCGTGCGAGAAGACCGGCGACCTGGTGCGCAAGGTCCTCGTCGTACGCCGGACCGGGCAGGACGTCGCCTGGGACGACGAGCGCGACGTCTGGTGGCACGAGCTGGTGGACCAGCAGTCTGCCGAGCACGAGGCGGAGCTGCACGACGCCGAGCACCCGCTCTACGTCATGTACACCTCGGGCACCACCGGCAAGCCCAAGGGCATCCTGCACACCACGGGCGGCTACCTCGTCGGCACGTCGTTCACCCACTGGGAGGTCTTCGACCTCAAGCCGGAGACGGACGTCTACTGGTGCACCGCCGACGTCGGCTGGGTGACCGGCCACTCCTACATCGTCTACGGCCCGCTGGCCAACGGCGCCACCCAGGTGATGTACGAAGGCACCCCCGACTCCCCGCACAAGGGCCGCTGGTGGGAGATCATCCAGCAGTACGGCGTCACGATCTTCTACACCGCCCCCACGGCCATCCGGACGTTCATGAAGTGGGGCGACGACATCCCCGCGAAGTTCGACCTCTCCTCGGTGCGGCTCCTCGGCTCGGTCGGTGAGTCGATCAACCCCGAGGCCTACATGTGGTACCGACGAGCACATCGGCGCCGACCAGGCGCCGATCGTCGACACCTGGTGGCAGACCGAGACGGGCCAGATCATGATCTCCCCGCTGCCCGGGTGTGACCCACGGCAAGCCCGGGTCGGCGATGACCCCGCTCCCCGGCATCAGCGCCGACGTGGTCGACGACGACGCCCAGTCGGTGCCGAACGGCTCGGGTGGCTACCTCGTGCTCACCGAGCCGTGGCCCGCGATGCTGCGCACGCTGTGGGGCGACGACCAGCGCTTCAAGGACACCTACTGGTCACGCTGGGAGGGGCTGTACTTCGCCGGCGACGGCGCCAAGCGGGACGAGGACGGCGACATCTGGCTGCTCGGACGCGTCGACGACGTGATGAACGTGTCGGGCCACCGGCTCTCCACCACCGAGATCGAGTCGGCGCTGGTGTCCCACCCGAAGGTCGCCGAGGCGGCCGTGGTCGGTGCCGCCGACGACATGACCGGGCAGGCGGTGTGCGCGTTCGTCATCCTGCGCGAGGCGGCCGGTGACGGCGGCGAGGACATCGTCCAGGAGCTGCGCAACCACGTCGCCCACGAGATCGGCCCGATCGCCAAGCCGCGCCAGATCATGGTCGTCCCCGAGCTGCCCAAGACCCGCTCCGGCAAGATCATGCGCCGGCTGCTCAAGGACATCGCCGAGCACCGCGAGGTCGGCGACGTGACCACGCTCGCCGACTCGACGGTGATGGACCTGATCAAGACCAAGGAAGGCAGCGGCTCCTCCGACGAGTAGCCCTCACCCCGAGCAGGACGGCGCGCAACCCAACGGGGGGCGCGCCGTCCGTCATGTCGGCCGGGGTCGGCCGCCGAGCGTGCCGCGCTTCCCCTGGTACTACTGTCCCGAGCTGGAGGCGCGCAGCATCGCGGCGTCATGTCGCGGAGCCTGCCCTCCGGCCACGGGGGTCGCGTCGGCGCCGACGCGCTGCAGGGCGACGAAGCGGAACCGGTCACCTCGGAACACCGACCGGGTCCACTCGACCAGGTTGCCGTCGACGTCGAGGCCGGTGCGGTGGATGAGCAGCATCGGCTGGCCGGTGTCGCAGCCGAGGAGGGCCGCCTGCTGCGGGTCGGCGACGGACGTCTCGACGGTGTCCTCGACGACGGCGATCTCCCTGTCGTAGCAGTCCCGGAGGGTGGCGTAGAGCGATCCGCGCCGCTCCAGCTGCTCGGCCAACCCGGGCAGCGGCCCGGGAAGGTGCGCGATCTCGTGCGCGATCGGCTGGTCGGCTGCGGTGCGGAGTCGCTCGACCCTGTGCACGGGCCGCCCCTCCGGCACCCGCAGCCGCGCGGCCACCTCGGCGTCGGCCGGCACTTCGGCGATGTCGAGAAAGACGTTTCCGGGACGCCAGCCCTCGCTGGTCAGGTCCTGGGAGAACGAGGTCAGCTGGCGCACCTGCATCAGCTTGGGCTGGGCAACGAAGGTGCCGCGTCCCTGCGTGTGGACCAGGCGCCCGTCGGCCACCAGCTCGGCGATCGCCCGGCGCACGGTCGTGCGAGAGGTCGCGAACACCTCGGCCAGCTCGCGCTCGGTCGGCACCGGATCGCCGGGATCCAGATCGGCGATCAGCGCGAGGATCCGGCTCTTCACGTGGAAGTACTTCGGCATCTTCATGGTGAGTCCAGGCTAACGCATTGGCATAGACCAATTTCCCCCAGGCTCTTGCGCAAAGGATTGGTCTATGCCAATCTATGAAAGGTATAGACCAATCCAGGGCCGTTCGCCCCACCGCCGCCGTCGCCATCCGACGGCAAGGAGGACACGATGACCACCACGAAGCCCCCCGCCACGGAGACGGAAGGACGCTCCCGGCTGCGCATCCCCGGGTTCGCGCAATTGCAGCGCCTAGGCAAGAGCCTCATGCTGCCGATCGCCCTGCTGCCGGCGGCCGGCATCCTGCTTCGCCTGGGCCAGCCCGACTTGCTGGGCAAGATCGACGCCGCCGTCATCGGCCCCTTCTTCGAGGCGATGAGCGCGGCGGGCGGGGCCATCTTCGCCAACCTGCCGCTGCTGTTCGCCGTCGGCGTGGCCATCGGGTTCGCCCGCAAGGCGGACGGGTCGACGGCCCTGTCCGCTGTGGCCGGCTACCTCGTCATGAGCGCGGTGTTCACCTCGATGTCCCCGGTGGTCCTCGACGGCGTCACCGACGCGGCCGGCAACCAGGCCACCATCAACTACAGCGTCTTCGGGGGCATCGTCGTCGGCCTCATCACCGCCTGGCTGTTCGACCGCTACCACAACATCCAGCTGCCGTCGTACCTCGGCTTCTTCGGCGGTCGCCGCTTCGTCCCGATCGTGGTGTCCGTCACCAGCCTGCTGCTGGCGTTCGGGATGAGCTGGTTCTACCCCATCTTCAACTCCGGGCTGACCTCAGTCGGTGAGTTCATCGGTGGCGCCGGCGTGTTCGGCGCGTTCCTCTACGGCTTCGTCAACCGGATGCTGATCCCGCTCGGCCTGCACCACATCGTCAACACCTACGTCTGGTTCATCTACGGCGACTACGTCGGCCCCGACGGCCCGGTGTCCGGCGAGCTCACCCGCTTCGCGGCCGGCGACCCCGAGGCCGGGCGGTTGACCGCCGGCTTCTACCCGATCCTGATGTTCGGGCTGCCGGGCGCCGCGCTGGCGATGATCCGGTCGGCGAAGCCGAGCCAGAAGAAGGTGGCGGTCGGCATCCTGTCCGCCGCGGCCCTCACCGCGTTCCTCACCGGCGTCACCGAGCCGCTCGAGTTCGCCTTCATGTTCGTGGCCTTCCCCCTCTACGTGATCCACGCGCTGCTCACCGGGCTCTCGCTGGCGATCGCCTACGCCTTCGACGTGCACCTCGGCTTCTCGTTCTCCGCGGGCCTGATCGACCTGCTGCTCTACGGCACCGCACCGGCCGCGCAGAACATCCCGGTGCTGCTGGTCATGGGCGTCGGCTTCTTCTTCCTCTACTACTTCATGTTCCGGTTCGCGATCGAGCGCTGGAACATGCGCACCCCCGGCCGCGAGCCCGACGACGAGTTCGATGCCGAGCAGGCCGCGAACCTCACCGACGGCACGGGCGGCTCCACCGTTGCGGCCGGAGGCGCGGCGGCGAAGGCCGAGCGGCTGATCGCGGCCTTCGGCGGCCGGGCCAACCTCGAGCACGTCGACGCCTGCATCACCCGGCTGCGCATCGAGGTGGCCGACAAGGCACTGGTGGACAAGGCGCGGCTCAAGGCGCTCGGCGCCGCCGGCGTGATCGAGGTCGGCAACAACGTGCAGGCGATCTTCGGCACCCAGGCCGACGCGCTGAAGAGCGACATGAACGCCGTCCTCGAGGGCGGGGCCCCGGCGGAGGCGGCCGTCGGCGGAGCCGCGGCCGCGACCACGCACGCGGCGGCCGCGGATGCCCCGACCTCGGTGTCGACCTCTGTCGTCGCGCCGGTCATCGGTCGGGTGACGGCGCTGGGCGACGTCCCCGACGCCACCTTCGCCCAGGGGCTGGTCGGCCACGGCGTGGCCATCGACCCGCCGCGGGAGCGGGTGGACGCCGTCGCCCCGGTGAGTGGGCGGCTGGTGAAGCTCTGGCCGCACGCCTACGTCATCCTCACCGACGACAACGTCGGCGTGCTGGTCCACCTCGGACTCGACACCGTGCAGCTCGAGGGCCAGGGCTTCGAGACCCACGCCGCCGAGGGCGACCGGGTCGAGGTCGGCGAGACGATCGTGACCGCCGACATGGCGGCCATCGAGGAGAGCGGACGCAACCCGATCGTGCCGGTGGTCGTGATGGACTCCAAGGCCGACCAGGTCACAGTCGTCGCCGAGGCGACCGCGCAGGTCGCCGCGCTGGACGCCCTGCTCACCGTCGAGCGCTGAGCGAGAGGACGACACCCATGGAGATCGTGATCCTGGAGACCGCGGAGCAGATCGGCCGGTTGGCCGCGGACCAGATCGGCGCCCTGCTTCGCCGCAAGCCCGCGGCGGTGCTCGGGCTGGCGACCGGGTCCTCACCCCTGCCGGTCTACGACGAGCTGGCGCGGCGCTGCACGGCGGGCGAGGTGTCGTTCGCCCAGGCCCGGGCCTTCACCCTCGACGAGTACGTCGGCCTGCCGGAGGACCACGCCGAGCGCTACCGCAACGTCATCGACCGCGAGTTCGCGGGGCGGGTCGACATCGACCCGTCCCGGGTCGCCGGGCCCGACGGCCTGGCCGACGACGTGCCGGCCGCGTGCGCGGCGTACGAGCGGGCCATCGACGACGCCGGCGGGGTGGACCTGCAGATCCTGGGGATCGGCACCGACGGGCACATCGGCTTCAACGAGCCCGGGTCGTCGCTGGCCTCGCGCACCCGGATCAAGACGCTGACCCGCCAGACCCGCCTCGACAACGCGCGCTTCTTCGGCGGAGACCTGGACGCGGTCCCCACCCACTGCCTCACCCAGGGGCTCGCGACGATCATGGCCGCGCGGCACGTGGTGCTGGTCGCCACCGGGTCCGGCAAGGCGCAGGCCGTGCACCAGCTCGCCGAGGGCCCGGTGAGCGCCCTGTGGCCCGCCACGATCCTCCAGCACCACCCCCACGTCAGCGTGCTGGTCGACGAGCCGGCGGCCGGCCGGCTCCAGCTCGCTGGCTACTACCGCGAGACCTATCTGGCCAAGCCGGCCTGGCAGGGGCTGTGACATGGGCGCCGCCGTCACCGACGCTGCGCTGCGGCAGCCCGGCTCGATGCTGCTGAGCGCCCGCGAGATCCGCACCGGCGAGGAGGCGCTGCGCCCCGGCTGGCTGGAGGTCTCGGCCGGGCGGGTCGTGGCCACCGGGCGCGGCGCGCCACCTCGACCGCCCGACGTGGACCTCCCCGACTCCGCGGTGGTCCCCGGGTTCGTCGACACCCACGTGCACGGAGGCGGCGGGGCCTCGTTCTCCGACGCCACGGCCGAGGCCACCCGCGCCGCCGCCGGCCTGCACCGTGAGTCACGGCACCACCAGATGGTCGCGTCACTGGTCTCCGCCGACGTCGAGACCCTGCGTCATCAGGTCGAGGCGCTCTCCGGTCAGGTCGGCGACGGTCTCCTCGCCGGCATCCACCTCGAGGGCCCGTGGCTCTCGCCGCGCCGGTGCGGCGCCCACCAGCCCTCGGCGCTCCGCGCACCCGACCTCGCCGAGCTGGACGCCCTGCTGACCGCAGCCGCCGGCACGATCCGGATGGTGACCATCGCCCCGGAGCTGCCGGGGGCCGTCGCCGCGATCCGTCGGGTGGTCGACGCGGGAGCCGTGGCCGCCGTCGGTCACACCGACGGCACCTACGACGACGCCCGGGCCGCGGTCGAGGCCGGGGCCACGGTGGCCACCCACCTGTTCAACGCGATGCGCCCGGTGCACCATCGGGAGCCGGGGCCCGTCATCGCCCTGCTCGAGGACGAGGCGGTCACCCTCGAGATGATCACCGACGGCACGCACCTTCACCCCGCCCTCTACCGCCAGGTGGTCGCCTCCGCCGGCGTCGGCCGGGTCTCGTTGGTCACCGACGCCATGGCGGCTGCAGGCATGCCCGACGGTGACTACCGGCTCGGGCCCGCTCGCTGTCGACGTCGCTGACGGCGTCGCCCGGATCGCCGGCACCGACACGATCGCCGGAAGCACCGCGACGATGGACCAGCTGTTCCGGTTCGCCGTCACCCATGGCGGCCCGGACCACGCCGCCGCGCTCGACGCCGCGGTCCGGCAGACCTCGGTCGTCCCCGCCCGTGCGCTGGGCCTCCCCTCCCCGGTGCTCACCGCGGGGGCCGCGGCCGATCTCGTCGTGCTCGACGAAGCGCTCCGGGTCACCCGCGTCATGCAGGGCGGGACCTGGTCGCCCACCGCGGGGAGCGACACCGTGAGCCGCGACTAGTCACGGCGTCGCGTGGAAGCGGTCGCGGTGGCCGAGCACCAGCGCGCCGGCGACCGCGGCCAGCATCGAGCCGGCCAGGACCCCGGTCTTGGCGGCCTCCCGCTGCACACCGTCGAAGGCCAGGTCGGAGACCAGGAGCGAGACGGTGAAGCCGATGCCGGCCAGGATGGCCACACCCAGCAGGTCGCGCCACGAGAGGTCGGGGTTGAGCTCCGCGTGGGTGAGCCGGGTGACGGACCAGGCCCCGAAGAGAACCCCCAACGGCTTGCCGACCACGAGCCCCAGCACGACGCCGATCACGACCGGGTCGCTCACCAGGTCGCCGCCACCGCTGAGCGGCACTCCTGCCGTGAGCAGCGCGAACACCGGCACCGCCACCGCCGCCGAGATCGGCTGCAGCCGGTGCTCGAGGTGCTCCGCCGGGCTGTGCCCCTCCCCGTCGTCGAGCCGCACCCGGGTGAGGAGCCCCAGCGCCACGCCAGCGATGGTGGCGTGGATGCCGGCCTCGTGGGTGAACCACCAGGCGACCAGCGCCACCGGCACGAAGAAGAGCGGGGTGCGCCACCGGAGCCGTTGCCCGAAGGCGTACGCCGCCAGGGCCAGGCCCGCGATGCCGAGGGAGACCCAGTGCACCTCGTCGGTGAAGAGGGTGGCGATGATCAGGATCACGATCAGGTCGTCGACCACGGCCATGGTGAGCAGGAAGGCTCGCAACGAGGTCGGCAGGTTGGAGCCGACCACGGCCAGGACGGCCAGGGCGAAGGCGATGTCGGTCGCCGCCGGGATCGCCCAGCCATCGGTCTCACCGCCGAGGTTGACCAGCAGATAGGCCCCGGCAGGGACCAGGACGCCGAAGACCGCCGCCACCACCGGGACGGCGGCGTCGGCAGCCCGGCGCAGCGATCCGACCACGAACTCGCGCTTGAGCTCGAGCCCCGCCACGAAGAAGAACAGCGTCAGCGCACCCTCGGACGCCCAGTGCTCGAGGTCCAGCGGGCCGAGCTCGACCTCCCGGAGCCCGTCGTACGACGCCCCGGCGACGTTGGCCCACACCACCGCGACCGCCGCGGCGAGCAGGGCGAGGGCGCCCCCGACCGTCTCCAGGCGGAAGAAGTCGCCGAGGAAGCGCCGCTCGCCGGGGTCGGGCTCGGGGAAGAAGCGGCGGACGAAGGACGTGTCGGACAAGGGAGGACTCCCGTCGGGTGGGCGCAACGGTGGACATGCCGACCAGACTTCCCGGCGCTCCGCCGAAGATCCTAGCGGGCTCCCGGTCCCCGCCCCGGGCAGGCGGCTGAGGGGTTGTAGGGTCGGAGCGGATCAGCGAGCACCGAGCGAGGGGACCCATGAGCTTTCCCGTCAAGGACACCGACCCGACGATCGGGCGGCTGGTCAGCGACGCCAGCCGCGACCTCTCGACGCTGGTCTCGCAGGAGATCGCGCTGGCCAAGTCCGAGCTTCGGGTCAGCATCAAGAACGGCGGCATCGGCGTCGGACTGTTCGCGGGTGCGGCGTTCTTCGGGCTGATGAGCGCTGATCATGCTCTCGGTGGCGATCGCCTACCTCATCCACTGGAACGGCCAGGGCCTCGACCTGCACTGGGCCTTCCTGATCGTCTTCGGGTTCTACCTCCTGATGGCCGCGACTCCTGGCCTTCGTCGGGCATCGCGCAAGGTCAAGAAGGTCAAGGGCCCCGAGCGGGCGATCGACCAGGCCCAGGAGACCGCGGCCGCGCTCAAGCGCAGCTGACCCGCACGGGCTCGGTCCGGCAGGACGCTCAGCCGGCGCAGGCACCGCGTCGACACGGCGGAGCTCGTCGTCACGCCCTCGGCGGCGGTGTCGCGCGACCTGGTCGGCGGTGAGGGCGTAGCCGGTCTGCCGGTCGGTGACCGAGGCCGCGAAGACCAGTCCCGCCACCTCGCCCCGCGAGGTGACGATCGGACCGCCGGAGTTGCCGGGCCGGACGTTGCCGCGCAGCGAGTAGACCTCACGGATGACGGTGTCGCTCGCCGTAGATGTCGGGCGAGCGCAGCCGCTGCTCGGCGCGGATCCGGGCCGGACTGGACGTCGAAGGGGCCGTCCTCGGGGTAGCCCAGGATCGCGACCCCGGCGCGCTCCGCGACGTCGAAGTCGAAGCGGAGCGGGTCGAGCGTGCCGAGCCCGTCGACGGCAAGCACGGCGATGTCGAGGTCGGGGTCGTAGACGACGACCTGGCCGGAGACCGCGCTCGCCCCCGACGGAGATCTCCGGGTCGGAGACGCCGGCGACGACGTGGGCGTTGGTCATCACCCGGCCGGCCGCGTAGACGAAGCCGGAGCCCTCGACGCCCTGGCCGCAGCGGTTGCTGGCCGCGCACCTTGACCACGCTGTCGCCGGCATCGAGCACGTCGGGGTCCTGCAGCAGCCGCTGCGGGCCGGCAGGCACCGCGACGATCCGCTCGGGCGCGAACGGCTCGAGGTAGCGCGGGAAGAAGCTCGTGCCGACGACGTTGTCGAAGGCCCGCAGCACCTGCCCCGCCTGCTGCGGCAGGGCCTGGTCGACCTTGGCCAGGATCGCGGACCCGCGCACCAGCGGGGTGATCCCGCCGAGCCGGGAGCCGGAGATCGCCACGCCCAGCGCCCAGGCGACGAGCAGCACGGCGACGGCGCTCAGCAGGGCACCGCCGATGGCGTCGACGGCGCGCACCGGCTGCCAGGTGATGCGGTCGCGCAGGTCCGCGCGCCGGCGTACTGCAGGACGGCCTGGCCCAGCGACGCCGCCAGGATCACGATGAACAGCGCCCCCAGCGACACCCAGACCGACGGGGCGGCGTCACCCAGCGCCATCGGGGCCAGCCAGACGCCGAGGAGGCCGCCCAGGAGCAGCCCGCCGGTCGCGAAGGCCCCGGTGATGAAGCCCTGCCAGTAGCCGGACAGGGCGTAGGCCAGGACGAGCACGAGGAGCACCCAGTCGAGCAGGTTCACCGTGGCTCCTCCGGACGGTCGGCCGGCGCCGGGGGGTCGAGCACCGCGCGCGTGGCTCCACCTTGCAGCATGGCGTCGGGAAGGTCACGCACCCGGGTCTGGTCCCAGGGCCGGGTCCAGCCGAGCGTAGTCGAAGAGGCGGGAGATGACGCCGGCGGTGAAGCCCCACAGCATGACGTCGCTTGCCCTCTCCGATCAGGAACGCCGGGCCCGAGCCAGCCCGTGCCGGGGTGGCGGACGAGTGAACCGGTGGTCGGGGTCGAGTCAGCTCGGCGACCGGCACGCGGTAGCACGGCGTGCACCTCGTCGGGGTCGACGACGCTGACGTCGCTGGGCCGCGCCCACCAGCCCAGCACCGGCGTGACGGCGAAGTTGCTCGGGCGGCAGCCACAGCTCGGGCAGCTCGGCGAACACCTCGACGCCCGCGCGGTCGAGGCCGGTCTCCTCCTCCGCCTCGCGCAGCGCTGCCTCGGCTGGCGTCCTCGCCGTCCTCCAGCGACTCCGCCCGGGAAGGACACCTGACCGGGGTGGTGCCGCATGTGGTGCGCGCGCTCGGTGAGCAGCAGGTCGGGACCGAGCGGCGCCCTCGCCGAAGAGCATGAGCACCGCGCCCCGGCGGGGGCTCGGCGTCCTCGGGTGGCACGAACCGGGTGAGGTCGTCGGCCGTGATCGCCGGTCGGCGGCCGACCGCGCACCGGCTCGAGCCAGTCGGGGATCACGGGCTCACCCCGAGGTGGCGTCTCGACGAGCTCCTCGAGCTCGGCGACCTCGGTGATCTCACGCGCCTCGCGGTGGACGACCCGCCCCTCGGCGTCGACGAGCACGACGCATGGGCAGACCGCGCGGCACCAGCCCGGGCGGCGGGCCGGCGACCGTCGCCGTCGGGGTCGGCGACGAGGGGGTAGGTCACGCCGGAGTCGCGCGGCCAGCTCGAGTGCCGCGCGGGTTGGGTGTCGTTGAAGTCGATGCCGAGGACGGCCACGCGGTCGGCGTACTGCTCGTGCGAAGCGCTGCGAGACCGGCATCTCCTCGCGGCACGGGCCGCACCACGACGCCCACACGTTGATGACGAGCGGGCCGCGCAGCGCCGAGAGGTCGACGTCGGGGCCGCCGCCGAGGCAGGGCAGCGTCGACGTCGGGCAGGCCGTCGTCGACTCGGCTCGGCCCGTCGCCGGGCACGCAGGCCTCGATGCCGGCGTCCTTCTTGATCGCGCGCAGCTGCGGGGGTGTCGACCTCGATCCTCGGAGAGTGCCGGCATCAGGCCGGGGTCCTCCTCGGCGGCGCACCCGGCCAGGACGCCCAGAGCCAGCGCGAGGGCGGCCGCGCGCGCCGCCGACCCTCACGCGGGGCCCTCGGTGCGGACCAGCGCGGCCGCGGCCTCGGGGTCGGTCGGGCCCTCGCCGAACGACGGGCACCAGCGCGCCACCGGGCAGGCGCCGCAGGCGGGCTTCTTGGCGTGGCAGACGCGCCGGCCGTGCCAGATCACGTGGTGGCTGAGCATCGTCCAGTCGCGCTTGGGGAACAGCGCGCCGACCGCGTGCTCGACCTTGACCGGGTCGGTCTCCTCGGTCCAGCCGAAGCGACGCGCCAGCCGGCCGAAGTGGGTGTCGACGGTGATGCCGGGGACGCCGAAGGCGTTGCCGAGCACGACGTTGGCGGTCTTGCGGCCGACGCCGGGCAGCGTGACCAGGTCGTCGAGGCGGGGCGGCACCTGGCCGTCGTAGCGCTCGACCAGCGCCTGGCTGAGCTTGAGCAGCGACTCGGTCTTGGCGCGGAAGAAGCCGAGCGGGCCGATGATCTGCTCGAGGTGCTCGCGCGGCGCGCCCGCCATCGCCTCGGGGGTCGGGGTAGGCCGCGAACAGCGTCGGGCGGACGGCGTTGACCCGCCGGTCGGTCGTCTGTGCGCTGAGCACCGTGACGACGAAGCAGCTCGAAGGGGTCGTCGAAGTCGAGCTCGCACCGCGGCGTCGGGATAGGTCTCGGCCAGCACCCGGTCGATCTTGCGGGCACGGCGGACCAGGGCCGGTCTCGGGCACTCGCCCAGGGTACGGGGCGGGGCAGACAGTCCGGCCTCGCGCCCATCCGTCGTCCGTGCGGGCGTCCGCTCGCCGCACGGATCCCGCCGTACGCCGTCCGGCGGCCGACCGGGATGCCGGTGTGAGCAATGCCACTCGCTAGGATCGGGGCACCCGGCGCTCTGCCGGGCGTCGCGAGTGGGATGTGGAAAGTAGAGGATCCCGTGGACAACGACGTGCTTCGTCAGGCTCCGCTGTTCAGCGCCCTCGACGACGAGGCCGCCACCGCGCTGCGCGCCTCGATGACCGAGACCCGCCTGCGCCGCGGCGAGGTGCTGTTCCACGAGGGCGACTCCGGCGACCGGCTCTACATCGTCACCGACGGCAAGGTGAAGCTCGGCCGCACCTCCTCCGACGGCCGCGAGAACCTGCTGGCGATCCTCGGGCCCGGGCCAGATGTTCGGCGAGCTGTCGCTGTTCGACCCCGGCCCGCGCTCGGCCACCGTCACCGCGGTCACCGACACCGCCTTCGCCTCGCTCTCCCACGAGGACCTGCTCGCGCTGGCTCGACGGCCGCCCGATGGTCGCGCGCGGGCTGCTCGCCCAGCTCGCCGGCCGGCTGCGCAAGGCCAACGACGTCGTCGCCGACCTGGTCTTCTCCGACGTGCCCGGCCGCGTCGCCAAGGCGCTGCTCGACCTCGCCGACCGCTTCGGCCGCACCGCCGACGACGGCGTCCACGTCCACCACGACCTCACCCAGGAGGAGCTCGCCCAGCTGGTCGGCGCCTCCCGCGAGACCGTCAACAAGGCGCTCGCCGACTTCGCCTCCCGCGGCTGGCTGCGGCTCGAGCCCCGCTCCGTCGTGATCATGGACGTCGAGCGGCTCTCGCGCCGCGCCCGCTGACCTCTCCTTCGCCTGGGTCGTGGGACAGCCCGGCGGCTTTCGGGACGGGCTGACCTCCGAGACGGCCTCTTCCCGCGTCGTACGCCGTGAGGAGGTGACATGGTCCTGACCACGCGCGGCGCCGCGACGGAGGCCGAGCGCGCGTTCGACGAGTTCGTCGCGACGCGTGGCCGCGCGCTCGCCAGGACGGCGTACCTCCTCACCGGCGACCACCACCTCGCCGAAGACCTGCTGCAGACGGCGCTGCTGCAGACCGCACGCTACTGGGAGCGGATCCACGGCTCGCCGGAGGCCTACGCGCGGCGGATCCTCTACCACCAGAACATCTCGTGGTGGCGGCGCAAGCGGTGGCAGGAGAGCCCGCTGTTCGACCACGACGCGCCCGCGCCGGCGGCCGACGCCGACCTCCGGATGACCCTCGAGCGGTGCGCTGAAGCGTCTCACCGTGCGGCAGCGCACGATCCTCGTGCTGCGCTACTTCGAGGACCTCACCGAGGTCCAGACGGCTGCCGAGCTCGGCATCTCGGTCGGCGCCGTCAAGTCCATGACCCGCCAAGCGCTCGGCCGGCTGCGCACGCTCGCGCCCGAGCTGGCCGAGCTGATCGGAAGCAGTGACCCCGCATGACCGAGCGACTGAAGGAGGAGCTGGACCAGCTCGGCGACGGGGCGCCCGAGCTGCGCGTGCCCGAGGAGACGTGGGCACGAGGACGGCGCGCACGCGCTCGCGACCGTCTGCTCACGGGGCTGTTGGCGGCCAGCCTGGTGCTGCTCGCCGGCACCCTCATCCAGGTGACGCCAGCCTCGCGGCTGGCGACCGACGTTCTGGCGCCCGCGCCGGACGCGACGGCGGCCGTCCCCGACCGGCTTCGATTCTGGCCGAGCCCGCTTGCGGTCGCCGACCCGGCAGTAGGTATCGCAGCCGTGGCGATCGACTACGACCGGGCAGACGTCGTCGTCGTGGGCGCCAACGACGGCGGATACCACCTGCTGCGCCTGCCCCGCGGTCTGCCCAGCAACCTGGGTGGGGCGGTTGAGCTGGACAGCAGCGGACGGTTCCTCGCCTATTCCTGGATCGAAGACCGCCCGCGGACCGACTCGCAGGTCGGCGCCACCGGCGTCAAGGTCCTCAATCTGGTGACAGGCGAGACCCGGTCCTTCCCGATCACCAGCGGAGCCGGGGTCGACGTCACCGACCTGGTGTGGAGTCCGACGAGCGACTGGGTGGCGTGGAGTGGCCCCCAGGCGACGACGTGGCACTGGAGCGGCGGGGTCGGCGCCAAGTACGGACCCCTCGCGTTCGGGCGGATCGCTCTGGCCACCGGCGCGGTCGAGGCGGCCACGACGAAGCAGGATAGAAGTGTCACCGTGGATTCGACGGGGCGCGTCTGGCTGCTCGGCGATGGTGTCTCGGGGGCGCTGCCGGATTGGGCGGCGTACGCGTCGGCGTCGGACGGCATGAACAACATGATCTCGTCGGCGACGACCTCCCCTGATGACACCGGTGTTCTGTTGGCCAACCATATCGCCGTCTCGCGGCCCGACCTGGCGCTGATCGACCTCCCTGCAGCGACGGCGGAGACGGCTTCCCTGCCCGACGGCGACTACCCGTCAGGCATCGAGGCCCGACCCCTTGGGTGGATCGACACTTCTCACGCGTTGGTCGACCTGTCTCCCGTGCGGTCCGTTAGCGCCAACCAGTCTGTGACGACTCGCCGAGACCTGGCCGTCGTCGACGTGACCGACCTCGGGGCCGCTCCTCGCTTGGTCACCCGCATCGATGACGACCTGGCTGCCCGCGCAGGCTCGATATCCGTGGCCACCGATCTGATGTCGGTGGAGACCCCCACCGTCTCCCGCCGGGACCCGTGGCCCTGGACGACGCCAGCCAAGCTGGCGGTCGCCGGTCTCGGAGCCCTCGTCCTGGCGCTCGCCATCGCCCTCGTCGTACGCCGCCGCCGTCTGCCCTGAGCCCTCCGCCGCCGAACGTTTGCTGCAGAAAGCACCCGCGAGGGCCCCGAATCGCGCCATTCTGCAGCAAACGATCGGGGTCGAGGACCGGCTATCCCACCAGCCCTCGCGAGAACAGATAGGTCAGCTGGGCACGGACGGACAGCTCGGCGGCGCCCCAGAGGACCTCGTCGACGTCGTCGTAGACGATCTCCACGACAGCCCGGGGCAGGCCGCTGTCGTCGGCGAGGGGGTCGGCTCCGGTGAGGGAGACGTACGTCGCCGGGTCGGCGCGCAGCTCGCGCACCGCCTCGCGGACCTGCTCCAGCCGCTCCCGCCGGTGGGAGACGTAGTAGTCGAGCACCGACAGCGCGTCGGGGATCACCGGCCCGTGGCCCGGCCAGATCGCGGTGACCTCCTCGGCGGCTGCCAGGGCGTGCAGCCGGTCGAGCGAGTCGAGGTAGGCCCCCAGCCGCCCGTCGGGGTGCGCGACGACCGTCGTGCCCCGCCCGAGCACGGTGTCGCCGGTCAGCACCACCCGCTCCGCCGGCAGCAGGAACGACAGCGAGTCCGAGGTGTGCCCGGGCGTCGCGACCACCCGCACCTCCCAGCCGTCGAGCTCGACGACATCGCCGCTCGGCGAGCCCCTCGTCGCCCAGCCGGTGGGCCGGGTCGAGCGCCCGCACCCCGCACCCGACGCGCTCCGCGAAGGCCCGCGCCCCCTCGGAGTGGTCGGGGTGCCCATGGGTGAGCAGCACGCCCCGCACGTCACCGCCCGCCTCGGCCACCGTGGCGAGATGGCCGTCGTCGAGCGGCCCCGGGTCGACGACGTACGCCGGCCCGTCGGGGGCCGCCCGCAGCACCCAGGTGTTGGTGCCGTCGAGGGTCATCGGTGAGGCGTTCGGGGCGAGCACGCACCTGCTCGCGGCCCCGAACGCTCCGCCGCTCCAGGCGGTCACGACGGCCTCCGTGCAGCGAGGAGCGGCTCCAGCCACGGCGGGTTGGACAGCGTGGGCTCCTCGCCGTCGACCAGCTCGGGCATGAACATCTCGACCGTCCTCTCCTCGGCAGCCGCCAGCGCCGCCTCCGGGCCGGCGTACGACGCGAGCTCGAGGCAGGTCAGGTAGGTCGGCGGCAGCATCGCGATCTCCCCGGCATCGGCGCCGGCCACCGCCTCCGACGCCGACAGCCAGGCGACGCCGTCGGACTCGGTCGACACGTCGCGGGTCCGCTGGCCGGCGGGCAGCTCGGCCACGAAGAACCACGTGCGGTAGCGCCGCGGCTCGAAGTCCGGCGTCAGCCAGCCCGACCAGGCGCCGAGCAGGTCGGCACGCAGCACCAGCCCGCGGCGGCGCAGCAGGTCGGTGAGCGACAGCTCACGCGCCTCCAGCGACACCCGGTCGGCCTCCCAGTCGTCCCCGGTGGTGTCGGCCACGACCGACGCGGCGTCCGGCCCCGCCAGCAGCACGCCCGACTCCTCGAACGTCTCGCGCACCGCGGCGCACACCAGCGCCCGGGCCAGCGCCACGTCCACGCGAAGCCGCTCCGCCCAGTCCTCCGGCGCCGGCCCCGCCCACCCCACGGCGGCGTCGTCGTCGCGCGGGTCGACGCCACCTCCGGGGAAGACGTGCATCCCACGCGCGAAGGCCATCCCGCCGTGCCGGCGCAGCAGATAGACCTCGGGGCCACCCGACCCCGCCCTCAGCAGCGCCACCGTGGCGGCGTTGCGGGGCTCGGCCGGCGTCCGCACGCCGGCGGCGTACTCCCGCGCCGTGACCACCAGCGGTGGGGGCAGCGGCAGCCGCACCTCAGACCTCGACGACCAGCTCGACCTCGACCGGCACGTCCAGCGGCAGCGACGCGACGCCGACCGCGGACCTGGCATGGCGACCCGCGTCGCCGAAGACCTCGCCGAGCAGCTCCGACGCACCGTTGGCGACCTGGGGCTGGGCCGTGAAGTCCGGCGTCGACGCCACGAAGACGACCGCCTTGACGACCCGCTTGACCGCCGACAGGCCGCCCACCTCGGCGGCCACGGCGGCCAGCGCGTTGAGCGCGCACTGCCGGGCGCAGGCGTATCCCTGCTCCTCCGACACCCCCGCGCCCAGCTTGCCGGTCGCGAGCATCTCGCCGTCGCGGGCGGGCAGCTGACCGGCGGTGAACACCAGGCTGCCCGCTCGCGCGGCCGGTTGGTACGCCGCCAGCGGCGGGACCACCTCGGGAAGGGCGAGGCCCAGCTCGGCGAGACGCTCCTCGGGCGTGCTCACGAGGAGACCGGCCGCTTGAAGTAGCCGACCAGGTTCTCCGGGTTCATGCCGGGCACGACCTGGACGAGCTCCCACCCGTCGGCGCCGAAGTTGTCGAGGATCTGCTTGGCCGCGTGCACCAGGATCGGCGCGGTGAGGTACTCCCACTTGGTCATGCGCCGACCCTACCCCTGAGGGCGCCGCCGCCCGCCGGAGCGGCCCTGCCGTCCGCGAGCACCACCGGCCCGCCGGAAACCACTTGAGCTCCAGCCCGCTTCAACTCCTAGCATCTGCTGGTGACCACCAGCCCGCCCGTGCCGCCGGCGGCGCCGCCGGCCCGAGAAGGCCTGCTGTCGGCGCGCTACGCCCTGACCACGACGGGCATGTTCGCGCTGGTGTTCTTCTCGGCCTTCGAGGCGCTGGCGGTCACCACCGTGATGCCGGGGGTCGCGCGCGAGCTCGACGGCGTCCGGCTCTACGCCCTCGCCTTCGCGGCTCCGCTGGCCAGCGGCGTGGTCGGGATGGTGCTGACCGGGTGGTGGAGCGACCGCCACGGACCGCGCACGCCGCTGCTGGCCTCCGTCGCGCTCTTCGCCCTGGGGCTGCTCGTGTGTGGGCTGGCCCCCGACATGCCGGTGCTTGTCGCCGGTCGGCTGCTGCAGGGGCTCGGAGGCGGCGGACTCACGGTGGGCCTCTACGTCGTGGTCGGGATGGTCTTCCCGACGCGGCTCCAACCGGCGGTGTTCGCCAGCTTCGCGGCCGCCTGGGTGCTCCCCTCGCTGGTCGGCCCGGCGGTGGCGGCCTGGGTGGCCGCGGTCGCGGGGTGGCGCTGGGTCTTCCTGGGCGTGGTGGGGCTGGTCGCGGTGGCGACGGTGCTGGTGCTGCCGGCGGTGCGCACGTTGCCTCCGACGACGGAGCGTGGTTCGAGCGGGCCGGGCGCCCGACGGCTGGCCTGGGCGGTCGTGGCGGCGGTCGCCGTGCTCGGCCTGGACATGCTGGGCCAGCGGTCGCTCGCGCTGTCGGTGCTCGCGGCCGCCGTCGTGCTCCTGGCCCTGCGGCCGCTGGTGCCACCCCACACGCTCGCAGCCGCCCCCGGGCTTCCCAGCGTGATCCTGGCGCGCGGCGCGCTGAGCGCGGCGTTCTTCAGCTCCGAGGCCTACCTGCCCTTCGTGCTCCAGGAGCAGTGGGCGTGGTCGCCCGTCGCCGCCGGGATGGCGCTGGCGGTGGCCGGGCTGACCTGGACGCTCGCCAGCCAGGTCCAGGCCCGGCTCCGGGACCGGCTCTCCGACCACCAGGGGGTGCTGGTCGGCGCGGTCGGGCTGACGGCCGGGGTCACCGGCGCGTTCGCCACGATCGCCTGGCACGGGCCCGCGGCGGCCCTCGTGGCGTCGTACGGCCTCGCTGCGACGGGCATGGGCCTCGGCTACCCCCGCACCAGCGTGGCGACGCTGACCGCCTCCGACGATCGCGACCGGGGTTTCAACTCCTCGGCCCTGTCGGTGGCCGACTCCCTCGGCGGCGCGCTCGCCCTCGCGGTCAGCGGAGTGCTGTTCGCGACCGAGGCGTCGTTCTCCGCCGTGTACGCCGGCGCGGCCGCGTGGGCGCTCCTGGCGGTGTACGCCGCCACCCGGGCCCGCCGGCCCCTCCCCGGCTGAGCACCACCGGCTCGCCCCTCTCCGGCGCAGGGCTTCGATCGTTTGCTGCAGAACGCGCCTCCGCCTCGGCGCGTCGCGTGCAGAACGCAGCAAACGACCGGAAACGTGGCGGACGCCGCTGCGACGTGGGGTATCGCAGCGGCGTCCGAAGGGCCCATGTGGTGGCCCGCACGAGCCCTTGCGCGGACCCGGCAGGAGAGTTCTATCCGGCCGTGGCCATCGTCCGGATCAGAACCCGGTCCTTCTTTACCGGCCGGCCCGCCCCCGCTAGACCAGACACCGCGGTTCTAGGGTGGATGCGTGGCAAGACGTGCGCAGGGCGCGACCTCCAGGACCGCCGATCCCAGTCGCGAGAGCGCCCCGGCAGGCGGCCCCGACGACGGCCCCGACGACAACGGCGACTGGGCCGGCGTCCGGCTCCACGTCGTCACCGGCAAGGGCGGCACCGGCAAGTCCACGGTCGCCGCCGCGCTGGCGCTGGCCCTGGCCTCCCACGGCGCACGTGCTGCTCTGCGAGGTCGAGGGGCGCCAGGGCATCGCGCGGATGTTCGACGTCGACCCGCTCCCCTACGCCGAGCGGCGCATCGCCACCGGGCTCGCCGGCCCCGACGGTCGGGCCGGCGCGGTGCACGCGCTGCACATCGACCCCGAGTCGGCGCTGCTGGAGTACCTCGCGATGTACTACAAGCTCGGTCGCGCCGGCCGCGCCCTCGACCGCTTCGGCGTCGTCGAGTTCGCCACCACCATCGCGCCCGGGCGTCCGCGACGTCCTGCTGACCGGCAAGGTCTACGAGGCGGTCAACCGCAACAGCCGCAACCGCCAAGCCGTCCGCTACGACGCCGTCGTGCTCGACGCGCCGCCGACCGGCCGGATCGTGCCAGTTCCTCGACGTCAACGCCGAGCTCGCCGGGCTGGCCAAGGTGGGCCCGATCAAGAGCCAGGCCGACGCGGTGATGACGCTGCTGCGCTCGCCGCAGCACCGCGGTCCACCTGGTGACGCTGCTGGAGGAGATGCCGGTGCAGGAGACCGCCGACGGCGATCGCCGAGCTGCCGTGCGGCCGGCCTTCCCGTCGGCGGCGGTGGTCGTCAACCTGGTGCGGCCCGACGAGCTCGGACGACGACGCCCTGGCGCAGGTGCGCGACGGGCCGGCGACCTCGACGCCGCCGGATCGCCGCCGACCTCAAGGCGCGCCGGGGTCGACGCCGGCGACGCCCTGGTCGCCGACGCTCCTCGACGAGGCGCGCGACCACGCCGACGCGGCGGGCGCTCGAGGACGAGCAGCGGGACGCGTGGTCGCGGAGCTCGACCGTGCCGACGTACGAGCTGCCGCGGCTGGCCGGCGGGCATCGACCTGCGGCGGCCTCTACGAGCTGGCCGCGCTGCTGCGCGAGCAGGGGATGGCATGAGCCCCGCCTCCGACCGCAGCCGCCACCGAGTCGGCCCGCTCGCCGTCGACCAGCCGGGCCGCGCCGCGACTGGACGTCGACGCGCTGCTCGACGACCGCGAGACCGAGATCATCGTCTGCTGCGGCTCGGGCGGCGTCGGCAAGACCACCACCTCCGCGGCGCTGGCGCTGCGCGCCGCCGAGCGCGGCCGCAAGGTCGTCGTGCTCACCATCGACCCGGCCCGACGGCTGGCGCAGTCGATGGGCATCGAGCAGCTCGACAACACCCCGCGGCCGGTCCCGGCTGCGCTCGACGGCGGCGACCGCAGGGCGGCAGCGCTCGACGCGATGATGCTCGACATGAAGCGCACCTTCGACGAGGTGGTCGAGAGCCAGGCCACCCCGGAGAAGGCCCAGCAGATCCTGGAGAACCCGTTCTACGTCGCCCTGTCGAGCTCGTTCGCCGGCACCCAGGAGTACATGGCGATGGAGAAGCTGGGCCAGATCCACCGCGACGCCGCAGCGCGACGGCAGCTACGACCTGATCGTGGTCGACACCCCGCCGTCGCGCTCGGCGCTCGACTTCCTCGACGCGCCGGAGCGGCTCTCCAGCTTCCTCGACGGCCGGTTCATCCGGCTGCTGCTGGCGCCCGGCACGCGGCCCGGCGCGGCTGATGACGGCCGGGCTGCGGCCTGATCACCGGCGCGCTGACCAAGATCCTCGGCGGCCAGGTGCTGCGCGACATGCAGACCTTCGTCGCGGCGTTCGACACGCTCTTCGGCGGCTTCCGCCAGCGCGCGCAGCAGACCTTCGCAGCTGCTGCAGGCCGACGGTACGGCGTTCCTGGTGGTCGCGGCGCCCGGAGCCCGACGCGCTGCGCGAGGCGGCGTACTTCGTCGAGCGGCTCGACCGAGGACCAGATGCCGCTGGCCGGCCTGGTCGTCAACCGGGCCAGCCCGGCGACGCCGCACCGGGACTCTCGGCCGGAGGAGGCGATCGCGGCGGCGGCCCGGCTGCGAGCGGAGCGGACCCGGTCGCTCACGGCGGGCTGCTGCGGCTGCACGCCGACCGGATGCCGCATGGTCGAGCGCGAGGCGCGGCTGCGCGAGCGGTTCGCCGCCGCGCACCCGCAGGTGCCGACGGCGGTGGTGCCGGCGCTGCCCGGCGACGTCCACGACCTCGACGGCCTGCGTCAGGTCGGCGCAGCTGCTGGCCGGCAGCTGAGCCGGAGGTCCGTCCGATCCGGTCGACCCGCGTCACCGGCCAGCAGGCGATGCGGAGACGTCTGACGATCAGAGGACGGTCGGGATCTTCCCGTGCTCCTGCTGCGCGGTCTCGAGCACCGAGCGCCACGAGGCGGCCGGGCGGCGACGGAGCAGGGCCCGGCGCTCACGCTCGGTCATGCCGCCCCAGACACCCCACTCGATCTGGTTGTCGAGAGCCTCGGCCAGGCACTCGGTCCGCACCGGGCAGCCCGCGCACACCTGCTTGGCCTTGTTCTGCTCGGCACCGCGCACGAAGAGCTGCGTCCGGCTGCCTGCTCGCGGCATGCGGCCGCGTGCGCCCAGTCCTCAATCCACATGATGATGTCCCCACATCTCATCCGAGCCGGCGGCCGCCCCCATGGCGGCCACTCCCGGATCTCGACGATGACAAAGTTAACGAAATCGCTGGACCGGACAGACAGGTCCATGAGTGGCTCAATTCGACATAGTCCAATGGGACTAGTCCGGCATGGCGCCCGGTAGTCCGGAATTGAGGCCGTGCTATGCTCCGGTCCCGTACCCTGGGGCGCATGTCCAGCTCGCCGCGCCCGAGGAGCGCCTCTCCGCCGGCCGCGTCGCTCTCCCACCTGGCGCGTGATGGCGCGCCGTCGCGGTCGTCATGGGCGTGGTCGTCGCCGGCCTGGCCATCCCGTTCGCGGGCGCTCGTGGGCGTCGGCGCGCAAGGACGTCGCCAAGGCGATGGACAACCTGCCCGCAGGAGCTGGAGACCGAGCCGCTGGCGCAGCGGACCACGCATCCTCGACGCCGACGGCAACCGATCGCGATCGTCTACGACCAGAACCGCATCAACGTCTCGCTCAAGCACGATCTCGCGCAAGATGGTCAAGGCGATCGTCGCGATCGAGGACTACCGCTTCTACGAGCACGGCGCGCTCGACCTCAAGGGCACGCTGCGCGCCTTCGTCACCAACCAGGCCAACGGCGAGCGTGGTCCAGGGTGGCTCCTCGATCACCCAGCAGATGGTCAAGCTGACGCTGCTCCAGCCAGGCGAAGACCAAGGAGGAGCGGCGCGGCGGCGACCGACGACACCTACGCCCGCAAGATCCGCGAGCTGCGCTACGCGATCGCCTTCGAGCAGAACCACTCCAAGGACTGGATCCTGGAGCGCTACCTCAACATCGCCTACTTCGGTGACGGCGCCTACGGCGTCCAGTCGGCCGCCCGCCACTACTTCAACAACGAACGCCAAGAGAGCTCAACCTGCGCCAGTCGGCGATGCTCGCCGGCCTGGTCAAGAACCCCATCGGCTACGACCCGACCAACTACCCCGACAAGGCGCTCGAGCGTCGCAACATCGTGCTGCGACCGGATGGCCGCAGCTCACGTCATCACCGCAGGCCGAGGCCGAGCAGGCTCAAGGGCAAGAAGCTCGGGCTCAAGGTCCAGACGCACAACAACGGCTGCCTCGACTCGCAGGCCCCGTTCTTCTGCGACTACGTCTGGCAACTACCTGCTCCAGGACCCGGCGCTCGGCAAGACCGTCAAGCGAGCGCAAGCAGCTGCTCAAGACCGGCGGCCTGACCATCCACACCACGATCGACCTCGACGTACCAGGAGGCCGCCGACAGCGTCGGTCGCCGACCACGTCTACCCGACCGACCAGGCGATCGGCGCGCCTGGCGATGGTCGAGCCCGGCACCGGCGACGTGTGGCGCTCGCCCAGTCGCGGCCGATGGGCTCGACGACGAAGAAGGGCGAGACCTTCCTCAACTACGTCGTCCCCAAGCGAGTACGGCGACTCCACGGCTTCCAGGCCGGCTCGACGTTCAAGGTGTTCGTCCTGGCCGCCGCGCTGGAGCAGGGCATCCCGCTCAACACACGATCAACGTCGCCGCAGCAAGATCCAGATCCACGATGTCCGAGTTCGCCGACTGCGACGGCGAGCCCTACCGGCTACGGCGCCTGGGACGTCCCCAACTCCACGACGAGCGGGTCCAAGACGCTCTACACCGGCACCCGCGAGTCGGTCAACACCTTCTTCGCCGCAGCTCGAGCGCGCACCGGCCTCTGCGAGCCCTTCGAGCTGGCCAAGCAAGATGGGCGTCGAGCTCACCCACCCGAAGCCGACGAGGACAACCCGTCGCCGAGCGGGTCCCGTCGTTCACCCTCGGCGTCGCCGACGTCAGCCCGCTGGAGATGGCCGAGGCCTACGCCACCTTCGCCGCCCGCGGCCTGCACTGCGACACGCCGGCCGGTGACCGCGCATCGACGACGCCGACGGCAACGCCGCTCAAGGAGTACGACAGCCGAGTGCAAGCAGGTCGATGGACGCCGGGCGTCGCCGACGCGGTCAACGACGTCCTGCGAGGGCGTGCATCGAGCCCGGCGGCTTCGGCTCAGCCCAGCGGCTCGACCGTAGCCGTCGGCCGGCAAGACCGGCACCACCAACAGCCAGCAGGTCGGTGTGGTTCGTGCGGCTACACGCCCCAGGCTCGCGGCGCGTCGATGATCGCCGGCGCCAACGCGCGGGGCTACCCGATCTCGCTGGCCGGGCAGACCGTCGGCGGCGGCTACATCTCCGCGGCGTCGGGCTCCGGCTACGCCGGCCCGATGTGGGGTGACGCTGATGCGCGTCGTCGACGACGACCTCGACTTCGTCGACTTCCGCTCGCCCTGACCTGTCCGGCGTGAAGCCGAGCGGCGATGACCACCGTGCCGCAGGTCACCGGCCTGACCGTGTCCTCGGCGATCGCCCTGCTGCACTCCCAGGGGCTCAAGGCGTCCGTCGACATCCACGTGACCGAGAACTACTCGCAGTCCGAGTCCGTGCGGATCGCCTACCCCGCGCCGGGGCAGTCGGTCGTCCAGGGCGGCGATGGTGCTCCTGGTCCCCTCGTCCAACGCTCCCGCCCCGCCGAAGCCCAAGGCCAAGAACAACGGCGGAGGCAACAACGGTGGAGGAAATGGCGGCGGCGGAAATGGCGGCGGCAACAACGGCGGCGGACGCGGCTGATCGCGACATGCGGGCCGTGGTCGCGCGACAGGCCGGCCGTGGCGGGTCGATCTCAGCCGAGCTGGCGGCGTACCTCCGCGGCGACGGCGGCGCCGTCGGCCCGGCCCTTGGTCTGCGGCGTGACGCACGCCCATCACCTTGCCCATCGCGCGCATGCCCTCCTCCGGCCGCGCCGGTCTGCGCGATGGCCGCGGTCACCAGGTCCGCGATCTCGGCCTCGCTGAGCTGAGCGGGCAGGTAGTCGGCGATCACCGCGGCCTCGGCCCGCTCCTTGGCCGCCATCTCGGTCGCGGCCGCCGTCCGCGAACGCCGTGGCCGCCTCGCGGCGCTTCTTCGCCTCCGTCGACAGCACGCCGACGATGTCGTCGTCGGAGAGCTCGCGGGCCTCCTTGCCGGCCACCTCGGCGTTGGTGATCGCGGTCAGCACCATCCGCAGCGTGCGAGGAGCGGACCTCGTCGCGAGCCTTGATGGCAGCGGTCAGGTCGGCGCGTAGTCGGTCCTTCAGGGCACTCATGAGGGCCATTGTGGCAGCCTTGCCGCGTGGGACTCATCGCGGATTGCGGCGGCGCACGATCGGCGCCGGGGCGGTCGCCGGTGCGGCGCTGACGGCGTACGCCGCCTGGGAGGCGCGGCAGTACACCCTGCGGCAGGTCACCGTGCCCGTGCTCCCGCCGGGGGCCGACGCCGCTCCGGGTGCTGCACCTCAGTGACCTGCACATGACCCCGGGCCAGACGGCGCAAGCAGGACTGGCTGCGTGGCCTGGCCGCCCTCGAACCCGACCTGGTGGTCAACACCGGTGACAACCTGGCCCACCGCGACGCGGTCGACCCGGTGCTCGAGGCCTACGACGAGCTGCTGGACGTGCCCGGGGTGCTTTCGTGTTCGGCTCCAACGACTACTTCGCGCCGCAGCTGAAGCAACCCGCTGCGCTACCTGCTGCCCGACGACGGGCGCCGCAACACCGACGCGCCGCCGCTGCCGTGGCCCGACCTGCAGGCGGCGCTCGCCGAGCGCGGGCTGGCTCGACCTCACCAACGAGCTCGGCGACTCTGGTGGTCGACGGGCTGCGGATCGCCTTCGCCGGCGTCGACGACCCCCACCTGGGCTACGACCGGCTCGACCTGGTCGCCGGACCGGCCGACCCCACCGCCGATCTGCGGCTGGCGGTCGACGCACGCGCCGTACCTCCGGGTGCTCGACCAGTTCGCCGGCGACGGCTACGACGCGATCATCGCCGGGCACACCCACGGCGGCCAGGTCTGTCTGCCGGTCGTCGGCGCGCTCACCACCAACTGCGACCTCGACAACAACCGCGCCCAGGGCCTGCACCGGCACCCGGCCGACTCCCGCGCCGGCGACCCGGGCTCCAGCCTGGCTGCACGTGTCCGCCGGCGTCGGCACCGTCGCCGTACGCCCGGATCCGCGTGGCCTGCCGCCCCGAGGCGACGCTGCTCACGCTCACCTCGCGCTGACCAGCCGTCACAGCGCCACGGGCGACCTCTCGCGCCACCGCAACCAGCATCTAGCGCCGCAGCGGCCGGCATGTCGTGGGCCCGGGAACCGATTTCAGACCCCCGCGCTCCGGTATGCTCACCCGGGTTGCGGTGGCCCCGGTCACCGCATCGGGCTGTGGCGCAGCTTGGTAGCGCGCTTCGTTCGGGACGAAGAGGCCGCAGGTTCAAATCCTGTCAGCCCGACCCTGTGATGTCTCAGGACATCGGCAACGTCCGGACCCGCGAGGGGCGGGTCCGGACGTGCGTCCCCTCGCGTGGCAGACGTCCAGGTCCCTAGACCGCTTTGCCGACTTCGCCTTCGTCGCTTACCCTGGTACCGCTCGCCCGCCGTGGATCCAGGTCGGCCACACCTCTCGGGGCAGGAGCGGGCCGAACATGGGGGTTCGTTTCAGTGGGTTGTCTGTCTGTGCGCGTCGGCGCATCGCTTGTTCTCTCGGCCGCGCTCTTCCTGGTGCCCGGTGGCTTCGCCGCGCCCGCGGCCTCGGCTGCCACGGTCCACGGCACGCTGGTGCCGGAGTCCGCGTCCGGGGGATATCCGATCATCCTCAGGACGCCGCACGAGGTGCTGTCCAACGGCAAGTCGCGCCCCAGGAGGACGGCCGCCGTCGCGCAGGTGGGCGACACCATCGTCTCCGGCGGCAACTTCCTCGAGATCGAGCTGCCGGACGGCGCGATCATCGAGCAGCCGTACTTCGCCGCCTGGGGGATGGACACCAAGCAGATGGTGTGCCAGCAGCAGTTCACCTTCAACAAGGAGGTCACGGCCGTCGAGGCGGGCCCCACCCCCACCCAGGTCTACGTGGCCGGCAAGTTCACCAAGGTCTCCGGCAGCGACGGCAAGCTGAAGTCGCGCAACAAGGTCGTGCTGGTCGACCTGAGCGACTGCTCGGTGGTCAAGGCCTTCAAGAGCCCCAAGCCCAAGGGGCTGCCGCAGGAGCTCGCCTACGGCAGCGGTCGGCTCTTCATCGGCGGCAACTTCAAGGCCGTCGGATCGAACAACATCGAGACGGTGGCCGAGATCAACTCCGCCACCGGCGCGGTCGTGCCCGGGTTCAGCTTCACGACCTCCGGCGAGTACTACCCGCGGGTGCGGATGCTCGAGATGAACGACGCCGGCACTCGGCTCTACCTCGGCGGCTTGTTCTCCGGGGTCTCCGGGCCGGGCGGGTCGATCACCGGCCCGATGGCGATCATCGACATCAGCAACGCGGCCGCGCCGACGCTGACCGGTCACCGACTGACCAACATCCCGACGCCCGTCTACGACGTCCAGGACATCGGGATCTCACCCGATCGGCAGCACTACGCCCTCGTCTACGGCACCGCGACCAGCTCGGACTACGTCTACTACGTGAGCACGGCCGAGACCTCGGTCAACTACCTGTGGCGACACTTCATGCGCGACTCGTCGTACGGCGTCGCGGTCTCCGACGCCGCCGTCTATGTCGGGGGGCACTTCTGCAAGCCCGACGCCGGGCCTGGCGCGACGGAGCTGATGGAGCCGAAGCTCGGCTTCGACTCCTGCACCGGCGCCCGGAAGTACTCCGGCGGCGTGTGGCGCAGCCACCTGGCCGCCCTCGACCTCGCCGACGGCACGCCGCTCGCCTGGAACCCCGGCCAGAACTCCAAGGTGGGCGCCAAGTCGCTGGAGATCGTCGACCGCGGTCTGCTCGTCGGATCGGACGGCCTGTGGGCCGGCGGCCGTCGCACCGGGACGACCACCTTCTTCGACTTCCAGTAGTCAGCAGCCGCCCCCGGCGACCCGCTCAGAGTGACGCGGCGACCAGCTCGGCGATCTGCACGGTGTTGAGGGCGGCGCCCTTGCGCAGGTTGTCGTTGCTGACGAACAGCGCGAGACCGCGGTCGTCGTCGACGCCCGGGTCCTGCCGGATCCGGCCGACGTACGACGGGTCCTTGCCGGCCGCCTGCAGCGGGTCGGGATGTCGGTCAGCTCGACGCCGGGAGCGGCGGCCAGCAGCTCGCGTGGCGCGCGCCGACGGTCAGCGGCCGCGCGAACTCGGCGTTGATCGCCAGCGAGTGACCGGTGAAGACCGGCACCCGCACGCAGATGCCGGAGACGCGCAGGTCGGGGATGCCGAGGATCTTGCGCGACTCGTTGCGGAGCTTCTGCTCCTCGTCGGTCTCGTCGAGGCCGTCGTCGACGATCGAGCCGGCCAGCGGGAGGACGTTGTAGGCGATGGTGCGCGGCGTACTTCACCGGCTCGGGGAAGGTGACCGCCGTCGCCGTCGTAGGCCAGCTCGCGCGGCCTTGTCGCCCGCGGCCGCGACCTGCGCGGCCAGCTCCTCGACGCCGGCGACGCCGGAGCCGGAGACGGCCTGGTAGGTCGACGCGATCAGGCGGACCAGCCCGGCCTCGTCGTGCAGCGGCTTGAGCACCGGCATCGCGGCCATCGTCGTGCAGTTGGGGTTGGCGATGATGCCCTTGCGGCGCCTCGTCGACGCGCCTCGGGGTTGACCTCGGAGACGACCAGCGGGACGTCGGGGTCCATGCCGCCAGGCCGAGGAGTTGTCGACGACGATCACGCCGGCCGTCGGCGAACGTCGGGGCGCCAGCGCGCGCGAGGTGGTGGCGCCGGCGGAGAACAGCGCGATGTCGAGGCCGGTCGGGTCGGCGGTCGCGGCGTCCTCGACGACGACCTCGCGGTCGCCGAACGGCAGCACCGTGCCGGCCGAGCGCGCCGAGGCGAAGAAGCGGATCTCGTCGACCGGGAAGCCGCGCTCGAGCAGGATCTGGCGCATCGCGACGCCGACCTGGCCGGTGGCGCCGACGACGCCGATGTTGCACGCGGCCATGTCATCGGCCGGTCCCGCCGTAGACGACGGCCTCGACCTCGTCGGCGTCGAGGTCGAACGCCGTGTGGGCCGCGCGGACGGCGGCGTCGACCTGCGCCTCGTCGACGATCACCGAGATCCGGATCTCCGAGGTGGAGATCATCTCGATGTTGACGCCGGCGGAGGCGAGCGCGGCGAAGAACTTCGCGGTGATGCCGGGGTGCGAGCGCATGCCGGCGCCGATCAGCGAGACCTTGCCGATCTGGTCGTCGTAGAGCAGCTTGTCGTAGCCGACCTCGTCCTGGATCTCGCGCCAGCGCGCTCATCGCGGTCTGGCCGTCGGCGCGCGGCAGCGTGAAGGAGATGTCGGTGAGGCCGGTCGCGGCGGCCGAGACGTTCTGCACGATCATGTCGATGTTGATCTCGGCGCGCGGCGAGCGCCTCGAAGATCCGCGCGGCCTCGCCGACCTTGTCGGGCACGCCGACCACGGTGATCTTGGCCTCGCTGCGGTCGTGGGCGACGCCGGCGATGATGGCCTGCTCCATCGGTGACTTCCTCTGCTGGCTGGTTCGGGGACGATCCAGGTGCCTTCCTTCTGGCGAGAACGACGAGCGCACGTGGATCGGGCATGTCGTAGCGGCGGGCGTACTCGACGCACCGCAGGTGCAGGATCTTGGCGCCGCAGGCCGCCAGCTCGAGCATCTCCTCGTAGGAGATGCGGTCGAGCTTGCGGGCGGTCGGCACGATCCGCGGGTCGGCGGTGAAGACGCCGTCGACGTCGGTGTAGATCTCGCAGACGTCGGCGCCGAGCGCGGCGGCCAGCGCGACGGCGGTGGTGTCGGAGCCGCCGCGGCCGAGCGTGGTGATGTCCTTGGTGTCCTGGCGAGACGCCCTGGAAGCCGGCGACGATCGCGATCGCGCCCGTCGCTCGATGGCGCTCGGCGATGCGGCCGGGCGTGACGTCGATGATCTTGGCCTTGCCGTGCGCGGAGTCGGTGATCACGCCGGCCTGCGAGCCGGTGAACGAGCTGCGCCTTGTGGCCGAGGTCGGCGATCGCCATCGCGACCAGCGCCATCGAGATCCGCTCGCCGGCGGTGAGCAGCATGTCGAGCTCGCGCGGCGGCGGCAGCGGCGTCACCTGCTCGGCGAGGTCGAGCAGCTCGTCGGTGGTGTCGCCCATCGCGGAGACGACGACGACGACGTCGTGGCCGGCCTTGCTTGGTGCTCGACGATGCGCTGGGCGACGCGCTTGATGCCGTCGGCGTCGGCGACGGAGGAGCCGCCGTACTTCTGCACGACAATGCCCACGGTTGGTCCTCGGGTCGTTCGGAGACGGCCGCCTGCCCGGAGCGGGCCCGCCACGCTGCGCTGCGGCCGCCGGCGAGTCTACCGAGGGGTCGTCGAGTCGCCGCCGAGTATCTCATCGGCGGCGGCGACCTGCTCGTCGTCGATGGTCGAACTCGGCGTCGAGCCGGTCGTGGGCGACCACCGACAGCAGCGCGTTGAGCGCGCGCGCCGGCGAGGTTGCCCCAGGAGGAGACGTAGGAGAACTGCCACCACCACAGCGCCTCGGCGACGTCGCCGGCGCGGAAGTGGCGCAGGCCGTTCTCGAGGTCGGTGGCGATGCTGGTGAGGTCGTCGGAGAGCTGGCTCTCGACCAGCTCGGGGACGTAGGGGTCGAAGACGAAGCTGTAGGTGTCGACGCCGTCGAGCATCGTCGGCGAGCCGCAGCCGCATCTCGTCGAGGTCGGCCTCGGGGCCGACGTCGGGCTGGTACTCGCTCGCGCGGGGTGAAGTCGCTGCTGCGCGCCGAGCCGGGCGCCGGCGAGCAGCACCTGGCTGATCTCGAGCAGCAGCAGCGAGATGGCGCGAGCCGCCGTCTGCCTCGCGCGCGATCGCGCGCAGGGCGAGCAGGAAGCTCTCCACCTGGTCGGCGATCTGCTGCGGCGAACGTCCTGCTGTCGTCGGCGCTCCGCCGAGCTCCTCGGCGGTCGGCGACTCCGTCGGTCAGTCATCTGCGGATCTCCTTCCTGCGAACGCACGGCCCGAGCGTGACCTCGTCGGCGTACTCGAGGTCACCGCCTACGGGCAGTCCACTCGCCAAGCGCGTCACGCGCAAGCCCATCGGCTTGAGCAGGCGGGTGAGATAGGTCGCGGTCGCCTCGCCCTCGAGGTTGGGGTCGGTCGCGAGGATGACCTCGGTGACGGTGCCGTCGGCCAGCCGGATCATCAGCTCGCGGATGCGCAGCTGGTCGGGGCCGATGCCGTCGATGGGCGAGATCGCCCCGCCGAGCACGTGGTAGCGGCCGCGGAACTCGCGGGTGCGCTCGATCGCGACGACGTCCTTGTACTCCTCGACGACGCACAGCACCGCCGGGTCGCGCCGCGGGTCGCGGCAGATCCGGCACTGCTCGTCCTCGGAGACGTTGAAGCAGATCGTGCAGAACTTCACCTTGGCCTTGACCTCGATCAGCACGTCGGCGAGCCGGCGTACGTCGACCGGGTCGGCCTGCAGCAGGTGGAACGCGATCCGCTGCGCGCTCTTCGGACCGACGCCGGGCAGCCGGCCGAGCTCGTCGATCAGGTCCTGGACGACGCCTTCGTACAACGAAGGTCTCCTCAGAACCCGAGCTGACCGGGCAGGCCGCCGCCGAGGCCGCCGCCGCAGGCCGCCCCGGCCAGCGGACCGAGCGCGTCGCCGGCGAGCGCGTCGGCCTGGGCCTTGGCGTCGCGGTAGGCGGCGACGATCATGTCGCCGAGGTCGGCCAGGTCGTCGGCGTCGCTGCGCCGTCGAACGTCGCCGGGCGGATCTCGACGCCGACCAGCTCGCCGACGCCGTTGACGGTGACCGTGACCGCGCCGCCGGCGACGGTGCCGTCGACGGTCTGCTCGGCCAGCTGGGCCTGGGCGCTGCTCGCAGCTGCTCCTGCATCTGCTGGGCCTGCTGGAGCAGGGCGTTCATGTCGAAGCCGCCGCCGAGGGCGTCGAAGGGGTTGTCGGTCATGAGGTCACCTCGTCTGGTCGTCGGTGGCACGGGCGGTCGGGCGCGCCGCTCACTGGTGGGGGATCTCCTCGATCATCTCGGCGCCGAGCGTCGCGCTGGAGCAGCTCGGCGCCGTCGAGGCCCTGGTCTCGGCGTCGAGGTCGTCGGGGTGGGCGTCGGCGTCGGCCGACCGTCGGCGCCGGTCGTCGACGCCGGCCGGCGCGTCGGCCGGGCCGGGTGTCGCGGATCGCCTGGCGGGCCGCGGCGACGGCGTCCGGGCCGGCCGGGGCGCCGCGGGAGCGGGGGCGGCGTCCGGCTCCGGCCGGGCCCGGTCGTCGGGGTCGACGGGCGCCGCCGGTGCGGCGTCGGTCGTGGGAGCCGAGGGCTCCTCGGCGGGGGCGGCCGCGGACGAGGGCTCGGTGGCACCCGGGTCGGCCGTCCGGTGGCCGCGCGGCCTGGGCGCCGGGGTCGACGATCGCCTCGATCCGTCCAGTCGGCGCCGACCACGTCGATCGCGGCCTGGCGGACGATCTCGTCGCTGCCGCCGCTTGACGAACGAGTCGCGGGCGCCGGCGTTGGCGAAGCCGAGGGTCAGCGTGTTGCCGTCGACGGCGACGACCTGGGCGTGCTGGGTGAGGTGGATCCAGGTGAGCCGGCGGCGCAGCTTGGTCGCCTCGACGATGTCGGGCCACAGCCGGCGTACGTCGACCAGGGTCAGGCCGCCGGTCGGGCCGCGGCGTCGGCGCGGCTCGTCGTCGGCGCGGGGGCCGCCGGCTCGGGCGCGGGAGCGGCGGCGGGTGCGGCTGCGAGCCGGCTCGGCCGGCGGGCGCTCGGCGGCGGGCGCCGGCGACGGGGGCGCGCTCGGCGGCGGGCGACGGCGGCGGGCTCGGCGCCGGCGCGCCGGGCGGGCGGCGGCGCGGGGGCGGCCGAGGGCGAGTCGGGAGCGGCTGCGCCGGCCGGTCGCGGGCGCGGCAGCGGCGGGCGGAGCGGTCGGCGCGGCGGCGCGCCGGCGTGCCGGTGATCGACGGCGCGCTTCTCGAGCCGGTCGAGGCGCGCCAGCACGCCGTCGGTGGAGTGGTCGGCGCCGGGCAGCAGCACCCGCGCGCAGATGCAGCTCGAGCAGCAGCCGCGGTGCGGTGGCGCCGCGCATCTCGGTCAGGCCCGGCGGCCACCAGGTCGGCGGCGCGGGAGAGCTCGGTCGCGGCCGAAGCGGGCGGCCTGCGCGACCAGCCGCTCGCCCTGGTCCTCGGAGACGTCGATCAGCCCGGTCGCCGGGGCGTCGGGGACCGCGGCGACGATCACCAGGTCGCGCAGCCGGCGCAGCAGGTCCTCGGTGAAGCGGCGCGGGTCCTGGCCGGTCTCGATCACCTTGTCGACGACGCCGAAGACCGCCGCGCCGTCGCCGGCGGCGAAGGCGTCGACGACCTCGTCGAGCAGCGTGTCGGGCGTGTAGCCGAGCAGCCCGGTCGCCAGCTCGTAGGTGACGCCCGTCGGCGCCGGCGCCGCCGAGCAGCTGGTCGAGCACCGACAGCGTGTCGCGCGCCGAGCCGCCGCCGGCGCGGACGACCAGCGGCAGCGCCGCCGGCTCGATGGCGACGCCCTCCTTGGCGCACAGCTCGGAGAGGTACGCCGAGAGCAGCCGCGGCGGGATCAGCCGGAACGGGTAGTGGTGGGTGCGCGAGCGGATCGTCGGCGATGCACCTTGTCGGGCTCGGTCGTGGCGAAGATGAAGCGCAGGTGGGGCGGCGGCTCCTCGACGAGCTTGAGCAGGGCGTTGAAGCCCTGCGTGGTGACCATGTGGGCCTCGTCGATGATGTAGACCTTGTAGCGGTCGCGCACCGGCGCGAAGAACGCCTTCTCGCGCAGGTCACGGGCGTCGTCGACGCCGCCGTGGGAGGCCGCGTCGATCTCGATGACGTCGATCGACCCCGGGCCGCCGCGGGCCAGGTCGCGGCAGCTGTCGCACTCGCCGCACGGGTCGGCGATCGGGCGCCTGCTCGCAGTTGAGCGCCCGCGCCAGGATCCGCGCCGAGGTGGTCTTGCCGCAGCCGCGAGGACCGGAGAAGAGGTAGGCGTGGTTGACCCGGTTGTTCGCCAGCGCGGCCCGCAGCGGCTCGGTGACGTGGTCCTGACCGATGACCTCGGCGAACGTCTCGGGCCGGTAGCGGCGGTAGAGCGCGAGGGGTGACTCCACGCCTGAACCCTAACCACCGGCACCGACACCCGGTAGGCCGCTCCCGCGGACCGGGGCCGGCGTGGACGTTTGCTGCGTTTCGCGCGGCGACAGGCCCGACACACGCGCAGAACGCAGCAAACGATCGGGAGGTCCGGCGGGATCAGGCCGAGGCGCCCATCGGCAGGCTGCGCCAGTGGGTGACGATCAGCGGCGAGCCGTCGGGGGCGTCGTCGACGAAGTGGACGGCGTACGTCGGCGGGAGCTCGGTGGTGATCGGCGGGAACGGCTCGGCGTCCATCGTCACGGTGGAGACGACCCCGCCGGGGACCAGCACCGGCAGCGGGTGCCGCATCGAGGTGAAGGTGAGCGCGCACGCGGAGTGCGCGTGGCCGACGAGCACCGCGACCAGGTCGTCGTGACGGTCGAGGACGGCGGCGAGGTCGGCGGCGTTCTCGAGGCGAATCGGGTCCATCAGCCCGAGGTGGATCCGCTCGGGCGGGTGGTGCAGGCAGACGAACGCGCGCTCGGCCGGCTCCCGCGAGGCCAGCTGTTCGTCGAGCCAGGCCAGCGTCTCCGGCGCGAGGACCCCGTGGTCGATGCGCTCCCCCGCCGGCGCGGGGACCATCGAGTCCAGCATCAGGAAGAGGTGACCGGCCGCGCGGTGCGCCTCGTCGGTGGGGCGGTCGGGAGGCAGCCCTCGCATCGCGGCGTACGCCGGCCGGACGTCGTGGTTGCCGATGCAGAGGTACGCCGGGGCGGGGCCCGGCCACTCGCCCAGCACGGCCGCCGCCTCGGCGTACTCCTCCGGCGTGCCGTGGTCGGCGATGTCACCGGTCACCAGCACCACGTCGACCGGCGGGTCGAGGCTGGCCAGGTGGCCGAGCACCCGCCGGACCCGCCCCACCGGGTCGCCCTTGCCACCGAAGTGCGTGTCGCTGAGGTGTGCGATGACCAGCATGGCGCCATCGTGCCCCACCGGTGAGGCGGTCGTGTGCCCCAGCCGTCGTCGTACCAGCGTGGGTCAGGCACACGACCCGGCCGCTCTGGGGCAAGCAAAGGCCCCCCGCGCACCCGGCAGAGCTCGCTTACCCTTGCTGCCTTCCGGCCCTGGGGGAGTTCGGCAAGATGCCGCCACACGGGGGGTTGGCCCAGAGTCTAGGTGAGTCGAGGTGAGCCCCGCCAACCGGCGGGGTCGGCCGCCGCCGACCAATGCCGGCGCGGCCGCTGGCGCCCCCGGCCCGAGGCCGCGAGGGAGATTTCGCCGGCCGGGAGGGCTACCGGTACCCTCCTCTGCGGAGGATTCGCCTAGTGGCCTATGGCGCTCGCTTGGAAAGCGGGTTGGGTTAACAGCCCTCGCGGGTTCGAATCCCGCATCCTCCGCCAGTTCCCCGCCCCGGGTCGATCTCGGCCCCGCCGGCTCGACGGACGCCTCACCTCCGGCGCGCGACGAGCGGCCGGGCCACCATCGCCAGCACCAACAGCGCACCACCGGCGAGCGCCCACCAGCCGGCCGCCTCGCGGACCTCCGGCAGCGGGGAGTACGCCGGCTCCGGCGCGGTGGCGGGCGGGGTGTCGTCGGCGACGACCGGATCGCCGGGGACCGCGCCGTCGCGCGACGGCGAGAGGGGGCGGGTGAGCGCCTCGACCGGCTGGACCACCCCGGCCCCGGTCGAGCGGGTGCGGCCGTCGGGCCTGCCGTCGGCGGTGTCGACCAGCCGCGCCACGATCTGCGGAGCCGTGTCGTCGGGGAAGCGCTGCCGCAGCAGGGCCACGACGCCGGCGACCTCGGCGGCCGCCCACGAGGTGGCGACCTGCGGCAGCACGCAGGTCTCGCCGTGCAGCCCGACGCTGACCGCACCGAACGTCGGCGCCGCCACCACCACGGCCGAGCTCGCCAGCACCTCGTCGCGGGCGTCGACGCCGGGCGCCCCGTCCGCCGTCGCACTGACGGCGACGACCCCTGGGTAGCCCGCCGGGAACACCGTCTCGGCGGCGTCCTCTCCCGGCCGGCGCTGGCCGAGCTCCGCGAACAGCGGGTCGCTCTCCTCCCGCGGCCGGTTGCCCGAAGCCGCGACCACGACCACGTCGGAGCGCACCAGCCGCCGCACCACCCGCGCCAGCCGAGACGAGTCGGGCACGGCCACAGCGACGACCGCGACGTCGATCGACTCCTCCCGCCGGTGCCGAAGCACCCATGCCAGCCCGTCGGCGACCGACGCGGACGTCGGCCCCGCCGCGCCCTCGAGCGTCACCGGCCACTGGTCGTAGACGCGCACGTCGAGCAGGCGCGCCGCCGGCGCGGCCCCCACCGGCGCACCGCCCGGCTGCGGCGCCCCCGCGACGAGGCCCGCGACCGCGGTGCCGTGCGGGTCGACCACGGGCGCGGGTCGGTAGGGGTGTGCCACCTCGGCCAGCCACGGCGACCCGGCGATGCCGGAGTCGACGACCGCCACCGTCTGGCCGGCACCGGGCCGCCCGGGCACCAGCTCCTGGGCTCCGGCGAGGTCGAGCAGCCCGGCCGGCACGCTCGCCGACGTGGCCGGCCCGGTCGCCGCGTCGGCGGTCACGGACGTGCAGTCCGCGTCGACGGCGTACGCCGGCCCCGCATCCCCCGGCACCACGGGGACCACCGTCGCGGCCGCCACCACGGCGGCAGCCCCGGCCAGCCGCGGCCTCAGCCGCACGACGAGCCACCCTCAGGGTCGGGCGGGCAGAGCGCGGCCTCCTGGGAGAGCACGACGCCCTGCTCCAGCAGCGCCAGCCAGCTGTCGGGGACCACCGGCACGGCCGTGTCGGCGTAGCCCAGCAGGGCAGCGGCGTCGGCACCCTCGAGCGGGGAGGCCCGCCCCTTGCCGTCGACGAGCACGACGCTGCCACTGGCGGTGCGACCCCAGTCGCCCGAGGCCACGAGCGCCCCGCGCCCGGGGTCGACCGTCACCGCGCGGCGCCCCTCCGGCACGTCGGCGGAGCCGGCCGCCTCGCCAGGGTCGCCGACCAGGACGGCGTACGGCGCGCTGCCGGCCGCCGTCACCAGCTGGAGGCAGCTCTCGCCGGTCACCGGCTCCAGCGCCTCGGTCGGCCACCGGGCGGCCGCGAACGGCGGCGCGAGGTAGCGACTGTCGGGCAGCGACGCCATCGACCGCACCCGCGGTGTGCGGGGCGGGGGCAGGTTGGCATAGACGGCCGCCGCGAACGCGTCGAGCGGGGCCGGACCGCCGGCGAGCAGCACGAAGTCCTGCCCCGGCGCCCGCACCAGGTCGCCGACCCGGGCCCCGGGATAGACGGCCTGCTCGTAGTCCACCCGGTCCCCCGCGGCGTCGACCTTGGCGCTGTCCCAGGTCAGCGCCCCGCCGGGAGGCACCAGTGCGAGCCACTGCGGGGACACCGGCGTCGCCAGCGCGCCGATCGGCAGCCCCAGCGTGCTCAGCATCTTGTCGCGCGCGGCGCCCTGTCCGGGGAGCGCGTAGCGCCGCACCGACGCCGGCCCGTCGGCGGCGTCGTCCTGGGCGACCAGGTGGACCGCCCCCGACACGACGTCGCGCACGACCAAGGCGCCGCCGGGCTGCGCGGTGACCGGCGACGACGCGGTGACCGACAGCCGGACACCCGTGGTCGCGGAGGTGCAGGCGGTCCACCCCGACGGCACCAGCAGGGCCGGCGACGGCACCGTCGGCGGCGCCCCGACGATCCCGAGGTCGTCACCGACGACCTGCTCGTCGATGACGTCCTGCGGCACCAGCGTGCGGCTCCCTGCGGCGTCGCCTGCGATGAGCAACGCGGAGGTGTTGTTGATGACCGGGTGCAGCACGCGGGTCACCGCGCCTCGGTGATGACGTACGCCGCCCCGGTCTCCTTCGAGACGATCAGCCCCGGCTGCTTCCAGTCGTCGGCGACGCTCGGCGAGAAGATGCCGGCGATCGCGCGCCCGGCGACCAGCAGGACGGCCAGGGCGAGCCCGCCGACGATCGTGCGGCCGGGCCGGGCCGGCTCGACCTCGCGGCCGCCGGGCGCGCCGGAGACGAACGCCGTGACGAGCCGGCGTCGGCTGAACGAGTAGGCCTCGACCAGGTCCGTCTTGGTGGCCATCGGCGCTCACCCGCGGATCGCCGAGAACGACGCCGACCGCGACCACGAGCAGCGGGCAGCAGGGCCAGCAGCGCGACGATCTCGGCGACGTCGCCGAGCCGGCCGCGGCGCACCGACGGCGGCATCGGGAGCAGCGGTCACCGCGAGCAGCACCGCGCCGGTGGCCGCCAGCACCACGCGGCCGGGGTCGCCAGTCGGGGTGCAGCCAGAGCACGGCCACGGCCACCGCCGACGAGCCCGACGATGCCGGAGACCAGGCCGACCAGGACCTCCGGGCCGGTGCGGTACTGACGGGTGCGCAGCATCACGACCACGCAGCACAGCACGCCGAGGATCGCGCCGGACAGGCCGAGCGACACGGCCAGCGGCGCGACCAGCACCAGCAGCAGGCCGACGGTCGCGGACACCGCGACCAGGATCTCGTGGGCGATCCGGGCGTCGGCGCCGACCCGCGTCGGGGTCGACCGGCTCGGGGCTCGGCGGTGATGTCGGCGATGGTGTAGAGCTGGTCGACGCGGGTGCCGGTCGCACCGAGCGCCAGCCAGGGGAAGACGCTGCCGGCGATCACGACGAGCGCCAGCGGCGTGGTCAGCACGACGGCGGGGTCGAAGTCGGCGGCCCGATCAGCGACCCGGTGGCCAGGAAGACCGCGCCCACGACGGTCGGCGGCACCAGCGTGCGGCCCTCGCCGAGGCCGACGAGGCAGACCAGGCCGGCGACCAGCGCGCCGCCGCCGGCGGCAGCCGCGGGGACGCCGAGCAGGTCGGCCGACGCCTCCGCGCCGTCGGCGAGCATCAGCCCGCGACCGCGGCGTACGCCCGCCCCATCCAGGCGACGGCCACCGCCGCCTCGGGCTCGCGCTGCACCCGGGACAGCACGATCGCGCCGATGACCAGGGCGGCGCCACCACGAGCCGCGGCGACGCCGGCCAGCAGCGAGCCGCGCTGGAGGAGCAGCGCGCACCGCGCCGAGCGCCAGCAGCAGCGCCGCCGCCCACAGGGCGGTACGCCGGCCCGCCGCCGGCTCCCAGGGCTTGAGGTCGTGCTCGACGACGTCGGTCATCGCCTCGACGACGTCGTCGTAGACGCGCGGGCGGCTCGTCGTCGACGCCGGCGGCGACGGTGATCAGGCCGCCGTCCTCGACGCCCTGGATGATCAGGCCGGCGTCGGTGCGCGAGCTCGCGGCCGTCGGCGGTGACCAGCGCGGTAGCCGCCGTAGACCGTCGACGGGTCCAGCAGGCCGACGCTGCGGGCGAGCTCGGGCACCAGCTCGGCGACCGGGACGGCGCCGGGGAGCACGAGGTCGACGCGACGGGTGCCGGACGCGACCGTCACCCGCACCAGGCCCGAGGCCGTGGACCGCCTGGCTCATCGCGCTCGCTCCCCGCATCGTCATCGAGCTCGGACGGACAGCGGCATCCTAGTGAGGCCTGCGCCCCGCCCCGACCCGGCCGTGCCGCGTGCCCTGCCCCGGCTGCCCCGGTGCGGCACCGTCAGTCGAGCACGCCGGGCGCGGCGCCCTCGTCGTCGACCCAGTCATCGCCCTCGTCGTAGAGGTCGACATCGGGGCGGCGGTCCTTGCCACTCCTGCCGCGGCCGGCACCGGACCCCGCGGTCGCGGCCCCGCGGCGCCCCCCGGCGGCCCCCTGCGAGCCGGTCGCCGCGATCGGGCGGCCGGCGGCTCCGCGCGCACCCGCGCCACCGGCGCGCCCCGCGCCGGCCCGTCCGGCGGTCTGTCCGCCTGCGGCATAGGCCGCGCCACCGCGTCCCAAGGTCGAGGCGGCCCCGCTGCGCGGGGAGCCTCCGAGGGCCCGCGACCCACTCCCGCCGGTGGCACCGGCCACGGCGGCCCCGCCGGGGGGCTGCCGGACGCCGGCGGCCCAGGCGCCACCGGCCGCGGCGGCGCCTCCGGCGGCCGCCGTGACCCCCAGACCGCCGGCAACCCCGCCCGGGGCGCCCACCGAGCCGCCCGCCGCGGCAGCAGCGACGCCGGGTGTCGCGCCAGGGCCGCTCACGGAGCCCCCGCCCTGCGAGCTGCCCGCTCCGCCGGGAGCGGTGCCGGGGGTCGACCCCCCGGTGGCGCCGCCGGTGCCCCCACCGGTCGAGCCACCTCCGGTCGAGCCCACGCCCGAGCCACCGGTGGACCCGCCGGTGCTCCCACCGGTCGAGCCGCCACCGGTCGCGCCGGCGCCGCCTCCGGTCGAGCCCCCGCCCGAGCCTGCACCGCTCGAGCCGCCCCCGGTCGCGGTGCCCGCGGTGGTCGCCAAGGAGGCCGACGCCGGCGGGGTCGGGCTCGCCGTGAATGGTCTTCATCACCGCGATGGAGTCGGCGTAGGTGGCGTCGAGGCGGGTCAGCGCGCCGTTGGCCTTGGCCTCGCGCGCGGCCATCGCCCCGTCGTAGCTGCCGACCTGGCGACTGAACTGCACCTCGGCGCGGGCCGCCTCGACGTCGGACAGACCGGCGATGGTGGGCGCGGAGGGCGCCATCGGCACCGGGCCGAGCTCGGCCAGCGTGGTGGACGCGGAGGAGTACTGCACGGCGGCCAGCCGCAGCGCCTGCTCGGCCTGCTGCATCTGCTCGGCCCGCTTGCGCACGTTGACCTGGGCCTGCTCGAAGGCGGCGATCACGGCCGGGCGGGTCTCCGCGCCGAAGTTGGAGTCGACGTAGCGCTTGGCCGCCTCCAGGGCCATCTCGACGTCCGTCAGCTGCCCATGGCCACGGCTCCAGGCCGAGGCGGCGTCCTGGACCGAGGCGTCGTCGCCACCGGTGACCGCACGGCGCAACTCGGTCTCCCGCGGTCCCATCAGCCGCCACCTCCCGGCGGCGCGCCGAGGTCGGGCGAGCCGGGCGGCGGCTCGGCCTCGGGCGGCGCCTCGTCGGCCTGACCCGGGGCCCGGCCCTCGTTGGCATCGGAGTTGCGGGCCTCGTCGTAGGAGCTGTCGGCCTCGGAGACCGCCGTCGCCTGCTGCATGATCGAGGCGACCTCCCCCTCGGCGCGGGCCCGGTTGCGGTCCATCGAGTCGGCGCTGCCGGTGTCAGCGAGGTCGAGCAGCCGCTCGGCCTGGACGACGCCGTCGCGGTAGCGGTCGAGGTCGGCGACCACGCCCAGGATCGTCTCCACGATCACTCGACGGGCCCGGCCGTGGTGGTCACCGAGCTGCAGCCCGAGCTCGGAGCCACCGAACTCGTGGCCCCTGAGGGTGACGTTCTTGATGTCGGCGCCGTCGAGGTCCTCCGCGCGCTCCAGCAGGCTCTGCTTCAGCGCCTCGAGGTCGGCCTCGTTGGTCCGCGTGTCGCCCTCGGGGAGCCCGGACGGGAGCCCGGAGGTGAGCGCGTCGATCGCGGCGACGAGCTGCTGCGTCGCCGCGGTCACGGTGATCGGCACCGGTCATCCCCTCTCGGACGGCGTCAGGGGGCCGGATCGTGGGATGCCCACGCCCGGCCCCGTGACGGGACTCCTGCTCAGCCGCCGAAGGCGCTGGCCCCGCGGCGGTCGGCCGAGAGGTAGTCGCTGTTGGACTGCGCCACGTTGGCCGAGGTCCGCGCGAGGATCGACCGCATCTCCTGCATGGCGCCGTCCCACTGGGCCTTGGCGGCGAGGTAGGACTGCTGGGCCTGGCCGTTCCAGTCGCTGCGCAGCGGCTCGAGCTCGGCCTCCAGCCGGTTGAGCCGGTCGTCGATCGCCTTCACGGCCGCCGCGAGGTCCTGGGAGGCGACGTCGAGGCCGCCGTGGTTGACGCGAAGCTCTCCGGTCATCACTGTTCTCCTTGGTCCGGGCGGCTCAGCCGAGCCGGTTCTGCAGGGCGGTGTGCGTCGACGACTGCTGGTCGTCGGTGCTCATGAAGTCCTTCTCGGTGGAGCGCAGCGACGCCTCGAACTCGTCGAGCGCACGGTTGATCACCCGCTGACGCTCGGTCCAGGCCGCTTGGAGGGCCTGGAAGGCGCTGCCGCCGGCCCCGACCCACTGCCCGGCCATGCCGGTGATCTGCCCCTCGAGGCGGCTGCTGAGCGCGTCGAAGTCGCGCTTGGCCTTCGGCACCAGGCCCGCTGCCCGCGTGAGGGTGCCCGCACCCTGGCCCATCTGGTTCTGCGACATGGTCGCCGTTCCCCCTTTCGCGGCTCGCGCCGCCGGGTTGTCGCTGTCGTCTGGTCGTCGGTGTCGCTAATGGTGGTCGCCGCTCCCGACTCCGAGAGGTCCAGCCCCTCGGGCTGAGCAACGCCGACAACCCGGGTCTACCCGGTGCGCTCAGCCACCAAACCTCACCGAGGCGATTTCCCCACAACTGCCGGAAGCCGCCTGTGGACACGACGGTCGCAGCAACCGCGCCGCCGAGGCTCAGGGTCTCGGCCACCTCGGCGCGCCGGGCCCACCACGCCGAGCGCCACCCCCGCCCGGTGGCCACCGCGCCGACGACCGTGGCGACCGCGACCGCGAGCGCGACCGCGGCCACCGCAAGCTGGGTCGCGGGCGACCGGGCGGGGAGCAGGTGAACGGCCAGCGCGATCGCCGCCCCGAGCCCACCCAGTCGCAGTGCCCACCGCGCGCCGGGGTGCCGGTGGTTGCGCGCGGCGAGCAGCAGCTCGACGGCCGCCAGCCCGACGAGGCACTGCGCGCCCACCCGGTCCAGCGGCCGGTCGGTGCGCAGCAACAGCGCCGAGGCGACCCCGACCAGCAGCCCCGAGGCGACCGCCGCCGCGGTCACCCCGCGACCGGCCCGGTGGGCCAGCTGCGCGACCGCCGCCGACGACACGACGGTCCGCCCCCGCCGTCCGGGCACCGCGTCGCGGGCCGACCAGGCGGTGACGGCCAGCCGTCGAGGTCGACCAGCAGCTGGTCGGGGACGTCGACCGCGAGCGCTGGCGAGATCCGGGCCGCGAAGAGCGCGAGCAGGAGCACCAGCTACGACACCACCACCGGCGGTAGCCCGGCCAACGTCGCCACCCCGGAGACGACGAACAGCGCGACGCCGGCGACCATCCACACCACCAGCTCGTCGCGGGGTCCGCGCCGGGCGCGGGCCACCGACGCGGCGGCCGCGGCGGCCAGCCCGCTGAACCCGAGAACCATCGGCAGCGCCTCGGGCTCGGGTCGCCAGGTCCACGCCAGCACGGCGGCGGCGGCGAAGGCCGGGGCCACCGCGGAGCGCGCGGCGGCGTACCGGCCGCCGTCGACGACGCCCAGCAGCGACGCCACGGCAAGCAGGCCGACCACCCAGGCCGCCGGTGCACCGTCCGCACCCGCGACCACGGCTGCTGCGGCCAGCAGGGCACAGCCGGCCGCCACCGCCAGCACGGTCCGGACCAGCAGGCCGTCGGCGAGCACCCCGCTGGCGGCAGCCTCGCGGGCGCTCCGTGCGGTCGTCGGCCGGGCACGGCGTACGCCGCCACGACGACGTCGCCCGGCTCGACTCCCAGCTCGTCGAGCGTCCGGTCGCGGGAGCACGGCTCCGGTCAGGGAGAACATCAGCGGCAGTGCCGCGGACGCCACCTCGTCGCGGTAGCGCGCGGCGAGGTCGCCGGCGCTCGACCCCGACGGCACCAGGACGTCGACGACGCCCTCGGGCCCGGACAGGCTGAGGGCCACGGCGTCCTGCACGCGTGGCTCGCTCATCGACGCTCCTCCGCCGGGTGCGGAAGGCCCGGCCAGACAGCAGGGTACCCACGCGACCCGGACCCGCGGCCGGAGCGGGCGGTACCGTAACCCCGCACACGGCGGTCGTCGGATCGGGGGCGGAGTGACACGCAAGGCGGCGTACGCCCGCTCCGCGGCGACCGCGGTCGTGCTGGCCGCGGGCCTCTCGCTGTCCGCCTGCGCGGGCGATGCCGCCGAGCCGCCAGCGGCCTCCGGGTCGACCGAGACCGGTGGCTCCGCCGAGCCCTCTGCGTCCCCCACCGCCGACCCGACGCCCACGGTGACGCCGGCGACCGGCCCCCGGATCGCCACCCCGATGCTGACGATGCGCTTCCCCCGCGGGTGGGAGCTCTACGACGGCATGGCGCCGCGGCAGTACGACGCGCGCCTGCCGGACGGCGAGCACACCGTCCTCTACTCCAGCATCGACCTGATCGCGCCGGTCTCGTTCGCCGAGCTCACCGAGCTCTACGCCGAGCGGCTCGACTGGGACGAGACCCCCCGGGAGCTCGATCCCGTCACCGTCGACGACGGCGTGCGCTGCTTCCGGCTGCGCGGCCGGCGGCTCGGCGTCCCCCGCGACGTGGTCGGCACCCAGCGGGGCGAGACCGCGGTCCAGATCGTGTTCGAGATCGCCGACCGGCCCGCCGCGCGCGAGCGCACCATCGA